>CAZPBE010000108.1:0-3312 GCA_964584615.1 uncultured Pirellulaceae bacterium | reverse complement strand
GATAACGTCAACGTTAACCGAGACGCGGATTAAGGTAAATATTTGTTGTGAGAGCGGATGATAAAATTGGCGAAGCCAATCATCCGCGACGCAACCTCACAATTTCGTCCGGTTCGCGGCTTCGGTTCAACGTATTGTTATCCCTCGTTCGTTGCGGGTGGATCAAGTATCTTAGTTCTACCAGATTCATCTAGGGTTGCCCAACCGATTGTTCCGTCTGGCAGGCGCAATTGAAATTTGTAGAATCTAGTCTCCGTATCGATTTCGAATCGCATTCCTCGGCCGTTGGTTCCGATGATGATTGAGCCGTTCCGAGTTTCTACACTCAAAGCATCGACGGGTCCAACGAGTAAGTGCGTTCTGGGTTCGATAATGTGCTCTGAGTTTCCATTTGACCAAAGTGTATACCCGTTCGGCAAATCACGTACTTTGACAGGTTCGCCGTTGGACGTCGTGAGACCGTTCGAATATTTTGCGGTGGACGAATCCGTATCTAAAGTAAATTTTGTTACATTTGCCATGGTACCGTGCACAACTGAACCCTCGACTGTCCAAGCTACGATGTGGTCATCAACGACGACACGGCTGTTCCGGTCAATGATGTAGCAGCTGCTATTGTTGGCGTACTGGATGCTATGTCCGTTCGGTAGCGACCTTGAGTAGGTCAAAAATGCGCAGCAGCTTGCAATCAGAAGGACGGGGGTTAGAACAATTGCGATAAAGATTTTGCGCATCACTAAACGTGGGATAACGTCAACGTTAACCGGGACGCGACGGAAAGTGTAAATTTGAGTGGAGCGGATGATAAAATTGCGAAGCAATCATCCGAGCAATAGTAAAGGGGTCAGGCTACTTATTGACATTATTGTAGCCTGACCCCTTTTATTTGCCCGCATTTCACTAGCAATGGTGCTACATCGCTTTCAAGATACTCCTCCGAAAAACTCTGGTTGCAATTGGGACATTCCCAGTGGACGTGTGCGGTTTCAAATTTGTCCGTGTCGCCACTTTTTTGGCCACTAATTCCATGTGCTTTCAAAGGACATTCGACGACTCGCCATCCCTCACTGTCATTCGAAGTCGCCCAGACATTCCCGATGGCATACTCATCCTCTTCAGGATCACCGAAGGCGAAGTGAGAGACAATCTTTTCCTTCACATCCGCCTCGTTGAGCCATATACGTAGGTTTTCCGCCCCCAGCGTCCCTCGAATACGCTAACTTCAGTCGTAGTCATACTCATTGTCTTCCTAATCAATGTTGTTCAGTGCATTTCGAATCAACCGCCGTATGTCAGTGCGAAGTTCCGCGCCAACCTCGGATGGCTTCAATAACGTTTGCCCGCGGTGCGAAGGCCGCCAAATCCCGTTGGTTCCTCGACCCTGAATTACTGCGATTTCCTTGCCCCTTGCGTTGTAGATATGAGCATGGAATTTTTCTCCCGGAGATAAGTTGTGCGTGTCGATTCGGAATGTGTGCTTTCCATCCGAGAACTTGCCGGTCACACCTTTTGCTGGCAATAGTAAAGGGGTCAGGCTACTTATTGACATTAATGTAGCCTGACCCCTTTACTATTGCCCCTTTTATTTGCCTGACCCCTTTTATTTGCTCAAACTTGCCGCTCGCTACTTGCGCTCCATTCTTTGGGGCATCAAGTAAATAGCCTGCGGCGACAGACTCCAATGTGACCACCGAAAGGAGGCTGAAAAGTACGACCAAAAATAGCCGGTTCGTTGCGTTTCTTACAAAGTTCAGGGGCGTCGTAGTCATCTCCTTTCAATCTGTAGCTGTTAACCAACACCAACCACCAATACGATCTCAGCTTTTTCCATTCCTTCATTCTGCTTTTCGGCTTCAACTTCTCTAGCGGCATCAGACATACAGTCCAACGCAATGTCGTAGTCTTTAGGACAGCCTTCGCTGAATACAGTTGCGTCCCGAATTACTAGCGCTATCTTCGATTCCGAGCAAGCATCCAGCCCTCCCCACAAAGAATCTGAGAAAGCATCCCAATGCACGTCGCCGCTGATTTTTGGATCAAGCGGATACTCGTTTTTCGCCTGTGCGAAGAATTCCGGTGCGTCTGTTGGGCTCCCTATCGAAAACAGCTTGAATCCATTCGATTCAAGTTCGTTACACAGTGAACTCACGTTGCCACAGGGGACTCGTCGTAGTCGTGTTTGCTTTTCCATCGCGATCACCGTATTCGTACAAAGGGTGGATTTCCGGTGTCGCCATAGTGTGTCCAAGTGTAGAAAACTTCACCGGTTTCGGAGTTGACGACGACGCGGCGAGTACCCGCTCCAGCCTCTCCGAGGCCAGGAGCTACTCGATATTCCCTAAATGGAGAGCCTACACCAGATTTGCCGGGTAGGTCACCATTGTAATTCTTAAACTTGGTTCCCCATTTTTTCTTTAACGCACCTGTCGGCTTTGTCCCCGCATCAAGGTGAGACATCGTTGATCGTAGCGCCGCGGATTCCTTTGCAGGAAGGCTGCCGGGCGTAATGAACGGTACTCTCTTTGGGGCAATCTTTGATACGGTAAAGCGCCGTATGCCACTCCCTTTCTTTGCTATCTTAGCTACGCCACGTGATAATTTGTACCCGTAAATTGCACCTCGACTGGCTCGCGTCAATATTTTGCCTACGCTTCCGACAGGTGGCGCCGGAATGAGCATATCGATCAAAATTCCGCCAACCAGTTTCTTTGTTCGACGAACGTCGGGATCATCGTCAAAAAACCAACCTGCTCCCAAATCTGTTTCAATGTCTGGAGCTAACACAACGTCCAAGGGATCGTCGTCGACTTCTCTATCTACGGTTAATAGTTTATTTCCAGGCATGACAAGCATAGCTTTTATCCCTACATTGGCATAATACTCAGCAAAGCCTTCGATTGCATCTACGCCAAATTGGGCAGTTTCCTTTGCTTGTTCTGAAATCACGTTGTTGTCTCGTAGGTAGGGAGCAGTGAGTTCTTTTACACTGTCAACACTGTTCTCAACTTCGCGTAGAATCTCCTCAAAGACATTGAACCGCTCCAGTCTAGTTGGGGGCATAGGTGGTCCTTGAGGTTTTGGGGTAGATTCATTGCCAGTATTGGTGCCATCCCCGTCACCACTTTCATCTCCGCCACCAGTTTCACCTTCCCCATCGCCTCCAGTCGTTTCGTCTCCGTCACTTCCTCCTGTCGTGTCATCATCGTCATCGGTCCCAACGCCTCCAGCGCCACCGCCATCATCATCTTGTGTCCCGCCTGAACCGCCGATGGGTTCACCAAAGCTTGTGAAAGCGAAGTTGTCGGCGCCATT
>CAZPBE010000107.1:0-3597 GCA_964584615.1 uncultured Pirellulaceae bacterium | reverse complement strand
CGAACGAAACTAAAGAGACTCTACCCGAAAATTGAGCTGAGTTAGAATACTAGTTTTGCTGTGGATAATTCAGCGGTGATCAGAGGAGCGACGTTGCTGGAGATTAGATTGTTGGCAATCACTCCAACGGGATTCCGCGATCCTTTGTTTTTGTTCAACAAGAAACTTTGCTGACAATTGATGATCGAGTTGTGCATCACTACGATGTCGTCAACGGATTGATAACCATTGCTTGTCCCGCCCGACGGTTCATTTCCACCGAGAATCGAAAACGCGGCGTTCCATCCGGTACCGGTTAAGTCCTGGAGGTAGTTGTTAACAATTGTGTGATGGCTATCGACGACGCGAATACCGCCTGCTGTCGCACATCCTTCGCCAAAAAAGAAATTGCCTTCCACGCGCGCGTGGTGTCCGTGCCGCAACACCAGTGCACCAGCACATTGACGAAATGTATTCCGTTGAAACGTGTTGTAGCTGGATTTAGAGCTGATGATTTCGGATTCACCATTACATCGATCAAACAAATTGTCACGGACGATACAGCCCGCCCGTTTGTTTTGGTCCTTGCTTGAACCAATTCGAATCGTTTCGTTGTCGGTTCCTTTTTGAGGGGCAACATTGCCAAAAAAATTGTTGGTAATAATGTGACCAGCAGTCGCGTCGGTATCGAGATAGCCTAGTTCGATCGTTAGCAATGCACCTTTGCTGTTCTTGCCGCTGAATTTGCAATGGTCGATCGAGTTGAATTGGCCGAACATCAAAACCCACTTGGACGTCTCTTCATTGGTCTTCAAGTTCGTGAACGCACTGTCAGTCAGCCTGACCTGTTGCGATTCCTTGCCGCTGTTACTACGAAACTGAAACGTGTTGTAGCTGTTGAAACCTTGTTTTCCGCCATTAAAATGAAATCCTCGAATCACCCACCATTGGGCGCCTACCTTCATTTGTGATTCACCACGAAAAACCACTTTGCCTGGATCGCCCGCCTGCAAGGTGATTGGTGCTTCTTCCGTCCCATCAACGCCTTCGATGTCCAACTCGACGTCTTTGAATTCCCCATTGGCCCAGGTAATCGTATCGCCAGCCGCCAGCGTTCCGGATTCCATCAAGGATTCAAAGTCGTCTGCCGAACTCACCGTATGCTGCTGTTGCGCATGAACACAGGTCGCGAAAAAACCCAGCAAAACGCAGACTACCAGAAGAAACTTTCTCATTGCTTCGCCGTTTGACGCCAAACGGGCCCCGTGTCGGCTGGTGACGGAAATTTTCGCATCGGAGTACCTGGCTGATCACAGCCGGCAACGGCGACTTCACCCCTTGGTTCGCCATCGATGTCAGTCTCAACGTCCGTTTGCGTAACCGGTTTCGCCTCCAAGACTTTCGCATCGACAGGACGCATCAATCCATCTTCGGCTGTCCTCAGCCCCAAAGCAACGCGATCGAATTCAATCAATTGATCTTCATAGTCACGGCCGACTTGCTGCCTATTGCCTTCCCAAACAAATCCAGTTGGCTCCGCGTGAACTCGAAACGGAGCCCACTTGCCGGATGAAATGACATTGTTGACGATCTGACAATCTGCTGGTGCAACCGATTGTTTTTTACCCGCACCGACTCCAAATTCCATCGTGACTTTGCAGTCGACCAATGTATTGTGGGCAACGATTGCATTTTTCACCGGTGCAAATCCATTGAGTGGGCCATCAGGAATGCCGTTCATAAAACTGATCGCTGCTCTTTGTTTATCACCACGAAGCCCTTCAAAGTAATTATTGATGACACGATGACCTTCGCCAATAATTCGAACTCCGCCAGTACCCGATGCTTCTTTTCCAAGAAAGACATTACCATCGACCAGGCAGCGATGCCCATGCCGCAACGTCAAGGCACCCGAACACTCTTCCATAACATTGTGCCGATAGATGTTTTCGCACGACTTGTTGGAGATCAGTTCAGCCTCTCTATCGCACTGATAGAAATAATTTTCTTCAACCACCGTCTGACAAACAAACTCTGACTCTTTGCTTGAACCAATCCGCATCGTCTCGCCGCCGTTTTCACCGAGCTTGGGACGGGGACCAAAAAAATTGTGATCAACACGATGTTTTTCGGGTTCTTCGTCGACCCAGATGACGACCGTGGCGCCACGCGTTTTTTTGCCGCTGAAATAACAATGGTCAATTCGATTGTTCGAGCCGTAGACCGCCAGCCAAGTGGTTTCTTTTCCAGACTCGACATCGGTCGGTTGTTCGAACACGCAATCGGTAAGACGAGAATCTTGAGCCATAGACTTAGAATCCGTTCTCATTTCAACCACATTGTCTACACCAAGACAATCACGAAAAACGATTCCCGATACGACGACATGACTGCCCGAGAAACGAAATTCGGTCTTGCCGGAGAAGATAACTTCGCCGGGCGTCTCTGCAACAATCGTAATTGGAGCATCAGCTGAACCGGGAAGCGCGTCAAACTCGAGTTCCTGATCAATCCAGTCGCCATTCGCCAAAACGATCGAATCGCCAGCAACGACCTTTTTGCAAAGCTGTTCAACATCGGTGTCCGGCGTCACCCGATGCTCTTCCGCGATGGACGTATTGATCAAGAACAGGCTCAACACGAGCGCACTAAAAAAGTTGCTGGTCACGGAATCCGCTTTCCTTGGAGTGTAATTCTGGGCGTCGAATAGTGCGCATGGATTGGCTGCAGAACCTGCAAGTCAACGGGGCGCGGAGTTGATGTCGATCAATTAAGACCAGGGGTCTCGTTGTTCGCGAACGATCATTTTGTTTGCCGCTTCGTTGTCAATGAACTGCTCGGCTTTCGCATCCCATTTCGCAACGTGACCCGGTCCGGTTTCCGGAAACATTCGGATCACAGCGTTGGCAATATGACAAAGCACGGCTGACGAATGCCCCACTTCAACGGGAGCTCGCGTTTCTTCACGGGACTTAACACAGTCAATAAAGTTAGCCATGTGCGAACTGTGAGGATCATCGACGCCACCGGAACATTCGATGGCAACACGTATTCAGTGATTGATACTGCCCCAGATACATTCGACTTTGGATTTTTGGGTTTCCACGCCAACGGCAACCAGTTTGGTACTAGCAACTCTGCTGGTGAACCTGACAACGGTATCGACTTCTCGAACATCAATGTGACGTTCAAGACGGCAGCTGTTCCTGAGCCTGGCTCAGCAGCATTGTTGCTTGGTGGTTTGGCTGGACTTGGCCTGATCCGACGTCGCAAATAAGTTTGATTAGTTAACAACTAGAGGACATTTCAAAACCTAAAATCGTGCGATCATCGTAGTGGGATTCGCCAGAATTCCCTTTGTTTTGAAAGCGAGCTGGGACTTCTGGCGAAGTCCACTACAGGTTTTGAAATACCCTCTAGTTGGCCACAAATTAACTGCCCGGGACAATCTGTCTCGGGCAGTTTTTTTTTTCGCATACAACTCACCGCTCGATGTGAAAAGCCGCGGCGGCTTGAAATTCAAGGCCCAGTAAGCTACTGTAAGTTTGCACTTGCAGGGTGCCGCCAGCCAATAGTGTTCGGCACGGGAATTGCTTTTTGTTGTGATTGTATCGCGAG
>CAZPBE010000106.1:0-3955 GCA_964584615.1 uncultured Pirellulaceae bacterium | reverse complement strand
TGTCAAAAAAATAATTACACCCCCGTGCCGAACACTATTGGCTGGCAGCATCCTCTTCGGAAAGTGGCTCGTGGTTAGATCCCCGTGGCAGACGCTGCCAGCGTCCAAGCCAAATTTTACCGAGACAGAATGACTAACTGGTTTGAAACAGAAGACAAAGCGCTGTTCGATATTGCAACATCGGCGGATGGCCCGGTCGGTGAACTTCCGCTTACCGATGAAATTCTGCGCAACCGCCCCAGTGGTGACTTGTTTGGTTGGACGCAAGACGCTGCCATGGGTTGGGAGCCGGCGCAGCTTGCTCGTGACGAGTATTTAATTCTTAGCACGATGGGCGGAATGCGTGCCGAAGATGGTTCGCCGATTGCACTTGGCTACCACACCGGTCACTGGGAGTTGGGGCTGTTGATCAAAGCCGCTGCCGAACGATTAAAAGCAAAATCTGCCCTGCCCTTTGCCGGATACTGTAGCGATCCTTGTGACGGTCGGACGCAAGGCACGCACGGAATGTTTGATTCATTGGCGTATCGCAACGACGCCGCGATTGTGCTTCGTCGTTTGGTCCGTTCTCTGCCGACGCGCAAAGGTGTGATCGGTGTGGCTACGTGTGACAAAGGCCATCCGGCAATGATGATGGCGCTGGCGGCGATGCGTAAGCTTCCTGTTGTTGTTGTACCGGGCGGAGTGACTTTGCCGCCAACGCGTGGCGAAGACGCGGGTAAAATTCAGACGATCGGTGCGCGTTATACGCACGGTTTGTTGACGCTTCGGGAAGCGGCCGAGCTAGGATGTCGGGCTTGTGCGACGCCGGGAGGTGGGTGTCAGTTTTTGGGAACGGCGGCCACATCGCAATTGGTCGGCGAAGCGCTAGGGCTTTCGATTCCGCATTCAGCGCTAGCTCCGTCGGGACAACCGATCTGGATTGATCTTGCTCGACGGTCTGCAGACGCGGTGATGAAACAGTATCGAAGCGGCGTGACAAGCAAAGACATTCTCACCAACGCGTCGATTCGCAACGCGATGACGATGCACGCGGCGTTTGGAGGTTCGACAAATTTGTTGCTGCATATACCGGCGGTTGCTCATGCGGCAGGACTGGATCGGCCGACGGTCGAAGAATGGGTGGAAGTCAATCGGCAAACGCCTCGATTGGTCAGCGCGCTTCCCAACGGTCCGATCGACCATCCGACTGTTCGCGTGTTTCTTGCTGGCGGTGTGCCGGAAGTCAGTTTGCACCTGCGAGAATTGGGCTTGCTCGATACAAGTGTAATGACGGCGATCGGTTGTACGTTGGATGAATCGCTCGATGCGTGGAAGGTTTCGGAGCGACGAAAACAGCTTCGACAGAGACTGTTTGATGCCGATGACGTCGATCCAGAAACCGTCATTTTTTCACCTGAGTCGGCTCGCGAACAAGGCTTAACTGGCACGCTTGTTTTTCCGACGGGGAATTTGGCACCTGAAGGATCCGTCGTGAAAGCGACGACGATCGATCCAAGTTTGCTGGACAACGACCAAGTGTTTAAATTCCGGGGCCGAGCGAAAGTTTTTGCTTCCGAGCGAGCAGCCATCGCGGCGATCAAAGGACAAGGCGATCGCCGTGTTGAGCCGGGCGAAGTGATTGTGTTGGCTGGTTGCGGGCCGTCAGGAACAGGAATGGAAGAGACGTACCAGTTGACGGCGGCGCTAAAACATCTGCCGTGGGGCAAGCAGTGTCCGCTGCTTACCGATGCCAGATTTTCAGGCGTGTCGACCGGAGCTTGCATTGGCCACATCGGACCGGAAGCGCTTGCCGGCGGACCGATTGGAAAAGTTCTTGATGGCGATGAGATTGAGATTGAAGTTGATCTTCCTGGCGTTCGCGGCCGTATTGATTTGATTGGCGATGCGTCAGGAACACACGATGCTTCTTGGGGAGCGAGTGTGCTTTCGCAAAGAAGTCTCCGACCTGATCTTGCGGCCGACAGTGCGCTTCCCGATGACACGCGATTGTGGGCGTTGCTTCAATCGATTAGCGGCGGGACTTGGGGCGGATGTGTTTACGATGTCGAATCAATTGAGAAGTTGGTTCGAGGCAACTAGTATTCCGTGCAGCTCAATTTTCGATTAGCCGTTTTGGCGTTAGCCACGGTTGAGCTGGGAAAAACCGGGGCTAATGTTGCCTAACTGAATTTCAAGCTGACATAGCATACTAGTTCGAAGCAAAGTGGACCGCCGGGGAATCGAACCCCAATCTCCTGCGTGCAAGGCAAGTGTCTTACCGTTATACGAGCAGCCCGTTTTTGTCGTGTTTGATTGCGTAAAGTTGCAGACTTCGGAATTGAACCGAACAACCCGGCCATATGAAAGCCAGTCGAGTCCCAGCACGTCTGCAATAAAGTAGCTCGTATGGGAATTGAACCCATCTCTTCAGCTTGAGAAGCTGAGATCCTTAACCGATAGACGAACGAGCCATTTGTAAATGAGTGGGTCGCGAAGGAGTCGAACCTCTCGCCGCCGCCCTACAAATTAATGGCGCCTGTTTTACAGACAGGCGTAAGGAACGCGACCCGGTTATTGATCGTTTGATCGAAGCAAAAACAATTGAAAACGCGACCAACGAAGTATTGACCAGAGACGTATTGCTTTGCCATTAAGCTACAAAACTGCGAACAATTAGGCAGTTAGTCGCGTTTTCAATTGTTCAAGTGACGTCGGTGGGAGTCGAACCCACAAAATCGCGAAGTTTTGAACTTCACTGCTTTACCTGTTTGCATACAACGTCGGGTTTTGCGATTGGATGGTCGGAAATAAAGAGTCCTTGAGTCCGTTGCGCAGTAAATATCATGTTGTCCTGTCAAAATATCCAAACTCAGCTTGAACAGTAGCTCGTATGGGAATCGAACCCATCTCCTCAGCTTGAAAAACTGAAATCCTAAACCGATAGACGAACGAGCCTTAGTTAACTTCCACTTTGGAAGAGTGTTCAGGACAGGGATCGAACCTGTAGTCACCCGGGTTTAAGCCGAGCCGCTCAGCCAGTTGGCGTACCTGAACAAAGTTGCGGAACCAGGTGTCGCACCTGGCGGTCCTGGCTTATGAGGCCTGGATGAGCACTGGCCCTCCCGCAAAAATTGTTTTCGGGACCGGAAGTTTGATGCGAAAGAGAATTTTCGTTTTCTGGTTTCCGACTCCCAGTTTGTAAAAAGTGGTCAGAGAGGGATTCGAACCCTCATACCCTAAGGAACGGCGTTCTAAGCGCCGCGCGTCAACCAGTTGCGCCATCCGACCAGAGTAAAAGTACCTCGCCAAGGAATCGAACCTCGTCCAACTGCTTCGAAGGCAGTCATGCGTCCATCACACTCGCAAGGCATATCGTTAGAGGGCCGGGTGGGACTCGAACCCACGCATAGGTGCTTAACAGGCACCCGCTCTGCCACTGAGCTACCAACCCTTAGTTCATTGTTTGGCTCGGGGAGAGAGAATCGAACTCTCAAAACTTGCTTCAAAGGCAAGTCGCCAATCCATTGGGTCCCCAAATCTAATTCTTCAAAGAAGTAAGCGACCCATACCGGATTTGAACCGGTGATCTCCGCCGTGACAGGGCAGCGTCCACTCCTGGCTGGACCGATGGGCCATATTTTGATTGCTCAGTGTTCAGGTTTCGCTTCGCGTTTCGAACACTGAAAACTTAGTTCTGAACACTTTTTATAAGAGTGTCCTGCGAGAATCGAACTCGCCTAACCAGTTTGGAAAACTGGCACCTAAACCGATCGGTCAAGAACACTTGATATCTAAAAGTCGCGCTGAGAGGATTCGAACCTCCGAGGCACAGGATCTGCCTGCACCCAACGGTTTCCAAAACCGCCGCCTTACCAGGCTAGGCCAACAGCACGTTACATTGAGCGCCCAGTGGGAGTTGAACCCACACTTCCGCCATGGCAAGGCAGTAGGCTACCGCTACATCATGGGCGCT
>CAZPBE010000105.1:0-4537 GCA_964584615.1 uncultured Pirellulaceae bacterium | reverse complement strand
GACTCGCCAATCCTTAAACATTCAATTCAATGCCCAATTGTTGCAGTTGCTTCGCCAGCTCGCCAGCGGATTCGAAAATCTCTGCTGTCATCCCTATCGATCTAGCCGCTTCAATATTCTCCAGCTTATCGTCAGCGAAGAAGATTCTTTCTGGTTCACAACCAGCCAACTCGATGGCAGCCTGATAAATTTTCAAGTCAGGCTTCATGCTTTTTTCTTCATAGCTCAAAATTCTTTTGTCGAACAACTTGCCAACCAAAGCAAACCGCTCACAACCAAAGTTCCAATGTGACTCACAAGTGTTCGACAAAATACCAATCGGAAAATTTCGGCTTCGCAGCTGAGCCACCACAGGGACGATCGATGTGTTCAACCAAAAAATGTCGCTTATGGCCAACTCAAGTTCAGCTTGTCTAACGGTGACTCCCGCCAGTTCACAAAACTGAGCGTGAAACTCCTCTGCGTTAATTAGCCCCGTTTCAAAGTGGTTCTCGATTTCATGCGGCTTTCGAAAAAGTATTTCTTCAACTCGCCCGTTGTCCAAACCGGAAAGGCTGGCGACTTGATCAATCAGCCGTTGATGGCTGAATTTAAGCAGCACATTGCCCATGTCAAAAAAGATAAAATCAATAGAGGGCATATTCGTACCGTAGCCAAAGAATAAAATAGGGATTGAGCATCCGACTCAAACAAGTGTCTCGTCGCTGACTGGAAAAAGTTTTAATCTTCGCCCAAGACTACGAGAAAGCAAAGCCCGGCAATTTTTGGTTGAATCCGCAAATAAAAGGCTTTCCTTTCGTATAATCAATTTTATGGCGCGACTGAACCTGTCAAAGCACTTTGAACCTGTCAAAGTACTTGGCCAGGCCACAGCTTAGCACGTGAGAACCCACAAACTGGTCGGGCTGCAAACGGTGGTCGCGCTATCGTTAAACCAGTTAAACCAAGCCGAACAAACTAAATCAAGCCGATCAGGGAACGATTCGCGGACGCTTTTTAATCAAGGAATCTTGCTTCCGCGGAGTCCTTCGAAACGTTCAACCATTCTGGCTTTTTCGATAAGGAATAGATGCACATGGCGACAGTTACGCAAACCAAACCGACGAACCTGAAAGAACTTTTGGATAGCGGTTGGCAATCGAAGCCCGTCAAACAGGAAATCCACGATAACTTTGTCGCTGCACTTGCCAATGGCGAAGAACTTTACCCCGGCATCGTCGGCTACGAGAACACAGTCATCCCCGAAATCAACATCGCGTTGCTATCCGGTCACGACATGCTGTACATGGGCGAAAAAGGTCAAGCCAAAAGTCGATTGATGCGTGGGCTGGTTCGTTTTCTCGACGAAGAGATTCCGTACCTCGACATTCCCAACACGCCGTTCAAAGAAGATCCCACCGCTCCGCTTTCGCTTGCCGCTAAAGAATTTCTCAACTCGCACGACCCGGCCGACGTACCCATCGCTTGGTGGCATCGCGATGATCGTTATTCAGAACGACTGGCTCCCGGAACCAAGTTCGCAGACATCATCGGCGAAATCGATCCGGCGAAACTTGTTGGTGGATCCAGCATGTCGACCGAAGACGCATTGCACTTTGGCCTGATCCCGAGGATGCACCGTGGCATCTTCGCCATCAATGAACTTCCTGAACTCGACGAACTCGTCCAAGTCGGTTTGTTCAATATCCTCGAAGAACGCGACGTGCAAATTCGCGGCTTTCCCGTCCGTTTTGATATCGATGTGCTGGTTTTGTTTTCTGCCAACCCATCGACGTACAACCGCAGCGGTAAAGTCATTCCGCAATTGAAAGATCGAATCGGAAGTTTGATTCAAACACACTACCCGGTCGACCGTTCCGCCGGAATTGAAATCATGGAACAGGAAGCCAACGTTGATCTGGATGGCCCGTACCCGGTCCGCATTCCGTATTTCATGAAAGAGATTTGCGAGCAGATCACGGTGCAAGCCAGAAAATCGAAATACGTTGACCACCAATCAGGTGTTAGCGCAAGATTCAGTCTGGCAAACTATCGGACCATGATCGCCAGTGCCCGGCAACGCGGAATCGTACATGGCGAAAAACCTGCCGTGCCAAGAATCAGTGACCTCGCGCACCTTTACACTTCGTCGCTCGGAAAACTGGAACTGGACTTGATGGGCAGCCACCAGATGTCTGAGAAAAATGTACTCGACAGCATTGTCGCCGAAGCCATTCAAGTTGTTTTCAATGAATACGTCGCGGAAAATGGATTGGAGGAGATTGCAGAAATATTTGGCAAAGGCGTGCGCATCGAAGTCGGTGACATGATTCCGTCCTCGCAATATGCTGAACGCCTCAAGCGCGTACCACCAGCTTGGGAAAAAGCTTTCGAAGTCAACGCTTCGTCCGACGCCGCCGTTCGCGCTTCGTGTGTCGAGTTCATTCTCGCTGGACTGTACGCGGCCGACATGATTTCGCGAGGCCAGGACCACGGCCAATCAAGCTACGAAATATAGATTCGTAAACTGCTCTCGGAATGAAACCGGGCGCTCGATTCAACAACAGGTCCCTATCGCAAACAACGACTCGCTACCGCGCGAACCAACCATGAACGATCCAAACCACAATCCTGACGAACGCGTCGGCGGAGTGCTTCACACTTACATGAAGTACGATCCGATCAAGTTCCCCAGTCCCAGGCAACCTCCTCCGGATTTCGTCACGCCGTTGATGAATCAAATGATGGCTTACGGAAGCCAACGTCAGTTGACCGAAGAAGAAATGGCAAACGCGATTGAGATTGACCCATCACAGCTTGGTCAAATGGGTCCCAATCTGAATCACATGATCGCATTACTGGAAGACCAAAAGCAGAAGATTCTTGAGAAGTACGAAACGCGCACCGTCAAAATAAAAGCCAAGCAGGCGTTCCGCAAGAAAGCCAAACAAGCGCCTTCAATGGATGAAGTTCGCAAGTCGCGATACAACGAAGCCGTCACGCGGGAACAACTTTACGATCTTGAATCCCTCTGGTACGACGTCAACAACGATGCTGATCCGCTGGCCCAACATCTCATGGCAACGATGGCCAAGTTGACGGACAAGTACCAAATTGATGAGCTTGATGCGAACTATGCATTCACTGGCAACGAATCACTGACGATCCCCAAAGCGATCGAAATCAAAGAACTGCTGGACGAAATTGACAAACTGATCGAACAACTTCATGACGCATTGGCCAATGCTCAGATCGCTGTCATCGACATGGAAAAACTTGGCGAATACATGGACGAGCAAACCATGCATTCGCTGGAAGATATGCGTCGACAGCTGGAAGACTATGTCGAGCAAGCCGCCCAAAAACAAGGCTTTCAAAAAAAGGATGGGAAATACGAACTGACGCCGCAGGCGTTTCGCATCTTTCAGGGAAAACTGTTAAACCGAATTTTCAGCCACCTGAAGGAATCCAATACAGGTCGGCACATCGATAACATTCAAGGCGAAGGGGCTGTCGAAATGCAAGCCACCAAACCTTACGAGTTCGGCGATTCGATTACCAACATGGACATCCCGCAGACGTTCGTTAATTCGATGATCCGTCAAGCCGGCGAAGGTGGACTTGGCAACAGTCCGCTGCAGCTAAGATCAGACGATATTGAAATCCACCGCACCAGGAACAACCCAAAAGCCGCAACCGTGATCATTATGGATATGAGTGGTTCGATGCGGTACGACGGCCAGTATATCAATGTGAAAAGAATGGCTTTCGCGATGGACGGACTCATTCGATCGGAGTATCCGGGCGACTACTTGAACTTTATTGAAATGTACACGTTTGGAAAAGTTCGTCGGCAATCGGAGATCATCGATTTGATGCCCAAACCGGTGACGATACACGATCCTTACGTGAATCTGAAAGTCGACATGAGCCAGCCGCAAGTCAGTGAGCACATGGTCCATCCGCACTTCACCAACATTCAACACTCGCTAAAGTTAGCCCGTCAATTGTTGGCCAACCAGACAACACCCAACAAACAAGTCATGTTGATCACCGATGGCTTGCCGACCGCTCATTTCGAAGGCTCAACTTTACACATGATGTACCCTCCTCAGCAAGTGACCGAAGACGCGACGATGCGGGAAGGAATGTTGTGCGCTCAGGACGGAATTACGATCAACATGTTTCTGGTCCCGAGCTGGTCGCAATCCGAGGAAGACATTCGATTTGCGCACCGACTGACCGAATCGACCCAAGGCCGTGTCTTCTTCACCGCCGGCGGAGACCTCGATCGTTTCGTCGTTTGGGATTACATCAATCGTAAACGAGAGATTCTGTAGTCCAGCTCGACTCGACAGTTCGCCGTCAATCACTTCGCTTGATTAGCTAAACTTCAGACCACGCTGGCAACTCTTACTTTCACAACGCTGCAAGCAAGTTAGGGAAAGAAATACCGATAGCTTTTTTTGCAATCTACATTGAGAACAATGGAAGGCTTGGTAACATACAGAAAAGGAATTTCCTGTTTATACGACATGATGTCGTACATAACCCTGTT
>CAZPBE010000104.1:0-4628 GCA_964584615.1 uncultured Pirellulaceae bacterium | reverse complement strand
TTCAAACCCTAAATTTCAAATCTAAGCACCCTCGGTGACGACAAACCCCAAACTAAAACCCCAAACTAAAACCCAAAACTAAAACCCAAAACCAAACCCCACCAAACCCCAACTCTAGTCTTCCGCTTCATCCGAATCCGCATTCTCAACGCGTGAAACTAAAATCAAGTTCGAATTAAAAAGTTCAACTTGCGCTTTCGTCGGCTGCGAATACTTCGGCAACCACAAGAACGATTTCATCTCTTTGATCATCTCGATGGCTTTCCTCGCATCCATAGATTCGCCATCAAGTTTGCGAAACACTAGACCATCGGTGACCTCAATAAATTTGTTGACTTTATTCGCAGGACCTTGTCGAGATCGAGTGACTTGTTTTTCTTCCCCATCTTCCTCAACGATGACCGAGAACTTTTCTGTTTTCAATTCTGTCATCAGTTCATTGCCAAGCATAATCTCGACCTGGTCGTCGTCCGCGTCTTCCATGGCAACTTCGACGTTGGTCACCAGTCTTGGAAAGCTCTCGACTTCGGCCAACCGGGGAGAGACCCAAGGTCCCAGCATGCGATTACCCGTCAATGCTTCCGAATCTTCTATCACCAACATGTGTCCATGGTCCGCCGTAAAGATCAACGCTGTCTCGTCCCAGCTACTATTCGTTTCGACCCAGTCGACGACGGCATCGAAAGTCGCTTCGGCGTCAAACACACCACCAATTGCGTCGTCGATATTGTTGTTATGGTTCGCCCAATCAATGTCGCCGGATTCGACCATCAACCAAAACCCTTTTTCGTTTTCGCCAAGCACCATGAGTGCGGCCGTCGCCATTTCGGCCAGTTCCGGATTCTCTTTCAAGTCCTCTGGTTTGTACCTTTCGCCACTATCGTCACCGATCGTGGGATCGTAACTCCCGTCGGCTGTTCGATACGGCAGATGCGCCGAAAAACCAAAAAATCCAAACAGCCGAGCTTTCTCGTCAACCGCTTGCTTAGCCGCGTCCATCAAAACCTTTGAGCCGTCTTTGTCTTTGGTCCGTTGCGCCACGACGTATTTTCCACCGCTGGTAACGTCGATACTTTGTAACATTTCGGCCGCGACATACTTGTTGCCCGGTATATAGTTTTCACCCTGTTTCTCACGGTCGTCATCCGTATCGTTGGTCACGCCACAGCCGATCAAGACGTCGACACCATCCAGCGGCTTCCTTTTGTGCGAAACGGATTTGAGGCCGAGAAGATCTCGACTAATATCCTGGTAGTCGTTTCGATTGACATTATGAGCATAAGCACATGCGGGCGTCGCATGACTTATCGGAACACTGGTCACCAATCCAATCGCGTAGCCTTCTTCTTGCATTTCATGCGCGATCGTTTTGTACTGCTTGCCGTCAGGGCTGACATTAATCGATGACTTGTATGTTTTTTTACCGGTCGTCATCGCCGTCGCTGAAGCAGCTGAATCGTTCACCGTGTGACCGTTCTGCGCGCTCTTTCCCAACAGATAACCTTCACTCGGCGCTCGCGTCCACGGATTGGCGCCGCCCAGCGTGGCGTTGTAGCCGCCAGTCGGCGATCCTTGTTCGGTCACGGTTTGAGAGTCGACGTCGTATTTCGTGCTGCCAGTGTAGGGGCTGGTAACCATCGCGCCGTATTCAGAATTGCCTTTTCGATAATCTAAAAAAGAAAGCCCTTTGCCTCTTCCTTTCTTATATTCGACTTTCTTGTTTTTATAGATGGCCGCTGCTTGCGTGGTCTGCCAATCCATACCGTCACAGATAAACAGGATGATATTCTTCTTCCCTGACGCTAAAGCCGATTTTTGCAAATCGTAAATCTGTGTTTGGTCGAAGTACCTGGCTTTTTCGTTGACCGAATCATCAGCAGGTCGATCGTAAAGTTTTTCCAGTCGCGCCGCGTCACGATAAATACTGTTTTCGTTTTTAATGCTTTTCAGCGAGACCCCGTAAGTGTAAACGGGAATCAAGCGGTTGGAATGGTTTGTCCAGTTTGAAAATTTGGACGAGTCGTCGCCCCAATGAATCCAATCAGCTTCTTTGTCGGAGACAGCGCGAAACTGCATTTCGCGCAGATAGTCTTTTGGCGGCTCCTGCTGAGCCAACAGTACCGAACTGGCATTCGTCAAGAGAATGAACAGAAAAGCAGTGACGCCAGCGATGATTCGAAATCGTTTCACGGTTTGTAGTTCTCGGCCAAGTTGCGCATTGGAAACGGGCCATTGTAGCTCAAGCTCATTGACTGAAAACGGGCAGACTTGACGATTGTGGAGATCAGCGCACAATCGCGACGGTTTTCCGACCGCCTCATGCATACTGCTAACGGGTCCTACTACGCAAGCCTCTTTTTCCCAGCCGCCATTCGACTAAACTATTGGCTTCGTTCAAACATGTTCAAGCCGCCAACACGGAGCAACCGTGCCGCAAACCATTCAAGCGCTTCGCCTTCTCGACAGCCAATACATCAAGCCTGGCTCGGGACCGGTAACCGCCAATCTTGCCGTGGAAACAGTTGAACTTCGTGATCCAAGCGAAGGCGAAGTCCTCGTCGAGCCAATGTTTGTCGGTATTTGCGGCTCAGACAACAGTGCCAGTCTTGGCAAACCGAATTTTTCATGGGTCGACCGGCCGCGCACCATCGGTCACGAAGCAAGTGGTCGCGTTGTTGCGTTCGGTCCGAATACCGAAGGCAAGGATGGACTCAGCCTCGGCGATGAAGTCTGTATCGTGCCAATGCGCGGCTGTGGTGATTCAAGATGTAGCGGTTGTCGGCGAGGCAGACCTAACTATTGCCGCAAAAAAACGATCTTCGGCTTTCATCGTGATGGAGCGATGGCTCAAAAGACGGTTGTCGAAACCAGTCGCTGCATGAAATTGCGAGACGGCATCTCTGCGATACAAGGGAGTATTGTGGAGCCACTTTCGGTTGCCGCCCAAGGCATCCATCGCAAATGCAACATCCAGCCCGGTGCGGATGTCGTGATTTCAGGTTGCGGAATCATTGGCCTGATGGCGGCGGAGCTGGCGCGAGCAGCAGGTGCTCGGGTCGCCGTAACTGGTATTGAACAGGACCGCCACGTTCGGCTGAAGCTCGCCAAAGGAAGAGGCTTTGTTCCAATTATCGTCAGCCCAGAAAATCCGCTCAGCAAACAACTCGCTGACGGCGTGACCGATTTGGAGGGTCGCCGGTTCGGCAACGAATACGAGCAAGGAACAGTTGACACCTTGATTGAGTGTTCTGGATTTCCGCCAGCGCTAGGCGATGCTGGATTGTCGGTTCAACTCGAAGGCCACATCTGCGTCATCGCAACTTATGGAACCGATGTAACTTTTGGAGCGACCGCGTTCACTCGCTCAGGTCAGACGATGGCCGGTGTCATGGGTTCGAACCGGGAAGACTTTGAAAACGCGCAAACGTTGCTGCAACGCGGCGTCTTTCCCATCGAAGAATATTCGAAAGTTTACTCTTTCGACCAAGCCCTGGTAGCCATGGAAGAATCTATCACTGCGAAAACAACCAAGGCCATTTTGCAGATCAACGCGTAACAAATCGCACGCACACCATTCATTTAAACTAATACTCAATCCCGGTAGCCAACGTGTCAAAAATTTTCATCACCGGTGGTACCGGATGCATCGGTGCATCATGCATCCACAAACTTTTTTCGGACTATCACAATCAGGTCGACTCCGTCATCGTGGCGACAAGGACTGGCGACCCAAAACTTTTGAAGATGTGGATGGGCGACTCCGTTGATGGCTTGCTCGCCGATGGAAAAATTAAAATGGTCAGTGTCGATATTGGTGACCATGACGCGCTACGCTCGTCGTTGCTGGAACATCAACCCAATCGCATCATCCACCTTGGGGCATTCCAAAGTCCTGACTGCGCCGCCTATCCGGCGCGAGGATGTGAGATCAACGTGATCGGCACGTTGAATCTATTCAACATAGCCGAAGAGTTGGACCAGCTTGATCGATTTGTATTCGCCAGCTCAGCAGCCGTTTACGGAAAGCGAGCTATCTACTCCGGCGCTACGGTTGCGGAAAGCGAAACTCTCGCACCGCCAAACCTTTATGGTGTTTGGAAAGTGGCAGGCGAGCACCTGGCGGCATTGTTCCAGGAGAAAACAAACGTGCCCACCGTCTCGTTGCGGCTCAACACAACATTTGGCCCGGGCCGAGATCGCGGCAAGACATCGGCCCCGACGGTCGCACTGAAGTCAATCGCCCTGGGTGCAAAGTCCGGCAAATCAATACCATTTCAAATGCCGTACGGTGGTCGCGAAAATTATCACTACGTCGAAGACGTCGGCTCACATTTCGCTGGTGTTTGCATGTTACCGTTTAAGGGAATCGGCGCGTACAACATCAAAGGCAAGACAATCGAGATTCAGGAATTCCTGAACATCGCCGGCCAGGTCGCGACAGAGTTGGGCATGGGAGAAACGGTTGAGTTGGGAATCGTTGACAACGCCGAACCCAACCTGTTCGTTTGCGATCTCGACCATTCTGAAGTCGAAAAAAACTTCCCCGGTTTGCCGAGAACAGAAATTGAAGACGGGATCAGAAAGTCGTTGACTGCGTTTGCGCAACAAGCCAACGAAGGGACCCTGGC
>CAZPBE010000103.1:0-4986 GCA_964584615.1 uncultured Pirellulaceae bacterium | reverse complement strand
CTAATTTCAAAAGTGCCTCCAGCTCGTATGTTTTCGGTGCGCATTCCGTCGCCTTGCTCATCGCTAGATCCATGCATTCGCGACGGACCTTGGACGACAGGACTTTCGAAAGAGCAACGATCTCTGTTTTTTCTGGTGTCTTTTCGAATTCGCTGAGGAGGAATTCGTAAGCCGTGACAAACATCGAATTGTTTATCAAGTGTTCGAAGCGCTCTTTGTCGATGTTCAAAGCCATAGGCCTCTGAGATTAGTCGAGCTGTATAACGTCCGCGATAGCCGAGCCGGGACGAGTGAGCGAACGCTGACTCAGCATCACGCAAGGTCTCGGTCTTCGAAAAGAACCAGCGCGACCAACATGGCGATCGCGCCGTAGAGTGCTGTGTAGATAAACGACCAGCCGATGTATTCCAGTGGCACGGCACTGTTAGTACTGATTGCCGCTTGAATGTCGTAATGGTTGAGCACCGGGAAAATGATTGCGACTAATTGCGCGAACACAACAACCAGTTCGAACGATGCGTACGACGATTGGACAAGCAGCGGAGTCAAGTGCCCCAGCACGTAAATCGCAGCACAGATCAGGAAGTTGGCCAGAATTCCCAGTCGAGTTGAAATCGCGACGCTGATCGCCACGAAGACCACGGCTTCGAGGAAGCACAGGACCAAACCCGGTATGACATTGAACGACTCGATAAAACTTAACGTCCAGTCGACAACTTGTTCATTCGATTCTTGTCCATCATAAACCGGTTTGTATGCGACCCAAATGACGAACCAAAGTCCCAGTAACAGGAACATCAAACCAATCGCCATCGAGATACCGGAGAACTTGCCAAGAATAAACTGACGTCGTCCCACCGGTTTGGACAACACGGTCAGCGCGGTACGTCCTTCGATCTCCTCGGCAACAGACTTACTCGCCGCCCAGATGGCAGTGAAAATCGCCATGACGCGAAGCAGGTTCAATCCCGAATCCTTGTACATTTTGATGTCTTCACCAAACGTGTTGTAAGGAATGTAAATCGACAACACGATGAAGAGCGAACCGAGCACCGTCACCAGCAAAAACAGCGGCTGCGAAACTTCTGTCTTGAACGTTGACAGAGCAATGGCTGCAATTTTGGGGAACGATGTGGTGAGGATCATGCACAACAAATACAAAACGAGCACGCAGAACGCAATCACCGGGATTACGATGACTTCCGAATAAGCTGGTTTTGTTTTCCAACCCAATCTCAAAGTCGCATCGGAGTTGCCTACGTTGTTAACGTAAAAATGATCGATCTGTTTGTTCTCCGCGAAACCCTTTCCGTCAGACCTTTGGCGGATCCGCGTTGCATCATCGGACGGTTCGACGCGCATGACGACGTTGTTGGTCGGTGTGATTTCAGCCGTGGAAACTTCAATCGGCTCATCGACCAGGAAGGTCAGAAAAGACAATTCTCTTCCGTCAAACGAGACATCAATTTTGTCGCCGGTGTGCGATTTGCTGCTGGGCGGAATCGTGTACTCGCGCTCTGTCGTGCCAACGAACGGAACTCTTGCCAATGAATCCATCAGTTCCAATGGCTCGTCGACGAACTTGACGAACCCGAATCCGTTGTACAGTCCCAGAATGACACCGAGAACTGCGAACGTGGTGAAGGCGATGCAAATTCGATTGAGCCACTTAATCAGCCCTTCGCTGACAAATCCTCCCAGCTCACCTATATAACGCTTGGCGATTAAGTTCCACGCTCCGAAACCAAGCAGACAACAAAATGGAGTTACAAAGCAAAGCGCAAATATGATTTTTGAACTCGCAAAGTCGACATTGCCTTCGAGATACCAGTAGAGAAAGGCGACATACAGTGCGACGTAAACGGCTGAAAGAATCGCGCCGGCGACCAGAAACGATCCTCGATTCGAAGCTACCGAGTTCAGTCCGGGAATGCGTTGCAGAATCCAGATTTTGATCAGCCCTAAAATGGCGAGCAAAAATCCGATGGCGATTCCCATCGAAAGAATCCAAACCGGGGTTAACCAGTAGGTTACTTTGATGTTTTGTGCAAGGAAAAGCGAATCTGCAAACGAGTCGATCATCGGGAAGGACAGTCAGTTAAAGGACAAAACGATCGCCATTATCGGACAATTGGCGGCAAATTAATGGGTGACCCAGTTGGGTATCCTGTTGGTACGCACATTATGCTCGTAAAGTTCGATTCTTCAAAGGGTCAGAATCGGCAGGAATGCAGAGTAATTCGAGAATGGACCGACAGCGGGTCTGAAGTTTCGGGGCTGGATCGGGCGGGCCAAGGGCCGCGGCTTTTGCCGCTCCTTAGATTCAATTTTTCAAAGCGTCCGTGTGCGTCTCCACCGGCGGTTGGTTCTGCGGATAGAAATCGCCCTCGGTGTCTGGATGGCTATATTCATACGGTCCGCGAAAAACAACGGGCTGAATCGGGAAGTTCCCATGCTGTGGAGGACTGGGAACGGTCCACTCCAGCGAATTTGACTTCCAGGGATTGTCGCCGGCCCGTTTGCCGAAAAACATGCTGAAGAAAAAGTTGAATGCGAATATCAGTTGAGCCGCACCCATACAAAACGCGCTCAATGTAATGAATTGATTGATTGACAAAAATTCTGGTGCAAGGCTCGCGTATCGACGTGGCATCCGTCCCAAAAAGTGCATTGGGAAAAACGTGCAATTAAGAAAAACGAACGTTAGCAGAAAGTGAAGTTTGCCAAGCGTTTCGTTCATCGAGCGGCCAAACATTTTGGGAAACCAAAAGTAGATTGCGCCAAATACGCCCAGCACACTGGCTCCAAACAACACATAATGCAAGTGAGCCACAATGTAATACGAGTCGTGAATCATGATGTCAACTGGCGGTGCCGACATGACGATTCCAGACAAACCGCCAATCACAAACATGGAAACAAAACCGATACTGAACAACATCGGCGTGGCGAAATGTAACCGGCCGCCCCACAACGTGCCGATCCAATTGAAGACTTTGATGCCGCTGGGCAGCGCGATCAACATGGTCGACACCATGAACGAAACAGCCAAAATGCGATTCATGCCCGAGATGAACATGTGATGGCCCCAGACGATAAAGCCCAATCCAGCGATCGACGTCACTGAATAAACCATCGGGCGATATCCAAAAAGTGGCTTACGCGAAAAACAAGCCAACATGTCAGAGACCATGCCCATCGCGGGGAGGATCATGATGTAAACCGCGGGGTGAGAATAAAACCAGAACAAGTGTTGCCAAAGTAAAGCTTGTCCCCCGCCGCTTCCGGCAACCGAATTATTTGCAGATGCTCCCTCGGGCAAAAAGAATCCAGTCTGGAAAACTTGATCCGATAGTTGCATTAACAAAGCCGCCGTCAACACCGGCAACGCGAAGGCTTGCATGATCGCCGTAATAAACAGCCCCCAAACCGTCATCGGCATCCGAAACATGTGCATTCCCGGTGCACGCATTTGAATAATCGTCGTGATGTAATTGATCGAGCCCATCATGGATGAGATGCCAACGAACAAAAGTCCGCAGACCCACAACTGTTGGGCAGCGCCGCTGCTAGGTGATGCGCTCTGTAAAACGCTTAGCGGCGGATAGGCTGTCCAACCGGCGCTTGGCCCGTATCCTGGCATAAAGAAACTTAGCACCATGCACCCAAAAGCCGGCCACATGAACCAGTAGCTGCACATGTTTAATCGCGGAAATGCCATGTCTTCGGCGCCGACCATGAGTGGAATCAAGTAGTTTCCAAACGCGCCCGAGAGGATCGGAATGATCACGAAAAAGATCATGATCGTGGCGTGCATCGTAAACAGCATCGTGTAAAACTCAGGCGGGATTTGTCCGCCCGAGTCAGCAAACAACATGCTTCCAAAAATCGGCATGTCGGACCATGGCCAAGCCAACTGCCATCGAACGGCAAGCGCCAACAGTCCTCCGACACCGAACCAGATCAACGACGAGAACAAAAACTGCAGGCCAATGATTTTATGATCGGTCGCAAAAATATATTTCGTCCAAAAACGAATTAGCCCATTCGAACCCTTCGAGTTAATCGAATGGTTTTCGGACTGATGGTTGTTCGCGTTGTCGGTCGATTTTGGCATGAATGTTTTACGATGATGCAATCAAACAGGATGATTTGAGTTATTGGTCCGTTTTTGCGTAGTAGCCTTGTTCCAATTTCGCGAGCCACTCCTGATATTCGGCAGGTGAAACGATCTTCAGATTGGCGATCATTTTGTAGTGCCCCCAGCCGCAAAGCTCGGTGCAGAGAATTTTAAAATCACCTGTCGATTCAGCGCGGAACCAGGCGAATTGCGTCATGCCGGGAACGATGTCTTGCTTCAACCGAAGTTCGGCTACGAAAAAGCTGTGAATCACGTCCCGGCTTTCCAACTGCAACACAACCTCGGTGCCGGTGGGAACGACCATGCTGTTTTCGATATACAAATCGTCCTGGGTTTCGATCTTTCCATCACGGCCAGGATAGTAGAACTCCCAACCGAATTGTTTGGCCTTAACCAATACTGTCGGCGGTACAAAGACCGTCTCGCCACCGACTTCCATCGTCGGGCGATCCATTTTGTTTTCGGCCCACGCTCCCATCTGTGCGAATGCCAATCCAAACAGAATCAACGCGGGAATGATTGTCCACACGATTTCCAGTTTTGTGTTGTGGGAAAAGTAAGCTGCTTTGGTGTTCGTTTGATGGCGATGATCAAACTTCCACATGCACCAACCGATTGCCAGTCCGGTTCCCAGCAAAATAATGGCCGAAAGAATATGAAGACTGTTAAACAACAAGTCGATTGTTTCGCCTGATTTGCTGAGCGATTTTCCGAACCAGAGATGTTCAAACGGCGCAACGCCCCAGTTGGCCATCGCAAATGTGATGACGGCCAGGATCGGCACAGCGAAAAATATCAAGCTCCAAAATCGGTTCATGAATGTTGGTTCGGCTTTCTCTTTCTAG
>CAZPBE010000102.1:2240-5161 GCA_964584615.1 uncultured Pirellulaceae bacterium | reverse complement strand
TAGGTACACACACGGATTCGACGCCAGTCCCTGGCATCTTCCAGCGGAAGTTCCAAGACCAGTTTCTGAACCGATTCAAAATCTATTCTCTTTCCAAAAAACCGACATGCTTCTTTTCTCAAGTTAAAGTTGTCAGGCAATTCCTCAATTGACTCCTGCAGGTAGGTCGGGGCATCTTCCCGACGCATGCAACCAGCGATTCCAACCATTGCATCTCCAAGCAAGTCGTCTCGCCGCTTAACCCGTTTTTCATCTTTGACGTTTCTTAAAACTTCGATTGCTTTCTCGTAAGCTCTTTGTGAGTGCTTGTAGTGATACGTATCATTCAAAAGAAAAGGCCCGCGGCCGCAATCACGCCGACGACGACTCCACCTGCCAAGTCAGCGCTTTTGTTTTTAGTGCGTACCAGGAGCGCGGTGAAATATCCAAGTAACGCCGTAATCACGGCAAACAAACCGAGACAGGCAATGGCAAGCAAAAAAGGCATATCCCAATTTTGCAACGAAAACGGCGGATCGGCGCTGACCAGCTCGTCGTAAAGCAACAGCTTCGATTCAATCTCCGTTTGCATTGTCGCGCCCCAAAACGCGAACCCTGCCAGAACTCCACCAAGTCCGCCGACAACCAGAATGTATCCGGCGCGACCAAAGTTCTGTCTCATCCAGTTCTTAAAGATCGCACTAAAAGTTGGCGCTCGAACCGTCAACGGTTCACCAATAATCCACCGCTTCAACTCATCAGCAAGTTCATTGGCAGTCGAATAACGGTCCGCAGGATCTTTTGAAAGACATTTCAACGCCACCATCTCAAGACCGCGATCAACGGTTCCACTGGTCGAAGGTTTCACTGGCTCATCGTTGATGACTTGCATCAAGGTATCCATCGGCGTTGCGCCTCGAAACGGCGGTCGGCCAGTCAACAACTCGTATAAAATCGCGCCCAACGAATAGATGTCAGCGGCCGTGGTGATGTCGCTGCTTCCGGCGGCTTGTTCGGGAGGCATGTAGCTCGGCGTGCCCACGATCGCGCCTGTTCGTGTCAGATCACTCTGGCTATCCATCTTTCTAGCCAAGCCCAGATCGGTGACATACGGCTCACCCGATTCGTCGATCGAGATGTTGCCGGGCTTGAGGTCACGGTGCAAAATTCCGCGTTGGTGCGCGTGATGCACTGCGCGACAGACTTTTTCCAGCAATGCGATACCGGAGGGCAAATCGTTTCGCATCCGCCCAAGCTCGGATCCCAAATGCGAACCCTCGATCAATTTCATGGCGAAGAAATGCTTTTCGTCTTCCTCGCCAATCTCATAGATCGGAACAATGTTGCTGTGATCAAGCTTCGCCGCCGCGTTGGCTTCGGTGATAAACCGTTGGACTTCTTCGTCGGACGCAAGCTGTCCCGACAAAATCATTTTCAATGCCACCAAACGATCAAGGCTTTTTTGACGAGCCTTGAACACGACCCCCATGCCACCACGAGCAATTTCACTCAGCAACTCGTAATCGCCAAAAGATTTGCCAACAGCCAAACCACTCGTGTCTGCGCGGCGACCGTCAGGTGCCGATCCTTGCGGGGCAATCGTTGCTGAATTTTCATCTAATCCGTTTGAGTCCGGCGGAAGCGTTGGCGCATCCATTGACGAGTCAAGCGGCGCGTCTGGTGAAGAACCGCCGGACCGTTCAGAACCAATTCCATCCGATGATGGTTGATTGCTCGAACTTGATGGAGGACGACTGGCCATACGTTTCAGTCTAGTCGATCCGGTGGCGACAAGTAATCTGTTCTCGCTTACTTCTGCAATCGCGGAATGGGCATCGCGTTGGTCGATTTGCCCAATTCGAAATCGGTTACACGCAAGTCACGCTCGCGATAATACTCACCGGAAACGAAGCCGTAGAAACTTGGCTCGTAAAGGTCGACTGGTTCAACATCGGCTTTGGTGGGAACTTCCTGCTCGGTCAAATGATAACAAGCGTTAACGATCATCCGTCTCAAATCTTCGCTGCGAAAATCTACCGCTGCGCCTGCCGTTGTCGCAAAACACTTCCCCTGGCCGCCCGCAGGAGATGGATAACTCTTCACCCAAGCCAGCGGCATCATCGGATCGTTCTTTTCACCTTCCACCAGTTTTGAAGCTGGATCCAACAGCTCCAACACTCCGCCTCGAAGCAAAACCGTTGCCGTTTCCTGGTCGAGATGTTTGATGCCATAGATGTCTGAAGGCGTATAGACATCGGAGACCGAATTGAGGATCGGGTGATCTGCATTTTCGGGAACCACAAATCCGCGCCCTCCTTGAACTTTGTGATCGCCGTGATGATTAAGCCAGTCTTCGCCAATCAAATTTTTTCCAAAGTGGCCCCATTCGAATCCACCATAATCGTTTTTGCGAAACGCATGCGTCGCCGTGCGATAAGCCACAAACGGTTTGGCAGCGTTAATGAATTGGAGAAAGTGCTCCAGTTGATCGTCAGGGAGTTTTCGCAATCGTGTTGCCAACACCATCAAGTCTGCCGTCGCCAGAGTTTCCAAACCCGGAATATTGTCCAGCTGATACGGGTTGATACATCCGGTTTCTTTGTCGATCGCAAATAACACGGTGCACTTGAACCCATGTTTCTGGCTGAGAATCTTGGCCAGCATCGGACATGATTCTTCGCTGCGATACTCTTCGTCACCCGAAACCAACACAATGTGCTTTCCGTTGGGCTGGCCCGCGGCATCGAAGACCAAGTATTGAGGTTCATCAGCCAATACAAAACTCGCAAAGAAATAACAAAAAGAAACCGCAGCAAGCAAACAAGCTTTCGAGACACGCATGACAACTTCCATCGTTGAACAAAGTGATTCGCCAAACTAAACAGTGAGCAGCTCAATATAGTGCGGTCGATTCCGTTTAGCCAACGCATCAATAAGCCAAC
>CAZPBE010000102.1:0-2140 GCA_964584615.1 uncultured Pirellulaceae bacterium | reverse complement strand
AGCCAACGCATCAATAAGCCAACGTTGACTTATTCAAGCCCGCTCAAGCTTCGTAAGCAACTGAAATGGAGGCGGTTCCATTTTTCAAATCGATTTTCGAAATCTTGACTTCTTTGGCATTCAACCCGGTTCGACTCACAAGGTCGGCAAGCAACTCCTCGCGGCGTGCCGGGAACAATAGATCCAGTTTGTCGTAGGTCATCGATTGCGTCGGCAGTTTAAGATTGCGGCGCGCCAGGAACTGCTCCATTATCATGGTGGTTGCGACAACCGTGACATTGACAAACATCAGCTCCGCATAGCTGGTCTTCTTGTTGGAAAGCGCATTGATCACCGCGATTCCAATCACGATGAATAAATAAGTCATCTCTTTGACTTTGATCGTATCGGTACGGTAGCGAATGATTCCGAAGATCGCGAACAATCCCAACCCGATTCCAATACCAAGATCGAGCTTCTTCAATGTGAAGCAGATGAAAAACACCAACACGTTGAGCAAGATGAATGTGAAAACGTATTGATTTTTCTTTTCGCGCGGGAAATAACTCCAAACGACAACGAGAAAGACAAAAATCAAATTGAAGACAAATCGAACGACTAACTTGTAAAGATCGTCGTCAAAGAGTGGGACCTCAAGGAATTCCATTTTTACGTTTTGCTCCATCCGGCTTTTTTGGATAAACCCAACTCATTGACACAGTTGTAAGTTGGCATGGTCTTTGTGATTGATGAAGCCATCTTAATATCCAAGTCCTCGGATACTGCTAGGGGTTTCCTATTTTGTTGACGCACGATCGCACATCGAGTCGAAGTGTTCCAATCAACATTGGTGGAATTATCCAATGACGATTGGCACTTCAATCGTTAGTCCGGTGTGAATCATTGGGGGAGACCGCAATTCGGTTCGATAGAACTATCTACAGAAACGTACCTGCTATTTTGAGCTCAACTCAATGACAGCCAACTCATTTGGGTCTGGTAAACACAGGAAAACACCTGTTTTTTCGGGAATTCATGAATAACGGGGGCGACCACTACGTTAAAGGCTGACTGCAGGTGGGTAAATTAGGTAAATATTGACAATTTTCCTGTTTATGCCTTCGCGCCTCTTATTCAGAAGGCATAATATTGGACGCGAAGAGCGAGAGGTCGTAAGACCGTAGCCACGCATTTTGTCGAGCGTTGAGTCCGCGAAACCTGTTTCTGTGAAACATGTTTCATGTACCCAACAATGCAATCAAGACACAATTTTTGTAACATTACTCCCGCTTACCACATTTTAGTTACGAGAGAATTCAACCATGAGAACACTATTGACTTCGGTCGCACTCACGATGTTGTTTGCAGTTGGTGCAAACGCAGACGTTATCCACACGACTGACTACGAAGCCGACGGCGCTGCAGCAGGTACTGGCACTACATTAGGAGTCCAACCAGCTTCTATGCAATTCACCGATGGCGGTGGAGACTTTATTGGGCAACCTGGTTTGGGTCTTTCAGACGTAAACGCCCGCAGCGGAAGCTATTCCTACGTTGTTGACTCATCAATGACAGTCGACAACGGAAATGGCTGGGGTGGAAACTGGTCAGGCATGAACTCAAACAGCGGAACTGGTAGCGGTGGATTTTTTGCAGACGAAGCTGCGGCCGTAGCTGCCGGACCCGGTTCTCAATACGTCGTGGCGGAAGAAGGCTGTACATTCACTGTGTCTGTCTGGGCTGCTACCGATGCAGCTGGAGTGACAAGTGGAGCTACCTTAGCACCTCGTCTTGAGTTTCAAGGCGCAGGGGGTGAGCTATTCCGCAATGACGCTGGCGCAACTGCTGCTTCAACTTTGACTGAAACATTCCAGCTGTTCACTCACTCATACACGATTTCTGCTGCGGACGCCGCATTGGGTATCAGTCATGTTACCGGAGTGATTGGCACAGACGCCCTCGGATTCGATGATACTGTCGGTGGTAATATCTACTTTGACGATTTCACGTTCGAGGTTGACAGTGGAAGTGTTCGCACCGTTCCTGCTGTTCCTGAGCCCACTACAGCGACATTGTTGCTCGGTGGTTTGCTAGGTCTTTGTGGCATTCGCCGTCGCAAGAGCTAGTCTCGCTTTCAAAGCGATAAACGATAAAATGAAGC
>CAZPBE010000101.1:0-5402 GCA_964584615.1 uncultured Pirellulaceae bacterium | reverse complement strand
GGAAACGATCGAAGATGGCGCAATGACACTGGTTACTTATCAACGATCGGGTGGAGGAAGTTTGGTTTCACAAACTTACAACGAACCGGGAATCGAAAAAACCATCGCTTTGGGTAGTGGTACGGATCCTTATTCTGCGCTGGATCGCTTTGGCCGCATGATTGATCTCCGCTGGACCAAAGGCTCAACAGATTTGGTTCGCACCGAATACGACTACGATCGAGTCAGCAACCGTCTGTTTGAACGGAACTTGATCGCAGGCCGAAAAGGCTCCAACCCCAGAGTTGACAGCCTGTTTGGATTTGATGCATTGAACCGGATGACTTCGTTTCAACGCGGGATTTTGAACTCGGCCGGTACCGCGGTGTCGAATGCCAATCTCACGCAAACCTTTGGGCTTGATGAAACGGGTAACATCGAACAATTCGATGTGACTACCAGACCGTACCTGATGCAGACGCGCACTCACAACAGCGTTAACGAAATCACGGATATTTCAGAAACCGCTGGCGATGCCTGGGCGACGCCCGCCCATGACGATGCCGGAAACATGACGGCCATTCCGCAACCAAACGATCTGACAAGCGCCTACGATGCGACTTGGGATGCTTGGAATCGATTGGTAAAGCTTGAAGATTCTAGTTTGACCGTTGCCGAGTATCAGTACGATGGTAACAATCGCCGGATCGCGAAACGGTTGTACGATGCGGGAACGCTGGATGAAACGCGCTACGTTTACTATTCGGCGCAATCGCAAGCAATCGAAGAACGTGTCGATTCGTCATCCGATGCCCAGCGGCAATTCGTTTGGAACCTCGGCTATGTCGATGATCTCTTGCTGCGTGATCGAGACAGCAACGAAGATGGCGTACTCAATCAACGGTTGTACGCGTTGACCGATTTGCGCTACAGCGTTGTTGCCATTACCAGCACCAGTGGTGCAGTGCAAGAACGTTATCTCTACGAAGGCCACGGGCTCGCAATCGCCAGAACCAGCGTGTTTATGAAGCTCATTGGTAGCCCAACACCAAACACACTCTTCGATTGGGAGTTCCGCTACACCGGTCGACGCGAAGATTTGGAAACGAATCTGTTGTATTTCCGGGCAAGGTATTATTCGACCGAACTTGGTCGATTTATCAGCCGTGATCCGTTAGGATTCGTGGACGGTATGTCACTCTATCGAGGGTATTTCGTGCCTGGGGGAATTGATCCAGATGGATCTCAAAGCCAAACAATAAACTGCAAATGGAAGGGCAAATATGACACTATGGCTGTCGTCGATCTTTCATTTACATTATCTATCGCCAATACGTGTACGTGGATTCCACCGAATGATAAGGAATGTCCACCAAGGCCATGTGACAATACGAATTGTAAAGGCCTAGTGACTCCAACTATGACATTCAAAGCCAAACGAATATTTCAAACTGGAGCAACTAGCGAGCATCGCCCCGCTGAATTCGCGGTTGGTTGGCAGATGTATTCTCTTAAATTTTGTGGGACCCATACAAAGGTAGATGAAGGGCCAAATGAGGGTTCCGGGCTGGATGTGCATCAAACGATGATTTCGACAAGCGTCGGCAATGCATGTTCCAATGGCTGTTGCCGTGGACTGCAACGCGGAACAGCTAGTCTTGATTTTCGAAAAGTAAAATCAATGCTAGAAGTGGATTGGGCGTACAAAGTTTATCCTTGTGGACGTGTGTTAACTTCAATCGGCCCGGTTCGCCTTGGCCCATTAGACAAGGACAACTTGTTTCGTTTGTATAGTCATAGAATAAAGTGCGACGGAGATGCAGATTGGCGGGCGCCATAAAGTGTTCAAATTCAAAATTTCGCTTCGATGGTTCTTGGTTGTTGTGTCCATAGTTTCACTTTTCGTTGGTCTAAGATGTTACGATGCTGCGAATCACAATACTGCCATGGAGCGATTGTTGATTTTAGGAGCTCGGTTTGAAAGCGGATTCGAGGAACCAATTGGGCCAAATTGGATTTACATGGGGGATAGTCACGCATTACCACCCAATCGCTACTTTCCAACTTGGTTTTCGTATTCATTTTGCATAAAGGGATTTTCTATTTGTGACTTGACTGATGCTGAAAACGATTGTTATCAGCAACTTAGTAAGTTAGTCAATTTACGGCAATTGAGAATTGGATGTTCCCCGCTCCCAAACGAATGGGCAAATTCCATTGCAGCTTGTAGCGAATTAGAAAGCCTACTGATAGTGTCCTGCGATTTTGATTCAAAAGATGTAGAAGCATTGGGACGACTGCACCAAGTAAGCGTTCTTACATTGGCTGACGTAGATTTGACCGAGTTTAAAGATGAGTTTGTCAAGTCTATACAGAAATTGAGATCACTAAAGGCACTTGAATTGATTGATGTTGGACTTTCAGAATCAGTCAAAATTGAAATCAGACAATCTCTTCCGGAAACAGAAATCACGCTTAGGTAATCAGAGAGTAGAACAAGAATAAGGTGTCAGGAGCGAATGGCACTGCCGAGAGGACTGATCGTTAAATGATTGCGTAACTGTTCTATTGACACGGAGTTAACGGGCAAAGAAACGGGGACAGGTCCAGTTTCTGAGTTTTGGGCAAAGAAACGGGGACAGGTCCAGTTTCTGAGTTTTAGATCCAGTTTCTGAATTCTTTTTTGACGAACTCTCTTTACTTACTTTCACTAGCGTCGCTGATTCAATTGAGTCAGCGGCGTTTTTTGATGGCTAGCATCTTTAGTGCGTTGATTGACATCAGGATGGGTGTTGTTAGATTTTGCTCATGCCAAGAACAGCTCGCAATGCGCCCGGGGGAATGGTTTTCCACGTGATCAATCGTGGTGTTGGTAGGCAGCAACTTTTCTTCAACGAAGAAGACTACCTTGCCTTTGAGCGCGTCATTCAAGCCACGCTTGAAAAGCGACCGATGCGGATCCTCAGCTATTGTTTGATGCCCAATCATTGGCACTTTATTCTATGGCCTGAGAACGATGGTGATTTGGGTGCGTTCATGCAACGACTCACGGTCACTCACGTGACCCGCTGGCAAAAACACTACAACATGGTTGGCTACGGGCATGTCTACCAAAGCCGATACAAATCGTTTCCGATTGAAACGGACGACTATTTCTACCAGGCTGCTCGATACGTAGAACGCAATGCTTCGCGCGCAAACTTGGTACGTCGAGCAGAACAATGGCAATGGAGCAGTCTTTGGATTCGGGAGTTTGGATCTGCGGAACATTGTGCAATGCTCGCCCGATGGCCAGTTCCCAAGCCTCGTAAATGGTTGGCTTATGTCAATGAACCAGCCTCGGAAGCTGAGTTGGAAGCACTTCGCCGCAGCTGCGTTCGCGGTACTCCATTTGGAAGTCAATCTTGGATCGAGAAAACGGCAACCAGCCTAAGCCTTGAGTCGACGTTGCGGGCACCAGGAAGGCCAAGAAAAGTATAAACTGGACCTGTCCCCGTTTCTTTGCTGGCGGCGCTGTCCAATGCCAGTGGTGCGGTGATCGAACGCTTCGCGTACGATGCTCATGGTCAGGCTAAGGCATTGGCATCAAACTTTGTGTCGCGTCCATCGTCGAACTACGATTGGGAATTCCGTTACACCGGAAGGCGACAAGATCTTGAAACAGGTTTGATGTATTTCCGAGCTCGGTACTATTCAACCGAACTCGGTAGATTCATCAGTCGCGATCCGCTAGGATTTGCGGATGGAATGTCACTCTATCGAGGGTATTTCGTACCGAGGATGGTTGATCCGTTTGGTCAGGAAGTGTTACCAGTCGACTCACGCTGTTGGTCGAGATGCTCGGAAATCCATGCTCAAGGAACCGTACCTGAAGTGGTACGTTGCTACAAGAAATGTAAAGACAATCGCGAGATAATTGTTGGTGAGTCTTGCAACGACATCCTAAATCCAGTAGCAATTTGCAGGTACTCCGACGCTTTCAATTCAGCACTTGCTCTTTACAAGAAAAAGTGCAAGCGATCAGTTGTCGTTGAATGCGGCATGCGACCCGGAAGCAAGGGATCTGGAAGCTATACTCCTTCAGCTCACACAATAAATCTGAAGAAGCTTGAAGGAGGGTTTACGAGCTGTATCACATTGGCCCATGAACTGCTTCATGCTGCGGATGAATGCGATGTCAATCGTCCGAAAGACCCACTTGAAGAGTGCCGTTATTCCCTTTGCAAAGAAGCAAGGGCCAACGTTTACTTCAATTGCTGTTACGAAGGGAAAAACCCAGGTGGAGACAATAAATGCTTTCAAAAATGCGTCAATTGGAAAAAAAGGGTGTATACCTTTTACGCATCTCCCCAATGCAACAACACTACAAGAGCGCAGCGCGAATCTTTTTGGGATGCGTGTGAACCTAAGCCTTTGACGATGACAGCAGTATGTGGCAAACCAATTCCTCCAATGAAGTTCTAATGCAATGCGGTTGAGAGTCAAAATTATCAGGTTATTTTTGTTTTTACTGATTTTGATTGTGTCGGCATTGGCAATTTTTCACCACCGCCGTGTTAAGCAGCTTGAATTGATTGAACAGATACGAGCTGCAGGGGGGTGGATTACGTACTTGAAAAAGCCAGATGCTCATAGCATCTTTCCCTATGGCTATTTTAGTTCAGTTCAATCTGTTGAATTTTGTCGCCAATCCGATCCAATCGCTTTCAAGCCCGATTTAACTAGACGAAACGTTGATGGAATCTTGCCGATTGTAGCTAGGATTGATGGGGTACAGCACATCGGTTTAGAGAACACAATCTTTAGCACCAAAGGGATTTCATCTCTCGCTAAGCTTAATTGCCTCAAAAGTTTGAGTTTAGGCGGAACTCAACTCACTGTAGAAGACATTAAAGCCGTTTCAAAAATAACTTCTTTGGTATCGATTGACTTTTACGGGGCCGATATTGACGAGGATGGCATAGCGGTACTGCACAATCTCAAATCTTTAGATAATCTCAACTTCAGTTGCACTAAGACGAACGACCGTAGTTTAGTCCATTTGGAAAAATTGATTGGTCTGAAGTCTTTGGATTTGAGTCATACCGAAATTACTGATAATGGAATTGAAAGTGTTTCTAAACATCTCAACTTGAAAAATCTTTACCTTTGCGAGACGAAAATAACAGATACTTGTATCGAGCACTTGGGTAAGATCCCATCACTTGAAAATCTTGACATTCGGAACACGTTAGTCACTAATGAAGGTCACAAGAGGCTTCAAGATTCACTAAAAGAAACTAAGGTAATGTTCGGACTCGTATCAATTAGCTGGCGCTAAGCCCTCGGGGGCTAGAAGAAAAAGGGAGGAAAATAAAGGTGTCAGGAGCGAATGGCACTGCCGACTTGGTTTGTCGTTAAATGATTGCGTACCGGTTCTATTG
>CAZPBE010000100.1:0-5820 GCA_964584615.1 uncultured Pirellulaceae bacterium | reverse complement strand
CGAATCCCACTACGATGATCGCACGATTTTAGGTTTTGAAATGTCCTCTAGTTTAAATAAACTAGTTGACTTTCTTTTTGCGAATGATCTCGACCATTGGGTTCGCTACAGTAAACTCTTCCAAAGAATCACTATCTATTTCTACGTTGATCAGTAACAGGCGTTCGAGGTTGGGAAATGCTGTATCGGTCAACTCCATGATTTTCGCATTCTCAATCCGCAATTGCTTAAGTGCGTAAAAATCGGGAAAGTCGGCGGTGTTCAAACAAGTTCGTTCAGCAAACTCAAGCCTCAATCCTCTTAGGCTCTTCAATTTCTTTAGACTGTGAAGTATTGGCCCCTCGTGTGGAATCTCATGAAGAACCAACGCCTCTAATTCTTCAAAGCTTTCAAAGACCTTCCAGTCTTCGATTCGATTGCAACTCATGGTTAATGCTTTCAGGTTCTCGGCAACTGAAAGAGGTTGAAAATCCGATACATTGGTTTCACTGATATCCAAGATAGTCAACTGTGGGAGGTTTTCTACGAATCCCAATTCATCGATTCCCGTACCTTTTAAAATCAGCAATCGCAATTCTGGCAAATTGCGAAGCCCATCTCCATCCTCAAAAGACTTGGCTCTGACTACCAATTGAAAAAGGCAAGGAAGATTAGATATATTCCTTGGAGCACCCGATTCAAAAACTAGCGTTTTAAGGCCTGATAAACTATCGATTTCTTGAAAGTCCAGGTCGCGACTGATTCGCAAGTGTTCCAATTTTCCAAATTTATTAAAGAATTCAGCGGGAGAAGAAGGCGCTTCGTATATCTCCAGATCACGAATTCCTGCCGCGAGCGGCAGAAGAAACTCGCAGCTTTGGTCAAACGGTATCCCAACATCTTTGTAGGAAAACGCGTCTAGACTATGTAACTTTGCGATATCATCAACATCTACTCGGCCAGCAAGTCCACCATCCAGATAGAGACGTTTAACTCCATCAAATCGATAATCTCCAAGGATTCCATCCATCCAGGTTGGAGTTTCACGTTGATAGATAATTTTCAATCCATGTGCTTTCAACCTTCCAACCGCTGACCCAGATTGCAACGTAGTCGCACATAACGCTGTAATGATACAAGCACCTACAAAAATCCCCAAAAACACCTTAAGGGAAAATCGAAAACTCGGTTTGCGGTGCTGGTTGGGATTCATCTACATGCAGACGACTTATTTCGCCTTCTTTTCCTTGAGTTGCGCTTTCAAGTCATTAATATGCTCGGCTAATCCTCCGCCACAATGCGGACATTCTGTGGCACCGGTTCCTTGAATAGCTTCGAAAAATTCAATGGAAAATTGGATCGGTCGATTAATTACAGGAATTTCTCCGAAATATTGATAATACTCTGCTGGGGAGCCGAAGTGCTCAATCCTAATTGGTTTTGACAGCCTATCCGGTTGAAATATGTGTTCATTCATATGGGGAAGGATATTCTCTTTAATTCCCTTAAGAGTGAGACTCGAGGTTGCTCCTGACTGAGGGTCAATTGTCACCGACTCACCATTTGCATTTGTAATTGTAACAACGGCATGCCCGTGATTTTCTGCCGCAGTGTGTTCCGCCCCAGAAAATTCGCTTAAGTCAAACACAATTCCCCCTACCTTTAAAGGAAGGTAGTCCCAGTGGATCGTTGTGACGGTAACTTCAACGTCCTGGCCCTGAAAGTGCCTTTCTAATAAGTGAAAACAGGCTGCTGCGTAATCGTCGCAGTCTATAAAAGCCCATGACTGAGCTTCCGATTATCGAACCTGATGATACGATCGCGGACAAAGGGATTGCGCAAGACAACCGACTGAGTCGCCGCATTATCGTCCACTGTCTCCGCGTCGCTCTTTTTGTGCTCTTCCTGGTGCTGCTTCGGTTCGCGCACCGACACACGGAATTCGTTGATACCGATCTAGATTCCAACGAAACTGTCATGGCGGTGGTCAACGCGGCAATGGATGAGCCGGTCAAAATCATGCCGTTCAGTGAACGCCTTGGAACTCATCTGATTGTCAACCAAAGCGGCCGATCACGTGGCTCTGTCTTGCAGACATCTCCGACCAGCGACAACATCGTCGGCTACTCTGGACCAACGAACTGCTTGATCACGTTGGACATGGACAACAGAATTCAATCAGTTGCCATTATTAATAGTGGCGACACGATCGAACACGTTTCCGCAGTAGCGCAAGACAATACTTTTTTCGACTCGTTTCTCGGACTAGATATCCATTCGAAACATCAATGGTCACAGATTGACGCCGTCTCCGGCGCAACGCTGACGAGCTATTCCATTATCGCATCCGTCGCAAACCGAATTGGTGAAGTTAGCGGACAAGAGATCAACGTTTCGTCATTGAAGTTCAAACCGAAACCACAACTGAAAACAATTCACGCGATTTTTCCAGATGCAACTCAAATCGAACCCGGTGACCGTCAGCAAACTTGGAACGTCTTTAATGCAGATGAAAAACTTGGCTTCGTTTTGACCACGACGCCGACCGCCGATCACCTCTCAGGATATCAAGGTCCAACGGCAACGATCGCAGGTTTTAACATCGAAGAAAAACTCATCGGACTGTTCGTTGATCAAACTTACGAAAACGAACCGTACGCCAGTTACTTGAATGACGACGCCTCGTTTTTGAAACATTACCAAAGTTTAACACTCAACGAATTGTCTGTGCTCGATCCAACCGCCAACGGTATTGAAGGCGTTTCCGGCGCTACGATGACCAGCATGTCTGTCGCCGAAGGTTTACCGCTGGCAGCAAACGTGGCTATTCAGTCAAGCACCGATTCGGATGGAATCGTTGTGAACCAGCAACAGTTCGTTCGCAAACAGCTTTCACGAACAAGGCTCTCTTATTGGGCCGACCTGTTGACCATCGTGTTGACGTTAATCGGTGCTGCCTTCTCGTTTACAAAGCTGAGTCAGAGAAAGTGGTTTCGTCTCGCTTTTCAAATCGCAGTGATTCTTTTTCTTGGCTTTCTCAACGGACACATGCTTTCCCAGGCATTGGTTGTCGGTTGGTCAACGCACGCGATTCCCTGGACCGTTGCACCAGGTTTGGTGTTTTTATCTTTGGCAGCGCTGGTCATTCCAATCTTTTCAAAACAACAAACTTACTGCCATCACGTTTGCCCATTTGGTGCGATGCAACAACTGGGGCGCAATCGATTGGACTGGAAGATCCCTATTCCAAAGACGGCCGCCCGGATTTTGGAAGCAATTCCATTCTTGCTGTTGCTCTTGGTCGTTGTTGTCGCATGCACGGGTGCCAGATTTAATCTAGCCAGTGTTGAGCCGTTTGACGGATTTAGTTTTCGAATCGCCGGCTGGGCAACAATCGCCATATTGATTGTGGGATTATTGTTCTCGCTGGTCTCGCCGATGGCCTATTGCCGGTTCGGATGCCCGACTGGCGCATTGCTAAACTTTCTCAGATTCCGGGCAGACAGCGATCAACTCGGCTTGCGAGACGTTGCTGCGATTGCCTTGGCAGCGGTCGCCATTTGTCTTTTCGTCTTTTGAGAGATGCGCTGTAGTCGTTAACATGTCGTGCTGGATGTTAGCGGTTCAGCATTCTTTCATGCACACCTAAAAGTTGCGTGGAATTTCTAAATTTCTTTGGAGCAACAAAATACTTGGATAAAGGTGTTTCGGGCGCTCACCGAATGCATTGGAAAGTAAAGTTCTATTCGAATCATCCAATACAGAAATGATTTCGCGAATATGTTTCTCCTCAAGTTCTACCAGCATTTCTCTAAGTTTTGTCGAGGCCGATTCTAGTTCATCATCCAGCCGAACCCGTTGTGACTCGGAAATCTCCAGGTCACTATCAAAATGACCATATAGGAGCAATAGAATTGAGTTTTCCCGTGAAAGTCGTGCAAGTCTGATCGCTTGTGCTATTGGCTTCAGTTGTCCGGGATTCAACAGGGAAGTTATTGTCGACGAAGCTCTCGCGTCCAAAGATTTTCTTGATTTTTTTAAGTTGTGATCTGCTTCCGTATGATTGCCTGACCTGTGAGATGCCAAGAACTCTTCATCGATCAGAACACTATCATCTTCAATTTCCGTTTTGAAAAACAAGAGCTTTTCAACCTGTTGATCGGAGATGTTGGCAATTTCCTTGATCGAACTGTTCGTGCATAGGATTTCCGCAAGGAATAGAGACGCGGAAGTTTTGTCCATTAAGTCAACTTGGATTTTCCAAGACCCTTCTTCTTCTTGCCATTGCAACGTCTTACTCCTAGACACGATATCAATTGGGTTGGCCGCAGCCATATCGTCACGGTGGAATGATGACATGTCTTCGTTCTGAAGCGTCGCAGTTTCGGCATTATCTTCGTCTTGTTTACTCTTGCGTGCGAAATGCTCCAATTCGGCAACCACAAAATCGGAAACCGGCATTGGGTGATTCTTCGATAGCACTCTAAACTTTCGTAATTGCTCTTCACTCAAGCCCTTGGTGGATTCCTCGAAAAAAATTCGGTTTATTTCTTCGAGAGACGTTGAAAACTGACTAGATAATTCTGAGCACTTAGTTTTCAAACGCTTGACTTCATTTTTCGATAAATTCAAATCGTAATTTTGTTGTGAATCAACAATGAATTTGACAAAGCCATGAGTTCTGATGCCTACGCGAGCGTGAATTTCCAATGCACGTTCAACTTGATGCGGCAGAAGTAGTTCTTGGTACTCTAGCTCGATCTCTCGACCAAAATCCAAGTAGTTCGTTACTACTTGAGGCAAAAACGGTTGTCGAGATACGATTGGGTTTTCACGAGCAAATTCGTTTCGAAACCGCATGCATTGGTCCAGGATACGATCAATCGTTCTTTCCTGTTCTTCCACCAGTTCAAGTTCCTTTCTGAAGTTCTCTCCTCGCAATAGAACTTCGTCGGGAAAGAACGGCGCATACCCAGCTTTTCCAAGTCGATGGATTTTCGGTTCACCATCCATGGAAAATGAAATATTTGGCGCAACACTATAGACAACTAGCGGCAGCTCTTGGTGCGGTGAAAGTACCCCCAAGATCAAAAAGAATAGTCCAACAATAGAATTCATCTTCATCCTTTCTCAGAATAGAGTTACGGCTTCGTCCAGCAATAGCCCATCAATGGCATTGCATGATTGGGTTGCGTTAGCCCAGTACTGGCGGACTACGGCGGAAGATATGAAAATCTTCTTTGGAGGAAGCAATGTCAAGTCAAGAGAAGCGTCAGCGTAGAACCTTTCCTGAGGAATTCAAACGGGACGCGGTCAATTTAGTCGTTGTCGAGGGCTACTCATTTCGCGGGTTTTTAGGCACAATTATTTTTAGAACATTTTTTCGAAAGCCAAGGAAGCAAGATGAAAAGCAAGATTCTGATTTCCAAACTAACTCTGTGGCTTATCCTGATTTGCGCTGCTCCGCAAACAGTCTTTTGCCAAGAAGGAAACGGCCCTCAGGAGATTCGGCCGTCCATGCCGGGCGGTACAGTTGTCGCACCCACGTCTACACAAGAGCCTTCCTTCATTAAAATATTGCGAAACAGCGAATTCGCTTCGGAACTAGAGATTGTCAAGGATCAAGCTGATGTTCTGTTGCCAAAACTCGATCTAATTCGACGTTCATACGAAGCGTTGCAGAAAGATATATTCGCTTCTCAGGACAAGAGTCCGCTTGAACGGGCACAGGCTATCCACGACGCTCACATTGCCTATTCAGATGAACTAACGAAGGCAGTTTCAGAATGTCTTCTTCCTCATCAAGTTGAACGTCTTTCACAGTTGGCAATTCGCGTTGAG
>CAZPBE010000099.1:0-6181 GCA_964584615.1 uncultured Pirellulaceae bacterium | reverse complement strand
TGAAAACAACGCTGCTGCCTTATCAAATGGACGGAGTCGCATTCGCCGTTGGCGCGGGCCGATCGATTTTGGCTGACGACATGGGTCTGGGCAAAACCATTCAGGGCATCGGCGTCGCGGAACTGTTGGCTCAGCAATCGGGCATTAGAAAAGTGTTGGTGATCTGTCCGACGTCGCTTAAAAGCCAATGGGCGAGCGAGATCAAAAAATTCTGCGATCGTGACTGTCAGTTGGTACTCGGTTCGATGGAAGAGCGCGCTCGGCAATACGACAACGAAGCCTTCTTTACAATCTGCAATTACGAGCAAGTCCTCCGCGATATTCTGGCGATCGAGTTAGTTAAATGGGATTTGATCATTCTCGACGAAGGACAAAGGATTAAGAACTGGGAAGCAAAAACAACACGCGTCGTCAAAAGCCTGAAGTCAAAATACGCACTGGTGCTATCTGGAACGCCGCTGGAAAACCGATTGGCTGAGCTGTTTAGCGTCGTCCAGTTTGTCGATGATCGGCGGCTGGGGCCAGGTTTTCGCTTTTTTAACAAGCATCGTATCGTTGACGAAAAAGGAAAAGTGCTTGGCTACAAAAACATGACAGCGCTGCGAAAAACGCTCTCTCCCATCATGTTGCGACGCACTCGCGAGCAAGTCCTCAAGGATTTGCCACCTCGCACGACCGACATTGTTAGGATTCCGCCGACTGAAGAGCAGCTGGAGATCAACAACTCGAACATGCGCGTCGTGGCTCAGATTTGCAACAAGCCATACTTCACGGAAATGGATTTTTTGCGGCTGCAACGATCGCTATTGGCGGCACGAATGTCTGCCGACAGTACGTTTCTGAACACGAAAGAAGATCCGTCGTATTCGAGTAAGCTCGATCGTCTTGAAGAGCTATTGGAGGAGCTGTTTCAAAGTGGAAACCGCAAAGTCGTGTTGTTCAGTGAATGGACAACGATGCTTGATTTGATCGAGAAGATTCTCAAACGTCATAAACTTCGCTTCGTCAGGCTCGACGGCAAAGTTCCGCAGAAAAAGCGTAAGGCGTTGGTCGATGAATTCCAAAATGATCCCGACTGTCAGCTCTTCATCACCACCAACGCAGGTTCGACAGGACTAAATTTGCAAGCCGCCAATACGGTAATCAATGTTGACCTTCCATGGAATCCGGCGATTCTGGAACAGCGAATTGCCCGCGCACATCGTATGGGTCAGTCGGAACCGGTTCACGTCTATTTGCTGGTAACTCAGGAAACGTTGGAAGAACAAATGCTGGTGGCGCTTGATGATAAACGCAATCTTGCCTTGGCCGCGCTCGATAGCGAATCGGAAGTCGATGAGCTAAAAATGGTCAGCGGCATGGAAGAGATGAAACGGCGTTTGGAAATTCTAATCGGCGCGAAACCGGAAGCTCCGCTTGACGAGTCGATGCTCAACGAAGCCAATCGTTCAGGCCAACCTCAATCGCTGACTGCCGAGATCGAGCATCGTCAACGTGTTGCGTCCGCCGGTGGCGAAATGCTTGGAGCTGTGTTTAACTTCCTTGGCGAGCTGGTAAGTCAGGCTCCAGAATCATCACCCAAACCGAACGAGCAGGTTGTTGAACAAGTCCGTCAGGGATTAGCCAACTGCGTCCAAACCGATGAAACCGGGCGTCAACAATTGACAGTGACCCTACCCAATGAGGATGCTTTGCAAAACCTTGCAACGACGCTGGCCAGCCTGTTGGTCGGCGATTCAAAATAGCGAGGGTCAAACGGAGCAATTAATATGGGACGAAAGCGAAAACTCACGGCCGCTGAAAAGCAGGCCAAGAAAGAACGCCAGAAGAAGTACAAATGGATTTTCATCAATGGCAAACAGGTTCGGGTCAAACGCGAACCAACGATTGATGGAATCCCGGTAGATCAATTTATTCGAGAAAACGCTGATCCGGCCTGGCTTCATCAGAACGAAATGTGGGAATACATCGAAACCGATAGCTCGGAAAACTCTTTATCGCTTCACGGGCAGATCCGGCACAATAGCGAGTCACTCCTTTTTGGTAAGCTCAAACTTTCCTCGTTCCAAACGCATTAGCACGTATTTTTCTGTGTAGAAAAAAGTTGCGTTGGGCGTCGGTCGGGGGAGCTAACGCACTGACTGGAATGTTGGTGCACTGAGACGCAAAGCCTCCAGTTTTCTGGGGGCTTTTTGCGTTTGTGGATTCTTTGGGATTCATTGGGCTCGTCGTACCCAAATGCTGAGACATGATCTTCTTCCACAGCAAAATTTGCTGTGTCGGTCTAAGCAAACTCAACTGTCAAACTCTCATCAGAATTGACTAAACGAGATTGGATGCAGCCGTGCGTATTTGCGCGTATATAAATAAAGAAAGCGGCAAAAATTTGAAAGCCAAATTCTGGCCAAATAGAATAATCCTGTCTTTTTAAAGCAGCACGTTGTTTGCTTTTCTTGGAAGTCGGGATGACGGTTTAAGTCGGAATATTGGTTTCGATTTCATCCGAAGGCGTCAGACCATGCGCCAGTTTGGACTTCACTTTCTACTGACATAGATCTCGTCGATGAAAAGGGCTAACCATGCAAAGATCAAAGCGTAAGGCGAAGAGTCATATTTCCCTCTCCTTATCGGCGCTGTTCAATCGAGCAAAAAAGAAACGCCCAGCCAGAACAGCTCTCCATGCTGTTGGTTTCCTTCGGCGTGCTCGAGCTATTGATGAATCAGTAGATGTCGAATCAACGGCCGTATCAAACGACGATTTGGTTTCCTTGATGCTTGAGTTTGCGGAAGGCAAGCTTGAAAATGAATTGTCACTTAATGAAAACGAGCAGATTGTTCAATTGAGCAAGGGAAGGTATTCCGCTCGACTGACGATCGCAAACGCCATGCTGCTTTCTCAACGCGCGAGTGTGCAACGGATTCAAACCAAGAAGCGCAAAACGTACTCGCTTAAAGTCGCCACAATTGAAGCAGGTCTCAAATCGTCCCAAAGAACCAGGGATGTTTCGCAAACAGGTAAAAATGTGATCATTGGAATCATTGACTCCGGATTCGATTTGAATCACCCGATGTTCTACGATGCCAATGGCAGGTTAAGAGTTCGCAAATTACTCGATCAAACCGTCGATGAAGGTGATCCGAAAGAATACAGTCGAGCTCAGTTGAAAAGAAAATGGGAAGGGAAGTCAAACCCCGATGGTCCCGGTGGAGATGAAGATGGACACGGGACACACGTTGCGACCATCGCTGGAGGTTCTAAGCATCGAGGCTACGAAGGCGTTGCGCCTGATGCTGAATTTCTGTTGGTGAAGACCAACTTACTGGATACCGACAATGCAGTTAATTGGATTTTTGAAAACGCAGGAAGGAAGCCCTGTGTAATTAACATGAGTCTCGGTACTCATTGGGGAGGTCACGATGGCTCAAGCCAGGAAGAGAGATTTCACGAAGAGGTCGTCGGTCCGGGGAAGATCATTGTTGTTGCCGCTGGCAATGAAAGGGAGGACCGAATTCACGTTGGCGGTCGATTCGTGCCCAACCAAACTGAGACTTTTCCCTTTACTATTTCCTCGCCGGTGGACTTAGATCCGGATACAGACGAAGCCGCTTCAATTGGATTGACTTTCTGGCATGACTCAAGGGATGAATTTGAGTTTGAACTGCTTAAGCCAAGCGGGGAAGTGTGCGAGTTTCCAAACGCGGGAATTACTGAAAATCACTCAGATCCAGAAGTCGATATCGATCTTGGGCGAGTAACCAACGTCGGCGATTCCAGCGCTTACACAAAAGTTCAAATCGAAATCAAGTTTCCAACTTTAGATACGCCGATTGGTCTTCTCACGAATTGGCGACTTCGTGTGAAGTGTGTGTCGGCAACGATTGGCCGACTCGATGGATGGATTGCAGATAGTTCGTACGGTGAATTTTCACAGCATCCATTCATTGAAGAGTCCCGTACGATCGGCGTGCCGGCAACAGGTAGAAGTTGCATCGCTGTTGCAAGTTACGTTAGCGACAGTGAATGGAGTAGCGATGAGGGTGACTTTGAAGGTGTCGATGTGCTCGAAGGTCGAATAAGTCCATTCAGCAGCAGGGGGCCCACGCGCGACGACCGACAAAAACCCGAGATATCTGCGCCGGGACAATTTATCACGGCAGGGTTGGCTAAGAACTCGTTACTTTCAGATCAAACGGATATTGTTCAAGTGTCCAAGAAACTTGCAACGCTCGAGGGCACAAGTATGTCTGCACCAATGGTTGCTGGTGCCATTGCGTTAATGATGCAAAAGAAAAAAGATCTGACAACCGAGGAAGCGATTGATGCGCTCACGCAATCCGCCGTCATTGACCCTCATACAGGGGCTGCTTGGAATCCATCGTATGGATTCGGTAAACTGGATATAGCCAAAGCCATCGATTCATTGTGAGTCCAATCCATGACAGAAAATCTCAATCAAGAAAATGAAGACAAGGAAGAGTTCATTTTTGTAAACGCGACTCCACGAACAGGGACGTCGATGGATGAGTTGGTGGAGCTACTGACCCAATTGGGCGGTAAAGACATTGAAGTCCTCTCAGAAAGCTATTTGAGCGCCAGGCTAACGAAAGCCACCATCGAAAAAGCCACCGAACACGCCGACGTCGAACGGAAAGTTAAAAAGCAGTTTCGAAGAAAGTTTCGAAGGTGATCGAAAAACCAATTCGGTTGCTTGTTACGGAATCGCCCAGGTCACTTAGAATCTGAAAATCAATTTGCCCAAAACCCAAAGATAGAAAATGCAGGCTACGGCCAGGCAAACCAGCCCCAATACAAAGAGCAACATGAAGTTGACGAACGCGTCAGCATCGTTAGGGTTTGCTTTTCCGATAAAGAAGTACCACACAATGACATAGACCGTCGTTGTTGCTGCCCAGCTAAGAAGCAAGAAATGGGCTATCAATTCGGGAGACCAGAACTTGACCATGTCTGATTCCCACGTCTTAATTGCAGATTGGTTTCCGCTTCGATAAGCGTAGACTTCCATCTGACGGCAATGCCTCTTTAGTAGAAAGGCTTGCATCCCAAAAGCAACGAGCATCATAAAGTATAAAATGAGATCCGGGTCTTTGGTTTCGAGCTTATTCGACAACATGATGTTAAAGAACACGAATGAAAGTACCCACCCACAGATCGTAAGCAACCAAGGGATACCAAGTCCCCGCCTGATCGATTCGGTGGCGAATAGAATTAGCGCCAGAATTTGGACTAACATGCCAGCGCCCAAACCGAATCCGATCATTCCGCCATAGCGCATGAATTCTCTTTGGCTGAGGGAAATTGATAAGACAACTAAATAGGTCAAAATCCCAAGAGCAAAAAACACGTTCAGTCCGCAAGTGACTAGGCCAAACCGGATCATTAGTCGGCTAAAGTTTGAAGAAAACAATGTGTCAGCCTCACGAAAGATGATAGAACGACGCCATCATTCTTGTCATTCCCTGATGACAACGCAAACATAAGTACTTCACGTTCAATTCTTAGCTCATTCAACTTTGGCGGCACGATTTTTTCGTCCTTTTTGTGATGGATTTGACTCAAAGCGGAAGCTTTAAAGGCAATAATGGCTGCTGATCTAGCTCCGTTTACGAATCTTTGAAGTTCAGAACTTGCAAAAGGAAATTCATTGCACGTCAAATCGTTTTGCCTCTGTTTAACATTCGTTTTTGCTTCCAGCCTACTGGGCTTGGTGGCGTTGGCTTCGGCGCAAACCAAGCCCAATGTGGTGATGATTATTTCTGATGATCAGGCTTGGTCGGATTATGGAATGATGGGGCACGAGACGATTAAGACTCCCAATCTCGACGGCTTGGCCAAACAGAGTGTTGTGTTTCGGCGCGGATATGTTCCGACGGCGCTTTGTCGCCCTTCGCTAATGACAATGATCACGGGTCAATATGCGTACCAGCATGGCGTAACGGGTAACGACCCATCGCCCAAGTATGCAGCCCGCGGGACTGACGATTTGCGACCACCCACGGTGAGAGATTCCTGATCTTTACTCATCACTACCGTTACGCCCTGAGTGGGCTGGAATCTTCACTTGGAAGATTGCCAAAGAGAAGTCTTTTCTATTTTCGGGTCTCGATTGTCAGTTCGCGGGTAAAAGCGGCCAGTGATTCGCGGGTTAAAAGCGGCCACTGA
>CAZPBE010000098.1:0-6279 GCA_964584615.1 uncultured Pirellulaceae bacterium | reverse complement strand
CTGTTGAACAACAAGCGTGTTCAAAAAGCAGGAATCGAATAGCCGTAAAACTCCATCGTTTCGCCGCAGATGTCAACGAACATCTTCCTTTGCTCTTTCGTCCAAACTTCCCAGCGATTGAGCCGCTTGGTCAGGTCCTTCTTGTCTTCGTCCGACTCGTGTTCGTAATGCGTTTGATTTCGCCTGAACTTCAGCACGTAGTCTGCGGACGATTTGTCGTGCGGTAACCCGCTGCGTTGAAACAAGTGATCGAACGTATCTCGGCAAGCCGTTTCATCGAGTAGGTCTTCGTGTCGAATCAAGGTAAAATCATCACGTCCTTCACCCCATTGGACCATTCTGCGACCGGCCGCCCACGCCGTACATTGATTTTCAAAAGTCTGGGAGCCCATGACTCGATGAGCCATTCGCGATGAAACGACTTCGATTCCATTGCGGATGATATTCGCAAAATGGATTCCCGAAAACGACTCCACCGCAAACTCTGCAGGTCCAATATCCATGGCCGAGAATGTGGAAACGGCCGCTGGCAACTCATCTTGATCCCAGCCATCGGTTGGAAACAACAACGCGAAGAGCATTCGGCGAAAAACCAAATCATGTTCAGCGCGAGGCACAACCATTTGACTGATACGTGATGTCATCGAACTACTTCGATGACCTGCGTCAAGCACGTCGTGCATGACGTTGCTTTCGACGCGGTTGGAATAGACCTGATGGTGTTCCGCCAGAGCTTTGGTGAGCACGGTTGTACCAGAACGTCCCTGGCCAGTCGCCAGTAACATCGGTACGGTTTCGTATGGGTGCGTCACCGTTGTTTGAACATCCTGTTTCGCTGTGTCGGGATTGGCCATGGCGGCGATGGTGGGCTGATTAGATTTAATTGAAGTTGAAGAAGGCGTTGCGACTTTGTGGCTTATTCTCTGGCTCTGCGTTGGTCGGCTTACTCTAACGGAAAATGAGCCATTAAAAAAAGCTGAAACAGGAATTCTGTATCAGCTTCATTGAAAACAGCGTAAATCTTAAGGTTAAATGAGCTCTTTAATGACTTTCCCACCATTAGCCAGCTTCATCGGTCGCCCGTTATTGCTCATAAACGTTTTGGCTAAATCCATGTCCAATGCTTTGCAAATTGTGGCCATCAGGTCCTGAGACGTATACGAATCGCCAACGACTTTTGTTCCGTCTTCGTTTGTTTCGCCAACGGCAATACCCGGTTTCAGCCCAGCTCCGCCAACGGCAACACTCCAGCTTCGTGCCCAGTGATCGCGACCAGCGTTCCCATTGATGCGTGGTGTGCGTCCGAATTCACCCATCCAGATAACGGCGGTTGTATCCAGCATCCCTTGTTGAGCGAGGTCTTCGAACAACGCGCTCATGCCGCGATCGAGTTGAGGTAGTCGCTGATTTTCTAACGTGTTGAAAATGCCTTGATGATTGTCCCAGCCACCAAGGTTGACTTCGACAAACGGCACACCGGCCTGAACCAAGCGGCGAGCCAACAAGCATCCACGACCAAAACCGTTTTCACCATACCGTTCACGAACGGCCTGTGATTCCTGTTCAACCCGGAAGGCCTGCATTTGATCACTGGTCATCAAGTCCAACGTTTTCTTGACGACTTTCGCGTGTTCGACGGCGGCGGTTCCGCGATTCTGTTTAATGAACTGGCCTTCGAGTGCCCGAAGTGCTTCCGTGCGTTGGGTAAGTCGATCTGGCGTGATGCCCATATCCAGATTGCGAACGCGTCCGTTGGAGTCGACTGAAAATGGAGCGTAAGCCATTCCCAAAAAGCCTGGTCCCTCGCTTGCTCCACCTACGGAAACGAAAGCCGGAATTTCAAGGTCGCGCTGAGTTCCGATTTCGTGAGCGACAACTGAACCGTAACTCGGATGTTTGATGTTCGGATTTGGAACAAAGCCAGTTTGCATGTAGTAGCGGCCGCGCATGTGATCGGCTTCCCGGGTGCTCATCGAGCGAACGACCGAGCACTTGTCCATCTGCTGAGCCATCATCGGCATATGTTCGCAGATTTGCAGATCACCGTTGGTCGAGATCGGACGAAACTGGCCACCGGTGCTTTGACCAGGTTTCAAATCCCAGATATCGATCGTCGATGGCCCGCCGCCCATCCACAACAGAATGGCCGCTTTTTGGTTCTTGACCAATTTCGTTGCGTTGGCTTCGACCGAACGAGTCATTGCCATCGCCGTTCCTGCCATCGCAGAAGCGCCCGCAAGATGGCTCATGAAATGGCGTCGGTTCATGCCTTTAGGTGTCCGAAACATAATGCCCTCTTTCGTTAGTCAACTTTGTTGATCGTTAACAGGTTGGCTCGTTAACGTTCTTGCCTATTACTTGTATTTTAGTCGACACGCAGTTGGCTGCGTGCCGAATTTTTACGCCACGCCGTTAATGAATAAAGATGAATTCGTTTGTATTGAGAATCACCCACCACAAATCTCTTAACCCCTCACGGACATCGGCATTCGATTTGAGGATTGCCATGCCCATCGATGTTTCTTCCCGATTCGGTTTGCGTCCCAGTCCCGCGAGAAAAAGTGCTTCGATCTGATCAGCAGGTTTCAGCGACGAATTGGCGAGCCGATTCATTAACCCGTCTCCGGTTGTCTTGGTGGCTTCTTTAATCAAGTCGCCGTTAAACATCATCAAGACTTGCGGGATGGTTCCGTTGAAGTCGGTCGACTCTCCTCCTTCATCGGTTCCAAAGGCTCGATTGAATTGTTGCAGCCATCTATTCTTGCGGGCTTCACGTTCTTCATAAGTCCCTAAAGTTGAATCGCCAGCTTGGGTGGCCACCAGCAACGACTCGTAAAGCTGCTCGGCTTGCATTTGTCGTAAGTAGAAATGCGAAAACCGAGGAGCAACTCCCAGCAGTGGATCGTCACTCTCGTTTGATTTGTTGCGGCGACTGGAAAGCGAGTACGGTTTGCTCAACGTGATCCACTTCATCAACTCGCGTAGATCATATTGGCCATTGGTTTTGAATTCTTCGCTGATGTAATCCAGTAAGACAGGATTCGATGGAATGTTGTGCGGACCGAGGTCATCGATCGGTGATGTGAAACCGTAGCCCAAAAAATGAGCCCACATGCGATTGGAAATCGACTTGGCAACGAACGGCGATTCCGTCATTAACGTGGCAAGTTCCTTGCGGCGGTTGACGACATTAACCAATCCGCTTTTGGGAAGTTCTTTGCCGTCAACGAATTTCGGATAAGCCACTTTGACCAATCCGTTTCGATTCTCGTAGTAGATCTCTGCTTGATCTTCGTTCCGGCCCGACTCTCCGCGGAAGTCTTGGTCGGCAAGCTCGGCATTGTTGCCGCCCATCTCTGCGGCCATCCGTCGAGGAAAGGATTTGGCCTGACGAAAGAACGCGTTCATCTCCCAGAACGTTTGCTGTTCCCATTCGTTGAATGGATGCTTATGGCATTGAGCACACTGGACTTGCAGCCCCAGGAAAATTCTCGTCGTGGCCGAAGTCGCAAGCACGGCGTCTTCTTCGTTGACTTTGTCGATCAGAAAGTTGGTCGCGCCGTTGAACAGTTCATCGCCGGGAGCCGTTGTGCCCGTTGCCGTTATCAACTCGGTCACCATTTTATCGTACGGCTTCTCCCGCGCGAACGAATCACGCAGATACTTTTGCATCCCGGCGCGATTGATCATCGAACCGTTCGCCGTTCCACCCGTTCTGCCGATTAGCAAATTGGTCCAGACGGTTGTCCAGTTTCTGGCAAACTCTTCGGTGTAGTCGTCGGAGTAAAGCAATTTATCAACCAACTTGACGCGTTTATCTTCTTCGCGGTTCTTGACGAAGTCGTTGATTTCACTGACCGATGGTACGCGACCAATCAAGTCAAGATAAACACGGCGACACCATTCGTTGTCGGTGGCAGGTTTGGAAGGCTTAAGTTCGTACTCGCTCCAACCTTGTTCAATCAATGTGTTGATACGGTGAACTTGCGGAGGAAGATTGCTGGTTGTCGATGCTTCGGCATCATGGGCAGAAACATTGACGGTGGTAGATACCTGTGTGCTTTGTGGCTGATCGGATTGAGCAACAGCAAGGTTGGCAACGGAAAGCACCAGAAAACAAACGGAGCCGCTGACAAGGACTTGCAAACTGTTACCTCGCCACGCGTTCAGTGGGTGATGAATCATGTGATTCCTGTTCCTTGGGTTCCAATTGCGTTTCAGGCTGAAGTCACAAAGCCTTCGGCCACATGTCGCGAGTTAGTGGACGTTTCTGGGGAAGCTTCTATTCTTCTGCCTCTATTATGATGCTTATCGGCGATATTTGCTAATTACCAAATATTGACGGTAAATTGTGGGCATTGATGGAAGCTCTGATTCGAACTCAAACGCCAACTAAGCTCGGTTTAGTGATTTCGATGTCGTGGAAGGCGGCTTTGTGTTGGCTCAAAATAAATTTGAAAACAGCCGGCTCAGCCCATTCGAGGGGGTTTAAGCAATCTAAAACAGTGTATTAAAATTAAACATATGTTCAATTTTGATACAGCAAAAAAGAACAGGGTCAGCAAGTAAAGTTTGACTTGCTGACCCTGTTCAATAGGATATTTATTATTGCGGCCAAGGCTGCTGCATAAATGCAGCAGCCCGGGCACTGCCTCGTCCCTATTCCGCCCCCGGTTGGGTTAACAACCTTGGGCGAACCACTTCCAAAAAAAGAATAAAGCAAGAGGCGTGCCAAAGTCGCATTCTTTTTTGATTTCTTCGAAGTTGATTCCGGTCACTTCTTCGTAGACACTTCCAAGCACTTATTGCGAACCCAGCCTACGAACTGGCACTGGCACGAGATCGTAGGTTGGGATTTTCTCCCTTCGCAACGTGACGGTATCGGCGCGAGGTTGAAGTTAACCGTCAGCACCGCCAACGGCCGGCCGCGTCAAGTCTATCGTACCGTGCGAGCCGGCACCGCGTTTTCGGCTCAAAACGATATCCGTGCAATCCATTTTGCTTTGGGCGAAGCTGACACGATTCACGCAATGGAAATTACTTGGACCGATGGCGTCGTGCAGACGATTGTCGCTTCAAATTTGTTGGTTAACGAACGGCGAACTTTTTTCTACGGTTCTTGAACTAAAAGCGTAACCCGTCACTGAATTGTGATGGCCATTTCGTCGCAGAAGGTACCCCGGCATTGGTCGGGTTGGTAATCCCGATTTCAGTTTTCAACGTTTGGCTTGCGTTTCTTGCCAATCCAAAGCCCCGGCATCAGTGCCAGCGCGATGTTAATCGCCAACAGGATGTAGCCTTCTGCTTTGGGTGTGCTGACAGGTCCGTTCCAATCAAAATCGATTTCGTCGAGTTCCATCGATGGCATTTCATCGACTGTCATGAACTCACGCATTGCGTCAGGGTCTTCAACAGATCCTCCAGAATGTATCGATCCATCCATCAAGGCGATCGCACGAAAGTCGTACGTGGTTCGGCTGAATTTCGTTTCATCCCATCGATAGTCAGTTGTGAACTTTTTCGGATCAAACAAATCAATTGCCTTATCGATGCTTATGTCTTCAGGCGACATCCAGTGAATGGGACGGGACGTATCATCAAGAAACAGGATCGTCTTTGACCATCCGGACGCAATGTTTTTGAAGTCGGTTTCTTGGTCTTCAACAAACGCGGTTCTCGGACCGGTGATAACTTTGACGGACGTCAAGAGTTGGTTGTTTGAGCTGATGCCGAGCGATGAATCGGAGTAAAAGTCAAACTCAGAAGCCAATTGGCTGTTGTTGGGGCCGTCCCACGGTTCGTCAAAGTCATATTTTTCGTAGACGTCGTTGCCTTCCATGAAAGGTAGAATCAACACGCGCCAACTGTGCATGGGTTTGCCGTTTTCATCGGCGAGATAAGCCGGCGGCAGATGTCCGTGTGCCGATTCGTAGTTAAGCATGGCAAGAGAGATCATTCGGATCTTGTTCAGGTTAATAATGCGCTTAGCTGCGTGTCTCCCGTAATGACTCCTGCCAACCATTGGCATCAGAAATCCAAACAGAATCACGATGATTGCGATCACCACTAACAGTTCGACTTTGGTGAATCCCGATTCGCCATCGTGTTGAGCAGGAGTTTGGTTGGGCGCGGGATGGTATTTCCTTTGATTGTCTGCTCGGGCTTTCTCGACTGCCCGTCCCTGAACCTCAAAAGAGTAAAACAGCCAAAACGCAAACACGCACCCAACCCAGATGATGCCCAAAGGTCCAAACAGCGCGATTGCCGCAGCCACGACTG
>CAZPBE010000097.1:2148-6655 GCA_964584615.1 uncultured Pirellulaceae bacterium | reverse complement strand
GCTGGCAGTATCCGCTACGAATGGTTGGTGCTTTCGCTATTGGTGGAAGGGTTCGATCGAATGTCGAATCACCATTGTTTCCTCCCCAAAATCTAAGCCCGTGGACTTGCCATCAAAAGCTTGAAGTCTCGGTGACTCATGGCTTTGCATCGACGCGCTTTTGTCGAGACCATGTCTTTGGTCAAACGTTGGTAAGGTTTAACGGTTAGGTCGAGGCTTACTTTTGCGCGGCTAGAGCAGCGATGAAACCCTGTAAAATATCGCCGAAAGTGAACTTGGTTAAGATATCCGGTCTTTGAGCTTGGTACTAAGAAGTCTTTCCGTTGGGTCCGATTTAACTACTTGTAAGCATTTTGCGGCGACCGTGTGCTAGCCCGCACTGGTCATGATCGCCGACCAACTACAAGTCAGACCCAACCTATGCAAATCTCTCAACTAACAAGACGGATTCTGTCCGTCTGTTGCCTCGTTGGAGCCAACTTTGTGTTGTCATCCGCAGTGACAGCGCAAGATGGATCGGTCAAGAACACCGTTCCAGCCAAACGAGCCAGCGTGAAAGTGGCAAACAATTCCACTCTCGCTCCACGTGGTCTGTCTTCAGGGGTCACTGACCCAAGACAAACGCCTTTGGTTCGCGCCATCGAAGGGTGTAGCGCGTCAGTCGTTAACTTGCGTGGTCGGAAGACCGTTCAGGCAGAAGTCGGCTCCAAGGAAGCTGGTGGTGTCAAACAAGTCAACGGGATGGGAACGGGAGTCGTTATCGATTCGCGCGGATACGTTTTGACCAACTATCACGTCGTGCAAGGCGTGAAAAAAATCGAAGTCACTACGAGCGAAGGCCACAAAACGACGGCTCAATTGTTGGCGCATGATCCAGAAACCGATCTGGCAATCTTAAAAATCGACATCAATCGATCACTGCCAACAATACGGATTGGTTCATCATCAGATTTGATGCTGGCCGAAACGGTGGCGGCGGTTGGAAACGCATACGGTTACGAGCATACCGTGACTGTTGGAATTATCAGTCAGCTTGGACGGAAAGTTCAGGTCAATGACGATCAGATTTATCGCAATCTGATTCAAACCGATGCTTCGATCAATCCAGGAAACTCAGGAGGTCCACTATTAAACCTCCGCGGCGAAATGATCGGGATCAATGTTGCAGTACGTATCGGCGCACAAGGGATTGCTTTCGCGATTCCAGTCAACGACGCACTCGACGTTGCGGCTCGAATGATGGCTAAGCTGACCGACCATCGACTTCAGCACGGCATCTCCGCCCGAACCATCTATGTAGATGATCAACCTCAACTGTTCGTTGAATCGGTAACGGCCAATAGTCCGGCTGCGAAGGTTGGCATCAGTAAAGGCGATCGCATTCTGGCGATCAACAATCGCGACGCGAAACACGAACTTGATTTTCAGTGTGCGTTGGTCTCGGCAAACTCGGGTGTCCCGTTAAAGATGAAGGTGGCACACGGAAAAAGCGAAATGAACGTCTCGGTCCCATTGCAAATGGTTTCCAACCCAAGTTCTGATGTTGGTTGGAGTACCGTTGGATTGCGACTGGCACCAATCAGCGAGAAAGAGATGGGCAATCGTCATCCAATGTACAAGCGAGGCTTGCGAGTTTTGCAAGTGCGTAACGGAAGTCCTTCCGAATCTGAGGGGATTCTTGAAGGCGATATCCTGGTTGCGATGCACGGCTGGAAGACGGAGTCGATTGACAACTTGAAGTACATTCTCAATCAACCACACGTCACGGATCAGAAGTCATTCATGTTTTACATTTTGAGAGAAAAAGAACCGTTTTGGGGACAAATGCGAATTGCAGATAAATCGACGGCTGTAACGTCGTCGAAATCTGCAGCTTCAGTCCTTGCTCGTTGATTCAATTCACGAGTCGATTGAAATTCGCATTTTGCATTCGGGCTGCTGTACCGACTCGCCCAGACGAGTCTTGCACCCGAAACGGTTTCACAAAAGACACCGCACTGGCCCGCGCCACTGCGGTGTCTTTTTTCGTCTTCACCTTCATCTTCTACTTCGTGTCGATTGAATCGGTCACCGTTCCCTCGTAGTTTTGAACCAGCGTCCTTGACCTGCGGGCTGGAAATCAAAATGATAATGGCTCACGGATCGACCCCTACAACTGTGTTTGGGCGAACACGGGAGATTTCTTGGAAGGCAATGCGTGTGGAAAAAGACTTTATTCGCTGGCTCATTGAGCAGGAATCAGATCGCCCTGGCGATGACGTGGTTCTGGGAGTCGGTGACGATGGCGCGATTCTTAATTCGGAATCGAGCAGCGGGCATACCGTTTGGGTAACTGATACGATTGTCGATCAAGTCCACTTCGATCTGCGATCGGATTCGCTTGCCCGCATTGGTCGCAAGTCTTTAGCCGTGAACTTGAGTGACATTGCGGCAATGGGAGCGATTCCCAAATCTGCGTTGCTGACATTTGTATTGCCAAAGTCATTTTCCACGGAACAGGCGAAAGAGCTGTTCCGAGGAATCAGCGAGTTAGCCACAGAGTTTAATGTGGCGATAGTTGGTGGCGACACGAATCGACACGACGGAGCGTTAATGGTCGGCGTTGCTTTGACGGGAAGTATCAATCCGAATGGTAGAACGCCGTTGGGCTGGCGGATGGCTGGAGCGAAACCGGGTGACCAGATTTTTGTGACCGGCGCACTTGGCGGAAGCTTGTTGGGTAAGCATTTTGATTTCGAGCCGCGAGTCAATCTGGCTTGCTATTTGGCAGAAAATTACCTAATCCATGCTGCCACCGACATTAGTGATTCCCTGACTCTTGATTTGGAACATCTTGTTTCGGCATCAGCAAAGGCAGCTGGCGGTCAAATAGGCGCGGAAGTTGAATTGGCGAAAGTTCCAGTTTCCGACGCGGCGAAACAGAGGGCTCAAACAAGCGGCAACTCGGCGCTCAACCACGCTCTCTACGATGGCGAAGACTTTGAGTTGTTATTGACGATGAATCAATCGGAATCGGATCGAGCGTTGCAGGATAAGGCCGTTGCCCAGTCATTGATTCGGATTGGCCACGTCATTGCTGAGCCAGGGTTGTTCGTAGTCGGGCCTGATGGAAGAGATCGCGTTCAGGCTCAGGGGTACGAACATTAGCCGACAACCAAGCCTTGGCCCAATTCCGTCGTCGAGTATGTCGAATTGTTATACGCAAGCTTCGGTGAGTCTGCGTTTTAGACGTTCTTCAATTCATCAAGCGGCCACTCAACTATTTGAACGTTTGTGACTTTACGAGCTCGCCTTCCTCGTCGTAGACTTTCCATGTGCCCTTCTTCTTGCCGTGCTCGAAGCGACCTTCGTCCCAGAGTTGGCCGTTGGCATGGTATCGCGTCCATTTGCCGTGCTTCTGCTCTTCATCGTCGAAGCCGCCCGTCCCACGTGGTTCACCAGTCTTGAAGAACCATTTCCAACGACCAACAATTTTTCCGTCCTTGAAGCTGCCGGATGATTGCATTTGGCCGTTATTGAGAAAGTACTTCCACTTTCCTGATTTTTTTCCGTTGTCGAATTCACCCTGACAAGAGACAAGACCGTTTTTGAAAAACAGTTTGAAAGGGCCATTCTTTGGTTTGCCGTTTTCATCGATCCCGGGAATGTCTTTCATTAGTGTCGTTCCTGATTGCGTTGACAGTTGTTGTTCGGATGAATACTCTTGAGGCGGATAACGTCCGTGAACATCGAGCCCGAACCAATGATCATTCAATTCAAAACCACGCGCAAGTCCGGCTTCGCGTGCATCGTATTGTTATCCAGCATTTAGTTGTTTTCAATAGAGGGGTGGAGGATGTTGCAGCCGGGATTTGAGTTCGCGAAATCGCTGACCTGTTCATCCGTTAGTGGCGTTCGATGCAAGTTTAGATACTCAAGGTTCGGTAGAGATTGAAGTGGTGTCAAATCGGAAACATCGCTACCCGTCAACTCGATTAGTCGGATACTATCAATTCCTTCAATCGGTGAAAGATCTGCAATCTGTGAATTCGTGATAAACAACTCTCGTAGGTCATTGATTTCGGTGAGAACCATTAGATTGTCAATTTTTGAATTGCGCCACCTGACTGTGCGAATGCGTTTACCGAAACAATCATCCATTCGTTTTTCGATCCATGTCGAATCGTTTTCGTCCCAGCCAGCATAGTATGAGTAGCCACTGCCTAGCTGTTGAAGTCTATTCATGGCCCTTGCTTCTCTTACTCGTAAAGATCGCTGCGGAACCAGCCACGCAAGAAAAATGGAGCAGGCGGCCAGAAGAACCAAACAGCCTTTGAGACCAAATCGAAAACGGCGTTTGTTCATTTTTTTGAGTTTCAACTAGCTGGTTATCGTCAAAGATCAACGAGCCGGGGAGTGATCATCTATTTCAATATGCACGCTAGACCTGCTTCGCGTACATCGGATTGTTATCCCGAGGCGATCAGTTGTTGCTTTAGCTCCATTCTGTGGTTAAGCAACGCCATTG
>CAZPBE010000097.1:0-2048 GCA_964584615.1 uncultured Pirellulaceae bacterium | reverse complement strand
TAAGCAACGCCATTGCAGCCGTTGTCAGGAGTATCGTCCACTGGGGGTTGGTCAGTAATCCGGTTAGGCCTGCTTGGTACATCCCAACATAGATAAAGATAATTGCAAATACGACCCAAGAGATAGCGAAATGGAACGCTGTTTTTTCTCCGAACCAGAATGCAAATGCAGATAGAATCAGAAAAAACGAAATCATATGCCAGCAAGCATGCATCGCTCCTTCCGCGGCCGGAGGTAAGTTGGCAGAGAGTGTTGGGGCCAGCGCGTCGGCACCACCGAGTAGCAGGTGTACTATTGCAGTTAGGGACGCGAGTGATGTGGCAATGTAAGCGAAAATTCGACGCATGGCGTGCCAGTAGCGGAGTGGAAAATGTATGCTAAAAGTAACCGCAATACTGATTAGCAATTAACACTTCCACGCAGATCGGAAGTGTCGCAAGATGAGCGGGATGACGTTCACCGAAAGGGAAAGTAATCATCCATTTCTAAACCACGCCTAAGACCGGATTTGCGTGCATCAAATTGTTATTCAGCGGTATTCGTCGCGATGTTTGGTTTGTCCATCGCCCACCTGATTGCAGCGTAAGCACAATAGAGAGGGACAGCTACCGACGCGTTTGTTTTCCAACTAAATGGCCGATCCAGACCGATGTGGCCAGTCAACACCATAGCGGCCAGCAGTGCCGCAACGACATTGGCACATGCAAAATGTTACTCTGCCGATTTAATGTTAAGCCAAATTCCGATCGACGCTCCAAGTCCCGCATAGAGTAACGCACCAAACATCGAAGTTTGCCAATCGGGAAGCAACCAGAATATCGTGACGCAGTAATACGCCCAGACCCCAGTCAGGAAATCGAGGCCTCGATCAGGCTTGGTGATTTTCATATGACGAATTCTCTTTTTCGTTGCGTCAATCAAAGGGCTGAGATCGGTAGCAAGACCGGAAACGTTGATTCAACATGGTGTTTAAATGAGTAAGCCAATAAGAAAGATAAGCTGAGTGTACATCGTGTTGTTATCCACTTCGACGAGTTATTGACGTCCATTCAACACTGTTGTCGTCGTAGTGAGGCGAAGCGTATCGCCGCTACGCATTTTTATCGGGCGTGGCGAAGGCCACCGAGATCGTTTTGAAGTACGCTCGTGTGACAGACGTTTCGTTCCCATAAGCGAGACTCTAAACCTGTCTCGACACCGGAATCGGGGAACGGTCTGTCCGAATTGGATTCCAAATACATCAATGTCATAACCTACGGCGACCGTCCGTCGAAGCAAGAAGATATCCATCATTGAATTCTCAACCTGAATTTCCGGATTCGACATGACTGGGAATTGATCATCGCTTTCAATTGGATCCTCGTCTTCAATTGCCGCATCGCTTGAAATTGCAAGCCCATTTGAAACCGCATCTGTGACGATAAACGGAGAAACGAATTCAACCAAATGAGCCTCGAGAAATCCAACGCTCGAATCAACTCGGTGGTTTGCGGCAAAGAGAGCCGCAACAAGTGCAACGACGAAAAGGCAACTTCGAATTGAAATTTGAAATCGGTACATTGAGCCAGACGAATTACAGGCAACGATCACCGAGCCGGGACAGGTGATCTTCTATTTCTAAACCACACGCAAGACCGGCATCGTGTACATCAAATTGTTATCCCGCGTTTGTTGATTTGGATACCTCACGAACCCGGAACCGCCCAAATGACTGGATTGCCAAGCCAGGTAGCAGCGTACACTACAACCAGCAGGGCGAAAAACACAAGTATGAGGAACCGTCCGAATAGCGGAACGCCAATCGGCTTCCCGAGCGAAGAAATCGGGCCAAATGCAGTAGATTTCGCCTGATGCATTGTCCTTAGCATAGCCAAAGTCCCGCCTAACCCCATTATGCGGCGGAGTGCGTCGTCCTCCTTCTGCTTCAGAAAAGATAGTGACCACAGCCTCGAAGTATCGTGATCGTAAAGTCGGTCGTTCATTTGTTCGAGCGGGATAACGTCCGTGATCACCGAGCCGGAACGATAGATCATCCACTTCAAAAACAC
>CAZPBE010000096.1:0-7461 GCA_964584615.1 uncultured Pirellulaceae bacterium | reverse complement strand
CCAACGCGCCCCAATCGATAGCGATTGGAATCGAAGAACTTTTCGGTAAACAGCGTACGAGCTTTTTCCAAAGCCGCCGGATTACCGGGACGCAGCCGTTGGTAAATCCGCAGCAACGCTTCTTCGTGGCTAGAGGTATTGTCTTCGATGAGTGAATTGAAAATCAATGGAGAGCGAGGGGCTTCCATGATTTCGCAGATCTTCACGCCAGCCGAGATGATGATTTCGGCAACTTCCTTGGTGATCTTGCGACCGGCTTCGACGATCACTTCACCGGCACGATCGGTTGTACCTGGATAGACAATGTCGTCGACGCTGATTTTGCCTTGAAGTTTCGCGGCGCTGCGTCGGTCAACGACTTTGACTTTCATCGTGTCATAGAAAGCACGAATGATGTCAGAGTCTTCGCTGAACTTTGGATCCATCGCCCGCAACAAAGTAATCGCTGAAAACTTTCCGCTTTGATCGATCCGAACGGTCAGCGCGTCTTTTTTCGTCGCGTTGACTTCAATCCACGAACCGCGCTCGGGAATGACACGGCAACTGGCCAGCTTACGGTCAGTGGTCGTATCGGATTCCATGACGAAGTCGATTCCGGGAGATCGGTGAAGCTGGCTCACGACGACGCGCTCGGCACCGTTGATGATGAACTCACCGCCACCCATCATGATCGGGATGTCGCCCAGGAAGACTTCCTCTTCGACCGGCTGCTCCTTGTTGAGGCGCAACCAAACACGAAACGGTTGCCCGTAAGTCATTCGTAGCTGACGACATTCTTCCGGCGTATAGCGCGGCTTGCCAAGCTCATAGCGGATGTAGCTAAGGCTAAGCTTCTTGTCGTAACTTTCGATCGGGAATATCTCTTGCAACACGCCTTCGATTCCGTGTAGCTTTCGCTTTTCGGGATCGCCATCGTTTTGCAGAAACGCCTTGTAACTGGCCGTTTGAATCTTGGTTAGATCCGGTGGTAGTTGGTAGTCTCGACCACTACCAAAACGCCGAACAGTTTTAGGTCTTAAACGTCGCTCTACGGGGGTAGCCATAAGCGCAAAATCTCCGTGCAGATTTAGCCAAATTAGGACGACTGGACGAGTCGTCGTTGATACAGAAACGAACCAGAACCGCGAGGACCCAGCGTTCACAATCTGTGAAAACCTTAGGACACATGCGGTTCGGTGAAGTTCAAATTTTTTGACGCTTGCCACGAAAGAAAGTACCGTCTTGGTTCTATCTCTCGAATCGCCGATTGGACTGGGTCAACCGGGGCATCGTCATGAGGACTACATGTCAACGAAAGCAATCGGATTGAAACATGCTCGCCGGCAAAACTCAGGCCAAACAGAATTCAAAAACAATTTTTCTACGTTGCGTCGTGTTGATACGACGATTCCGCAGAAATTGTTGTTGTGTTTTGACCTCGGGACACCAACCGAGTAGAACATGCGCGCAAACCGAAACCCATCCGCCGATTCGATAATTGTCAACGTTTTCAAGGTTTATTCAACCCCGATTTACTGGACTTACCCAGATTCCGCTAAACAAAGCAGCGAACCGATGCAAATGAGTGATATTGTCAAATCGCAACTTAGATGACCGCTATTCGAAAATTGTGACCAATTCCCCTGTTTTCAAGGAAGCTGCCCGAAAAATCATCGATTTCGCAGAAATGATCCTACCGAATGGAATCCAGACGGCAGGTCATTGTTTGCGAATTGGTCATCCATCCGTTGACTACTTGAGCTCAACTGATCCGCCAGCACCTTCGACGTCAGTCTTGATCTTTTCAGCGTCTTCTTTCGAAGCCGCTTCTTTGATGGTTGCAGGGCAACCTTCGACCATTTTCTTGGCTTCCATCAATGAAGCGCCGGTGATTGTCTTAACGACTTTCACAACGTCGAGCTTCTTGTCGCCGAAGCCTGTGAGGACGACGTCGAACTCAGTCTTGGCTGCAGCTTCTTCGCCGCCACCGCCACCGCCACCGCCGCCAGCCATGACGACCGCGCCACCAGCTGCGGCTTCGATACCGTGCTCCGCCTTCAAGTACTCACTGAGTTCTTTGGCGTCTTTAAGTTTTAGATCTGCAATCTTGTCTCCAAGTGCTTTGATCTCTGCTGAGAATTCTACTGTTGCTGTCTCGTCTGACATTCCTCTTACCTTTCAAATAACATCCAACTAACGAGAGGTGTCCGCTTCGTTGGTATTTCGTTGACCAATTCACTGGCGGTCTGGCCGCCTTGATTTATAAATTTCCGTTTAAGGGCGGCCCCGTAACTTAACTCTTATTCTTCTGCTTTGTCGACAACCGATTTCAATTGACCGGCAATCGAACCGCCAGGTCCTTTGATGGCTGCAACCAAGTTGCCACCTGGGCCAAGGATTTGACCCGCAATCATGCTGAGCTGTTCTTCGCGGCTTGGCCACTTGCTGATCTCTGCCACTTTTTCCGGTGTCAGTTTTTCGCCGTCCAGGACTCCGCCACGTGCTTCGAATTTCTCGAACTCTTCTTCGTCGGAGTGTAATGCTTGAACTTCCTTCACAAGTGAAACAAAGTCTTCAGCGCCCCAAACCACCGCGGCTGTTCCTCCCAATCCCTCAAACGCTGGACTGAGCGAAGTACCTTCGGTTGCGCGACGAGCCAGTGAATTCTTGATGACCATCAATGAGATGTTCTTTTCACGAAGTCGCTTACGCAGCGCGGATGATGAATTGGCATCCAAGCCAATGACGTCAGCGACGATACAATCCTCAACGCCAGAAAGGCGATTGGAAAGATCTTTCGTTAGCTGATCTTTGACAAATTTACTCATGGAATTGCTTCCAAACTAAGGTTAGTGATTTGTTTTGTTGTTCTTGGCCGTGCGTGGGGCTTAAGCAGAAACACTGATGCCAGGGCTCATCGTCGCGTTCAGCGAAATGAGTTTGATATAAGTTCCTTTGGTCGTGCTGGGCTTAAGGCCTTCGACGAATTCGATAAACTTCGCAACGTTTTCTTCGATTTGCTTTGCATCAAAGCTGATTTTTCCGACAACCGCGTGAATGTTTCCACCGCCGTCGTTGCGGAACTCAACTTTGCCCGCTTTGTATTCCTTGACAGCCGTCGCCACATCAGGTGTGACCGTACCGGCTCGTGGTGAAGGCATCAGGTTGCGAGGTCCGAGAACACGTCCAAGCTTTCCAACAACGCCCATCATGTCTGGCGAAGCAATGCAAACATCGAATTCAAGCCAGCCGCCGGAAATTTTTTCCGCCAACTCTTCCTGACCAACTTCATCGGCACCGGCTTCCGAGGCAGCCTTGGCAGCCGCTTCTTTGGCAAATACAACCACGCGTTGCGTCTTGCCAATTCCGTGAGGCAATACCAGTGAGCCGCGAACGATCTGATCGGCTTGCTTAGGGTCAATGCCAAGGTGCATGTGAACCTCAACCGTCTGGTCGAATTTGGTGGTGCCAAAATCTTTCAGAACTTTGACGGCATCAGCAAGCGGAACTGGATCGGCTGGAACCTTTTCCAACATCGCTTTATATCGTTTTGATGGTTTTGACATTTTCTCTCCGAACAAGTTCGGTCAACAACTTTTATTTGTATTTAGGAACCGAAAGCCATCGCCCGACTTCGTCCGATGGCTCGTGTTTCGTGCCGAAGCACAATCTTTTCGTTTTTGAATTGACGCGTCTGTTGATCGTCTGACTAATTAACCTTCAACATCAATTCCCATGCTGCGAGCGGTGCCGGCAATCATACGAACGGCGTGATCCATATCTCGAGCATTCAAGTCAGCCATTTTTTTGGTACAGATCTCTTCTAGTTGAGCTCGTGTTACCTTGGCAACTTTGGTCCGGTTGGGAACGCCCGAACCTTTGGCGATCCCAGCAGCAAGTTTTAACATGGCTGCTGCAGGTGGGCTTTTGGTGATGAAGTCAAAACTTCGATCGTTGTAAACCGAAACAATAACCGGAATAGGTGTTCCGTTGAATTCCTTGGTCTTGTCGTTAAACTGCTGAACGAACTGGCCCAAGTTAATACCAAACTTACCAAGCGACGTACCAACCGGAGGAGCCGGAGTGGCTTGACCACCAGGAACTTGAAATTTCGCTTGTCCGACTAACTGCTTTGCCATCGCTTTACCGTAACTCTTTCTCGTTTAATTCAATGTTTGCTCAGCCCGTTAGTGCGGACTTGAAGCGCCGTCGGCACTTGGCAAACCTCTGTTTTCTAAATGTGTTTCCAGCAAGTTCGAACGGATCTTTTCACACATTTAAGGCCAATAAGATACCGTTCTTTCGATTTTTGAAAATGTATAACTTCTGATATTCGCCGATTTAGCCCGTATTTTAGGTCTTTGAAGTGACGAACCACTCTGACCGAAGGGATAAACCTAGATTTTCTCCACGTGCCAGTGATCCATGTCGACCGGGTTGGGGCGACCAAAAATGTTGATCATGACTTCAATTCGACCATTTCGTTCGTCCACATTGGAAATATCTCCTTCGTAGTTCTGGAAATAACCCTCTTTGACACGAACTCGGTCGCCAACCTTGAACGGAATGGCAGTCTTGATCGACTCTTCGCTGTCCTCAGCTTCTTCCGGTCGGGTGGTGGAAATGATCCGATTGATTTCTTCCGTGCTAAGCGGTGCCGGTCGACCGGCCGCGCCTGCAAAATCGCCAATCCCCGAAGTATCACGAACCAGGAACCACGAATCGTCATCAATCGCCATGTTGACCACGATGTAGCCTGGATAAAGCTTTCGTTTGGTGATTCTTTGTTTGCCAGCTTTGTTGAATTCCCGCACGTCTTCGGTGGGGACCAGGATGTCACCGAAATGGCTCTCCATTCCCGCGACTTTGACTTGTCGTTTGAGTGCATCGCAGACGGAATTCTCACGGTTGACCTGAACCTTGAGAATGTACCATTCCATATTCAGGTCTTGCTCGACCGCTTTGACCGGTTCGACGAACTCTTCGATCGGCGAAGCATCTTCGTCTTCGTCGTCATCCTCATCCAAGAGGTCTTCGTCAGTCACAATTTCGTCAGCCGAGAACTCCAGTTCCTCTGGGCTTAGCTGGGCCGCATCTTCGATGGTACTTTCTTTTTCCGCGTCGCCATCATCTTCACCAGAAGTTTCATCGCCGGCCGTTTCATCACCTGCAGTCTCAACCGTGGTTTCTTCAACGGCGGATGCTTCAACTGCGGATGCTTCAACTGCTTCTGCGGCAGGTTGATCATCGGCAACGGCTACTGGTTCGGCTACTTCTGGTTCGGCTACTTCTGGGGCGGCAACGTCCGCAACTTCGGCGCTCGATTCGCTAACAGCGTTAGGTTCGATTGCTTCGTCAGAAGCAGCTTTCTCATCGGTCATCTCAAATCGCCCAGTTACAGTTCAGTGCGGAATCAATCCGTTGCTAAAATCCAAAAAATTGTACGATGCGGGAAAGCATTGAATTCTCATCGGAATATCGAATTCCAATTGCTTCAAACGCGACTGTCCAAATGATGTCGAACAGAAACAGCGCCGCCGCCATTGCGAAAATCACGAAAATCACAACCACCGAAGCGCGATAAAGCTGCTCTTTGGTTGGCCATGAAACCTTGTTCATTTCCGCTTCAACAGCAATCAAAAAGTCGCCAAACTTGGAGTAGTTGACAACGCGATACGAAACCCAAATTCCAATCGCGGCAATCAACCCACTGACGCCGTATTTTGCAAACGGAAGTCCCGTTGTGGTCAATCCCTCTGCAGTCGTCGTTTCGCTGTTGAGAAAACTCAACCATCCACCAGCGTACATCTCATAAGCCAGCAAGATCGACAGCAACGCCAACGCAAAAAACGTGATTTGGCGGACAATCTTGCCTTGGTTTGGCTTGTAGAGCCCAAACCGAAACAACTCAGGCCAAAACGACCCTTCGCTGCTACCGCCACCTGGACTACTTGCTGTTGTACTCATACGTATCCCTTTAATCGCTGAATAGCATCCTTGATTTCAGCTGAACGAGTCATCCACTTTTCAAATGGACAACGTGCTAAACCGTCTCTGATTTTCCGTCTCTAAATCTTTCTCGGTACTTCGTCGACTTCTCGGCTTTCGCCGATTCCTTTAATTCGCCGACACGAGTCTCTTCGTTGACTTGCGTCTTTTATTGAAGGTGTCGTCACTCTTATTTGATGGTTCCGTTACCTAATTCCATTGTCAATCCAACAATCCAATGGCAGGGGCGGAGGGACTTGAACCCGCAACCGCTGGTTTTGGAAACCAGTGCTCTACCAATTGAGCTACACCCCTCCAATCGGATGCTGAACTTTCTTGTAACCCATCGTTCGAATCGACGGCATAAGATCCGTTCGGTGCTCAAAATTTTTGGCTACAAACTGCCGAAAAGCGTCGTGTGCAAAACACTCGACGCTTTCTCGGACTTCCTATCTCATAGGCCACCTTGATGGAATTGATTCGCCAACCGTAGTTGCAAATCCATCCACCAAAGCCGGGCCAGCGTGTTCTACTCGATGACTTTGGTGACAACACCTGAGCCAACAGTACGTCCACCTTCGCGAATCGCAAAGCGGTTTCCATCGTCCATCGCAATTGGCTTGTGCAGCTCAATTGTCAATTTAACGTTGTCGCCCGGCATGCACATTTCCGCGTCGACCAATTGAGCCGTTCCCGTTACGTCCGTTGTGCGGAAGTAAAATTGCGGGCGGTATCCGCTGAAGAATGGAGTGTGACGTCCACCTTCTTCTTTGCTCAAGCAGTAAATCTCTGCTTCGAACTTTTTGTGAGGCGTGATTGAACCTGGCTTGGCCAAAACCTGGCCACGCTTGATGTCTTCACGCTTGATACCACGAAGAAGAACACCAACGTTATCGCCGGCACGACCTTCATCAAGAATCTTGCGGAACATCTCAACACCAGTACATGTTGTTTTCACTGGCTCAGCTTCCAAGCCGATGATTTCAACTTCTTCACCTGTTCGTAGAACGCCACGCTCAATACGACCGGTTGCCACAGTACCGCGACCTTCGATGGAGAAGACGTCTTCGATCGCCATTAGGAATGGCTTGTCTTCTTCACGCTTTGGCTCTGGCACGTGTGAGTCAATCGCATCCATCAAGTTCGAGATGCACTTAGATGCTTCAGGATCGCCAGGGTTGTTCAACGCAGGCAATGAACTTCCGCGAACAACAGGAACGTTGTCGCCATCGAAGTCATACTTGCTCAGAAGCTCACGGGCTTCCATTTCAACCAGTTCAAGCAATTCTTCGTCATCGACGAGATCGCACTTGTTCAGAAAGACAACCAGCGCCGGAACATCAACCTGACGAGCAAGTAGAACGTGCTCTTTGGTTTGAGGCATCGGGCCGTCAGCAGCCGAGACTACCAAAATCGCACCGTCCATTTGGGCGGCACCGGTAATCATGTTCTTAATAAAGTCAGCGTGACCCGGGCAATCAATGTGCGCGTAGT
>CAZPBE010000095.1:0-7857 GCA_964584615.1 uncultured Pirellulaceae bacterium | reverse complement strand
ATTGTTGATGACAGCTGAAACTTTATGCGTAATAAGGGCCATTGGGCGTAAGCCCCGGTTGATTTACCCGTTTCAACGATAGCCCCGGTCGTGTTAGCCGTTTTGGCGATAGCCCCGGTCGATTTACCCGTTTCAACGATAGCCCCGGTCGTGTTAGCCGTTTTGGCGATAGCCACGGTTAATACCTGTTCACAGCATGCAGGAACCGGGGCTATGTTGCGTTTTCCATTCGGTTTAAAGGCACCCCCGTGAAGGTACTGCCTTTTGATTTCGCCATATGTCGCGAGGCTTCGCATCGTAGGGCCTAAGCGCGAGAAAAAAAATGTTGGTATATAGAGAGAGCAGTGTACACCAAAAAATCTGAAGTCAAGCGCGCATTTGACTAGGCCGGAGGTCGCTTTGAAGGTCCGCGCATTTTGGAAACCCGTTTTCTGAGCAAATCCGGTATGTACCGAATTTGCGATTATTAAAACGGGTCGCGTCGCCAACCATTGGCGAGGTCATCAGAAAGCTGCTTCGTCCGTGCTTTACAACATCAAAACAAAAGTGCGGATGAGAAGATTCGAACTTCCACGGGATTATCTCCCACTAGGCCCTCAACCTAGCGCGTCTGCCAATTCCGCCACATCCGCATGTGTTTGGCTGGACCATGATAGGACGATTTCAGGCTCTCGGTCAAGGCTTGGTTTCGAATTCAACGACATCCGTTCAAGCCATCTGTCGCGAACCTCGATGAGTGTCGGTCCCACAAATTCAGACAGATCGCGAACCGTAAGATCCAATATGCGTCATACTGTTTGCCACTACCCCTTTAACTAAAAAAGGCCTCGATTCAAAAAGCCACTTTCAATCTTGCACCAAACATCAAAGATACGATTCAAAGACGAAGGTTCACGATGATCGATCAAGCCGTCAAACTATTCAAACAAGCCAGTGAAGTTTTTGTCATTACCGGCGCCGGAATTTCAGCCGATTCTGGCTTGCCAACGTATCGCGGATTTGGTGGTTTGTACGACGGCAACGTTACCGAAGACGGAATGCCGATCGAGGAAGCTCTTTCTGGTTCGATGTTTCGAACACGACCCGAAATCACCTGGAAGTATTTGCTGCAAATCGAAAAGTCCGTTCGCGGTGCGACCTTTAACCGCGCTCATACTGTGTTGGCTGAGATGGAAAAAACGTTTGATCGATTCTGGTTGCTGACACAGAACATCGACGGCTTTCACAACGCGGCCGGATCCGAAAACTTAATCGAGATCCATGGCAACATGCATCGCCTCAAGTGCACACACTGTGATTATCTTGAAACGTTTGAAAACTACCGAAACGTTTTCGAGTCAGTCGATCCGGGGACGCCACCGACATGCCCCAACTGCAGCGAAATGGCACGGCCCGACGTCGTCCTGTTCGGCGAACAATTGCCCGAACAAGCGATGGCGACTTGGTACGAACAGTCCAACCGGCCGTTTGATCTGGTGGTCAGCATTGGAACCAGCAGCAGCTTTCCCTACATTCTCGAACCGATCATCAATGCCAGCCGCATAGGAATTCCGACCATGGAAATCAATCCTGGCGAAACGGATCTGTCTTCGATGGTTGACGTGAAGGTGAGTTTGGGCGCAGCCGAAGCACTGGACAAGATCTGGAAAGAGGTTGTTTGACTGCGGATCAAGACTGATGCATACATCGTCTTTTAAAACTTGATCGCCGCTTTGACGCACGACTCTTTTCGATTCGAAAAAACATCGTACGCCCGTACACTTTCGTCAATCGAAAAGTGATGCGTGATAAATGGATCGAGATCAAATTCTCCATCAGCGACACGGCTTGAAAGCTTGTCCATGTAGTGCCTCGCCGGGCACCGTCCGGTTTTATACGTCAAATTTTTGTCGTAAGCATCGACTGGGCTGAACTCAAAGTTCGGCGTGCAGTGACAACCGATCACCGAGAGGATCCCGCCCGGACGAACCGCTTGAAAAGCCAACACCTGCGCTGGCGGCAACCCAACCAACTCCATGACTGCATCCGCACCTCGCCCATCAGTGCGCTGATGGATCTCAGCGACTGCATTGTCAGGCTCGACCGCGATCGCGCCTAAAGATTCTGCCATTTTTCGACGTGACTCGACCAAGTCCACCGCAACGATTGTTTCAGCTCCCATCGATTTTGCAGCGACGATACACAACAAGCCAACCGTTCCACAACCGATGACCATGTAAGTTCCACCCGGTTGAACCTCAGCCATCTCGGCGCAATAAAAGCCGGTTGAAAAATTATCGCCCAGCAACAACGCTGCTTCGTCGCTGAGCCGATCGTCCGCCTTCATCAACGTTGCTTCGGCCAAAGGAACCCGCACAAGCTCAGCTTGACAGCCTTCCAATCCTTGACCATCCTGCATCCATCCAAACAGTTGGCTTTGGCTACATCGGGATGTTATACCAGCCATGCAGTAGTAGCACGAACCACAGTTTGTCGAAAATGGAACATAAACACGATCGCCGACGGAATGTGATTTGACGTCGCTGCCCAATTCAACGATGGTCCCCACCAACTCGTGCCCCATGACCGTGCCGCGATCGAGTCCCGACTCCCGACCAAAAAACGGATGCAAATCGCTTCCGCACAATCCGGCAAGCGATACTTGAACGATTGCATCAGTGGATGAAACAAGCTTCGGATCAGAAATCTCGCGCGTCGCGATCTGTTCAATGTCTTCGAAACAAATTGCTTTCATCGAAAGTATTCCATACTGGCAGGTTAGGAAGTTTAATTCGGCTTTGAATACGACGTTCCCTGCATGAGCATCGGTATTCAATTTTCAAAATATTGCAAAGTTGCATTCGCAACGCAACATTGACAGCAATGCGCACCAACACTGGATTGCTTGAGCGGACAAACCGTATTGTTGCTCATCGCGCGACGCTAGAATACACGTCCTCATCCTACCTGATTCTGAGAAACGGAGTCTCCGTGCGCGAGAAATCGAAAAAAACGTTGAAGAAATTTACGGCTGCCGACTACAAAGTACGCGCTTGCCAAGCGATGAACTTCATCAGCCGGAATTTGGATCGCGATCTGTCGCTGGATGAGATCGCCGAAGTAGCGCTTTTCTCCAAGTTCCACTTCCACCGAATCTTCAAATCCGTTGTCGGTGAAACTGTGGCTGGATTTACCCGTCGACTACGTTTAGAGCGCGCTGCCGCGCGACTAATAGCCAATCCGATGCAGGATATCACGGAAATCGCCTACGGTTGCGGATTCTCCAGCTCGCAGAACTTCGCGAAAGCTTTCCGACAACATTTTGCGCTCTCACCCACCGAATTTAGAAAGAGCAAGAATGGAAACAAGTTTGGCAACAACGGAAACGGCTTGCGTCTGCATGTTACGTATGATCTTGAAACAGTTTCGGAAAATCAGCCAAACCTAAAACGGGAGAGCGCGATAAACGCAGAAGTAAAAGAGATGCCGGAGCGCACTGTCGCTTACATTCGAAAGATGGGAGCGTACGGAAAGGAAATTGCCGAACAAGCTTTCGCGGAGCTAATGCAATGGGCAGGCCCGCGAGACCTAGTGGATAAAGCTACGACGCTGGGGGTCTACTGGGACCACCCGGAAGTAACTCCGCCGGAAAAATGCCGCATCGACGCTTGTATCGAAGTTCCGCAGGGAACGAAAATCGACGGCCCCGTTGACCTTCAAACGATCAGCGGCGGCAAATACGTTACCTGCCGGTTCGAAGTTACCACCGACAATTTTCAGCAAGCTTGGGACGACTCGTTCGCCCACGTCGTCAGCAAAGGCTATGAGTTGGGTGAAACGCCGTGCTACGAACTGTATCACAACAACGGTGCGGAAGATCCAGACGGAAAATGGATTTTCGATATTTGCCTTCCATTGAAATCAAGCAACTAAGTTTACTAACGAAGGAAGGTTTCCGTTGGCAAAAGAAATAAAGTCCGTTCGATACGATGTAGAACTCAAGCAACGCTACTCTAGAGAATTTGTTAGCTTGGCTGTTGAAGAAGTCGCGGTCGAACTAGGTATCTACGTGTCTCACATTGGATCGTATTCTAGGAAAAAGTACCCCAATTCGATCCACTGGCATTTCAAAGAATCTGCCAAGGAGGTCGGCTGTTTGGATGCTACGTTTTGGGAGGAAGGCAACGAATTCTGGATCGTTGTGCGAAACAGGGAACCCAACTGGGTCGCCAAACGCGCGACGCAAATGCAAAAACGTCTCAACAAGAAGTTCAAGGAATAGCGCGAGGTGAGGCAAAGGAGTTTTCGTGAAACTCAGTTCATCCGTCCTCACAACAACCTTGGCAGCAACTGAACAACCCATCATACTGGAGGTACCGATCTATGAGTTTTCAATGACTGACCCACAACACAACGTTCCTCCACTGGCCGAAATGGCTGGCACTACTGATTCGGCTCACGACGAATCAGAAGATGTCATTCTTGCCGAATCGATTCCGCGACCCGCTGCGCCGACTCGGCCGTCGAACAAGTTGGGCGTTGTTGGAATAGTGCTTGCCCTGATCAGTCTCTTGATGCTGGGATTTCTTGGCCCGGTTGCGGTTATCGTGAGCGCGATCGCGATGCAAAAGAAGCCGAAAGAAATTGCGCTGGCCGGTTTCATCATTGGCGCATTCGCAACATCAACATTTGTCTGGAGCCTGGTATTTGGAATCGCTTTGCTGAGCACCGTTTCGACGATGTCCAACCAGACGACAAACTGGCTGGCCGCTTCACAGACCCGAATGACATTGCAAACGGATGCTTTCTCGATTGGGCAACTTTGGAAAAAAAACGAGAAGCTGCCGACGCAAGCTGAGGGCGACAAAATGGTTGCCGCTTCCGTCGATGACTGGGCCAACGCAATCCATTATGAAGTCGAGGGCAACAGCTTTCGTTTGCGAAGCTATGGGGCCGACGAAACTCCAGACACGTTGGATGACATTATTGTGGGTCCATTTTACGATGACGATGAGATCAGCCAGCTCTAGCTCCATCGTGGTCGGGCTTTTTTCGGCGAAAGCCAAAACCGCTGGAATACCGGATTATTTGTATCTGAAATCTCGTCACGGCGTTACGGCTCACCCCAGGCAAGCCACACGGCCCGCGCTCGTATTCGATCCGGCCAGCGCGCACTGATAGCAGTAACCGAATTCGCCAGAATACCATCTGACTTCGTTTACATCGACGTGCGATTGGAATTGACCCAAACCGCCCAGCCCACTAACTTCCGCGAAATTTTGCGGCGCCACGGATGCGCGCCGCCAATACCATCGTGGTAACTAGCAACGGAATCGACCATGGACTGGGTTCAGCAAACTAAGCTTCAAGAAGTTTCGATCATTGCATTCGCTGACGAGCAGATTAATCAGCAAATGCGCGATCGGTTTATTCGCCACACGCGGGAAGTGTTGCGGCGCAAGGAAGTCGAATGTGAAATTTGGATCGTGAGCCCGTCGGGCCAAGAGACAACACCGCTTACCAACAGCGAAAAGACACGCACAGCTCGCCATGTCGCTCACGCAATTCGTTCCGCCGAACACGAAACCATCGCCATTATGGATTGCGAGTATCCATTGGAGGTGTGCCACTGGGAATCCATTTCGACACGAGTGACTGACCACAACCTGCAGACGTGGTGTTATCAAAAGCCAGCCACATCTGGTTACAAAAAACTTCTGATTAGCATTTACACTTTCTTGATGCGTCAACTGTTAGGCGTCAAGAAACATACCTTGCGGCCTGGGATCACATTGTTTCGCAAGTCGGCGATCAATGACGAAGACCTGGACGTCATCGAACAGGACCACCCCGATGGAATCAGTCAACTAATTTGCTTAAGCCGCCTCGACCGAAAACTGATTATCGAAAACGAATCCAACGAAGTCTGTCAGGAAGGACTTTGGGGGCCAGCTGCTTTCAGCCAAGAAAGCCGACGGCTGAATCCCAACAGTCAAAAGGTTCGCAGCCTGAGCGATCGCACCGTAAGATTTTGGTGGAACAAAGTGATGTTCCCTCGCGAAACGTATGATGTCCTTTGCGAGCAAAAACCCGTCAGCCGACCGCAAAAAATTGTGACTTGGTGCATTCTGTTGGCCGCCGCGATATTTGTATTCACATCCCGTTTGGACTATTCATTATTCGAGCCAGACGAAGCCCGTAACGCACAGCTGGCGATGACGATTTTGGAAACAGGCGACTGGATGAGCCTGTCGATCAACAGTGAACCCTATTGGGACAAACCTCCATTACTGGCTTGGATGACGGCGCTCAGTTACAAAGTTTTCGGAGTAAGTGAATTCGCAACTCGCGTTCCTGCGGCTCTCTGCGCTTTAATGACGATCATCTTGATGCTGTCCGTCGGCAAGCGGCTGGTCGGATTTCGCGCCGCAGCGATCGGAGCAAGTCTGGCGATCATCAGTTCCGGGTTTGTATTCATAAGTCGGTTCGCGACGATGGACGTGTTACTTTCGATGTTCCTGACCGCCACCATCCTGTGCTCCTACGTAGCGTGGTTTGAAAGTGAATTCCGGCGGTCGTGGGCAGTCATTGCCGGCATCGCATTGGGATTGGGCTTACTGGCCAAAGGACCGGTGGCGATTGTTTTGACATTGATACCATTTCTTGTTTTCACATTCATGCAACACAAGAGTTTCAAAGGTGGTTTGAAAAACGTCTACTGGCTTGCCATTCCCGCGATTCTTGTCGCCGCGCCTTGGTACATGGCAATGTGTTGGGTCCATCCTGAATTTATTGAGTACTACTTCTGGAAAAACCATGTCGTTCGATTTACAGACACGTTCGTCCACAGGGAACCGTTCTGGTACTACCTGCCAATGTTGCTGCTGGTCATGTTTCCAGCTTCGGTCTTGATCCCAGCGGCCTGGCGATACTTTACATCAAAGCGACGAACCGCAAGAAGCAATCGTTGCAAAGCCCATGGGCTGTTGACCATCTACGTGGTTTGGATCCTGGCGTTCTTCTCAATCGCGGATTCAAAGTTACCGACTTATATCATGCCGGCATTGGCTCCGCTGGCGCTTCTGTTTGGCGCAATGCTGGAACAGAATGTCTTTGCTCATGCTCGCCAACGTCGAGCCGCCGTAAAGACGGGGCTGGCGCCGGCCAAAACCCGCGTTCGCAGCATTGACAAGTTGCCCAAACGGTTGTCGATCACGCTGGTCTGCTTAATCGTCGTCAACAGTGTTGTCGTCTTGAGCCTCTACCCGGAATCGCGTGCACCGATTTGGTTTATGGCCATTAGCGCCATCCTGTGTGTCTTGCTGACACGAATAGGAATTCGAAAGGCCTCGACTCCCGAGAAAGCGTGGGGCGCCGTTGCCGGCTTGGGACTCATGTTGGTGATGCTGAGCATGACGAATTTGATTCCGTCGATCGCCGAACAACGATCGATCAACAAAGCCGTTCAGCGGATTCAAACGTCACAACCTTTTGAAACCGCCCCGGTTGTGTTTTTCGGGCGAGACTCTCACGCCGTTGGCATGTCAATCAATGCGAAGGAAGTTCGGCGTTTTGACAAAGACGATGTGTTTCCAGCAACCAATTTCTTAAACAAGCATCCTCACTCGATTGTCATTGCATCCGAAGAGCACTTGGTCAAACTTCGTGAAGGTATTGATTGGAAAGTAAGAATTGTCAAACCAGAAAACGCACGACATGTCTACTTGTTCACAGCCGAAGTTGAATCGATCGCCCAAGAAATCGAGTGGGAGCATTTGCAGTTGCGATAGAAGGGGTTTGGAATTTCGAAAATCTGAAATCTGAAATCTGAAATCTGAAATCTCAAATCTCAAGTCTCAAGTCTCAAGTCTTAGATCT
>CAZPBE010000094.1:0-7976 GCA_964584615.1 uncultured Pirellulaceae bacterium | reverse complement strand
GAATCAAGATTCAAGATTCAAGATTCAAGATTCAAGATTTGAGATTTGAGATTTGCGATTTGAGATTTGAGATTTGAGATTTGAGATTTGAGATTTGAGATTCAAACCTATGACCCGATCAGCCTATTAAAGAATGCTTCCGGGCGAATAGTCGGCCGCAGCGGGATATGCTTTCTCGACCGATTTGACTTCTGACAAAAAGTGTTGCAGCTGTTGATCCGCCAATCCGGTTTTCTCATTGGCCTTCGCCATCATCGCATTCAATTGATCGATATCCAGCGGGATGGAGTCGTCCTTTGCCAATCGCTCAATCAAATCATTTTGCGATGTCTTACCAGCACGTAAATCCGCCACCGTATCAACGGCGTGCTTTTTGATGGCGTGATGAGCCGTCTCTCTGCCGACGCCCGATTTAACGGCTTCCATCATGATCGTAGTCGTCATCAAAAACGGCATGTAATGATCGTTCTCGGCTTTGATAACGGCTTCGAACGCGTTGATCTGATTCAGGATCGTAAGGAACGTTTCGTAAAGTCCGTCGATGGCAAAAAATGCGTCGGGCAACATCACACGCCGAACAACCGAACACGAAACATCTCCTTCGTTCCATTGATCGCCCGCCAGTCCAGCGGCCATCGCCAAGTGACCTTTGAGGATCGTGTGAAAACCATTGACCCGCTCGCAAGACCTCGAGTTCATCTTGTGGGGCATCGCACTGGAACCCGTTTGTCCCGGTGCAAAACCTTCGCTGGCCGTTTCGTGACCCGCCATCAATCGCAACGTCCTGCAAAAAGAAGAAGGACCAGACGCTAATTCATTCAACGCGTTCACGACTGCCTGATCGATGCTGCGCGGATAAACTTGGCCAACGTTGTGACATAGTTTTTCGATGCCAAGGTGTTTGATGATGCTGGTTTCCAGCTTCAAAACTTTCTCGGCATCACCATCGAACAAAGAAAGCGCGTCCAGCTGCGTACCGACAGCCCCTTTGAGGCCACGAACTGGGTACCTCGCGATTAAATTTTGCAGACCCTCAAACGCGTGCAGCAGTTCTTCGCCGAACATTGCAATCCGTTTGCCAAACGTCGTCGGTTGAGCCGCTACGTTGTGCGTCCGAGCAGTGATGACAAGGCCTTGCCACTGCTCTGCTCTTTCGCCTAACCGAATCAATGTGGTAGCCGTCTTTTTGGCGATCATCTCAAGAGAACGATAAACCTGAAGCTGTTCCACGTTTTCGGTCAGATCCCGTGACGTCATGCCTTTATGGATGTGCTCATGTCCGGCCAGTTCATTGAACTCTTCGATCCGCGCTTTGACATCATGGCGAGTGATACGTTCGCGTGCAGCGATCGACTCGGTGTCAATTTTCGATTTAACTTTTTCATAGTCGGCTATTGCATCGGCAGGAACGTCGAGCCCCAATGACGATTGGGCTTTCATGACCGCGATCCAGAATTCTCGTTCCAGGAGAATTCGTCCTTCGGCGCTCCAGCAGTTTTTCATTTCGTCGGAAGCGTAACGTTGAGCAAGTACGTTTGGGATCATGAAGCTTGATTATTGATTGATGTTGTTCAGGACTATAAATTCGATTGAATCATCGCCGGGAGATCATTGCCGGGGAAGTCAATTTGAGGGACAAGCTGTTTTGAAGTGGCGGAGTATGGACAGTTTCTACCGGAAGATCGGTACAACCTACATTTCATCCAAAAAAAATCGCCAACGATTCAGCGGTCTGTTTCGTATATGAGTCTCATCGGTAAGTGTCGTGAGGTTGGGGCAAATTGCAAGCGGCCCGAATCCGCGAAAAAACACGATAAAACTGACTGTCGTTTTCGTTCTCATCCAAAATCAGATACCATATAGTCGGGTTGGGCAATGTTGGAAAGATTTTACAATTAGCGAGTATGGAGTCTTAGTCGTTCTGGAAAAGGACGATAAAATCCCATATCGAACAGCAAGCAGAATATGGCAAGGATGAGGCATCCGCTTTCTGCCCGAGTTATCGCCGTTAGGAGGCACCGTGATCGTGCGTAAGATCGCATTCTTATTCATTTCACTGGCAATTTCCGTGAATTTCACATCGGATTTGTCAGCTCAAGAATCAGCCGCTGCGAATTCGCCGGCCGTCACCCCACCAACACAATCGCTCCAAAAAGTGGACGAGAAAGTTGCCGTGGTAGGCGAGCAAGTCGTCGTATCAGACGAAAAAGTGCACGTTGCAGACGCTTCGAAAGACATTGCAAAGTCGAACAAGGCGGACCCTGTTCAAGTTGAAAAAGTAAACGTTGAAGGCAGCGAGAATTTCCTTCCGCCAACTTCGACACGCGCCTGGGTTTCCGTGAAGGAAGTCAAAGTCCTCAAAGAGAAGTTAGCCAACTCTGATCTGGGGGTTCTTTGTAAGCAAGAATCGATCCGTCCGTTTATTGATAGTATCCGTGGTCAACTAAAAGACATTCTGAAGAAGAACAATATTCAGTTTGGAATCGAACTTGATTCGCTTGAAGAACTGAAAACTGGCGAGATTTGTGTGGCTGGAATTCTTCCTGAAGTTGCTGGCCAGCAACCAAAACGTGGATCACACGGAATTGTCGTTCTGGTCGACGTCCATCAAGATGAAAAGCGAGCTTTGGATCTGATTAAAAAGGCTTCTGAGAAAATGGTCGCTCGCGGTGCCAAACGAGAAATGCTGCCGATCAATGGTACCGATGTCGAAAAGTTGACTTTCGATTTACCCGAGTCACGGTTAAGAAAAAAACGTCAATCATTCGCGGCGCTGGTCAATGGCTGGTTGTTGGCATCAGACAACGAGGCAATCTTTCGTGACACGCTTCGGCGAGTCAGCAAGTACGATGCGACAAATCCCACAGAGAACTTTGGTGGACAGAACTCGTTTAAAGTAATCGCGGAGCGAACTTCCGCCGAAGGCATCGACTCGGATATTCAATGGTATGTTGATCCATTTGGGTACGCGAAATTCGCGGACTCACTGGCTCAACAAAACCGACCAATCGTTCAGACGAAAACGGGCCTCAATGAAACGCTACAAAGCGCTGGGCTCGATGCGATCAAATCGATGGGCGGCTCTTTTTCGTTTGCCACAGAAAAACACGAAGTCCTCTTTCGGGCGATGATCTACGGTCCGCGAAAAGATGCGGCGAACGCTGCTCAAAAACGAGTTTTTGGATTCCTCGACTTTATGGAGGTTCCGGGTCAGACCGCGACGCCGCCTATCTGGGTTCCCGAAGACGCGTCGAGCTACTTCACGGCGACCTGGGATTTGCAACGGGCGTTTGGGAATATCGGCCACTTTGTCGATGCGATTGCTGGTGAAGAGGATACCTGGTCTTCCATTCTTGAGAAGATGAAAACGGTTCCCAAGTTCCGTGTTGATATTGCCGGCATCGTGGAGAAGCTTGACAACCGCATCACGGTGATGTCTTTGGCCGAAGAGCCTATTGCTGCCGATAGCGAGAAAGTTGTCATTGGTGTCAAACTCAAGGACCTGTCTCCCGAGGACGAGGATTGGTTGCTCGAAAGTATCGGCCGCGCAGTGCAAGGCAAGGTTAAAGTTCTTGGCGGATTCAAAACGATCGAAGACGATCCGATGAGCGAAGAGGAAGAAGAAATGGACGATCCATTGGGTAGTTTGGATCTTGACGAGTTTGGAGACGACGAAGAAGAGGAAGAAGAAAAAGCTCCGGATCTAACCATTCTCAGCCAACGTTACTTTGCGATTAAATATGGACATCTCTTGGTATCCAACGACAAGGACTATCTCAAGCGGATGTTGCTTGCCAAGGCAGAGCCCAAGTTCGCCGACAAGGCAGACTTGATTCGTGTACAAGATGCACTAGCCGAACTTACCGACGAGAAGCGAATTCGCTTTCGGCAATTTGGACGGTTGGATCGAATTCTTAAACCGAATTACGAGATGCTTCGGCGCGGAGAAATGGCGACTTCCCAAACCTTGTTCGCAAGAGTGCTCAACGTGATCATGAGTAAGGATGAAGAAGATCCTGCTGATCGAGATCAGAAAATTAACGGGAGCGATCTGCCTGAAAACTATGACGTTGAAGTAGCTCCCTATCTCGGTACTTCTGGCTGGGTGATGGAGATTGAAGATGATGGGTGGCGTTTCACTGGATGTGTTCTCAAAAAAGAAGGGCTGGTTGAAGAGAAAGAAGGTCAGCCGGACGACGAAAATTAGTTGCGGACGTTTCCATTCGGGGACGTCAAAGCTCCTTCGAAACGGCGAGCTCCTGCCGAGCCGGCGGGTGCGTAGACGTTAATCCAGTTCGCCCACGCTAGGGAATGGTGTTCCCTTGATCTGAATCCACTGCCAGCGACAAAACGCCGCAGTAATTGGCTGGCATTGCCCCGCGATTGGTTTTTTACGGCAAACTTCCCAAACTCGAGGTCCCCTTTCCAATAATCGACGATATTCCGAGAATAGGTGGCTTTCCGAGAATAGGTGGCTTTGTCGGCCTTCAATTTTTCGGCTTGGTTTTCAAACTCGGTATTAGTCGTGACCCCGGCGCAATTGCGTTTCTCGATAATGAGTTCCACTCGGCGCAGAATTTTCTCAACTCGATGATGTCCGATAACAGTGCGCATTGACTCATCACAAAAATAGGATTTAGAAGTGAGCAACAAAGGTCGTTCGTCTTCATTTTTGCTTATCGCGGCAACGATGTTTTTGGTCTTGATGATCATTCAAAGCTTCTTTGCGCCTAAACCGGAAGAGAAAAAGCCGCAGGATCAAGCTGCCGTTGTCGCGCCCAACGAAGACGCAAACCCACAGGACGTGGATGAAGATGACGGTGGCGTGCCAGATCCGATTCGGGCCACGTCTCTTGAAGGGATCAAAACAAAATCCAGCGACGAGATCAAAACATTTATTGCTGCCGAAGCGGCGCCGGCAACGGAACAAGACAACTCTTTTATCAATCAACGCAGTTTCACGTCGACGAAGAATATTGGCCAGTTGGTATCGATCGGTGCAGCCGACGCCGCTGGTGAGAATCGATTTTTGATGACGGTCAACACGTTGGGTGCGACTGTTCGCCGGATCGAGTTGAACGTCCGTGAACAGAGCAGCGGGAAATACAAATACCGAGACCTCGAATGGACAGGTGGCTATCTCGGATGTCTTGATTGTGTCGATGTCGACGAAGGGGTCCGCGTAAGTATTGTTGGCCCCGGAACTCCGGCAGCCGAAGGAGGTATCAAAGCAGGCGATTTTATTGAATCGCTTGACGGCCAAAACGTCGTTTCTGTTCACGACTTTGAGCGGATGCTGGCCAATACAAAACCGCAAACGACGGTTCCCGTGGTCGTGCGTCGAGACGGAAAAAGCCTTTCGTTCGATGTGACTTTGACGGAAAAGCCAATCGAGTTGGTACGGCCAGAACCAGGCGTCGTAGATGCAGTTGCGACTTATCCAGAGTCTTTTGCAATGACGTTGCGACGTCCAGAATCGACGCCGCAAAAGGACTGGGATGAGATCGACCAGGAAATGCGTATGGCCCAGTGGGAGGTCACCGAGTCGGGTGCCAACTCGGTGGCAATGAAGTTTGAATTAACCAAACGACAGCTTGCCAAGCTAAACCTTTCGGGACCGGTAACGGTCATCAAGCGGTTTACCATTCCAGAGCTGGCAGCGGAAGATATCAATAATCTGGAGTCGAAATCGTATCACTGGGACCTCGACATCGAAGTGATCAACGAATCGGAAACGGATCAGCGGTTGGGTTTTCAGCTAAGCGGTCCAACCGGAACACCGTCCGAGACTTGGTGGTATGCACAAAAGACGCACGGTCGCTCGATGGCGATTGGTTACATCGGCGGTGCACGAGACGTCGTCGGCTCCACCGGCATGAACGACTACGAATTTTTTGGTTGTCCTGAAATCGTCAAAGAGTCAACACAAACAAGAGCAGATCCGAAATACTTTACCAACCCTTTCCAGTTAAGCGATTATCCTGAACAAGCCACTATCAATTGGCTGGGCGTCGATACGTTGTACTTCAATGTTTCCATGTTTCCCAAAATGGAAGAAGGTCAGTCGTTCGTTGTTGACAGCGCGATGGCCGATATCAACGGCGGTTTCGTCCCAAAAAATGTTCGCGAACAAAAGCTCGTCGATTGTACGTTTCGTTTATTTAAATCGTTCGATGTTGCCGCCGGGAAAACGTACAAACAGTCTTTCGAAGTTTTTAGCGGCCCCAAAGAAGCCGACTTGCTCAACATGTATGGGCTGGATGACAACCGAACGTTTGGTTGGTTTTGGTGGTGCTCCAAGCCGCTGCTCTCGTTGTTGCACTTTTTCTACTATTGCACCGGTCAGCTGACTTACGCGATTCCGATCATCATTCTGACATTGATGGTTCGTGGAATCATGATCCCATTTTCGCGCAAAGCGGCGTTGAACGCGCAAATGATGCAGCACTTGCAGCCGCAAATGAAAGAGATCGCCGACAAGCACAAAGACGACATGGAAAAACGATCGGCGGCGCAGCGTGAGCTGTTCAAAAAACACGACTACAGCCCGCTGGGTGGTTGCTGGATGATGTTTATTCAGTTGCCGATTTTCATTGGTCTGTATCGCGGACTGTCGGTCGACATCGCGCTGCGTGATCAAGCGTTGATTCCAGGTTTGAATTGGTGCACAAACTTGTCGGGACCGGATCAATTCCTGTATTGGAAAGATTGGTTTGGCTTTTTGGGCGAGTCGGGTTGGTTTGGGCCTTATCTGAACATTCTGCCGCTGGTCACCATCGTGTTGTTCCTGGTCCAGCAAAAATTGTTCACACCGCCGGCGGTTGATGATCAACAAAAAATGGCTCAGAAGATGATGTCATTCATGATGATCTTCATGGCGGTCATGTTCTTTAAAGTTCCTGCCGGTTTGTGCGTCTACTTTATCACGTCCAGCATTTGGGGCATCCTTGAACGCAAGTTGTTGCCGAAGCCGAAATTGGATGTTGGCAAGCTTGATGCGATCGATTCAACGGAACCTGAAAGAAAAACAGGTAAGTTTGCTTCGATCTTGAATCGCAAAGAAAAGCCTGACCAGTTTGAAAAAGCTCGCCAAGATGCAGCGGCACGCAAAAAGCGAAATCAGGATCGCAAAAAGCGATTAAAAGGAAAGTAGATCTTCGTTTCGATTGCCTTCACTTCGCTTCGATCAGTTTTGGGCTCGCTTCCAAATGAGTGATCCCGAAAGCTGGTTGGAACAAGCCAAACTGGCCGTAGCCAACCGTTGGGAAGAGTTCGAAGAACTCAAGTCGCAGAAAAACTAGTCAGCGATTTCACCATCATTAAACGAGAAAAGCTCCAGCCAGTCCGGGGCTTTTTTATGTGATAGAAGTGAGGTTGCTGGGGCTCGAACCCAGGATCTACGGATTAAAAACGTGAACCGTAACGCCCCATTAGTCGCACTTTTCTTCGGGGATTGCAGGCATTCTAACGCCCCAATTGCCACTTGCAATCGTGAGTGGTCAAATGCAGTTATTCACGAGCATTTCGGGAACCCATAGTTGGTTGTTGGGTACTTTCCCGATAACGATTCCGGCCCTCTGCGGAGCTCTATCTCATTCACATCTCAACTCTTCAAGACAAATCTATGGCCAAGAAGAAGGCAAAGTCCAAAAAGAAGGCCACGAAGACAGCTCCCAAAAAGAAGAAGGCGAAGGCCAAGAAACCGGCAGCCGAAAAATCCTTCGAGCAAACCCTCTGGGACACCGCCGACAAGCTCCGTGGCACCGTCGAATCATCCGAGTACAAGCACGTCGTACTCTCGCTGATCTTCCTCAAGTTCGTCAGCGACCGCTTTGAGGCACGCCGCCAAGAGATCATCGACGAAGGCCATGAAGATCACGTCGACATGGTCGAGTTCTACACCATGAAGAACGTTTTCTATCTGCCCGAGAAATCGCGGTGGTCCACCATCGTCAAACAAGCCAAACAGGACGACA
>CAZPBE010000093.1:0-9808 GCA_964584615.1 uncultured Pirellulaceae bacterium | reverse complement strand
CGATACAATCACAACAAAAAGCAATTCCCGTGCCGAACACTATTGGCTGGCAGCATCCTCTACGATTCGATGCACCATGTTTCGATGCGGTTGCAGAGCGTTCCTCTGATTATACATACTCCAACTGGTCGGTGTTGAATGAGTTATTCGTCGGATATCTTCTCAAGTAACTGAGCGCTTTTCCCACTTAAGTATTGTTGAAATTCTTCCGGCACGTCGGGCTTAAAGTCATGTTCACTCAACACGACGACTTCCACTCCAGTCAGCGATTTTTTTAGATCGGCAACGAATTTTTCATCCATCGTTTCTTCTTCGTTAACATCAACGACCACCAACCTTTTAAGTTTGGGCAAGTTCTGGAGTTGAGGAATCAGATTTGGTGTCGGTTTACCAAAAAGTGTAAGCGACTCCAACGACGGAAGGTTCGGCAGGTTTCTCGTAAACTGAAAACTGCACGGGATTTGTAGATCCTGAAGCGATGTCAATTTCTTCAGAAAAGTCGCGTCTTCAATGACGCAACTCGATGGAAACGACAAGCTTTCAAGTTTCGTCAATCCAGAGAGTGGTGCCGGATCAATCTTGTCGACTGGGACCCCTCCCCACATTCTTCGTCGACTCGAACGATGGAAATAATCAGCCGGGGTGATGCCGACCCACCGTTCGTCAAACGACAAAGTTTTCAATTCAGTGAAACCTTCGAGCTGCAGCAAGAAACCCAATTCAGGCACGAACATTTTCGTTGCGTTTTGCTGCGCATCCATCCCATAAATCCAATGACATTCCCTCGCAAATTCCTCCGAGGCAACTTCTTCGTAATAAGTACCGTAGTAACGTTCGGCCAAGATTCGACCTGGCAACGCGAAATACCAATCCCAAAACAATCGTTCGTTTTCAGCGTAACTGTGGTAACTGCAACTAATTTTCGCGTTTGATTTTGTTACGACCAACTGCTCAGCTTCTTTAAGTTCACCCAGATAATTAATGTCTTCATGAAAGTTGAGATTTTCCAAATAGTTCAAGTCAAAAGTAATATTGCGACAATTCATGTTGGGTTCGTCAATCAAGTAACCGACGTTTCGATCGATCACGAACTTGCAATACTGACTCGCGTCGATGATCGCCTCCCAATCGGCTTTGTTGATCGGTGCTCCGATTTGAACAAACGAATTCAATTTGACCGGAGTTTGAAATTCAACCGACTGCAACAACCTGGCCACACCACCTGGCGCTGTGCGGATGACAATTCTCTCAAAATTTTCGAGTCTCGTTTTTTCGTCTGTGGAAAAAACAACTTCGCCAATTTCAACTTGTTGAGTATTGAAACAAAGATCTCCGAGTTGTTTGCCTGTCACGGTGCCGGAAACCGACACTTGCTTTTCCAATGGTCGAATCATGGAAGTATCAACCGTTGGCTGCATACTGATGATCTCGATATCAACCGCTGTTGAGGTATCGATCCGAGAAAAAATATTCGGATCGACGTCTTCGTTAAAATCACACCGATACTTCAGTGTACTAATGGGGGTGTACCAAGGCGACGACGTTCCTAACTTTATTTGCCCAATCGATTCGCGATGAATCTTGGACGAGTTCCAAGCCGTTTGCCATCTGTCTTCAAGCAAGTTCTGTTCGAACAAGATGGAGAGATCGAAAAAACGAGGCACAAAGAACACGCAACAAAGCGCCAAGACAATTAAGCCAGACCAAACCGTTGGGCGAGAGGAAACATTTTGCTTCGACGATTCGAATTCGACACCCGTGCTATCGATTGGTCCTTCGTCTGACTCCAGCTTTGCTACCGATTTTCGATTGCTGCTCGTTGAGTCCGTCAGCCCCATCAGCGCCAACAACCAAAACACCGCACCGCAATTAGCCAGAAATAACGGCCAGAGAGATTCAAACGGTATAAACCCCCGATTTCCAAAGTAAGTGATAACAACATCCAGGTTCGGGATCACCGCGAGCAAAAACACAAAGAAAAACGCCATAAACAATTGGTGCCAACGACTGCGTTGCGTCATCACTCGGCTTGGATAATAGACGACCAACCAAAAAAGAATCGCCAGCCCAATGGTTGCAAACCAGAAATTTGACAGTGTCCAGATCGCGACGCGGGGATCTTTGTGAATTATCCCGGAACGAGAAAGTAAATTGTTTACAAAGACGATCGAAAACAGTCCAACGGCAAACGCGATTAGCAAGCGCGATCGGTTTAGTTTCAACCTGTTTTTTTGAGCGACAACGAATCTTGGCAAGAACCGAATTAGCCAAACCCCGCCGAATGCGATAAAAAAATTGGCCAGCGAATAACACGCAAGGTAGATCCAATTCGTTATGAAATCTTTCGACTCAACCACTTGATAACCAAGTGCGAATCCCTCGATGCCCTTGTGATCGGCAGACATGATCATCACGAATGTTGATGCCAAACAGACCAGACTAAGCAAAGCAAGAACGATCGCCCGAAAGGTCGATTGTCGATGCCAGGCAACGACCGCGCCGACCGCTGCCAAGCAAAGCGCGCTCAATCCAATTGCGGGTGGTGGAAAAAAGAACACTGTCGACGGCAACCCTGACTGAAGGCTCCACACACTCAAGAGAGTCAAAACAAGCAACACACCGCTAATGAGGACAAACGCATCAGATCGGTTGGGCAAAATTTTCATGACGATCGGTGCAGTTGTGTTACGGTTTTTTCGCGCAACGGTTTCTTCGCACAACGGTTTTTCGCGCAACGACTTTGTATCGGCGGGATGAATCAAGCTCACGCCCATTTTCAATTTGGTTTTATCGTCGTTAATGATCCTCTTGTTTTTGGTCGGTGTCAAATTTGAGATAGGCCGGTTGAGCAAACAGGCTGGGGGAATTGCCAACAGGATGTTCGGCGCGAGCGAAATGTTCGGCGCAAGAGAAATGTTCAATGCCGGCGAAATGCTCGATCAACCGATCGATCAAACGACTTCCTGTGCAAACCTTTCCTGGAGCGGCTCGACTTCGATTGATTCCTGTCGCAATGCCTGGAGCGCTTGAACCAGAACTTCTGCTGCTTGAATCGTCGTCATGCAGGGCACTCCGTTCTGAACCGCCGCAGCGCGGATCTTTCCTTCGTCTGTTCTGGCGCCTTTTCCGTTTGGCGTATTAAGAATCAAATCGACGAGACCGTTTTTCATATGGTCAATCAAGTTCGGAGATCCTTCCTTAAGCTTCTTCACTCGCTCAACTGGAATGCCGGCCTCCTCGATTCGCAGCGAAGTCCCTTCGGTAGCGATCAACTCGTAACCCAACTCATGCATTCCACGAGCTACTTCGACGGCTCGATCTTTGTGAGCGCCGCGAACACTGACAAAGACCCGGCCGGACTTCGGAAGTTCGACTCCCGCCGCAAGCTGGGCTTTGGCGAACGCGACTGGGAAATTATCGCTAATGCCCATCACCTCACCGGTACTGCGCATCTCCGGGCCAAGCACGATGTCCACACCGGCAAACTTACGAAACGGAAATACACTTTCTTTCACCGACACTGCCCGTGGAACCAGGTCTGATGTTTGCCCCAACGACAACAGCGTTTCTCCCGCCATAACTTTGGCGGCAATGTTGGCCACCGGAACGCCAGTCGCTTTGGCGACAAAAGGAACCGTCCGGCTGCCGCGCGGATTTACTTCCAACACATAGATGGTGTCTTCGCCAGAATCCTTGTCTCGTTTGATGGCAAACTGAACGTTCATCAGCCCAACGACGTTTAGGTATTGCGCCATCGCAATGGTCGCACTGCGAATTTCGGCGATCGTTGAATCTCTCAATGAGAAGGGAGGAATGCAACAAGCCGAGTCGCCCGAGTGTACACCGGCTTCCTCGATATGCTCCATGATTCCAGCGATGATCGCGTCGGTGCCGTCGGCAATACAATCGACATCGACTTCGATCGCTTCCTCAAGAAAGCTATCGATCAATACTGGTTGGCCAGCCGAAACAATAAATGCTTCCAACACAAACCGTTCGAATTGAGCTTTGTCGTAACAGATCTCCATCGCTCTTCCGCCAAGCACATAACTTGGTCGCACCAAAACGGGATAGCCGACTTTGGCGACGACTTGTCGAGCTTCATTCATGTCCTGGGCAATGCCATTGGCCGGCTGTTTCAGCTCCAGTTTCTGAAGTAACTGCTGGAACTGATCACGGTCTTCGGCCGCTTCGATCGTGTCAACGCTCGTTCCAATAATTGGCACGCCGGCATCCGAAAGAGCTCGCGCGAGATTCAATGGTGTTTGACCGCCAAACTGCACGATGACACCATCTGGTTTCAAGCGATCGTAAATGTTTAATACGTCCTCGACGGTGAGCGGTTCGAAAAACAAAATGTCGCTCGTGTCGTAATCCGTGCTGACGGTTTCTGGATTCGAGTTGACCATGATCGACTCGATGCCCAACTCTTTGAGTGCGAAACTTGCATGGCAGCAACAGTAATCGAACTCGATCCCTTGTCCGATTCGATTGGGACCACCGCCCAACACCATAATTCGTTTCTTGCCTGTTGATGGCGGCGTCTCGTCCTCTAATTCGTAAGTCGAGTAATAGTACGGTGTCACCGCTTCGAATTCTGCCGCACACGTATCAACTGATTTGTAAGTCGGCACAACGCCTGCAGATTTTCGGGCGTCACGGACAAGCACTTCGCTTTTTGACCAGATGTGGCTTAGTTGCCGGTCGGAAAAACCAGCTTGTTTCGCCGTCAGCATCAATTCTTTTGAGACGCTTTCCAAATCCGTCGCTCGAAGCTGTTCTTCAATATCGATAATTCCGCGCAAATGATGCAGAAACCACGGATCGATTTTGGTCAACTCAAAGACTTCATCGATCGACATCCCCATTTTGAACGCGTAACGCATGAACCAAGGCCGGTCAGCGTTGGGAACCATCAGTTTGGCTCGAATAAGATCACGATCCGGCTCATCTTCAGTGCCCCATTTGTCTTTGGAGTCACAGCCAAATCCAAAGTGCCCTGTTTCGAGTCCGCGCAACGCTTTCTGGAATGACTCCTTGAATGTACGGCCAATCGCCATCGTTTCACCAACGCTTTTCATTTGCGTCATCAACGTCGCGTCGGCTTCCGGGAATTTTTCGAAAGTGAATCGCGGAATTTTCGTGACCACGTAGTCGATCGTTGGTTCGAAGCATGCCGGTGTCTTTTGCGTAATGTCGTTGGGAAGTTCCCACAACCGATAACCAACCGCGAGTTTTGCCGCAATTTTCGCAATCGGAAATCCAGTCGCTTTCGATGCCAGCGCGCTTGAACGGCTGACGCGCGGATTCATTTCAATCACGATCATTCGGCCGTCAACCGGATTGACCGCGAACTGAACATTCGATCCGCCTGTCTCCACACCAATCTCGCGCATGATGTCGACACTGGCGTCACGCATTCGCTGATACTCTTTGTCGGAAAGCGTTTGGGCGGGCGCTACGGTGATCGAATCACCTGTGTGAATTCCCATCGGGTCAAAGTTCTCAATGCTACAGATGATGACAACGTTATCGTCAAAGTCGCGCATCACCTCCATCTCGTACTCTTTCCAGCCGATGATGGATTCTTCGATCAGGACTTCGTTCGTCGGTGACAAATCGAGTCCGCGGCGGACCAATACATCGAACTCATCAAGGTTGTACGCAATGGCGTTGCCGCTGCCACCCATCGTGAAGCTGGGACGGATCAAGCAGCCGACACCCGACTTGAGATCTTTCACCAAATCCAACCGGTTAAGCACGTCGTGGGCTTGTTCGACCGTCGAGACCGTTTCGCCGCGGCAAATGTCCAGCCCACAATCACGCATCGCTTGTTGAAAACGATCACGGTTTTCAGCTTTATCGATTACGTCGGCTTTGGCACCGATCATTTCGACGCCAAATTTTTCCAAGACGCCTTCGCGATCAAGATCAAGCGCCAGATTCAACGACGTTTGCCCTCCGAGCGTCGGCAACAATGCGTCGGGGCGCTCTCGTTCGATGATCTTGGCGAGAATCTCCCAATGCAGCGGTTCAATATACGTTTGATCTGCCAGCCCCGGATCGGTCATGATGGTCGCCGGGTTGGAGTTAACCAACACGACTTCATAACCTTCTTCGCGAAGCGCTTTACAGGCTTGCGTGCCGGAGTAATCGAATTCACAAGCTTGACCAATAACGATCGGCCCCGAACCGATCAGCAGGATCTTTTTGATATCGTCGCGACGTGGCACGCGTTTCGCCTCGTGTTTGAGAAAGCCTTTGACCGAAGGATCTACGCAAAATCAGCGAAGCCAACTTCCTTGGGCAAATTTGGTAGCAAAATAAAATTTCCCAAGCGTACCAGCAACCGGGGTGATTGTTCAACCGACCAACGATTTTCCTCGGCGATAAAGGCAAATGTTTTTTTGTAACGAATGCTAAGGGCGTGGGTTTGTGCCATGGTTCGCCAATACTGGGAGAGCATGATTCTCTCGCCCCCAAAACTCTCGCATCCCGAAACAATCGCCACCCAAAAACTCAGCCGTCATACGAAAGAACGCTTACAAGATCCCACGGTTAGACAAATTGTTTAGCCGGCGCGCTACGTCGGCCAGCCCGTCACAGACAACTTCCGAATAAGTCCTTCCGTCGGTCGTGTCGACTCCGTGCCGTCGGTCGGCTGTCCGCAAGCCTTCCAGTGCCGCGTCCTGGTGATGAAAAAGCTCGACGAAGACGGCTTCCAGTTTTCCGGTCGCTGCACAAGCGGTCAGTAAGTTGCTAATCCAGCCATCGTCAGTCGAGAGACACCCTCGCGTCGTTTTTGCGGATGCATGAAACATGCTGAACCCACCAGCATCGGCCATTGCCTTGATGATGGATGCGTTTTCTTCCATGCTTAATTCGGAATCTCCACAGTGGGCCGCGTCGACAAGCACTTTAAAGAACGACTGTCCGAGTTCGTCGTTGGCGGCTTTGACGAATTCCCAACATTTTCCAACATCGGTGAATGTTTGGAACTCGATTCCTCGCAAGAACTCAATGTGCCACGACTTGATGCAACTATCCAAAGCGCCAGCTTCGCGAACGACACGTGTATGAAGTTTGGCCAGTTGCGCGACGGCGGCGGTAAAGTCGTCACCCGTAAGTTGTTTCGCACCCGGCTTCATCCATTCCTCGATCGAAGTGGAAGCAACATTGTCGATCTCAAATTTCTTGGCCAATTGAAGTCCGTCAATCAGGATCGATGCCACCGCGTCTTCGTCTGCCGGGTTCATCGGGTTTCCGCCGGCAACCATCAATATCATGTGCGGATTGATGCCAAGTTCTTTAACGCCATTAAACAGCTCTTCGTTGTCTGATTCGACAACGCCTGGAAACAGCGACATTTGCATTGCATTAATGTCGACGGGAGAGATCTTTTTCAATCGGGCCAGTTCGGCAAGGGTAAAGATTATCCCGTCTTCATCTCTCGGCAAACGACCTTTCTCATCAGGGACCAAACCGCCGACAAACTTGATGTGCGTTGGGACAATTCCAAATTCGATTTTTGGTTTTAAGGTGATGGCGGCCATGTAGAGCTCGAAGGTTTTTAGTATGTTGATTGATCGATTGGAAATAGTCTGGCGTCGAATCAAGTCGCAATCAAGTCTCTAACACCAGTGTTTTGCAACCGCTGGAACCACTTGATGGAGAAATTGGATCGCTTACTCGATCTTCCCCCAGATTTTCTGTTGTAATTCGAACATGCGCGGGTCATGAACTTTTAGTTCTGCTCTAACGAACGGATAAAAATCGTTGACTCCAAGATAGGCTTCCGTTGATTCGGCAAAATACTCTTTGTGATTGGACAACGCATAGTGCTCAACAGTCGCGTGATTGTGGGCGAGGACTTGGTCATAGATTTTCAATTTCTTTGCCTGCTCAAACGCATCCTTGATCTGTCCATCATCAAATCCAAGCACCTGATCATGATAAGCATGGGCCAATTCGTGCATGATCGCATACGGATGTTTCGCCCACTGCCGAGACGATAGCAAGTGTTCCGGGCGCGGCACGTGGACGTGTTTGGCCATAGCGGGATTAAATCCATTTTGCTCAAGCCATTTTGGATTGGGATGATAAACCAGCCCCCTGCCCTGTCCCGAATGTTCAATCCAGATTGGCAGCTCGCGCAATTGTTCGACTTTCTCGGCCGACAAAATAAAGGTGACACGTTGAAGGTGATTGGCAAGCGATTGAAGAACGCGCTGCCCCTGGTCTCGATTTTCGTCGGTCAACAAAGCAGGATCGACTTTGACCGTCCAGCCTTCGATTTGTTTGACGATCGGTTGATAGAAAGACGGCGCTTCGTCTTTTGAAACCTGTTCCTGCGATGAATTGTCGGTGGGCGTTTCCTGCGGTTGTGGCTGTTCCTGCGCGGCAACCAGGAAGGACAACATGCACAAGAATCCAATGGCGGTTTTTGTCATAGCGTTTTCGAATTGGAGGAATGCCCCGGACGAGACGGCGATTTAAGTCTGCCGTGGCTTCTTAATCGGATTAAATTCGCAACTCATCGCATTCTAGCTCGATTTGTGGCTTGAAAGAATCACTTTGCCAATTCAAATATTGCGATCTCAAGTCCAAAATGACTGTTTCATCCCAAACCACGCAATCAAAATAACCGTCGAGTAAAACTCGGGCCTAAGCTATGAACAAAACAACTGAAGTCGTCGAAAAAACAAATCTCACTCCGGTAATCGCATTGTTGGTGCTCAACCTGTTGGCAGTGCTGTTTACGTTGGGAGCTGTACTGTCGAGGACTGCCGGTTTAAGTTCTGCAAATGGCGGTTCCGACAATGTAGCGGTTTCCGTAGATCGTGTCGGAGATATCCGATTGCATGAAGGCAATGTTGTTTTCGATTTGATCAACATTGATGGCACCAACCCAAAAATTGAAAAACAAGTGACGATGTCTCAAGACGGATTCGTCCGAGGCTACGCGTCCATGGAGCAGTTTGTCAACAAGATGATTGAGCAGGGTTTGGTAACCGCAAACGAAGAAGCAGCGTCGCTACCGGTTGAAAGCGAGTAGGATCTGCAGATCCGCATGCCAGCCAGACAACAGAGCAGAGGCGAATTCCAAATGCGATTTGGAAAGCAACGAAGCTCAATCGTTATTTGTTGGAACGATTCTGGTCGAGCTGAAAAGCTTTGAAGCCAGGCAATATTTCCTGCGGTGGCTTTATCACGGCACTGTCTTCTTTAAAGTCATCTTTTCCATCTCGCTTGAGATCAGACTTCGCGGATTTCGAATCGGGATCCAGCCCGATGCTTTTGAGTGCTTCTTCGTAACGTCGGCGATCTTTCACATCACCAGCTTCCGCTTTTTCTTTCATCTGTTCCCAGCGATCAAGGAACGCGGCCAAGTCATCTTTGCTCCAGCCCATTTCCTTGAGTAGCTCAGGGTCTGGGTTGTGTTTTTGTTCACGCAGCTTGTTCAAAATCATGTCAGTCGCTTTCTTGGCATGATCGACGTTGGCTTCGTCTGCTTCGAAATTCGGGTTGATTGCTTGGCCTGACCCAGACATTCCTGTCCCAGTGCCCTGACCATCGCTTCCAGGTTGACCGCCCTGGCCTTGCTGTTGCCCAGGTTGTTGCCCCTGGCCCTGCCCCTGTTGTCCTTGGCCTTGCTGACCTTGGCCCGGTTGGCCTTGGCCCGGTTGCCCTTGCTGACCCTGACCTTGTTGTTGACCCTGACCTTGTTGTTGACCTTGACCTTGTTGCTGACCTTGACCTTGTTGCTGACCCTGACCTTGTTGCTGACCCTGACCTTGTTGCTGACCCT
>CAZPBE010000092.1:0-10205 GCA_964584615.1 uncultured Pirellulaceae bacterium | reverse complement strand
TTCGCCGTCGCAAGAGCTAGTCTCGCTTTCAAAGCGATAAACGATAAAATGAAGCCCAGTCATCGTGACTGGGCTTTTTTATTTGCCAGCCAGACGTTAAACGGCACCGATGATCTGGTTTTGGTTGCGACAGACGGAACAATTTTGTTCGATGACTTCTTGTTTGAAGTTGACGGTGCATTCGTCGAGATTGTCGGCGATGGACACGTTCCAGAGCCAGGTTCAGCTGGGCTTTTGCTCGCCGGCTTGCTAGGATTCTGTGGCGTTCGTCGCAAAAAGAACTAAGCAAACGCATTTGTGTTAGCCAATCAAAAAGGAGCCCAGTCATCATTGACTGGGCTTTTTTATTATGATTGAGATTTGATGGAACATTCATCTTCGAGACCTATCAGCTATTTAACTGAGCATTGTCACCTATGAAAACGCCAACGCAAAAGAAATCAGTGCTCCAGCTCTTTGGGCTCATAGCCATTGCCTTGTCGCTTACCCCAGCGGGAGGTTGTCAGTCAGGCGAAGAATCGGTTGCGGATGCCCGCGGTGAGTCCAAAGTCGAGGCTGCACTGGCGGATCAAGACAAAGTGAACGACAAAAGCTCGGTTGCTATCGATACCACCACAGCTCAGGGTTCAAGTTCAAAAAATTCAAACACCGAAGACGACGAAAACTATGTCGTCCCTGGAATCAACTTCCAACCGCCGGCCGATGATGCTGTTGCAGACGGCTGGCAAACCGAACAGTACGCATCAGCCGCTGGTTCTCAATTAAAGCAGTTGGCGTTGCATTTTGCTGCAGCCAAAGAATCTCCCCCTCCAGCTCTGGAAGAAATTGTCCAAGCGGAAGTCAAGTTTCAATCGCTCCGTCCCGATGATGTCGAACCGGAGTTCCAGGATGCAGCCTTCACGATTCGTCGAGGCAAAGAAGACAGCACGAGCGATGCGTTGCTTAATGAAGGGATCGAAACTTTCCGTACGCAACTGACGGACTTGCTTGGCTTTGTCGCCAATCCGCGTGATGTCAAAACGAAAGTCAAAGTCTTCAAAGTCGATCACGACGATAGCCAGCTCGTAACTTCTGCTTACATGCAAACGTGGGGCAACGCTGACGAAGGAACTTTTCAATCCAATGCAACTTGGGATTGCGTTTGGAAGATCGATGAGACAACAATCACTTTGCAGTCGTTGAAAGTCCGAGACTACCTGGACGTCGTGGGAGCAAATGCGACCAACGGCGGGCCGATGTTTGCGGACTGCACCGAGTCAATCCTTGGCAGTACTCCCGCCTTTCGCGATCAACTCGTTCCCAGCATGGATCAATGGCTACACGTACTCGAGTATCAATACCACATCAATATCGGGGGCTGGGAAGGCCTGTGCATTTCTGATGTCAACGGTGACGGATTGGATGACCTGTACGTTTGCCAGCCTGGTGGCCTGCCCAATCGTCTGTTCATCCAAAACGAAGACGGAACGTGTCGTGATACTTCCAAAGAGTCGGGAACCGATTGGTTGAACCAGTCCCATGGATCTGTCTTTGGCGACCTCGACAACGACGGAGATCAGGACCTGGTCGTCGGCGTGCAAGATGGTTTGTTGGTCATGAGCAATGATGGCGCCGGCAAGTTTTCTGTCCGCAGCGGACTGATTTTGCCTGCCGCAGTCCCTTATTCGATTACGCTTGCCGACTACGATCAAGACGGCGACCTCGATGTATTTGCTTGCTGCTACGATCGACGATCGGGCGTGAATCGTGAACGCATCTTTGCCAAAGCAATTCCTTACCACGATGCAAACAACGGCGGACGCAATGTGCTGTTTCGCAACGAAGCAACTCCTGCTGATCCTGAAGACAGCAAATGGACGTTTCGTTACGCTACGAAACAAGCCGGATTTGACGAGAACAATCGCAGGTTCAGCTATGCGGCGTCATGGGAAGACTACGACAACGATGGCGATCTTGACTTGTACGTCGCCAATGACTTTGGTCGAAACAATCTCTATCGAAACGATGGTGGGAAATTCAAGGATGTCGCCAAAGAAGCTGGCGTTGAAGACGTTTCTGCCGGGATGTCAATCACTTGGGCCGACTACAACAACGATGGCTGGATGGATATTTATGTCAGCAATATGTTTTCATCTGCCGGAAATCGAATTGCTTTCCAACGAAAGTTTCAGTCGGATGCGGGCGATGAAACAAAGAAGTTGTTTCAACGACACGCTCGCGGGAACTCGCTATTTGAAAACGCAAAGGATGGCACATTCCGCGACGTGAGTGTTGAAGCCGATGTCACGATGGGGCGCTGGGCATGGGGTTCGCGGTTTATTGACATCAACAGTGATGGTTGGCAGGACTTACTTGTCGGCAATGGTTTTCTAACGCTGGAAAAACCGGACGATTTGTGATCGATGTATTGGCGGCAGGTCGTGTCGCAATCACCAACTACAGCAGATGCAGATCAAAGTGAAATTGATCACTACCTGTCGGTATGGGAGCCGCTCAATCAGCGTATCCTTACTGGAAGTTCGTTCAGCGGCAACGAACGAAACTGTTGCTTCCTCAATACGAGAAAACCCCGGTTTGCAGACGTCTCCGGTGCCAGTGGGTTACACAACATCGATGACAGCCGGTCGATCGCGGTCACTGACTGGGATCACGATGGCGATCTAGATATCTGGATGACCAATCGGACTTCGCCACGAATTCGATTTCTGAGAAATGATACGCCAACCAAGAACAACTACGTTGCGTTTCAGCTGGATGGACTTCCGGCGAAAAACTGTCCACGCGACGCTTACGGGGCAAGGGTGGAAGTAACATTCAAAGACAACGCCGGAGAGACGTCGACCCGCTCGCAAACGCTGCACGGTGGAGATAGTTTTCTAAGCCAATCCTCCAAGTCCTTACATTTTGGCATGGGACCCGATGAATCCATTTCAACGGTGTCCGTCCGGTGGCCCGGCTCGAAAGAACCTGAGAATTTTTCGGGCGCTTCAGAAGGGACCCGATGTTTGCTTGTCCAGTCAACGGGCGTCGCGAAAACGACTCCCCTGAAGAAACGAGAGAACGAACTTACGCCATCCGACCTGGCCAGCGTGCCGGTTCGCGCGACAGGTCGCTTGAAAATTAGCTGGCCTAAATCCGTTGGCGATTTGACTTATCGGAACATGTATGACCAACCGATTATCAAAAAAGCAAAGTCAGATCGTTCGACTCTGTATGTTTGTTGGGCGAGTTGGTGTGAGCCATGTTTGGCTGAATTGAAAGAGCTTTCCAACACGCGTCTAGGCGACGTCGAAGTCATCGCACTTAATATTGAACAAGCAACGGCTGGGAAACTTGGAAACGCCCCGACGCCGGCAAAACTGACAAGCATTCTCGACAAGACTGGTTTTTCCGGCACACGGGGATTGGCGACGATCGAATTACTGGGCACGCTGAACCAGGCACATCTTGATGCGATCTACGTTCGAACTGACCTGCCTTTGCCGGTTAGTTTTCTAGTTGATCCGGACGGCAAGCTGAGAGTTGTCTACAAAGGAAAACTCGATGTGGCGCAAGTTGCAAAAGATGTACAACAGCTAGACGCGATCGGTCGAAATTCCATGGAACTTGCAATCCCGTTTCCGGGCCGCTGGTCGGAAGAAGTTTTCGACGGTAACCCGCTGGCTGTCGCACGCACCTATGTTGAAGATGGAGCCCCAGAAGACGCCAAACAATTCTTGCAGCACTACATGGAAATTTCCAAACCCAAAGAAGGAGCAAGTTCTTCGGAACCTGTTGACCCAGCTTTTCACCCGCAAGTTCGCGCCGCTGCCATGGTCGAGTTGGCCAAAATGGCGTTCAACGACAAGAACCCGAGTGAGGGCATTGCCCTTTGCAAAGAGTCTTTGAAACTGACGCCTAACGCCGTTCCTGCCATGCTGGTTTTGATCAGCCATTTCGCAAACACTGGTGAATACGCCGCCGCAGAACCTTATTGTAGACAGGTGGAGAAAATTGCCGCCGGACATCCGGCAGTCGAGTTCCAGCTTGGCAACATTGCGATGGGAAGGAAAGACTTTGGTGGAGCAATCAAACACTATCAAGCGACTATCGACGCCAATCCAAAAATGGTCGTCGCTGCCAACAATCTGGCATGGATCCTTGCTACCAATCCGGAACAGAGTTTTAGAGATGGGAAAGCAGCGGTCGCGGCAGCCAAATTGGCTTGTGAAGCAACAGGTTATCGAGACTATCGTTTTTACAGCACCATGGCGGCAGCTTACGCCGAAGATCAGCAATTTGATGAAGCGATCAAAGTCACCAAGAAAGCCATTGAAATGGCAACTGCAAAAGGCGATGACGCGACGGTGAAAAAATCAAAGGAACGACTCGAGCTTTACGAATCGGGTAAACCGCTTCGCCAATAAAGAGTCGCGTTTTTAAAAATCGCACATTTAAGAGTCGCGCAGTGAAGAGCCGCATTAGAATCGCCGCGGAATCTCACGCAACGATTCCGTTTATTGATCTGACTTGTCAGTCGGAGCGTCGCCCTCGTCGACTTTATCCTCTTCTGCAGTGGCGTCGTTTGGCTCGTCAGTTTCTGGACCCAACATTGCTTTGATTTGCGGCAACCGAGATTTTAACGAACGCTGAAGTGCTTCTGCCTTTTTGATTTTCTTTTTGACTTCGAGTATGCGGGGATGACCAGCGCCCAAGTCGGCAATCAGCTTATCCCGTTCGATTTCCAAATCCTTCAACTCAATCTCGGTCTTCTCAATTTGAGCTGTCATCCTCTCCATCATCTTAACCATTGAGTTTCTTATTTTCGGGTCATGCTTGGTCAAGTGAGCCGGTAGTGGAAGTGGACGCATCCCTGGCAGGTTTTCAAATCTCCCGAGACCGGCCAGCGGACCCTGGACGATCATTGGCACGTCACCGAATTGAGAAGAGAGAACTCGCCGGTATCGTTGGTAGATGGAAGGATAAGTTTTACTGAACTTTTCCAACGAATCGGCTGAGAAAGTTTGCGACAACCGAACGGAAATCTCAACGTTGAACTCGCCGGCAGTCTCTGGAAACGATTCGGCGTATTCCAACAAGCCCGGCGCCTCGTCAATCATCTCCTCCCATTGTTGACGACCCAAATCTCTGGTGATCAGAACAGATATCGCGTCACCATCGAATGTAAACTCCGCCGTCCGCATGACTTGCCCGTTTCGACTCTCGACAACCTTCGTGACATTATCGGTCGTCCTGGCTGACATGCTGTTCAACCGATTCAACATCCCGTCACTTTCTTCAAATCCAAACAAGCGAGGAACCGGCTTGGGTTGAACTGTTTCAATTTCGGCCCTCGATTCTTCCGGCTTCGGGTCTTCGGCTTCCGCTACTTTTTCTTGAACTGGGGCTTCTGTTTGCATGGCCGCAACCGAACCTGAATCAATCGCCAAACCTGTTTCGATCGCAAAAGCGAGAATCGCGACAGTGAGAGTTCGTTTTGCGTAAGTCATTGGTTGCCTGAAAGAAAGCAGTCGGTAGTCAATTTATCGACGCCAGATCGTCTCTGGCTTCTATTTGCTCATTATCATCGCCCTGAAATGAATCCGCAAACCGTTGATCGAGTTCAATTTCCAAGTCATTGATGTTTAGATACCGATTGATGTGTTGAAAATCACGAATTGGCGACGCGGAACTTACTTTGGGTATCGTTGGTTAATACAATAGTGACTTGACCGCTGCTGCCGTAAAAAGGAAGTTTCATCATTCCAGATCGCCCCGATTTATCGACGGTTAAGTTCGCCTTTCTAGCAGCTGTCATTCTGGCTGGATGGCCCTGCATCGGTCCAGCTTTTTCTCTGACGCAGAGTTTCGCTCAAGAAGTTGACCAAGCTCGATCACTCTTTCGGCAAGGCAAGTATGCAGAAGCAATTGCCGAAGCCAAAACTCAAAATGAAGCGACCGCTTTCTTGGATGAAGACTGGACGTTGCTTCAATGTAAATCTCAGTTGCTGTCGGGCAAGTATGCCGATGCAAAACAGACCATCGAGAAAGGGTTCGAAAGGTTTCCCAATAGCGTTCGGCTGCGAAGGCTGGCAATCCAAGTATACAACTTCAACGGTGATACCAAACGGTCGCTGGAAGTCCGTAACGAAATCACCGAATTGTGGAAAAGGAATTCATGGCGATATCGTGACATCGACAGCATGATGGTGATCGGTCGACATCTGCTTGATGAAAACGTCGACCCGAAAACAGTTCTCGATGAACTTTACAACAAGGCGAAAGAACAGTTCCCGCAGCGGCCAGAAACATATATTGCGATCGGCGACCTGGCACTCGACAAAAATGACTACCAGTTGGCCGCGAAAAATTTTTCGAAAGCGATTAAAATTGATCCAGACGATCCCGACATTCACATTGGGCTTGCGAAAGCTTATCGTCCCAGCAACTCGGAAAAAGCGACTGCCTCGTTGAACGCAGCGCTGGCCATCAACCCAAATCACTCCCCTTCGTTGTTGCTCAAAGTTGAGCAGCAAATGAACGCGGAAGACTACCCGGCCGCTGAAGCCTCGATTGAGAAAATCTTGGTCGTCAACCCGCATCAACCAGATGCTTGGGCTTATCGTGCAGCGCTGGCGCATCTGGCTAACGATCCGGCAGAAGAATCCAAATGCCGAACCGAAGCTTTGAAATTCTGGAAATCCAATCCTGGTGTGGATCATCTGATTGGTTTACAGCTTTCACGAAAATACCGATTTCAGGAAAGCAGTGTCTACCAACGCCGTTCCTTGATGTACGACCCGGCATTCGTCCCCGCCAAGATTCAGCTTGCGCACGACTTGCTCCGACTCGGCCAGGAACTGGAAGGATGGAAGTTAGCCGAAGAAGTTTTCGACGCGGATCAGTACAACGTTGTTGCCAACAACTTGGTCGCACTCCGCGACAACATGAGCAAATTCACGACGATCGAGCAAGACGGTTTTGTCGTCCGGATGGACAAACAGGAAGCTGAAGTCTACGGCCACATGGTGATGGACTTGATCGTCGACGCTGAAGAAAAGCTCACAAAAAAATATGACGTCGCACTGCAAAAACCAATCTTCATTGAGATCTTTCCGCGACAACAGGATTTCGCAATTCGCACCTTTGGCTTACCGGGAGGCGATGGATTTCTGGGTGTCTGTTTCGGAAGAGTCGTCACGATGAACAGCCCGACAGCATTGAATTCGACAACAAACTGGCGCAGCGTACTGTGGCATGAATTCTGTCATGTGGTCACGCTGCAAAAAACAGCCAACAAAATGCCGCGCTGGTTAAGTGAAGGCATTTCGGTTTACGAAGAAGGCGTCGAAAACAGTGCTTGGGGAGACAGCATCAATGCGGACTATCGCGAAATGATTCTCGGCGAAGACTTGACGCCCATCAGCCAACTGAGCAGCGCATTTTTGAATGTCGAAACGCCAATGCACCTTCAGTTTGCTTACTACGAATCGTCGATGGTCGTTCGATTTCTGATTGCAGAGTACGGTGAACCGGCAATGAGCGGGTTGCTTGATGAGTTGAGCCTGGGAACGCCGATCAACGATGCACTTGCTCGACACATGGCCCCGACAGATTTTCTCGATAAGTCGTTTGAGAAACATATCAAGAAGATCGCGAATGAGTTTGCTGCCGAAGCGGATTGGACGAAACCGGAATCGCCGATCGACGGAACAGCCGATTGGCAAGCTTGGTTGTCAGAAAACCCTGACAACATCTATGGACTGTTGGGTTTGGCCAGCAGTCAACTCAAAAGCAAACAGTACGAGGATGCTTTGACGACCGTTAAACGTTTCGAAAAAGTTTATCCACACACTAAGGGCGCCGAGCAAGCGATCCTGCTAAAGGCATCTGCATTGCGAAACCTCGATCGAGAGGTTGACGAAATCAAAGCACTCGAACAAGTGCTTACGTTGGCGGGGGACGAGCTGGAAGCGTGTTCGCGGTTGTTGGATATCTACTCGGCTAACAGCCAGTGGCGTGACGTTGTTCGCGTGGCAGAAAAAATTCAAGGGATCAACCCAATGCTTAAATCGTCACACGCCGCTTTGGCGCTGGCAGGCGAAAAACTCAACAACGACTCGCTGGTTATCGAATCGCTTTCGGCGCTGGCGACCATGAATCCTTTCGATCGAGCCGACACTCATTTCCGGTTGGCGTCGGCTCAATTTCGGCAATCACAAGTAGCGGACGCGAAACGCAACGTGTTGCTTGCACTGGATGCGGCTCCTCGTTATCGAGACGCGCACCAATTGCTGCTACAAATCATGGCGAAGCAGGATGGCGAGACCAAAGACAAAACGGAAACCAGTAAACAATCCCTCGACTAAGGGACACAACGGAACAGTAGCTGTTTTTTTAATTAGTCGATAAGTCGATTCTTATTGGATGAACGCAGTTTAGAATACAGGACGCCATTTCAGTCGTGGTCGTTCAAATCGAATTTGGAGAAAATGTGAGCAACACTTTTGAAGCTGACCAGCAAGCGGTCGAGCAAATCCGTGACGGACGAGAACAGATTTTCTCTGAGCTTGAAAAAGTCATCATCGGACAAAAAGATGTTATCAGTGAATTGTTGATCAGTCTTTTCGCCGGCGGCAATTGCTTGATCACCGGAGCACCCGGACTAGCCAAAACGTTGCTGGTTCGGAGCATCGCCAGCATCTTTGATCTTGATTTCAATCGAATTCAATTTACGCCAGACTTGATGCCGGCCGACATCACTGGCACAGAAATTCTTGAAGACTCGCTTGATGGACGACAGATGCGGTTCATGCCAGGGCCAATCTTTTCTAACGTGATTTTGGCGGATGAGATCAACCGCACGCCACCCAAAACACAAGCCGCGTTGTTGGAGGCGATGCAGGAACATCAAGTTACCGCCGCCGGCAAACGTTACGAATTGCCGAAACCGTTTTTTGTTCTGGCAACGCAAAATCCGATCGAAATGGAAGGAACGTACCCGCTTCCTGAAGCTCAACTCGATCGATTCATGTTTAACGTGCACATTGATTATTTGCCGGTTGAAGATGAGATTAAGGTTGTGCAGCAAACAACATCAGAACAATCGGCTGAGCTCAAAAAATTGTTTTCTGCTGAGAACATTTTGACCTTTCACAAAACGGTTCGCAAAGTTCCCGTTGCCGAAAATCTGGTCCGCTACGCCGTTGAATTGGTTGATGCCAGTCGGCCAAACCGAAATGGAGCGCCGGAATTCGTCAACAACTGGGTCAACTGGGGTGCCGGTCTTCGCGGCGCACAAAACTTGATTCTTGGTGCCAAGACTCGTGCGTTGTTTGAAGGCCGTTCACACGTAAACGTCGAGGACATTCAATCGCTGGCTCAACCAACATTGCGGCACCGGATATTGCCTGGCTATCGGGCTGAAGCGGAAGGGGTTTCGGTTGAAATGATCATCGACCAATTGCTCGACCATGTAAAACCTCCGGCTGGATGATGAGTTTTCTCAAAGTTGAGATTACCGTTTCAAAATTTACTGGAATTCAATGGCAACCTATAAACGATTCGAAGACTTGCCTGTTTGGAGAAAGTCCGCCGACCTCGCCGCTCGAATGTTTGACTGGACAACAAATCCACAGTTCAAAGGAAAAGGAGATTTAGCCAATCAGTTACAACGTGCCACGCTTTCTGTCAGCAATAACATCGCTGAAGGATTCGAACGTGGATCAACCAATGAGCTTATCCAGTTCTTGTACATCGCTCGCGGCTCAGCCGGTGAAGTTCGATCTATGTTAAGTGTCATTGAAAGAATGTGGCAATTTGAAGAGTTAGGTTCTGACGTTTGCGAAATCAAGAAAGACATAGAAAGCGTTTCCAGGCAGATTCAGGCTTGGACCGACAGCCTGCAAAATTCTGAAATCAAAGGACAAAGACATTTGAACGATGCGAGTAAGCAAGATTATGAACGATCAAAAAGGCGGAGTCAGTTTTTGGATCAGCAAGCTAAATTTCGAGCTGAGTTTGAAGCGAAATTGAATCGAGAAGCGGAGCAACGAGAAGATTCGGGAAAGAATGAGGCGTGAATGTTGATTGAGAGGTGAACTTTGATTGAGGAGTGAATGAGAATCGAATGTTGAAGCGGAATAGGGTCTGAGATCGAAAAGATAAACTGAAACCGGTTTCGCTCTAAATCTCAAATCTCAAATCTCAAATCTCAAATCTCAAAT
>CAZPBE010000091.1:0-11744 GCA_964584615.1 uncultured Pirellulaceae bacterium | reverse complement strand
CTAATCCAGTTAAACTCAATTCCCCACAACCAACTCGTCATTGTGACATTCAGTGCGGCAGTCAGGCATCCAAAAGCGAATCCGTAAAAACTGCCGGAAAAGTAAATGGGATAGAAAAAGATCAAAATGAATACCCAACTTCCAGGACCAACTTGAAAAAACCACTGCAGCTGCCACGAGAGAACAGCGAAGAATCCTGCCCCCAACCATTTCGTACTCAAGCGGTAATCCTTGTCGGAGTCGTCTGCAGACTTGGCCGGGTCGATTGGCAATTCCGAAGGCTCACGCATCAGCGCCAACTCACCGGAAAGGCACGACTCATTCGGAAAAACATTAGCGCGCAGGAACTTGAGCATGTCCGAAATCGATGAACGAATTCCGCCAGCGCCGACCGTCACGTCGCTGAAGTCCCAATGTCGTACTGGCGTCCCTTTTTTACGGTGAACAGTCGCCAAACGTTCTGCTTGCTCTGAATCGGTTTCGGTAGAAGTATCAAGCATTCCCAATGGAACCAATACGCGTTTCTTGAGCGTTTGAAGGTAATCACTGTTGGCGGCTTTACCCAAAACGTGACCGAGCAAGCCGACTGCAAAATTGGAATACTCTTCTTTGGATCCAATCGGCTCGATGGAATCCATTCGACTTAAGCAAGCGTAAAGCATCTCTTGGTCATAGTGGAAGTATGGATTTTCCATGTCCGCAGTCTTGATCAAGTCGTCGGGCAGTCGCGGTAATGAAGAACGATGATTGGCAAGCGAGCGAAACGTGATTTCTGATTCGCCATCGGCCGGCAAGGTGACGACGTCCCCAACCAATTCACTCAATGTCGATTGCACAGGCGCGTCCAAATCGACTTCCTGTTTGTTTGCCGCGATGGCAAGCATCAACGAAGTGAACAGTTTTGAAATCGAGCCGATCTCAAAGATAGTAGACTCCGTAATCGGTTCCCCCGACGCTTCATCCGCCGATCCTGCAAGCGAACTGTACTCACGGCCATCAACAATCACACCGATTGCGATTCCTGCCAACCGCTTCTCACACTGTTTGTCTGCGATTGTTTGCAATGCAGGGACGATTTCTTCATTCCTCGAATCTTGCGACGGCATGTTTTTTGTCAGAGCCAATTAAAGGAAACGGTTACAAACAATTGTTGGATCACTTTACTGGCTCTGCTTCAGCTGCTTTCGCTTCTGCAGCGACGGCGTCCAATTGCGATTGTCGGTCGATCGAAAAGCCAGCTTTCCAAACGCCAACAATGTTGGAAACTGCGGTGATGTCAACTGTGGGATCGCCTTCGACTAAAATCATATCCGCTCGAAGTCCCGGCGCGATGCGCCCGCGGTCTTTTAGTCCAAAATGTTTTGCAGGCGCCGACGTTGCAGCGGTCAGCGATTCTGTTGGTGACAGTCCTGTGCTGACCAACAAGCGAATTTCCATGTGCATGCTAACGCCGTGATAGGTGCCGGGGTTGGGAGAATCGGTTCCGGCCAGGATCGGAACGCCGGCTTCATGGAGCGCTTTAATGTTGTTTTTGAAATTTTTCCATCGTTCTTTTGACGCAAATTTTTCCGGATAAGTTCGTGCCAAGCTGGCCATCGTAGCGTTGTCGAGCATCGGCAATAGATTTTTGTCAGTTAGCAATTCAGAGAGCGGGCTTTGGCCAAGCGTGTTGGAGATGACGCTCGCGGTTGGCGCAACAAAGACGCCTTTGGATTTGGCTAACTCAATAACAACCGCGTCGATTGGTTTGTCGGCGAACAAATGAACAAGCCCGTCGATATCATTTTCGAACGCCATTTTTGCACCTGCTTGAGTGCTGATATGAGCAACGGCAATCTTTTCGTTTCGATGAGCGGCTTTCACAGCGCCGGCAAACATTTCTTCACTGAGCGTTGGCATCGTTCGCCCGTACGGACTGCCATCTTCATGGATCAACTTGATGTAGTCCGATCCTTCGCGGACCCGATCGTTGACAAACTGATCGGCGTCTTCTGCTCGGTCTAGTGTCGGAACGGGAAGACCAAATTGAGTTCCATGCCCGTCTTTGACCGTGACAGCTGCACCTGCCGAAAAATAGTCTGCGCGATCGTTGGCTTTTCCCTCGGACTGGTGCTTTCGAAACATGGCACCGGCAAAGGCGCTGCCCATCATGTCCAGTTCCGTCGTCACACCGAAAGTGGCAGCCCGTTGCAAGTCGGTTGCCGACCAAACGTGAGTATGACTATCGATCATTCCTGGCATCAAAGTCCTGCCCGTTCCCTCGATCGCTTTTGAACCTTCGGCAGCTTTTACTTTTGGGCCGACGGCACTAATCTTCCCGTCAACAACCAGCACATTGGTCGACTCAATCTTCTTTTCGCCGTCAAACACTCTGACGTTCGAGAAGAATGTTGCGTCTTGGGCATGGAGATGATTGACTTGAAGTAGGCAGTGAAAAACGAAAACTATGGACAACAAAGCTCGACGCGTCATGGTAGCCTCTTAAAAAACGAATCCTATCACCTGTAAACCATACCCGATGGCCGGCGCGCAAGTTTTGGGTTGAGAGATTTAAGTTGAGGGCGACGCTGTCTCGGGCGAGCCGTTGATTCGTTGCTTGGTGCAGCAATCGCTAGGATTTCTGAAACGACTCCGAAAACTCGCTCGAGTTTATCCAGCCCATCGAGCCGAATCCGGCGACAAGATACAGGTCGATGGGAACCAAACGAAAGAAATTGAAATCTCCAAAGCTGACCCATTGCGCGGATTCAGGGTGCCGTCGCAAATAGCTTTCTCGAATCGTGTCGAGGTTCTCCGCAGGTACGAGTTCAAGATTGCCGACGATGGTCAGCCGCGCATCGGAAACCTTTCCTGATGCAGCGGCTAACAAAGACGCTTTTGGGTCGGCTTTCAAGTTCTTCGTGTGGGTTGCCAGCGAGCTGAGCAAGAAGACCGGATTTCCAACTTCATCAAGTGCAAACGGAGTTGAAGAGACAAACGGAAAACCGGGATGTTTTACCGATTGAGTCGCCAGTGCGCCAGAAACTTCGCTGCGCAACAATCCAATCGCAGCAGTAACGAGATCAGTTTTGTTCATGTTGGCAACTTGGGGTTTTGATTGCAGAATTCGTTTTCAATTTCAGTTAGCAGCGTTGTCTTTGGCGGCCGTATTCAATTCTTCAACAATCGATTCAGGGAACAACGCAAAACTATACTCGCGGGAACTCAGGACTTGGCTCGTTCGTAGTTGCTGCGAAACAAAGTCCTGTTGATCGAGGAGTTTTTTTCGAATCGCTTCAACATTTGGTTGAAGTTGACGATTGATCGCTACGATTGCATCATTTCTCTGCTTGCGATTGTTAAACGTGTTAGCGTCTTGGACAAGTTTTTGCTTTTCCGCGACTAGCTGTTGAGCATCGACGTTAGCGCCCGGGTCGAAGTGTTTTTCCGGATGAAAATCTAAATTTCGCAAAGCCGTTTTGATTTTCGTTTCGTCATGGGTGGTCACTTCGTCAAATTGAGCTGGTAAACGCAGGGTTGCCGATAGCGTCAAATAAGCCGGTGGTTCAACGCCGCAAAATTTTTGCATGATCGTATCGTTGAGTTGGTCATACTTGGCGCCTCCGATGCCATGCAGAAAAAGGCTTCCACAGAATGCTCTGCAGAACATGGTTGTTGTTAGCGCTCGTGGGCGAATGAAAACCTGACCGAGTTTGGACTGAGCCCAATCGGCGTAAGCGTTTTGATTAAGTTCCGCCGACCACCCATCTCGATCGGTAAGTCTCAACGTCGAACCGTGGCTGGTGGCAAACAATCGTTTTCGCGAGGCCGAGCTGTCGGTCCAAACCCAAAACGGAGTTTCCGTCCATTCTTGATCGGTCTCCAGCTCGGGAACCGGGTGAGCGGTGCTGCGAATTCCGTGTAGCTTGCGATACACACGCAACGAGTCGTTGTAAATTAGTTGTAGATCTGCGCGGCGTTCAAGCAGGTTTTGCGTAAAATGTCGAAACGCAAGAGAGTCAGCCAGTTTGCTGATCGGAAGTTCCAACGTTTTTAGTCCGAAGCTTTGTTCAAGCCGATGTCGGCCGGCGGCTAAGGCATGCCCCAGCCGCAACTCACCTCCAGACTTTACTTGTAATACATGTGGCCAGAGTTTTCGCGCAAGTGGATTGGAAACAATCGGTTCGATCGAACGACTGGCTCGTTCGCCAAACGAATCGAACTGCTCGTGGGATTGGATCAACCGGCTTTCATAAGCAACGGCGGCAGACCTTTCATCGATTGGCAACCGCTGCATTCGCGCAGTTTCAATCTTTCCGTTGTTGTTTTTTTCAACTTGCGGACAAAGAATGGAATCGCCAGTGCAAAGATCATTGTCAACAACAAGGTTGATCGCAGTCGCACGAAGCTGTTGCCCCAATTTCGACAACGCAAAATTCTTGTACCAGACGCCGCAATGAAATAGCGCTGGCTGATGGCCCGAGATGATAACGGGTTGAGACAGGTCAACATCGTCTCGGTTGAGATAAGTGCGAGAATAGGCCAACGCAATGCTTGCCAGTTCCGCTTGTGCGTCTCGCTGAACTGTTGAAGCGCCAACGGTTGCAAAAGATGACTGCCACAATTCACTTACGGAATTCAATGGCGGAATCTGAAGCGTATCTCCATGATGCGACGGAGAGCGCAAACGAATGTACTTCATCGATTTCGATGGCACATCATCCGACACGTTGTCCTCGGAGCGTTTCACAGTCACTCGGCAAAGCCTGCAATGCTTTATTGATTACCGAATGATAATACTTCAATCGAGTCGCGCCGTCGTCCAGGTTGCCGCCAAAAGTTCGATTCTCATCGAGATAGATCAGCGGTACGGCGACTTCACTCACTTTCAGTTTTTGACACGAAGCTTGAACCCACAACTCCAACGGCATCGCGTAGCCTGTTTCGGTGATTTTCATTTTCGGCAAACTGGAAACTTTGTAAGCTTTGAATCCGCAAAAGGCATCCGTCAATTCGAAGCCCAGGCATTTGTTGAGTGTCTTCGTAATCTCAAAATTGATCTTCTTGCGTTGCTCGGGTGGTGCGGTGTCTGCGTCAAATGATTTTAAGTATCGACTGCCAGAAATAATATCGGCACTGCATTCGTGGCACGCTGCGACAAACTCCTGGATCCGTTGCGGTTCGTGTTGACCGTCGCAGTCGATCGTGACCAAAACATCAAACTTATGCGCGATGGCATATTCGAATGCGGTAATCAATGCCGCGCCGTAACCACGGTTCTCCGGATGAGTCACCAACGTCACATCTTTTCGACTCGCGAGAATTTCCGATGTGCGATCGGTTGAGCCGTCATCGACTACCAGAACGTTGTCCGAATATTGAACGACTTCATCGAGAACTGGATTGACGGTGTCGGCTTCGTTATAGACAGGCAACGCAGTCAAGAATTTTTGGGTGTCAGTCATATTTATTTACCAGCGTCGATTGCCTGGTGAGCAGGTTCGTTGCGGCGATAGGTTTCAAGCAGAGAAATTTTGATCAGTGGTTTCTATTGTATGACGCCAGCCGAATTTGGTTCTTACTTTTCGCCGATTAAGCAGGCATGTCGGAGATTTCTTTGGGAATTAGGCAGTATTCACGGCATGGCAAGGTTTTGGTCACTTAATCAAAGCCCTTCGACATCACACAAAGGTGATTGGATCGTGTTCCTGTTCGCTCGGCCAGACTTCAAGTTCAGCAAACTCCGCGGCGATTTTGGTTGCCAGTATTTCTACCGCAAAACGTTCACTGTGATAGTGCCCTAACAAAATCATGTTGACGCTGGATGCTTCGGCTTCCAAGCAAGTGTGAAAGGTTGCTTCGCCCGTCACAAAGCAATCGCATTTTACAAACGCAGCGTGAGACAGAAATGAACCGCCGCTGCCACAAGCCACTCCCGCTTTCGAAATCGCGGCATCGAGGTCACCAATGACTTGAAGATGTTTGAGCTTGAATTCTGATTTTACGTGTTGAGCAAATTCGCCAAACGTCGTTGGACTGGCAAGCTTTCCTATTCGGCCAGCGCCCAAGCCATCTTCGTCTTCCGGGATCGGCTTCATCGGTTTGATTGATTTCAGGCCAATTCTGGTCGCTAACATTTGGTTAATCCCATCAGCGGCAGAATCAAATCCAGTATGTGGACTGTAGACAGAAATTCCAGCTTGTGCCAATTCCCAAATTAATCGTGTCGGCGTCTGCGAAGTCGTAATGCGTTTGGTTGGACGAAAAGGCAGCGGATGATGTGAAACAATCAAGTCTACGTTTTTTTCGATCGCTTCGGCGACGCTGTCTTGCGTGATTGTCAAACAAGTCATTACCTTGCGCGCAATCCGTTCGGAATCGCCCAAAATCAATCCAACATTGTCCCAGTCCTCAGCCAATCGCGTCGGCGCAAACTGATTCAAAAATTCACTGATGGTTTCAATGCTGGTCAAAGTAATATCCTTCGAAGCGAAGAAGTTGTCGACGATGCCCACAGTTCGCCGTAGATCCGTCTAAGTTGCTTCCATCAGGATAGCGTCTATCTCAATCCCATCAATGGATACCTGAACTGCGGTTGGTGATGCGGTATCATCTAAGTTCAAGTGGGATTCAAATTCACTTTACTGAAAGGACAATACGATGCAACTTGGCATTTTCTCGATTAGCTTAAACGTGAAAGATCTTAAAGCTTCAAAAGAGTTTTATGAAAAATTTGGATTCAAAGTTTTTCACGATCAAACGGAACAGAATTACGTAATCATGCAAAACGATGAGAAGGTGACGATCGGGCTGTTTCATGGGATGTTTGAAAAAAACATTTTGACCTTCAATCCTGGTTGGGACAGCAGCGCCCAAACGTTAGACGAATTCACCGACGTGCGAGAGATTCAAAAGCAGCTCAAAAATGCCGGGGTTGAGCTTGTTAACGAAGCTGATGAAAGTTCAACTGGACCCGCAAGTTTTGTCGTGGTTGATCCCGATGGAAATCCGATTCTCGTCGATCAACACGTTTAAGCTTGGTGATGCTGCCAATGAACGCTATCAAGCCTGATGCCGTGAAAAGCATGTAAGGGATTCGGTTGTTTGCCGTCGTATGATTCAATCGACTTTTGAAACGAATTGGAGACGAAGATGCTCAAATTGCAAAATCTCGTTACGTCAGTGTTCGCGATCCTTTTGGTCGCGTGTTTCTTGGGGAAATCGTCTGCCGAAGAAATCGCGGGCAAACAATGGCCGGCAGCGCAGCAGATTTCGATTGACGATGTCGATCACAAGGTCTTTCATGAGCTGTTGCAAAAGTTTGTCGATGAAGATGGACACGTGAACTATAAAGCGTGGCAAGCAAGCGAATCCGATCGGAAATTACTCAACGACTATTTGGCTCATCTCAGTCAAGCCAATTCGAAAAAGCCCGCCCAGCGCGATGCAAAACTGGCTTACTGGATCAACGCGTACAACGCCGTCACGATCGAAGGAATTTTGCGTGTCTATCCGACGACTTCCATTCGGAATCATACTGCCCGGCTAATCGGTTACAACATCTGGAAAAATTTGATGTTGCACGTTGGTGATACGAAAATCAATCTCAACGATATTGAGCATGAAGTGTTGCGCAAGATGGATGAGCCGCGAATCCACTTTGCGATCGTGTGCGCATCGATCAGTTGTCCTCGGTTGCTTAACGAAGCCTACGTCGCGGACAAACTGGAAGAACAACTGGTGGCTAACTCGACAGACTTTTTCTCAAGACCAGAGAACTTGCGAGTTGATACCAATTCAAAAAAGATTCAGTTGAACGCGATCATGAACTGGTTTGGTGAAGACTTTGGCAGCGGCCAAGCCGCGCAAGTCAATACAGTGGCTCCGTACTTTCCTGATTCAGCCAAAGTCGTTGTCGAAAAAGGTAGCTATCGTGTTGGCTACTTAAGTTACGATTGGAATCTGAACGAGCAAAAGTAGGCCGTCAGTTTTCTCGATTCGGTTTAACCTCGACAGTAACATGCGGTCGCAACCCCATCGCATTGATTCCATGTTCGGTTGGGAAACTTATGGATTGCGTTTGACGCGGCGAAAGGGTCAACGATCGTGTGACCGGCGGCAGTTTGGAGGGGTTGCTTGTCTTGCTTTGGTGCCCGCTGATGATCACCAGTGTGACAATCACATCGAGAGTTTGATCGGTTGGATTGACAATCTTACATCCCACGGCCAATTTCTCGTTCGAGCGGTCCAGCTGGGCATCGGTTGCATAAACCGAACTTGGAGTGGCGATTTGATAAAACGCATACGTGGCAACGATCAACCCAACAATAAGCCAGATCATTCTCGATCGATATTTCGTTTTGGATAAAAATGGCATTACGGCTGATGGGGATAAACGATGCAAAAAAAGATCGATTCAAACGACGAATTATTCAAAACGACGAATTATTCAAAACGACGAATTATTCAACGCGATGGATCGCTTCGAACGGATGATCTTATCAGGGCAAAACAGGGGCTGTAATCCTAGTCGGTTTGCGCAATCAGGAGGAGCCCTCGCCCTGCTTGCAGGCAGCCAAGCCCACGCCGAAGAGTCCCAGCCAGCCATTGCATCCCTCGCGGCAAACGCAGAGCGAGAAGCCTGCTTATTTCAAAGCGTTTTGTAGCTCGCCGACGGAAACCGAAATGTTCTGGCTGTCGCAAACAGCACTACTAACGGCGACCTTCCGGATGCCTGTCGAAAGAACTTCTTCGATGTTGCTTAAGCTGATTCCGCCAATTGCAAACGCGGGCAACTTAATGTCTTCGATCACTTGGCGGACTAATTCCAAACCAACGTGTGATTCGAAATGTTTGGTTGTCGATTCAAAGACGGGTCCAACGCCGATGTAGTTCGCTCCATCGATCACTGCGGCGCGAGCTTGTTCGATCGAGTGAGTGGAAACGCCGACGACTTTGCTGCCGCCGACAATACGTCGAGCTTGGGCAACGGTGACGTCGTCTTGTCCCAAGTGAACGCCGTCGGCATCAGCCGCCAGCGCAAGATCGGCGCGATCATTCATGACCCACAACGTGGCGGATCCTCGAGTTAGTTCGTTGACGATTTTTCCGGCGGTAACCAGTTGCCGATCGGTTAACGTTTTGTCTCGCAACTGAATCAAGTCGACGTTGGCATCGACAAGCTGGCTGATGCGGTCTCGGAAAGCAACAAAGTTGTCGGCCGCACCATCACACGCATCGGTCAACACGTACAGTTTTGCGTTGCCCAAATTTTGCAAGCTCAACGTCGTCGTCAACACGGCTTTCTCGATCGTGTAAGCTCGATAGCGCAATTGCTCGGTTTGTTTTGCGATGGCGGGGTCGATTGTTTTTGAAAATTCTTCGATCGCACGGAGTGCTTGTTGAACGCGGGCCATGTTGGACTGAATCAATCCATTGGCTTCCGACCTGTCGTATTCAGATTGGGTTTGAATGTTGCGGCCAACATCTCCTTCGCTGTCGCGCGCGGCGATTCGCGCGGCCGAGTCGATTGACTCAGTGGCTTTGACAAGATCGTGACGAAGCTGTTTAAGCTGGCCTGCGAGGAACGGGTCAGCGACAACCATCCGAACGTAATCTTCAACGACACGAATTCCCTCCCCTGCTCGATTAATCGAAGCGTCCAGAATTCGGAGAAAAGAACTTTCAGTTTTTTCAGGTTCCATGAATCGTGTCACTTTGTCATTTAGCGGTGGAAAATCAGTGCACCGCTGAAGGAGGTAGGTCGATGCTCGCACGCATTCCATCCCCTACCACCACTCGCTCTGGCGTGATTTGGCCATGTTCGGCTGTGGAGCAATAAAATTTTTGGCCTGGTCTAATGGTAGCGTTTCGGTTCAGTTGCGCCTTGATTGCGGTAAATTTGGTTAGGAATGTGAAATTGACCGGCTTAAACCGGTAATCTGATTGGCCGATGAAAACCGTTGATTGCGAGAATTTTGATTGCGATTGACGTAAGTTCAATAGAGGCTGATACTTTCGAGTTGCGGGAACAGGAATCCCGCGTGAGTTGGTCGAATTTAAGTCGCGCACGAGGCTTATTCGGGTGTAAATTTTCTTGATAAGGATATCGGGGGTACACCATGGGCTGGGGTCCATTGTTACTTTGCTGTTGGCCGGGCTTGCCCGGGCTTTGGTATCGCGGTCGCTGGTCGTCGTTATTAGTAGCGATTGTATTTGCGATCTTGTTGAATTTGACGCTGGTGGTCAGCTTTATCTGGACGGGTCTCTTTTTTGATGAGACGTTTCCTGCGATTGCATGGCCGATACTATTACTTATATGGATGACAACGGCTTGGGTTGCTTATCAGAACTTGCCTGACTTCATGTCAGTGCCAGTAAGTCCTGATACTTCCAGCGTGGTATCCAGTGAAGAGGCTGAGTCGACCGATACCTTGTTTATTGACGCCAGACGCGAATACTTAAGAGGACATTGGGCGGAATCGGAATCATTGTTGCAACGGAGAATCAAGCATACTCCTCGCGATGTTGAATCCCATTTGTTGTTGGCCACACTTTACCGACATACAAGACAGTTCAATCGAGCGGCCGAGCAGTTGGATTGGATGGAGAAATACGACCAAGCCATTGTTTGGAAAAACGAGATAGCGAGGGAACGTAGATTGCTTGATTTGATTATGGAGCACGAACAAAGTGACCCAGAATTGGATGAGCAACTACCGACCAACAACGACGGGGTTGTAAAAGTCGAACGCGTAACGACAAAGTTTAACTAGTGTCAGTGCGTTAGATTTTCCTGTCGAACAAAACATTAATTACAGAGACTTTGTTTGCGGCCCAGGAACTTTCCTGAGTCCATGCCGTAGAATAAACGTCACTGAAGATTTATTGAGGACAATTTCATGTACGAACGTTTTACTGATCGAGCGCGAAAGGTCATGCAATTGGCCAATCAAGAGGCTCAGCGGTTCAATCACGAATACATTGGCACCGAACACATGTTGTTGGGGTTGGTCAAAGAAGGAACCGGTGTTGCTGCCAACGTGTTGAAAAATCTTGAGGTCGATCTGCGCAAGATCCGTCTTGAGGTTGAAAAACTCGTACAGAGTGGTCCAGAGATGATCACGATGGGCAAGCTTCCTCAAACTCCACGAGCGAAGAAAGTCATCGAGTTTTCGATGGAAGAAGCTCGTAACCTGAATCATAACTTTGTCGGCACCGAGCACATTCTGCTGGGTTTGCTTCGCGAACAAGAAGGCGTCGCAGCGCAAGTGCTGATGAACCTCGGACTGAAACTTGAAGAAGTCCGAGAAGAAGTGCTGAACCTTTTGGGCAATGGACTCGAAGGTGGTGAAGGCTCCGAGCGTGGCGGTCGCGAAGGTGGCGGCGGCGAGAGCGGCGAAGGCGGCGACGCACCGTCGGGCAAAGGTGGCAAGTCAAAGACTCCAGCGTTGGACAGCTTCGGTCGTGACTTAACCGAATTGGCCAAGCAGGGAAAACTTGATCCAGTCATTGGTCGTTCAAAAGAAATCGAACGCGCCATTCAGGTTCTTTGCCGACGTACGAAAAACAATCCAGTTCTGCTTGGCGAAGCCGGTGTTGGTAAAACAGCGATCGTTGAAGGATTCGCTCAGTTGGTCGTTTCAGGCGAAGTGCCGGAAATTCTTGCTGAAAAACGAATCGTTGTGCTGGACTTGGCGATGATGGTCGCCGGTACCAAGTATCGCGGTCAGTTCGAAGAGCGGATCAAAGCGGTCATGAACGAA
>CAZPBE010000090.1:0-11773 GCA_964584615.1 uncultured Pirellulaceae bacterium | reverse complement strand
ACGTTTTACAACTCAAAGAGAATCCATCAAACTCTGGGATACCTCTCGCCAGACCAATTCGAGAGAAACTACCGTGCAGCATTAGCTGCTTAAACAAACTCCGCCGGAGTCCGTCAGTACTGGGCTAACGCAAACCGAAACAGTTCCTTCTATCCATTTCCACTCTTCTTGGTTTTTTATTTCTGCAGTTGCACTTATAGTTACCGTCGATCCTTCAACAAAAACATCGCCTTGCGATGGGGCGTTAGTAGTTGTTGCAGTGGCATTTGGAGTTTGAGCATTGCAATAGTGCTGAGTAGTTGCAAATATCAGGAAAAAGGAAACCAGTACAAAGGTTTTGTTGTGCATTTTTTACCCCAAAAAATAGCGTGAGAATTAGAGATCAAAACTCGACCTATCAGCTAACTGGATCGGGTGCAAATAAAATTCATGGGACTCAAGAAGTGCAACTGGTTGCACACATTCAGGTCAGATTTGGGAAGATTTGGACAATTTTGGGCAGATTCGGAATCAGGGAATCGGCAACTCTGAGCCGCAAAATGCGATATAGTCGGGTTTTCTGTCAGATGTGTCTGGCTTACCCTTCCGTTAGCCGTCACTAGATTGCCTGACTTCAAACCATATCACGATCAGGTCCCCGACGGATGTTCGTTTCGCCGCCAGACCGATAACTTGAAACAGCCCGCCACAATCACATTGAAACTCAAGCGAGTCGTAAAGATACTTGAAGCGATATGCGCACAAGCGAGTCGATTCAGGATAATTTGGCCGCAGTTGCGCTCTACTAACCCCACCTTACCCCTTTAATCCCAACATTGTTCTTTCAGGAAATCAGATGCAAGCCCCAGACCTTTTGGATGATCTGGTCGCCGAATGGAAAGTTGAACGTCCTGATCTGGACGCGAGTTCGATGCTAGTTGTGGGACGCATATTGAGGCTCGGTCAATTGTTGGAGGCTGGAGTTTCTAATGAACTGAAAGCATTCAACTTGCATTACACAGACTTCGACATCCTTGCAACGCTGCGTCGTAAAGGTAAACCGTTTCGATTGACACCCACTGAGCTCTCGGCAGCAGTTCTGATTACTTCAGGAGCGATGACAGCTGCTCTTAGGCGGCTCGAAAATGCCAAACTCGTTGATCGAAAACCTGACGAACATGACCGCAGGGTTCGCCACGTTGCTTTAACCAAGCAGGGTAAACAATTGGTCGAAAAAGCGATTGTAACACGTTTTCAGCAATCTCACGATTCCGTTGAGCCATTAACCAAGGGCGAACAAAAAGAGTTGGCGGTGATGCTTCGAAAACTGCTTGCCGGATTCGAAAAGACAACATAGTCTCACTCGGGTGGAAAAGCCAAAACCAGTGCTGATGGGCTTTTGATTCAAAGCTCAACCGTAGCCAAAATGGTGGAGGCAGAATTCGACGACGGAAGCGGGGGAACGGTCAAGAAACAGATTGCAGGCTCCTACGTGGAATTCGCCGAACGAAAACTAAAACCTGAAGCCGCCAGCAAAAGTTCAACTTCCCGTACCGATCGTCGCGACGGGTTTGAGGCTGGCAACGCCGACAAAATATTTGAAAGTACTTACCGTGAGCAAACGGATAAACCAAATGACAACTAAACAACAATCACTACTGGAAAAGCTTGGCATCAACGCAGTCAATCCTGGCGCCTGCACTTCTGCCGACAACTGGATTACAGATGCTGCCGGAGAGCGACTGACGTCTTATAACCCGACCACAGGCGAAGCGATTGCCGACGTCGTGCTGGCGGGGGCTGAAGCCTATGATTCGGTCGTCGTCGAATCGCAAAAGGCTTTTGAAAGCTGGAAAGAAACTCCTGCTCCGATCCGCGGCCAACTGGTTCGCGATTTGGGAAACCGATTGCGGGATCTTCGCGAGCCACTGGGCGAATTGGTCTCGCTGGAGATGGGAAAGATTCGTGCTGAGGGAATTGGCGAAGTCCAGGAGATGATCGACATTTGTGACTTTGCCGTCGGACTATCGAGGCAGTTGTGCGGCAGCACGATGCACTCCGAACGGCCGGGGCATCGAATGTACGAACAGTGGCATCCGCTGGGACCAATCGGGATCATCAGCGCCTTCAACTTCCCAGTGGCTGTGTGGTCTTGGAATGCGGCGTTAGCCGCGATCTGCGGTAACACCATGATCTGGAAACCGTCTCCCCAAACGCCTTTGACCGCCGTAGCCGTGCAAAACATTTGCAACGAAGTCATGTCCGCCCACGAAATATCCGGGCTCTTTAATTTAGCAATTGGCAGCAACGACAACGTAGCCCAAAAAATGGTTGCGGATCGACGGCTTCCTTTGATTAGTTTTACCGGTTCGTGTGAGATCGGAAAAAAAGTCGCCCAAGTCGTTTCGTCACGCATGGGAAAATCTTTGCTGGAACTGGGAGGCAACAACGCGATCATCGTTACTGAGGATGCCAACATGGATTTGGCGATGCGTGGCATCGTTTTCGGCGCGGTCGGTACGGCGGGTCAACGGTGCACCTCCACACGACGGGTTTTCGTTCACCGTTCGGTGTCTGACCAACTGGCGGATTCGCTGGTCAAAGCTTACAAACAAGTCGTCATCGGAGATCCGCTGGACAGCTCAACCTTGATGGGCCCTTTGATTGCGAAACAGTCGGTCGATGCAATGGAAGCCGCGATTGAAAAGGCGGTCGCTCAAGGCGGAACCGTCATCAGCGGAGGCAACGTGCTCACCGATAAAGCAGGTCATTTCGTTGAACCAACGATTATTCGGATGCCATCGCAAACTGCACAAGTCTGCGAAGAAACGTTCGCTCCGATTTTGTATTTGCTTGAGTACGAGAGCTTGGACGAAGCCATTTCGCTTCAGAACGCTGTTCCACAAGGACTTTCCAGTTCGATCTTTACGACGAAGCTGCAAACTGCGGAGAAGTTTCTTTCGGCGACAGGTTCCGATTGCGGAATCGCCAATGTTAACATTGGAACCAGCGGTGCCGAGATCGGCGGCGCATTCGGTGGTGAAAAAGATACTGGAGGTGGACGCGAGTCGGGTTCGGATTCATGGAAACTCTACATGCGTCGGCAAACGAATACGATAAACTGGTCGGACGATTTGCCTTTGGCGCAAGGAATTGAGTTCGGGTAAGAATTGACAAAGGCGTGGCGGCAGGTCGCAAAGGTCGCGTTTCCTAAATGCGAGCGGCAAGGCGCTCATCACAGGATGCCGATTCGAATTGAAATTGATTGCGAAATGCAACCCAGCAAGGTGCGTGCGTTGGCCAAATGAAAACCAAAAAATGAACTTCCTGAAACAAATCCCGAAATTTGACGTTTCGTCTGCGAACGAAATTGCGCAGTCGCTGTTCAACATCAAGCCGACTTTGCCGGCTCGGCCACTTGATAGTGAGCGGGATCAGAACTTCCTGGTTCAAACCGCCGACGGCCAGTACGTCCTCAAGATTTCCAACGCGTCGGAAGATCGCGACAACCTCGTTGCTCAAAACGAAATCATTTCGCGGCTGGCGGAAACGAAACATTTCGCCGACGCCACGCCCGTTCGAGTTATCAAGTCGGCAAACGGAAACTCGATCGAAAGCCAAGTCGGCGTCAGCGAAGATGGAAGCGATGCGAATCACGAACACCTGGTGCGTCTGATCACCTTTGTCGCCGGCACGCCGATGTCAAAGGTCAGCCACAGTTGCGACGAATTGTTACACGATTTAGGCGTCACCGTCGGTGCGATGACGGTGGCACTTGATGGCTACGACCACGAAGCGCTGCACCGCGACTTTCACTGGGATTTGGCCAATTGCGTTTCGGTTGTCCAATCGCGATTGGATTTGATCGACGATGCGACCAAAAAACAACAAGTCGAAACGTTATTGAATCGATTCACAAAACACTCCACACCGTTTCTGGAAAACTTGCCGCAAAGCGTCATTCACAATGACGCCAACGATGGCAATCTGATTGTAAAAACCGTTGATGAATCCGTTGTGCCAAATCGCATTGCGGGTGTGATTGATTTTGGCGACGCCGTTTGGAGCTGGACGGTCAACGAACTGGCAATCGCGATCGCCTACGCAATTCTGGATCAGGCCGATCCGTTTGGAGCGTTGCTGGAAATCGTCGACGGATATAAGACGCTGCGAAAGTTGAACGACGACGAAGCTTCGACTCTGTTTGGCCTTGTTTGCATGCGGCTTTGCACCAGCGCGGTGTTGGCGGCTGAGCAAATTCGCGAACAACCAGACAATGAATACTTGACCATCAGCCAACAACCAATCGCCAATACGCTTCCGCACCTGCTGGAGATTCCGTTTGAGTTTGCCGCTGCCTCGATCAAGCGTCGTTGCGACTTGGAAGCCGACGAAAAACAGAACCGCATCTTGAGCTGGCTATCGGATGAACGGCGGGATTTTGTTTTTCCTATCAATGATCGGCCTGCTGACGAGGACTTGGTCGTGCTGGATCTGGGCGTGGAAAGCCCTCACATGATCGGGCCCGATGCGATCGCCGAACCTGATTTCTCCAATATCGTCAATCAGCAAATTGAAAAGGCGTCTGCCAAGGTCGCGGTTGGCCGGTACTTGGAACCAAGGCTGATTTACGATTCGGAGCTATTTGCTGCTGACAGCTTTGAACGAGAGCGCCGCACAATTCATCTTGGGATGGACTTGTTTGCGGCGGCCGGAACCAAAGTTAAAGCTCCGCTGGATGGCGAAGTCGTAGTCGCCAACGACAACAATACGCCACTAGACTATGGGCCTTTGGTCATCTTGAAGCACACGACGGATGATGGCGACGACTTTTTCACGTTGTACGGTCATCTCTCCCGCAAGTGTCTGGAATCGTTGCAGCCGGGTCAAATTGTAGCCGCCGGCGAAGACTTTGCTGAATTTGGCGCGAACACCGAGAACGGCGGTTGGCCACCTCATCTGCATTTTCAACTGATCACGGATTTGATGGACTTGGGAGTCGACTTTCCCGGAGTCTGTCGCGCAAGCCGTGTTGTGACATGGAGCCAATTCTGTCCCGACCCGAATTTGATCCTGCGAGTTCCACACGCGATGTTCCCGCAAACCACTTCCAAATCGAGGACAGCTGAAAAACGAAAGTCACGATTGGGAGACAACCTGAGCATCGGCTATCACGAACCAGTTAAAGTCGTGCGTGGGTGGAAGCAATACCTGTACGACGAAACCGGACGCAAGTACATCGACGGCTACAACAATGTACCTCACGTCGGACATTGTCACCCGCGCGTTGTCGAGGCGTTACACCAGCAAGCCAAACTTCTGAACACCAACACGCGATATCTCTCCGACACCGTCGTTGAGTACGCCGAAGCTTTGGCGGACACGATGCCCGACGGATTGGATGTTTGCTACTTTGTGAACTCGGCCAGCGAAGCGAACGAACTGGCGCTGCGGATGGCACGGGCAAAGACGGGTGGCAAAGATTTGATTGTGCTCGAGGGAGCCTATCACGGTCACAGTACTTCGCTGATCGACATCAGTCCGTACAAGCACGACGGTCCGGGCGGCGGCGGTGCTCCAGATTGGGTGCATACCGCTCCGATCGCCGACATCTACCGCGGCCCGTTCAAAGATCCGCAAACGGCCGGCAAACAGTACGCGGCGGCGGTCGGCGAAATCGTCGATCGTTTGCGAAGCGAGGGTCGAAACTTGAGTGGCTTCGTGGCCGAATCGTGGCCCAGTGTTGGCGGACAAATCATGTTCCCAACAGGCTATTTTGAAGAAGCCTATCGACTTGTCCGAGGCGCCGGCGGCGTCTGCATCGCCGACGATGTGCAGACCGGTTACGGGCGACTGGGCAAGTGGTTTTACGGCTTCGAGCAACAGAACGTCACACCGGACATCGTCGTGTTAGGCAAGCCCATCGGCAACGGACACCCGGTCGCGGCCTTGGTGACGACTCGCGAAATCGCCGACTCATTCGCCAACGGCATGGAGTTCTTCAGCACCTTCGGCGGCAACACGGTTTCTGCCGTGGTTGGCAAAACAGTGCTCGACATTGTTCATGAGGAATCACTCGCCGCACATGCTGAAACGGTCGGCGAGTTTTTACTTTCCAGTCTCCGCGAATTGAAATCACGTCACTCAATCATCGGCGACGTGCGGGGTAGCGGTCTGTTTTTGGGCGTAGAACTGGTTCGCGATCATGAGACGTTGGAACCTGCCGATCATGAAACCAGCTACGTCGCCAACCGCATGCGCGAGCGGGGCGTTCTGATTGGAACCGATGGGCCTTTGCACAACGTGTTGAAGATCCGTCCCCCGATGCCATTCAATTCGCAGGATGCCGAAATCCTGATCGAGCAACTAGATGAAACTCTTGCCGAGTTGACCTAGCGCTTGAGCTTTGAGCTCAATACAAGCCCGACGCGCAAGCGAGTGTATTTTCGGGGCTTGATACACTCGCTTGCTAGGATTTTGAACCAATCATTGGGGCTGCCTTGTCTTGGGCGTCTTGCCAATTCCCGGATTGAACGTATTTGTCGGATCCAATTCGGCGAAGAATTTTTTCATCGTTTCATCGGCTTCGTACAAGTGACCGAAGTTATGCTCAGCAGGATACTTGGCGCATTTCTCGTCCAAACGCTTTAGCATCAGAGATTTGATCTTCTCCAGATCAGCACCTTTCTTGAAAACGTAGACATGATGAAAAACGTGGCAAAGATAGTGGCCATAGTACAGCGCCACATCGAGATCGCGTTGAATCTCATCAGGTAACGACTCGACCCACTCTTCGTCGCTGCTCAGTAAAGCAATATCAAGCGCCATTGGTTCTTCGGTCGTTCGTTGATGAATATTCTGATACCGAATACCAGCTCCGGCTGCACTGAAACGATGAAGCAAAACGGCCTGCTGCTCTTTCTCGTCACACTCAAAAAAGTCGACATCATCCAACTTGCTCCAGTGGTCTTGCAAATATTTTCGTGATTCGTCAATCGACTCGTCGGCCGTGATCAAGATCAAATAGTACTTGTACTGATCGCGATATCGCAGCAGTCTTTTGGGCAAATGCTGTGGCCACAACCGACAGAGGTAATACAAGAAAATATCTGGCAAGTATTTTGGCAGGAAGGGAATCTTGTTCAACAGATTCTCGAGTTTCGCCTTAATGCCGTAAGCCTTTGGTAAGCGTTCTGTGCCGAGGTACCTGACTCCGAGTGCCACGTCCTTGCCATACCTTTCCGCGATATTAAACGTGGACCGATTCAAGTACTCGCACATCTCCGGCAAGTGCTCGAAATGACTCAAGATGTGTTTACGAAGTGTGACAAAGTCTTCGGGCGAATTGCAGCCGAGGAAAAAAACCTGCTTCTTTTCAGGTGCAGGATAGGTGTCAACCCGAACCGCAAATGCGGCGACTTTACCTGCACTTCCGCTTACATCAAACAGCCGCTTTGGATCGCCGTTGTAACGATTGGGCACGTCGGAATCGAGATTTCTGATTCGGTTCTCGTAGTCACGATCCGATGCAGCCGCTCCGCTGTCGACCAGGTCGCTGTCGCAAAAGTCACCATGCTGTAGCTTTTCGAAGATCTCTTCCGGCGTGTCGCCCAAATTCTGAATTCCCAGATGATCTACCAACTCAAGTTTGCCGTGAACATCGACACGAGCAAACAACGACAGTTCGGTATAGGAAGATCCTCGCTTGCACAAAGCACCGCCGGCGTTGTTGGCGACTCCTCCAATGACGGTAGCCCCAACCATTGTTGAGCCCAATACGGAGTGTGGCACACGCCCGATCTTTTCCAGCTCTTTCGTCAACTCAAACAGGGTGGTTCCTGGCAACACCAACGCCTGCCGCCCACCCTTCAACAGGACAATTCGTTTGATACGCGTTGTGTTAATAATCACAACATCCCGATCGTATTCAGAACCGCTGGGCGACGAACCACCGGTTAATCCGGTTTTTGTGGCTTGCAGAATGATCGCGCAGCGAGCCGCCGCCGCGATTTCAAGGACTCGCCAAAGCTCAAGTAAATCGCCTGGAATGATGACCGCAGTTGCATCTCCAAAGCCGTAGCGAAAACCAGTCCGGTAGTACGCCGTTTTTGAATCACCAGTCAGGACTTTCTTTTTGCCGACGACATTCCGGCACGACACGATCCAATTATCTTTTGACATTTCAGGACTAAACCTCAAGTGAATCCACCGCGTCTGCAATCGAACTTTACAATTGTTGGCCAAACCTGACCACCGGTGGAATCCCCGAAGATCGTTGATTCCTTGGTTCTTAAAATGTAGACTCGCGTTTTCGCATCGTGGCGAAACCATGCAATGGTATCGTAAAACCTTCCGTCAGGGGATCTAGATCCATGAAATGTTTGCACATCCAGCTGCAACCTGAATTGTGTAGCGGTGACGCCGCCAAACACGTCGACGACTTGGTTGCCATCGCAACCAAGCATGACCTGGATCCCGACATCAACATCGAACGCGGTGATGAAGACGGTGCGTATATCAATGTAAATATCTACACCGAGGACGTTCGTTCGCTGTGGGCAACGCTGAAGGCGGTGATCACAGCGAATCAATCTCTATTTTCGTCGACGATCGTGTGCTGCGAGGGCAACAACGGCTGGGACGACTATTTGCTGCTTCATCACTTTGATAAAACCACGGCACTTGATACGTTACGTTGATTGATAGCTAACCCGCCTGCGATGCAAATGGCTGGCCAACGCTGGTTTAAGCCGAGTCCTTCGCGACACCGGTGGCGCCTTGGCAGCTAGAACCGCAACCCGCAGTGCAGCCAAAACAATGTTGGCCCAAAACAATTTCGCGGCTCGAAAGATTGTCCCAATCAAAATCATGAATCGTTTTTGACGAACCGGGCGCAGTCTCCAACTCAAGCATCTGATTAAAGTCGCAATCGTACAGCTTGCCGTCCCAACTTACCGAAATCGTGTTGCGACACATCAAGTTCTCCACCGTCGTGGGATTGTAAGCGTCGATCAGCGTTTGCATATAAGATTCGAATTCGCCAATCCGCAGCAAGTACTCCAAATAGCGACTCACGGGCATGTTGGTGATCGTGAACAAACGGTTGAACTGAATTCCAAACCGCTGATCGAGTTCTTTGCGATAATCCTGCTCCAACTTATCCTGATTGGGCGGTAGCGATTGGCCAACTGGGTTGAAGACAAGTGTCAAAGTCAAACCGGTATCCGGTTTTCCATAGCCCAGCTCATTCAGCTTCAAAAGTGCTTCCACGGATTTTGAATAAGCACCTTCGCCGCGCTGCTTGTCCGTGTTCTCTTCGAGATAACAGGGCAACGAAGCGACGATCTCAACTTTTTGTTCAGCCAGGAATTCAGCAAGATATTCGTATCCTTTGGCCAACAAGATCGTCAGATTGCACCGATCGATCACGTGGCGATTCATTTCACGAGCCGCCGTCACAATCTTTCGAAAGTGCGGGTTCATCTCGGGAGCGCCGCCAGTCAAATCTATCGTTGTTAGTTGCGGGTTCTTTTCCAAAACTGAAATACAAGCGTCGATTTCCGACTGCTCCATGATTTCTTTTCGATCAGGCCCAGCATCAACATGGCAGTGCGCACACGTCATGTTGCACATTTTGCCAAGGTTGACTTGTAAGATCTCGACGCCGGTTGCTTTAAGAGGCAGCTTGTGTGATTCAGAAATCAAATCCGGAAAACGTCTCAGCTGTGAGCCAGCTTCCTGACCGACCTGTTCGTCGACACTTTCCAGCACTTTCAACTGGTTGCCGGCGACCGCCAAAGGATTTTTCTGGTGCTTGAGAGAAGTTTTTGGGTTGGGTTTTTTATTGCCGACTTGGTGATTCATTCAATTCTTTGCAATAGTGCAATGGGTTTGCGGCCTTGTGCTCGGTGCCTAGCTCGACGTTTATTGGTATTTCGCGATCGTTCGCTAACGCTAACAACAATCGTCAGCTAACAACAATCGTCACCACATGTCGTCTCAGTCACGTCATAATCCAGGCCTTTGGACTCGCGAGGATGGCGAAAACGCATGGGGCCACAATCAAAAGCCTCTGCCGATTCGACAGAGATTTCTTCGATCGGCTCGACATGATAAAAGTGATCAGCAAAAGGCTCACGTTGCAGTGTCTGGAACGTACGTCCGCAAACTGCCATCGATTTGCCTCGGTAAAACACATGCCCGTCATCATCTTCAACTCGTCGAAAAGGACCTTTGTAAATCACACCATGGTTTTGCTCAAGACAGGGGCCCGGATCGGGCTTGTAAGCCACCACGGTCACCGAACGAAACTCAATGCCTTCGACCGTTTGCCAAGGTTCTGATTCACGTTTGGCCAGGTGCATCCCTTCGAAACCAGCCGCCGCAAACTCAGCCAAAAACTCGTCTTCTCGCCAAGCTCCCGAAATACAGCCTGACCAAAGCTCAGGATTATTCTGCAAATGTTCTGGGACCGTTTCGTCGGAAACAATATCTGAAATCGCAGCGCGACCACCGACTTTTAGTACGCGGAACAACTCTGCGAACATCTGCTTCCGGTCTTTGGGTCGCACAAGATTGAGAACGCAATTGGAAACCACACAATCAACAGAATCGCCCTCGATCAGCGGATGCTCTTCTTCCAAACGTTGTTCGAGTCGTCGGCGGTCAAGAATGTTAATCACACCAGTCGATTCAAGTTTTTTAAGCTCCGACTCATAGAGTTCCAAATCGAGCCCAAGATTTTGGATCACTCCGCAACGAAACGACACGACATCGTATCCGATCTTTTCGGCGACCTCGGGTTGATACTGCCGCGCCAGTTCCAGCATCTCCTGATTGCAATCGACTCCTATGACTTTTCCTTCTTCGCCGACAACCTGGGCTGCGATGTAGCAAAGCTTACCGCCACCGGCCCCCAAATCGAGAACGGTATCTCCTGGCTTGACGAACGGTGATGGATCACCGCAGCCATAATCTCGTTGAATAATCTCTTCAGGTATGACTTCCAGTAACTCAGGCTGGTACTGCACTGGGCAACAAAGAGCCGGCTCTCGCTCCTCAGCCGCTTTGGAGTACCTTTCGGCGACGGCAGTTTCGTGGTTCATCATCTTATTCGAGGGTCGGCCAGCGATTGACATTTATTACTCTCAGCGAAAACAATACGTAGTTCAGTTCATTGACGCTCGACAGGGTCAATGCTTACATACTTTTTTCGTTCCCTGCAGAGAAACATGTCAGCAAATGGAGTTGTCGTGCCAACCGTAATTCTGAAGCTATTGCTCAATGATGCCAATACGAATTGCAGATCATTGAGAGTGACTGTGTCGAATCACACATGCTTCCGCAACATCGACGTGCGGTGGTCGATCGCTTCACGCTTGGTAGAAAACGTCATAAATCGCTGAACCCCTTCGTCTTGCCAAGTAGCAACCCAGCGACCGTATACATTGCGGCTGACCCCAGTGGCGCCGGATGTGTTGTTGCTTGCTTTTTTTCTCGGCCCTTTACGCCATTGCCGCTCTCCCAACTCCCTTAGCTTCTTGTCACGCCAGCGTTTCGCCTTCGCCTCAGACTGGCGGATTCCACCATCAGAGAATCGGAAATACTTCGAATGCTGTTTCCCCGAACGAACAATTCGAACCGACCATCCATCATGGCCGCGGGTAATATTGAATAATTTTTTCATCAAAGGATGGTAAATACCCTGGTTCTGAACCACAACATAGTCTTAATGCAATTTTCTCGATCCTCCCACAATCCGTTAAATCAAATGGTGGATTGAAAGAAGCCGAAT
>CAZPBE010000089.1:0-11936 GCA_964584615.1 uncultured Pirellulaceae bacterium | reverse complement strand
TGAATGTAACGCCAGCCGGCATCTGATCAATCAGTGAAACGTTGGTTGCTTGGGCGGCGCCGTTGTTTGTGACTTCGATTTCAAACGAAACGGTATCGCCTTCTTCGGGCGTGGCATCGCCTGAAGCGAGTGTCTTGACCGTAACCAAGTCTGCGTCGTTTTCGACCGTGACTGATTCATCGAGATCGTCACCAGCAGTTGACGGGTCGTCTTGATCACCGGCTGCCGCCGAAGTTGTGTTGGTGATCGTGTTTCCGCCTTGGCCAACATCAACTGTTCCAGTCAACGTCAGCGTTGCCGTCGCGCTATCATTGAGCGTGCCGACATTCCACAGACCAGTTGCCGAATTGTAGGATCCTTGCGAGACGGAAAACGATGTGAATGTGATACCGGCTGGCATTTGGTCAATAAGTGAAACGTTGGTTGCCTGGGCTGCGCCGTTGTTTGTGACTTCGATTTCAAACGAAACCGTATCGCCCTCTTCAGGAGTCGCATCACCTGAAGCAAGTGTTTTGACGGTGACCAAGTCTGCTTCGTTTTCGATCGTGACTGATTCATTCAGATCATCACCAGCGATTGTTGGGTCGTCTTGATCGCCAGCCGCCGTCGTCGTGACATTCGTGATCGTGTTTCCGCCTTGGCCAACATCAACGGTTCCTGTCAACGTCAGCGTCGCCGTCGCACTATCATTGAGCGTTCCGATCGCCCACAGGCCGGTCGCGGAGTTGTAGGAACCTTGCGTGACCGAAAAAGCTGAAAACGTGATACCCGCTGGCATCTGATCAATCAGTGAAACGTTGGTTGCCTGGGCGGCGCCGTTGTTGGTGACTTCGATTTCAAACGAAACAGTGTCACCTTCTTCAGGAGTCGCATCGCCTGAAGCAAGTGTTTTGACGGTGACCAAGTCTGCATCGTTTTCGATCGTGACTGATTCATTCAGGTCGTCGCCAGTAGTAGTTGAGTCATCCTGATCAGCAGTTGCCGCGGTTGTGACATTCGTGATCGTGTTTCCGCCTTCTCCAACGTCGACAGTTCCGGTGATTGTCAGCGTTGCCGTCGCGCTATCATTGAGCGTTCCAACATTCCATAAACCTGTTGCTGAATTGTAGGATCCTTGCGAGACGGAAAACGATGTGAATGTAATGCCGGCCGGCATCTGATCAATCAGTGAAACGTTGGTTGCTTGGGCGGCGCCACTATTGGTGACTTCAATATCAAACGAAACGGTGTCGCCTTCTTCAGGAGTCGCATCACCTGAAGCAAGTGTTTTGACAGTGACCAAGTCTGCATCGTTTTCGATCGTGACCGATTCAGTCAGGTCGTCGCCTGTGGTTGTGGGGTCTGTTTGATCACCAGTGGCCGCCGTCGTTGTGTTGGTGATTGTGTTACCGCCTTCGCCAACATCAACGGTTCCGGTAAGCGTCAGCGTTGCCATGCTTCCGTTGGTGATTGTGCCAATCGTCCATTGCCCGGTTGCTGAATTGTAAGTTCCTTGGCTGGCTGAAGAACTGGTCAGCGTAATTCCGGCTGGCATTTGATCGACAAGCGAAACATTGGTTGCTTGTGATGTGCTGATGTTCGAAACTTTGATTTGAAATGTGACCGTGTCGCCTTCAGCAGGTGTTGAGTCACTTGAAGTCAAAGTTTTTTCTGTTACCAGATCCGGTGTTGGAACGACTTTGATCGTGTGCGTTGCAGTTTCTGTATTGCCGCACTGGTCGGTTACCGTGTAGGTCAGAACTTCGGTGCCGAAGAAACCAACGTTGGGTGTGTAGGTGATTACCCCCGCTGGCGTAAAACTAAACGTGCCGTTAACGGCTCCAGTTACATTGGTTAGCGTCGCCGGTCCTTCGAAATTGTCGTTCGCCAAAACGTTGTGTGACACCGGAGTGTTTTCGAGTGTCGAAGCCGTGTCGTTGACAACGTCGGACACAGGGTCGACCGTTACTGTTATGGTTTCCGTTTCTGTATTGCCGTGGACATCGGTGGTCGTATAGGTGAAGGTGTCGGTTCCGTGGAAGTCAGCATTAGGCGTGTAGGTGATGGTGCCGTTACTGTTGAGAACAGCCGTTCCCTTGGCCGGACTCGTGATGGAAATGATTTTTGATTTGTCTTCGAAGTTGTCATTGGCGCTGGGGTCGAAAGTGATCGGTGTCTCTTCATCAGTCGTCACGTTGTCGGGCACCGTGTCTGCGACTGGCTTGATCGTGATTTCAATCGTGCCCATTTCTTCGGTGCCGCACTCGTCACGCACGGTGTACGTAAGCGTTTCGGATCCGTAATAGTCAGGGTCGGGAGTGTAGACGACGTTTCCAAGCGAATCGAAAGTGAGTGTGCCGTTGGATGGTGAAGTCACATTGGTGACCTGGACCGCGCCTTCAAAGTTGTCATTGGCCAAAACGTTGAATGAAACGGCGGTGTCTTCATTCGTCATGATCATATCGACGACGGTGTCTACGACTGCACCAATATCAAAGTCAACCGTTGCCGTGTCTGTGGAGCCCGTTCCATCAGGTTCATCACTGATTGTGTAGTCAAAGCTATCGGTTCCATTGACATCGTGCTCTGGGTAGAAAGTAAAATTTACGTCTTGCGAATCGATAGCAAAATTCTCACCGTCGACTGCCTGCAGGATGCCACTGTTGCTGAGCGCGATCCACGAGACTTCTTCCGTCGTATGATTGACTTCTGTGTCGTTAGTTTGATCTTCTTCGACGTAAATCGTCGCCCCCGTTGCGTTGACACCCGATGATCCCAAAGCGGCATCGTTACCACCGTCGAACGAATACAACACGCCGACAAAGTTGACGTTGTTGGTAAGGTTGTTTGTAAAGCCGATGTTGTTGTCAACATGGGTGACATTATCCAGAGTTACACCCGCTTCGAAATCCATCCCACTCCAGGTCCCCGTACCCTGTTCGATTGCGAAGTAGCCAATCGACTCGTTGCTGGGCATGAATGTACGACCGATACTTTCATAGCGTTCCATGGAAACATCAAACGAGTTTCCTGTTACGTTTCGCTCAACCGTTTTCAGAAAATCGAATCCGTTGTTGTTGGTTTGGACTTGAGTCAGAAGTGTTGGAGTTCCGCCAAACGGGTTCGTGAACGATTGATTGCTGAAGAAATTGGCAATGCCGTTGTAGTCAACAGTGCCGACTTCGAGCATCGTGCCATCAGCCAATTCCCAGTTGCCTTGTTCAAGCACGATGTAACTGACTGTTTCATTGCCATGAACGCCATCGGTTGGATCAATGGCATTGCCGCTATTGGGTTCCTCAATCGAAAGGTCAAAAGAATTTCCAGTTACGTTGGTAACTCGCGCCAACGCGTTCTGGCCATCGTTGTTTGTCGTGACAAAGGCAAAAACAACTGCGTTGGTGTACGTCTTGTTGAGGTTGACGGTGGTTCCATTGGAGTCCGTCGTCACGTTTCCAACTTCACCGATATCCAGAAGGACTTCGCCGCATCCTGGTTGGTCCCAGTGAGTCAGAAAAAAGTCTCCGGTGTCGGTATCGTTGTTTAGGGGATTGAATGACTGAGGTGTGTCTTCAGCAACGGCATAGTTGTCGTCGACTGCATCGAGGAGCACGCTTCTGAAGTTGTTGATCGTGATCGCTTTGGATTCAATTAGCCCCGTGTTGAACTCAAGGTCCCAATCGCCACCCGCTTCCGCAGCACCAGTCAAGTCAGCCGAAGCCGCTACGTCGGCGCCCGTGGTTGCGCTGATGGTTTCAAGGAACTGGATTCCGTGGTTGCTTTCAGCCAGCTTGCACCCATAAAAAAGCAGGTCCGCGTCACTCGTCATTGAGGCGGACCAGTTCGATAATTGGTCGGCGTATCGACTAAAGTTCTCTGCCGTCAAACGCGAGTTGCCAAGTCGAATTTCTCCGTCATTGCCATGCGAGATAATGTGGATGGAATCGTATTGTTTGGGAGACTCTTCGAGGAGGCTGCTGATTTGGGCGACGCCATCCTGATATTGGTCGAGGATCCGAATTTCAATCGAGCCGTCTCGATTGTTGCCAAGAAGATCAGTGAGCCATTGTTCCTGATTTTCAACTCCTGAATCGATAATGATCAGTTCTGTCGGCGCGTTAGGGTCTTCTTGCTGAACATTCAAAACCTGCGCGGGAATCGGGGCCGCATCATTGATTTGCGGTTGGAATACTTGAGCGTCCGGAACACCGTCAAACAAGACACGTTCTTCCAGCGTTTCAAACAGCGAATGAATATTTGACGCGCGAGAGGGATTGACAGCCATGACTTCAAACCACGTTTCGAAAATTATAGATGAGAGATTGCCAGAAAATTGAAACAGAAATTTTCTGATCCGCGCTTGGCAACCCCGACTTAGAGATCCGAGTGTTTCCAGAGTTTTTGGCAATGCGTGTAATAATTATCGAATTCTGGCGCGTCGCCGTTTCGTATCACGCTAAATCAATGGTTGAACTGATACAAAGGCATATGCGGCCCAATTTGCCTTTGACCATATTGAATGTGCTGGCGGTTGCAGCGATTCGTTGTGAAGAAGAATCGATTAGCAATCGTCATAATCTGTATGAAGCAACATCTCAATAGGGTCGGAGGCAGAAACGATCAGGACCAGTTAAAACGCATGTTCAACAAATGCGGATTCGTGAATCCTCTCGATTTGATCAGCCGTTATCGAATCACCCATCCAATCAGATTTTCAACCAGTTCGAAAACCGTTTGAGAAACGAGAGACTATCAGCTTGATCGACTCTGGTTGAGCTGGAATCCGCGTCTGAATTTCCTTCCGCAAAATCTTGCAGCCCATTGGTAGGGTTCGCATCTGACTCAGACATTTCACCGTCTGCTTCTGTTGGCACCAGTGCTTCGCCCATTAACATGGCGTCAACCGGCATTTGATCTTGAGGCAATTCAGGTCCGCAACCGCATCCATCATCGTAGAAGGCCTCGCCAGAACCCGGCACGATCACGCTTTCGACGTTGTTGATGAGCTGTCCGCACGGATCGACTGGCTCACAGCATGGATTGATTGGCTCCGGGCAACCGCAATCGCCTTCGACAAATTCCCCTGACATGCCATTGGAAGAATAACCTCCCAACACTGACCGTCCACTTTCAAGTGAAAGCGGGTCGGCGTTGGAGTTGATTGGAATACCAGAATAAATTGGTCCCGGGCTGCCAGTGAAACTGCTGAACAGATTGCCAATTGGAGTGTTAAAGAACGGAGTCAGGGGAGGAAGCTGCGCCGGGTTGCCCGAGGCGGTTGAGGCTGGTTGGATTTCAGCAAACGTACCCGACTCGACTGACTGTCCGAATCCAAGTTGAATATTGGAGTGCTGATCGTTGGCAAGAGTGATTGACGGATCGCCCGCGTTGTCGATTCCGTCTTCAAAACCACCAGGTTGGGTTTGCGTGACAGAATAAGTACCCGGATCGAGTCCCGTGAACGCGTATCTTCCGTTGGCTTCAGTTAGCACCGATTGAGTGACAGGATTTCCGTAAATATCCGTTCCCGTCAATGTAATCACCACGCCAGCAATTCCACCTTCACCATTCTGTTGAATTCCGTCGTTGTTACCATCCTCGAAAACCGTTCCGGAGATTTCACCCAGTGGAACTGCTGGAGGGTCGAACGGAGTCGGATCATCGGGCGTCCCATGATCCCCAGGGTCACCAGGATTGTTGGTTCCCGTATCCGTTCCACTGTCACTCAAGTCCGAGCCCGTCAATGGATTGCCATTTGAGTCTGAGAGAGGATTGCCATGAGCATCGACACCGCTTCCCGTTCCTGAAACTTGATTTTCAAGTGGATCAGTGACAAGGTTCGGGTCAATTTCAACATCGAATGAAATCGTAAACGAATCGCCAACGATCAGCGTATTGGCTGTCGATGAATCCATCAATTCGATGGATGAGCTTCCGTCCCAGCCAGTGGAATCGACTGCGACATTGCTTCCGGGGTCGCTTGGTGCGGAAACCAGTGCCAAGTTACTCGCGTTTACAAACGGAGCACCAAACTGAGTTGAGACATCTTCCAGCAAACTCAAGTTTGTCAAATCAACGGTGCCCGTGTTTTCAACAACCAACTGGTAAGTCACCACGTAGTTTCCAAGGTTGGTCAATACAGGCTCGCCGACAATTGACTTGGCAATCGCTAGATCAGCGATGTAGAGCGGAGTTGGATCGTTGCCAAACTCGCCATCGGTCGTGTCTTCGCTTCCGTTTTCGCCATTCGGGTCGATCCCGTTGTCACTATCATCGGTGACAACGACTGGATCGCCATTTGGATCCGTTAGTGGATCACCGTTCTCATCGAGAGCTTCTCCACCAGCGGTCGCCTGGTTGTCCAACACGGTCGCGGTTCCTGCCGCATCGGGATCAATCGAGACCGTGAAGACGACTTCGAACGTGTCGCCAACATGGGCGGTTCCCCCGGAGATTATGCTTTGAGTTGTGTCACTGGCCCACGCGTTGTTGACCGTCGGCGCGTTTCCTGTTCCTGCAAAGTTCTGAACACCGACGTTGCTAACCCCGACGGCTGCACCGCCAAATTCGGCCGTAATGTCGTCGAACAATGTCAAGTTCGTCAGGTCGACCGTACCATTGTTTTCATAAACCAACGTGAACACGACGTCCCAAACGTCCCCATTGGGAACCGGATCGCTTGCTGATTTAGCCAAGCCAACGCTCGGAATGTAAAGCGGCGTTGGATCATCGCTGCCAGTCGAATCGCCTGGCTCGCCGTTGTTGTCACCGGATGGATCGGCTCCGCTATCCGAATCATCGTTGGCGGTGATGGTGTTGCCACTACCTGGATCAGTGTACGAGTTGCCGCTTCCATCAACGGCGTCACCAGATACAGTCACCTGATTGTTGAGAACGCCCGCTGCCTGATTCGAATCGACTTCCACGGTAAACTCAAAGAAGAAAGCGTCGCCGATGGCCAACAGCGAAGGTTGCGCTGTATCCACGATTTCTGTGGACGATGAACCGTTCCAGCTGAGGCTGTCGAGCGTCACAGTGCTATTTGCATTTGAAGGAGGCGTCACAATTGCGAGACTGTGAGCGTTGATAAACGCTCCGCCGAATTGGCTCACCAAGTCTTCTGTCAAACTCAAGTTAGCCAGATCAACGTTTCCAGTGTTCTCAACCGCAACCAGATAGATCACTTCGTAGTTTCCGTTGGACAGCAACAGTGGCGTACCAGCAACTTGCTTGGCCACACCAATTTCTACGTTGATAGCGACCGGCACGACAGATTCATCAAGATCATCGCCAGCCGTTGACGGATCTGGCTGATCGCCAGTCGCTGCAGTCGCGATGTTGGTGATCGTGTTGCCGCCATGGCCGATGTCGACCGTGCCTGTCAGCGTGATCGTTGCCGTGGCTCCATCGTTGAGTGTTCCAATGGTCCACAATCCCGTGGCCGGATTGTACGCGCCTTGAGAAGTTGTGTTGCCGGTGTAAGTGATCCCTGTCGGCATCGAATCGATTAGCGACACACTTGTTGCTTGAGCCGCACCGTTGTTGGTCACCTCGATCTGGAAGGTAACCGTGTCGCCTTCGAGTGGAGTCGTATCGCCGCTGGCAAGCGTCTTGACGGTAACCAGGTCAGTCGTGTTATCAATAACGACAGCTTCATCCAAGTCATCGCCTGCCGTTGATGGATCCATTTGATCACCGGTTGCCGCCGTGGTCACATTGGTGATCGTATTGCCACCTTCGCCGACATCCACTGTACCGGTCAACGTAATCGTTGCTGTGGCTCCATTGTTGAGCGTGCCAATCGTCCACAATCCCGTGGCTGAGTTGTACGAACCTTGAGATGTCGTGTCGCCAGTGTACGTGATTCCTGCCGGCATCGAATCCGTTAGCGAAACGTTCGTTGCTTGAGCCGCACCGTTGTTGGTGACAACGATCTGGAAAGTGACCGTGCCGCCTTCATCTGGAGTCGCATCGCCACTGGCAAGCGTCTTGACCGTAACTAGATCCGTTGCGTCTTCGACAACGATTGCTTCTTGCAGATCATCACCGACCGTTGAAGGATCTGGTTGATCGCCAGTTGCTGCAGTTGTGATGTTGGTGATTGTGTTGCCACCTTCGCCAACATCTACGGTTCCGGTCAACGTGATCGTCGCGACGGCTCCATCGTTGAGCGTTCCAATGGACCACAATCCCGTGGCCGCATTGTAAGCACCTTGAGATGTCGTGTTGCTGGTGTAAGTGATCCCTGCTGGCATCGAATCCGTTAGCGAAACGTTGGTCGCTTGAGCCGCACCGTTGTTGGTGACTTCAATTTCAAACGTAACCGTGTCGCCCTCGTCCGGAGTCGCGTCGCCGCTGGCAAGTGTTTTGACGGTAACAAGATCAGTCGTGTTATCAATAACGACGGCTTCATCCAAGTCATCACCTGCCGTTGACGGATCCATTTGATCGCCAGTTGCCGCAGTGGTCACGTTGGTGATCGTGTTGCCACCTTCGCCGACATCAACCGTTCCAGTCAACGTGATCGTTGCGGAGGCTCCATCGTTAAGCGTCCCGATCGTCCACAAACCCGTGGCCGCGTTGTAAGCACCTTGAGATGTCGTGTTGCCGGTGTAGGAAATTCCAGCTGGTATCGAATCGGTCAAGGAGACATTCGTTGCTTGAGCCGCACCGTTGTTGGTGACCACGATTTGGAAAGTTACCGTGTCGCCTTCGGCCGGAGTCGCATCGGCACTGGCGAGCGTCTTGACCGTCACAAGATCCGCAGCATCGTTAATCACAATGGATTCCACTAAGTCATCGCCAGCCGTTGACGGGTCGTCTTGGTCGCCGGTCGCTGCAGTCGTCACGTTGGTGATCGTGTTGCCACCTTCGCCGACATCCACGGTTCCAGTCAACGTGATCGTTGCCGTGGCTCCATTGCTAAGCGTGCCAACGGTCCACAAACCCGTGGTCGTATTGTAAGAACCTTGAGTCGTTGTATTGCCCGTGTACGTGATTCCTGCCGGCAGCGAATCGGTTAGCGAAACATTGGTCGCTTGAGCCGCACCGTTGTTGGCAACCAGAATTTCGAAGGTAACCGTATCGCCTTCGTCTGGTGTCGAATCGCCGCTGGCAAGTGTTTTAACGGTCACCAGATCGGCAAGGTTCTCGCTGCCGATAGATTCGGTCAAGTCATCGCCAACGGTCGATGGATCTGGCTGATCGCCGGTTGCCGCCGTGGTGACATTGGTGATTGTATTACCACCCTGACCTACATCCACGGTACCTGACAACGTGATCGTTGCCGTGGCTCCATTGTTGAGCGTACCGATGGTCCACAATCCGGTCGCCACGCTGTAAGTTCCCTGAGACGTCGTGTTGCCAGTGTAAGTGATCCCTGCCGGCATCGAATCAGTTAGCGATATGTTTGTTGCTTGCGCCGCTCCGTTGTTGGTGACTTCAATTTGGAAAGTTACCGTGTCACCTTCGGCAGGCGTGTTGTCGCCACTGGCGAGTGTCTTGACGGTTACCAAATCAGCCGCATTGTTGACGACGACTTCTTCGTCAAGATCATCACCGACAGTCGACGGATCTGGTTGATCGCCGGTTGCCGCAGTTGTGATGTTGGTGATCGTGTTGCCACCTTCGCCGACATCAACCGTTCCGGTCAATGTGATCGTTGCCGTGGCTCCATCGTTGAGCGTTCCAATCGTCCACAATCCTGTGGCCGCATTGTAAGTACCTTGAGTCGTGGTGTTGCCAGTGTAAGTGATTCCCGCTGGCATCGAATCGGACAGAGATACGTTGGTCGCTTGAGCCGCACCGTTGTTGGTGACTTCAATTTCAAACGTAACCGTGTCGCCCTCGTCCGGAGTCGCGTCGCCGCTGGCAAGTGTTTTGACGGTAACAAGATCAGTCGTGTTATCAATAACGACGGCTTCATCCAAGTCATCGCCTACGGTGGTCGGATCCATTTGATCGCCGGTTGCTGCAGTCGTCACGTTGGTGATTGTGCTACCACCTTCGCCGACATCAACCGTTCCGGTCAACGTGATCGTTGCCGTGGCTCCATCGTTGAGCGTTCCAATCGTCCACAATCCAGTGGCCGCGTTGTAAGCACCTTGAGTCGTAGTGTTGCCGGTGTACGTAATCCCTGCCGGCATCGAATCAGTTAGCGAAACATTGGTTGCTTGCGCCGCACCGTTGTTGGTAACCACGATCTGGAAAGTAACCGTGTCGCCTTCGTCCGGAGTCGCATCGCCGCTGGCCAGTGTCTTAACCGTAACCAAATCGGATGCGTCGTTGACGGTAACCGACTCTTCAAGATCATCGCCCACCGTTGTTGGGTCTGGCTGGTCGCCGGTTGCGGCCGTCGTCATGTTGGTGATTGTGTTGCCACCTTCGCCAACATCGACGGTACCGGTCAGCGTGATTGTTGCCGTGGCTCCATCGTTAAGAGTTCCAATGTTCCACAATCCCGTGGCCGCATTGTAAGCGCCTTGAGTTGTGGTGTTGCCAGTGTAAGTGATCCCTGCCGGCATCGAATCAGTCAACGATACGTTGGTTGCTTGCGCCGCACCGTTGTTGGTAACCTGGATTTGGAAAGTAACCGTGTCGCCTTCGTCCGGTGTCGCGTCGCCGCTGGCAAGAGTTTTGACGGTAACAAGATCCGTCGTGTTATCAATAACGACGGCTTCATCTAAATCATCGCCCGCGGTGGTCGGATCCATTTGATCGCCGGTTGCCGCAGTCGTCACATTAGTGATCGTGTTGCCACCTTCGCCGACATCAACGGTACCAGTCAACGTGATCGTTGCGACGGCTCCATCGTTGAGAGTTCCGATGTTCCATAATCCCGTGGCCGCATTGTAAGCACCTTGTGTTGTGGTGTTGCCAGTGTAAGTGATTCCTGCCGGCAATGAATCGGTCAACGAAACGCTGGTTGCTTGCGCCGCACCGTTGTTGGTGACTTGGATCTGGAACGTAACCGTGTCGCCTTCGGCCGGAGTCGCATCTGCGCTGGCAAGCGTCTTGACCGTAACTAGATCCGCAGCATCATTGACGACGATTGCTTCTTCCAAATCATCACCGGCCGTCGATGGGTCGGGCTGATCGCCACTGGCTGCCGTCGTGATGTTGGTGATTGTGTTGCCACCTTCGCCGACATCAACCGTTCCGGTCAACGTGATCGTTGCCGTGGTTCCATTGTTGAGCGTGCCGACGGTCCACAATCCCGTGGCCGCATTGTAGGATCCCTGAGTCGTTGTGTTGCCAGTGTAAGTAATTCCTGCTGGCAGCGAATCAGTTAGTGAAACGTTGGTCGCTTGAGCCGCACCGTTGTTGGAAACCTGGATTTGGAAGGTGACTGTGTCCCCTTCATCAGGAGTCGCATCGCCACTGGCAAGCGTTTTGACAGTCACCAGTTCTGCATCGTTAATACTGCCGACTGATTCCGTCAGGTCGTCACCGACAGTCGTTGGATCAAGCTGATCGCCAGCAGCGGCGGTTGTGATGTTGGTGATTGTGACGCCACCGGAACCGGCATCGACTGTACCTTCAAGAGTAAGCGTTGCCGATGCACCGTTTGCAAGGGTGCCAATCGTCCACAGACCGGAAGTAGAATTGTAGGTGCCTTGAGTAAGTCCGCCGTTGGCAGCGGTCGCGGTCAAACCAGCTGGAAGCAAGTCGGTCAGCGAAACATTTGTCGCTGTATTGGGTCCGTTGTTCGTGACTTCAATTTCAAACGTAACCGTGTCGCCTTCGGCCGGAGTGCTGGTGCCGCTGGCAAGCGTCTTGACCGTAACCAGGTTGGCCTGTTCTTCGACGACGACTTCTTCTTCAAGGTCATCACCGACGGTCGAAGGATCAGTCTGATCGCCTGTTGCTGCAGTGGTGATGTTCGTGATCGTCTGGCCGCCTTGGCCAACATCAACCGTACCCGTCAACATGATCGTTGCCGTGGCTCCATCGTTGAG
>CAZPBE010000088.1:0-12055 GCA_964584615.1 uncultured Pirellulaceae bacterium | reverse complement strand
TCTTCTTTAGTACGAGAGGATTTGGAAGGACGAAGCGCTGGTGTTCCAGTTGTCATGCTAGTGGCACGGCTGGATAGCTAACTTCGGAAAGGATAAACGCTGAAAGCATCTAAGCGTGAAGCCCGCTCCAAGATAAGGTTTCGTTGCAGCTTGCTGTGAGAGTCCCCAGAAAGACGATCTGGTTGATAGGCCGTATGTGTAAGTGCAGTAATGTACTCAGCTAAACGGTACTAACGGACGAAAGCTTGACCACATATATCCAGGTCTCTTATCTTAGTCTTTTGACTAACCTAAGTTTCCTTGGAAGTGTAAAGCAACGCAGTTGCGTAACAGCAACAGTTGATCAAGTCCTGTCTAAGGCTTGGTCGACAAAGAGTGAACTAATATTTCTGAGGAAATTTGGTTAATACGCACTCAAGATCGATTGAATGACAGTGATAGTCGTCACACCATTTGATCAACACGCCATCTACAACACATACGCTAAATTGATCCTAGATCAGGTCAGCGAGGGTGAATAAGCCTCGCTGATCTCTTCCGGCGAACATATTAAAGTGGTCACACCTGTTCCCATCCCGAACACAGTAGTTAAGCGCTTTGAGCCGATGATAGTACTGCAAGTGCGAAAGTAGGTATTGCCGGATCATTTATGGGCCCGTTGACGAGAAATCGTCAACGGGCCTTTTTTTGTACATGGCCATCTCTTGTAGTGATCTCTTGTACGTGTCGACGGGAGCAACATGGACGGCCGAACCTATCTGGTTGAAGCTCTCGCGACGCGCGCGACCACTATTTGAGGTCTCGAGCTCTGACCGGTTACCCAGAGCCTGGCTACGTTCGCTAGCGAACAACAAAGAACCCATCTTCGCCCGTTGATTGATAAAGCGGCATGAATATCCGTCCATCCTGCTGGGCTTTGATCGGACCGTTCCTGTCTTCGGCAAGTGATTCGCCTTTTTTGATCGGAACGAAGTTCCGGTAGCCAGGATTCATTTTGAAATTGTCTTCAGCCGCAATAGCATGTCGGAAGATAACTTCCAAAATCCCAGCCGATTCTCCATCTCCTGCAAGCTGTTGCTGGTGAAGATCAAAATCGGGAATCGACTCTGGTGAAATGATTCCCGCGGTCACCAACGTAAAGTAAATGAATGAAACGTGATTCTGAATGGACTCGGATTCATCATGCTGCCCTGCTTCAAAAGCCAACGCGACGTGACCTCGATCTGAGAGATAGCTCAAAAGCGGACCTTCCAGATAGTCATCGATCCCCAGTACAGTAGTAACAGGAAACTTGGCTGCAAACTCCCGATTGTCTGGATTGTCCTTGATGCCAATAAATGGAGCGGACTTTGAAGATGTGGTGTGCAAATCAATGAATAGAACTTCGCTTTCGTCACGAACCAGCGGAGCAATGATCTCATTGATCTCAAGTTGATCCTGGAACTCAGACACGAATTGATCGCCCGACTCCTGATTCAACTGCTGGGAGAAATAGGCTTCGAGTCGTTGTTCAAAATCGTTTGTCCAAAGCCGGTTAAGGTCCTTAGAAAGGAAACGCCTGTTCGCAGCAAGCGCTGGAAGATTCCCCGACAATCCAATAAACCGTCCTTTGAGTGCAACCTTCTTCTCGTTCAAGTCCGTGATCACTTTGCGAATCGCCAAAACGCCGGAAGGCTCGTTGCCGTGCATTCCTCCAATAAAAACAACGGTCGGACCCATTGAGCCCGACAAGTCGCCGACGATTCGATCAAATTGAATTGGTGAGCCACCAAGCGCAGACATCATTGAGACTGGATTTTCTTTTGCAGTTTTTGAATTAGACGAGCAGTAATGATACCCACAACTCGATTATCCTGAACCACAGGCATGCTGCCAAAACCGTTTTCTAGCATGACTCGTTCAGCTTCTTCCAGCGTCGTTTCCGGATCGATAGTCACTATGTCGGACGTCATACATTCATCCACCAGCGCCGTGCGATCGTCGGGTCGAGATTTCCGAAATCGAGCGATGTCGTTGGCCGTGACAACACCTACGATGGAACCGATAGAGTCCTCGACTGGCAAGTGCTGACACTCGTTCCACTCCATCAGCTTCCCCGCAAAGTCGACCAGATCGTCTTCGCAAACGCTCAGAACATCGGTGATCATAATCCCTTCAACACGCTTGTATCGATCGGGAACGCGGGCAAGCAGCGACTGTTGCGGAATTTTCCATTCATGGACAGGCGTGTTGTCGAGGCAATTTTCCCGCATGTACTCCGTAATTATCAAAATCGATTCATCAACCGAGTTCTTCTGTCGAAGACTCCGCAGCGCATCGACCATCCAACTCGCACCAGTTTGATTCGCGGTAACGCGTTTGCGAATCGTCTCGAGATAGGGATCGGACTCTTCACTTTCGACACCAATTGAATTGAGCCCTTCTTGCGCCAACGGCAGCAACTTATCGAGAATCAAATTCCGCACGGACATTGTTTCGCCAAACCAGCGAAACTCGTTGGCCAGCCCATTTCTGGCCGCCTTCAAGAAGTTGCACCTCACGTCTTGAAATGAAAAGTAACGCGCCCAGTTTCCTCGACACTTTTCAGGCATCGCCTGCATCAGCCCGACCCAAAAAGCCGTGTTAGCCATTTCATCATGAGGAGTTGGACCGGCTGGAATGTACCGGTTTTCGATCCGCAAATGAGGAATCCCATTGCCCACTCCATAACAGGCTCGATTCCACTTGTAGAGAGTGCCATTGTGCAGATTCATCGCGCGAAGCTCCGGAGCAATCCCACGAGCGACCAGATCGGAAGATGCTTCCTCGTCCAGTTCTGCGCCGATAATCAACTTGTAGTAGGCAACGTCGTTTTTGAAAATCTCAACGGCGGAAGACGTGAGCCAGTCGTTTCCGAATGCGACACGAGGTTGCTTGTCGCGAACGTAAGTCCCTGCATGTCGAACGTCGACGCTTTGGCGAAACAATCCGATTCGAGTTTCGCTCCAAAGCTCTTTTCCAAGCAGGATGGGTGAGTTCACACTCGCGGCAAGAACAGGGCCGCCTAGAACCTGGGCCCAGTTGTATTGATCCGCAAATTCATCGGGATCGACTTGCAAGTGAACTTGAAAGCTCGTGTTGCACGCTTCAAACAGAATCGAGTCATGTTTCAAGTCGATCTCATCGACGCCTTCGATGTGGAGCGAAAAATCTTCTCCGCGCAACTCTTTCAAAACTTGATCGAGAACTCGATAGCGCGGATTGGGTGTCATGCATTCGAAATTGAGTTCACTCTTTCGAATGGTAGGTAAGATTCCAGTCAACAAAACATGGCTGTCGTGACGTTCTGAGACTTCACTCGCCATTTTCAACAACTCATCAAGTTGTTGCTCCATGTTTTTTAGGCAGCCAGATTTCGCGAGCTGAGGATCCAGATTGATTTCCAAATTCCAACGGGCAAGCTCCGGCGTGAAATGAGCGTCGTTGATCGAATCAAGAATGGCTGGACCGGTCATCGCTGGGCGGAGATCGCTGCCCACCAAACAAAACTCCTGTTCGGCACCGATTCTTTTGATGCCTTTCTCAATCGAGCCATTCTCGATCATCAGTTCGAGAGCTTCGATGTCGCTTAGAAGGTGGCGAAGGAAATCCGTTTTCGTTTGCCTGGAAAGCGTACTGACTTGCTGGTCGCCCATAAGGAATCCAGTGTTTTAAGTTATCCAACGGGAAGTGGTTTGCCGAGACCCAAACTCGTTCTTCGATCCGATTTTGTAATCGTCACCACACATGTTAAGCAAATCAGTTTCCGTTCTCCATAAAATTGCCTAATCTGGTCAAAGTTACGCTTCAAAATTTCTGATTCCTGTTAACCCACGACGATTTGGCCAAGATTTCGGTCACAATATATTGGTAGTCATAACCGACTCGAGACTAGAGTTATCGCCGACTTGACCATCGAATGAAGAAATTTTTCGTCGGGCCCACACCGTTTACACGAGTTTGATACGCAAGATTCCTGCCGAACCGTCTTCAAGCGAACTAGTACCACCGACAACTAAACGGTCGTCAGAATCAAAAAGTAGTTGATTCACGCCCCCCGGCACTCCGTCGCTGGATTGTACAACGCTCGTGCCGGCGATCCCAAAGCTTTGGTCAATGCGCCCATCCGCAAACACACGTTGTAACAACAGCGGGCGGCTACCATCGGTTCCGAAAGCACTGGCTGCGACAATCACGTTGTCTGTGCTGTCAACTGCAAACCCGCCAAGGAACAATCTAAACGGCGGTCCAAACTCAGGATCGTTGGCAACACCTTGAGATCCAATCGAATCATCAGGTTCGAGCAGGACAAATCCGTTCTCACCGAAACCGTTGTCGATCTGTCCATTGGCCGTCAATCTCGTGAGCGCGGGGAAGAGTGGATCGGATGCAATGACGATGCGATCTTGTGAATCCAAAGCAAATTCAGCGGTGGAATTCGTCTGCCCCAGTGGAACCGTAACGTAACCGCCATTACCGAACGTCGAATCAAGCGAGCCGTCTTCGTTGATCTTTCCCAACAGCAAGGCCTCGAGCGAAGCTCCGAAGTAGTTAACACCGAACACAACTTGGTTATCGTTGGTAATTTCAACATCGACCGGCAAGGTAAACCTTCCAATCCCGGTAGCCGAATTTGAAATGTAAACATTGCCACCATTGCCGAACGTAGTGTCCAATGTTCCGTCCGCATTTAACCGCGACACCACGTAATTACTGTCGAATCCGCTCGTCCCATTTGATCCAAAAAGGATGATTCGCCCATCATTGCCAACGACTGATTTCAACTCATCATTGAATCCAAACAATTGCAGGAAAGTACCTTGCACGATGCCTTGCTGGCTGAATGACTCGTCAAGAGAACCATCTACATTAAACTTGGCGATGAACGGATCGTTCAGTTGTGTACCATTGCTGAACGTCGGTAACACCGACCCGCTAACCAGGATCGACCCGTCGTCGAAAAATTCCACATCTGAGTAGGACAATCGCCCGCTGTCGAGCAACCCGACCCGGTCGCCCAACACCTCAGTCAAGTTTACGCGACCGCCATCGCCAAAAGACGAAATTGGAATTCCCGCGTCGTCCACAAGGATCAAATCACCAACGAAATCAATCGACGCGACCTCGTTACTGGGCCCGACCGCAGCTTCGAGATTGGATAGACTATTCTTTTGAAAGCTCGAATCGACGACCGCAGTCAATCCGGCGCCACTAATGACTTGCTGGATCGAACCATTAGTGGCCAAAAACCCACCGGCCCCAAATCCAGCCGTAATTCCTTCACCAGGCACAAAAATCCCAGACGACAGTACGTTGGCATCCGTTGTCTTGGCAGTCGATACTTCACCGGTTTCGCTGTCGATGACTCGATATTCGAAGACCTGTACGTTACGGTCAATTCCGGCCGCGGAATCAAAAAGATCATTCACAAATTGGATCTTGATATCTTCAAGCAACAAGTCACTTGAACTATTGAAAGAAAACGTCTGAGCAACACCGGCATTCGTTAGTTGAAAAGTGCGAACGACTTGGTCACCGACTACCAGTTCGACAACTTCTTCGCCGGTTGTTCCAACGGCATCAAACTCAACACGGTCTCCTTGTTGGCCAGGGTCCGCAAAACTGAAAATCGCGTTGATGTTGAACAGTTCAGTTTCGTAGTAGCCTGGTCCAGTCATACCGTCTCTCCAGATACCGGTACTGTGAGTCGTTGGATCTTCAGTTTCTACAGTAACACCATCGACAACAATTTTGTCGACAAGCAAGTTCCTGTCTTCGCCTGTCTGCGAGTCGTAAAAATCGTTTCCGAACGCGATTCCAATCTTTCCTGGTGACAACACTTCATCCGTGTTGTACGTCAGTTCAACGAAACCGCGCGAATCGACGTCACCGCCAACATCGTGAAACGTCGTGACATATTGGCCATCAATAAACAGGTCAAGGTTTTCTTCACCGGTTTGCCCTGCAGCAAAGATATTGACGGTCGACAACATCATCCGATCCTCGAGTGGCTCAAGCTGCATGGCCAATCGAGAATCGGTTTTCTCACGCGCGCGAAATGGATCTAACATAGTATCTCAAGGTGTTAATCTTAGGCTTTTCGTTGTTCGTCAAGCCAGCGATTATTATTCAAAAAAGCAAACGGAAATCAAAGCCATCCAGACAATACATTGAAAGTACCACTCAAGAAAGCAGCGCGCCCGCTAGGGAATGGCAAATATAGCCTTTTAAAGTTTGATTTTGAAAAGCTGGGAGAACGGCCGCCCGAGCGAGACGACTTTGAGTTTGTGGTGCCAAATGGTGTAACGATAGTAAACACAATTCCGGAATTCAAGTCGGTCAAAGAATTCAATGCTCTGGACATTACTTATGCGCACCTAATCAAATACCGGCCTCAAAAATAGTTTCCAAACAACTGGTTTCGCGTTCGGAGCTTGCCGGCACTTCAAAGCTTGCCAATACAAAAGGGACGCACGAGCAGCTAGCCGGCAAGTCTCTCCATCGCTTGTCTTTCTGCAACGGCAAGCACCTGAAAAAGCTCTGAAACCTCGTCAGCATACTTCCTTTCTTGCGTTGTCGCGATCGTTTCAAACAACTTAATTACTTGGGACCAATGTTCCGCGATCGCACAAAAGTCCTCGTAACCCCGTTTGAATTGGTCGTCAGAACTGACCAAGTGGGCCTCTTTCAAAAAGTCACGATAAAGGTTCCTGAACAGAGCGCCACCGGTTCCAGCTTTTTCCATTAACATGGCGCATGTCTTAAAGTCACCGGGAACATCTTTCGATCGCTCGAACCACTTGATGACTTCTTTAGAGGTTTTCTCAATGCCGAGATAACTAACATTTCGAATTGGCGGATTCAGAAAAGCCTTCGCATTGGATCGAACGGCTTCCGCGATCGCTTTTTTTAGATCGTATTGTTTATCAGAAACCGAGATCCTGTAAAACAAATTCCTGGATGACATGGGGCCTTTCTCAGCGCGAGCTTTGGCCAGACTTTCCAGTGAAGTCTTCACCTTCGATCCTTGCTGAGCAGTATCAACAAAGTAAGCGTATTGGTCGTCATAGCCATACATCGCCACATAATGGCCGGCAAAATGGAATGGCTGCGAAAAGTATTCAAGATGAAAACAATCGAGCTTCAGCCCAACCGAGACACCTGAATCAATGAGTTCCTTCACGGAATTCCACGCCTTTCTTCCCGAAGTCGTTTCCTTTACTTCAAGTGACAGTCCGAGATTTCTCGCGATGTTTTCGGTAAGCACATCGGGCTTCACCCGTCCACCGAGAAAGGGGAAATCCATCGTCTTCATATTCCAAAAGAGGAAGCTCAAGCCTTCGCCCAACCCAAACAGCATTGGCTCGCTGAGCTCAATTCCAATTTGCTTGAGCAACGTTCCCGTCGCCGTTGTTTCGCAATGTTGGCCAATGAGCGCATCTACGTCTAGTTTCATATGAACTACCCCTCATCTTTGAGAACGTTTTTGATCCAGTCGATTTCAGCCTTCATCTGCGCAACGGTGAAGCTAAACAGATATTGGGCAGGCTTTGGCAGCAGCTGCTGTCCTTTCATTTGCTTTTTCAAATCGGTCAATTGCCGACTCAATTCTGCGGAACGAGATTCGAGTAATTTTTGAAAGGCTGGTTGAGAAAGAACAAAGCTGTTGGCAAGTCCCGTCATGAATGGGTTCTTGTTCGCGACACGTGTTTCGATCAAAGCTTTTGTGTTCGATTTGCAGATCTTTTTCCCTGCCGTCGTAATCGAATATGTTTTTCGTGACTTACTTTTCGCACCGTTGGACTCCACCAGCCCACGAGACTCCAGCTTCTCTAGCAAATAGTAAATCGACGAAAATCCTATGTTTGCCCATTTCCGAACACCACGTTCTTCGATGAGCTTGTTTAGTTCATATCCATGCAATGGTTGGGAATGAAGCATTCCAAGAACAAGGACTTCAGTTGCGGTTGGTGGCTTGTCATTCATGACATGTATTCTAGTACTAGAACATTAGAACGCAAGACCGTACAGGTCGTTTTTTTGCTTCAGCGAAATGCGATGAAGAGCCACTTTGCCAGGCGGATCAGAATCAGCCACAAGGATCGCTGAACGAGTTCAAAATCACAAAAACTAATTCGGAGGCTCGTCGATTGAAACACGTTTTGACCTGTGTAAAAATGACGCCATGGAAACGAACCCGTCATTTCTGCGTCGTCTGCCATATCCAATTCTGGCGATCGGATTCGCGTTGACCATTGGATTGGTGATTCCTCCCTTTTACGAGTGGTCCAATGGCAGCCAGATTCTCGGCCGCGAACTGAAACTACTTCGAGCCACCTTCTTAACGCTGGCAATAACCCTTGTCGTATCAGCTATTGGGTTTTGGAGGAATTGGCAGATTCGACATACCTTGAGTGCGCCTGAAGGCGATGATCCAGTCCAACCCATTCGAAAGATACAATTCAGTATTCGCGGGCAACTTATTGTCACGACTTTGGTCGCGATCCTCCTAGCCGTTGCACCTCTGTTCGCAACTACCTGGCAAGGCACCGTAACGCTCGTCTTGATATTCGCAATCCTAGGTTGGGCAATCTTCATACAACGTTCCGCGTTCATTCGGACTCTTTGTTGGCTGGGCGTAACCTACCTGCCGTTCGTGTGGGTCATTCCATTCTCCAAACCTTTCGGGTCGGTTTCAGGCATGATCGACTCACTGCCTGTTTTTCCAGCGTTGATACCAGCCATGATTTTGAGCCGGATTATCGGTCACCATACACAGGATGGCCCCGCTTTATTTATCGTCGCCGTCACAGCATTGATCGCCGGTTTTTTTGTGATGCGGCGAGGCGGAAAACTTTCAACTGTAACGATTGCTTTGGCTTTCGTTTCAGCCATCCTAGGGTCGATGCTCCTTCACGTCATGTATCGAGTTTGATCACTTTTCCTTTCGCCGTTGCTTGGGCCAACCAAGTTTCGTTGCCGCTGATTACGGCTGCTTCATCTTTACCGAAATGTAGACAACGCCGCCAATCACCAGCAGAGTCCCCAACAATTGTGGCATCGAAAATGTCTCATCCAAAAAAATCGAAGCCAAAACGATGGTAGAGATGGGGCCGACACCGCCAATAATGGCTGCGTTGCTCGCTCCAATTCGTTTGATCCCCTCCGAGATCAAGAGCGTTGGGATCACGGTAGAGAAAGTCGCCATCGCGAATCCATACGCGTAAACTTGCCAGGGATAATTGAACAAATCCGAGACCGACGTCGAAATAAGAAAGTGAACACAAATGCAAATCGCCGACACGATCATCGCGTAGCTAGTGAAAACCCAAACGCCCAACTTTGGAATCATCTCTCCGCTACCAACCAAGTACAACGCGTACGTCACTGCCGAAAGAAAAATCAATACGACGCCGTGCCAATGATAATGTGACTGGATTGTCTCTTGGTCAGGTTGGCCGTACCGCACTGCCACAAACACACCGACATAGCATAGCGCAATTGCAATCCACTGGTGACTGGTAATTTTTTTCTTTAGAAAGACAGCCGAGATCAACAAGACCATCGTAGGGTAAAGATAGAGAATCACGCGCTCAAGACTTGCAGTGATGTAGGCCAGCCCGGCAAAGTCAAAGTAGCTGGCCAAGTAGTAGCCGACCATTCCTAGGCAAATGACTTTCGGCAAAGAAGATTTTATGGCGACTCGCTCAGGTTCTTTCCGATAAATCCACAAGAGAATCGCCACGTAGAACGGCAACGCGAAAATCATCCGCAGCAACAAAAGCGGTACTGCATCGATCCCATACGGCATGGCCAACTTGACCATAATCGCTTTCGCCGAAAACATCACCGCACCTAAAAACACGATGCCACCGGAGATCAGCCGACGAGTAAATGGCGACTGCGAAGAGGGCAGGGCATCTTGGCTCGTTTCTCCGATGGGTTGATTCACTAAAGCGAGTTCGCCAAAAAATTTGAAACAGATTGCAGATCCTACGCGCGGAGCTTAATCTGTATCTAGTTCGCACTTGATTAAGCGGTTGCCGCGTTAACGTCAGCGACAACAAATTACACAATTTAGTGACGAAAGACTATTGCGGTTGTTTCCAACCAGTTGCGATAGCGAACAAACAAAGTACATGCCCAAGAAAACTCGAATCGTAAAACCCGGAAAGTCACGACGTGAAGTTTTCGCTGAAGACGGAACGTTGCTGCGCGTTCCCAAGTCATGGGCGTTGCTAAAACCAGGAGACGCTGGAGCTACGCGTCGCGTCAAGGCTGCCGGTCCGAGTTGGACTGTCAAAGCCAAGAGGGGGCGGCGTATTGTTTCGTTGGGCGTTTGGGCGGACGCCAAAACAATTGCCTCGATCAACCAGAACCTTGCAGCGGAGCGGTCTACGGAATCGTACGCCAAGCGTCAGCAAGCGGCAAAGAAACGACGGGACCGTATCCAGGAGTCTTACATCGAACAGTTCACCGAATCTGTTTTTCGCTTTCTTAATTTTGACACCAAATACGAGACATTGGCTAAGAAACTGGCGCAAGCCATTGCAGTTCATGCGACACCGGTTGGCAGTGGCACGGTAGCTCGCACCAAGACGATTCCTGTGGAACGACGCGCTGAAGCAGCCGTGATCGCGTGGCTTCGTCACCAAACAACGGCCTACGATGAAATGACAATTCCTCGCGCCAAAGGAAAACGACGAGAAGTGCGTCGCATGCTGGCCAAAAGGTCCCGTTTACTTTTAGACGTTTATCGATCCGGAAAAACAGTCGCGGCCAAAAACTGTTTGTTGCGAAAAGCATTATCGCCCAAGCCGCTCTCAACGAGTTCTTGACAATAGTGTCCCTTACGCAGGGTTTTTTTCGTAACGAAGGAAACGATACTTTTGCAAAATACTCGATCATGTCTTGCTAGAATGTGAAGAGATCGTATCGCAACCAATATTCTCAAAACGGAGTTGATTGGATTTGATGGCAAGTGTTCACCCGCCAAACCGAATTCACGTTCTTAACGCTCTTGCGTTCTATCTACTCATTGCCCTTGCTGCCAAAGTTCTCTTCTCGATTCTTTACGAGTACCGATTTTATTTTCCGGTCGACTTTGGCGAGTCAGTTTTTTTGGCGGAACGCAAAGCGATCTTTCGAGGCACGTATCGCGTAGCATTTTTTGTTCACATCTTGGCCAGCCCAGTCGCTTTGGTATTGGCTTTCTTGCTGATGTTCACCGGCAGCCGAAAATGGTTCGGCGCAAAACATAGGCTAGTGGGCAAAATCCAAGTCCTGCTCATTGTGATTGCTGTGGCGCCAAGTGGTTTGGTGATGTCAACGGAGGCTTTCTCCGGTCCGATTGCCGGTTGGGGATTCGCTACGCTGTCCGTGGCGACTGCGGTGACGGCCATCGCGGCGGGCTACTTTGCCTCCCAACGCAAATTCGCGGTGCACCAAGTCTGGGCAACGCGATGCTTTATCTTACTTTGTTCGCCGCTTGTGCTGCGACTGACTGCCGGTTCGGCATTTGTCATGAATGTCGAATCCGAATTGAGTTATCGACTCAGCGCTTGGCTCTGCTGGCTGCTTCCACTGATCGCCTACGAACTATGGCGCAAATATTCACAACAATTTATTGCGCTCGTTCGACAACCGATTTCGTTTTCCAACAAAGGGACTTCCGAATGAACAAGCTACAATCTCGACGCGTTGGCATTCACACACGAGCATTTACGCTCCTTGAACTACTCGTCGCCGTCGTTCTGATTGGCATTTTAATTTGCATGTTGTTGCCGGCAACCCGACGGGTTCGTGAAGCTTCCAGACGCACTCAATGCCTAAATAATTCGCGGCAATTGATACTCGGCGAGTTAAACTACGAGCAAGCTCATATGAAATTCCCCGTCGCCTATGGCAACAAGGACTTCTCAGTTTACACCAATGAATACGAAAGGCTCAGCGGCCTAGTCGTTCTTCTACCATTTATCGAGCAAGTCGATTTGCACGAGCAGATTATTCATGAAAGTAGTTTTGATGGCATCGACTT
>CAZPBE010000087.1:0-12474 GCA_964584615.1 uncultured Pirellulaceae bacterium | reverse complement strand
GAACGAAACTAAAGAGACTCTACCCGAAAATTGAGCTGAGTTAGAATACTAGTTGGAAGTCGAATTTAAAAGTCGTATGGCGAATCCTGGTCGAGTTCATCGACTGCCAACTGGCGCGTCTGGCCTTCTTCATTCGCTTGCCACAGATGCCCGCTTTCGACATGCAGACAACTCAACCAACCGCCTGCGTGTGCTTTGGTGTCGATGCAAATCGCGTTCAGATTGGACTTTGGTAGTCCGCTTCGTTGCGAACTATGGCCGCAAACCATCACTTTGCCTGATTCGTGTCGTGACGGATCGTTGAACTTTTCCCAGTACAACATGAATTCAGGCTGTTCGTTTAGCGGGGCCTCGGCATACGCGTTGGCGTGCACGTAGAAGTGATTATCCGATTCGTAGTAGGAGTGCAATCGCTCTTCGATGAAGTCCCAGTGGATATCGTCGACCACAGTGTGCCATGGTTCAAGCTCTGATGGAGCATCGAGCAGTCGAGCAAAATCCTCATCATAGGATTGCAGTGTCTTGTCACCGCCGACTTTTAAAAATTGATTCAGCTTTTCCTCACTATCGCGTGCAGCAAGCATCATGATTTCATGATTCCCGCGCAGAGGGATCAACTGTCCTGTCTCATGAAGTTCAATCAGCCGCGCGACCACGTCGCGTGATTGTGGACCGCGGTTGACGTAGTCGCCGAGTGTGATGATCAAATCGTCTTCACGAATTTTGACGAAATCCAACAGCGTTGAAAACGCGGTTGCGCAGCCGTGGATATCACCAATCGCCAGGTGTCGCATGAACGCTTTCTGGTTTAGGACAAATCTGGTTTAAGAATAAACACAGCGCTTACGCCTTTTTGGCTTTCTTGAAATTGATCTGCACGAACTCGGAGTAGCCGTCGATCGTGGCGATTCCTTTTTCGATCTCTTCAGCTTTAAGCTTTTTCAATTCATCGTTCTTGGCGGCGTACGCATCAGAGTATTTGTACTTCGGACGCTTCATGCTTTTGATTGTGTAGCCTTCGCCTTCCAGCTGTCCGTCCTTGCCTTGCACAATTTTCAGCACATCATCCTTGATGGTGTCCATTTCATCCTCAAGTTTTGAAATTTCCTGCTTCAGCCATGCGTACAATTCTGTCGGTTCGGTTGGTTTATTCATGTCGGTTTCGTGTTAAAGAGGTGGCTGCGGCGGAACCGGGTTGGCTCAGGGCGCTGGCAGGGGAATAAATGGGATGGCTGAATATAGTTTTTCGGGCGCTTAGATTCAACTATTTCATTGCGATTAAGATAACACAAAGGAACAACCGTTAACTCTTTCAAGTCGTTGGACTGTCGAGTTTTGTTGTGTCGATCTATGATGGACTCTTCCTGCTTATTGATTCAACTAACACCTGTTTACCAATCCTAATCCGAATAAAGCTGATCCGTGAAAGCCAGTTTTCTCATCCCCAAGATCAAGAAGTTGACTGAAAAGTACTTGTCGTGCAGTGCCGAACAGCTGCGCGACGAAGTCCTTGACCTTGGATTTGAATCCAGAAAGTCAGAAAAGATCGACGGATTGATTCCCCGAGGGTTTGCGCTTGTGCGAGCCACCGCGCAGCGCGAGCTTGGGATGTCGCACTACAATGTGCAGTTGCTGGGCGGATGTGCCATGTGCCAAGGGCATATTGCGGAAATGAAAACGGGTGAAGGTAAGACGCTGACGGCAACGTTGCCGATGTTCGTTCAAGCGCTGGCGGGTCGCGGAGCGTTGCTGGCCACGAGCAACGACTATCTTGCCAAACGTGATGCCGAATGGATGCAGCCGGTTTATCTTGCGTTGGGAATGACGATCGGTGTGATTCAGTCAGAGATGTCGCGGGAACAACGACGCGCTGCGTACGCTTGCGACATCACCTATGGCACGATGAAAGAGTTCGGTTTTGACTTTCTCCGCGACCACTCGATGGCGCGTGAGCAAAAACAACGAGAGCTGTGGCATGGCGGGGCCAAGGGAGGTGTTGCCGAATCGGCGGCTTCGATGCCTGTTCATCGCAAGCCACATTTCATCCTGATTGACGAAGCCGATAGTATCTTGATCGACGACGCACGCACTCCTTTGATTATTTCGGCGGCCGGTGATGACTCCACGCAGGAACAACAAAAGAGTTTGTACCAATGGACGGCCCAAGTCGCACCGCAGTTCGAAGAAGATTTGCACTATTGGTACGATCGCGAACGTCGAAAAGTCGATCTGACTCCCGAAGGCACAGCGCTGGTCCGCGAGTGTCGCAAACCAGAAGTCCTTGCGGGCGTTGGGTTACTGGAGATGTATGACTTTGTCGAACGCGGAATTCAAGTCGATCGCGACTACAAGTGTGATCGTGATTACGTCGTGCGAGACGATGAGATTGTGATTGTCGACGAAGCAACAGGCCGTATTTCAGAGGGACGTCGTTGGAGCCGTGGTATCCATCAGGCGATCGAAGCCAAAGAGAATGCAAAGATTACGGTCGACACAGCCACACAGGCCAAGATCACGGTTCAGTCGTTTGTCAGTCGGTATCCCCACATGGCCGGCATGACTGGAACCGCGAAGTCTTCGACGCGTGAATTCAAAAAGATTTATGGCGTTGGCGTTTCGGTGATCGCGACGAACATGCCGAGGATACGAGTTGAGCTACCGGTTAAGTTCTTTTTTACCGATGCCGAAAAGCTTCAAGAGATCGCAAATGATGTCGCCGAGATCCATAAACTTGGCCGTCCCATTTTGATTGGAACTCGATCGATCGCCAAATCGGAAGAAGTCTCAGCCGTGCTTCGCGCAGCTTCGATCGAACACGAAGTCCTTAACGCCCGACAAGTCGAACGCGAAGCCCAGATCGTCGAGGAAGCGGGTGAGAAATTCCGTGTCACGGTTGCCACCAACATGGCGGGCCGGGGAACGGATATCAAAATTAATGAAGAAGTAATATCACTGGGTGGCTTGTACGTGATCGGCACCGAGATGCACGAATCGAGCCGAATCGATCAACAGTTGTTTGGTCGCTGTGGACGACAGGGAGACCCGGGCACCGTTCAACAATACATTTGTGCTGAAGACAAATTGCTTGAGTCAGCATTTGGCAAACAGAAGGCCGATCGAATCCGAAGGTTCGGCAAAGCCCGATCCAAGGACTCGTGGATCAAACTATTTCGGAAAGCTCAAAAGAAAGTCGAGAACCAGCATTATCGCTCGCGCAAGATCCTCATGTATAACGAAAAACAGCTTGCTAAATCCCAGCGCGAAATGGGCTTGGATCCAATTTTGGACAACTTTGACTAACAGGTAAGATGTCGCCATTGTCCCGATAAATGTGAATCATTTTTCTGTAGTTGTCTCGGGGGCAAAGAAAACTGTTCACTTTGGGCAATCGCAATTCTATAATAATGGGAAAATAGATCTATTCCCAAATCTCGGCACCTGTGGCGAGTCCTGAGCAATTCATATGTCGACGACTGACCAATCACAAGCTGAACGTGCTAACGCTGAGCAAATAAAAGATGAAGTTCGGCGTACGATTCGCCAGTTGGCCGAGATGGCCAAATCGGAATCCAATTTTGACCAGTATTGCAGCGAAGTGCTAACGCGGGTGGTCTCCATGACTGGCGCGCATGGTGCGTTGTTCTGGCAAATTACTTCGCAAGGGAATCCCAAGCTTACGCATCACGCTGGCCAAGCTCCCCACGATCAAGCTCGCGATGTGTTGTCTCAGGAAAACGCACAACACAACAAAGCGATTATCGATGTCGTCACGAACAAGATTCCGATGGGTATGAAGTCGGAATCATTCACCGGCTCGAAAATTATTGACAGCCAAGAAGGAGGCGTGAACCCTGATCCATTTCTGATGTTGTTTGCGCCCGTTTACACACGGACGAAAGAATGTTGTGGCGCTATCGAACTGGTCCAGCGCGGCAATATTTCTACGCAAGCCCAGGAAGGCTATTTGCGATTTCTTTCTCAAGTCTCGACATTGTTTCAGCGATGGCACGAACAACAGGATCTTGCTCTACTCGATTCGAATTCGGGTAAGTGGAATGAGAAGATGGAATTCGTCTCAGAGGTCCATCGTTCAATCGACGTTAAAGAGACGGCTTACTCCATTGCGAACGAAGCCCGTCGTGTGCTTGGTTGCGATCGGGTGAGCGTCGGGAAATGGAATGGACGTAAGTGCAAAATTATTGCCATCAGCAGTCAGGACCGTTTCGACAACCGCGCTAACGTGGTTCGAAAGCTTGGCAATGTGGCGACGGCCAGCGTCAGTGCCGATCAGAAGTTTTGGATCATTGGAGACACCAAAGGGATCGCTCCCGAAGTCGCCAACAAGGTAAACGATTATCTTGACGAATCGCACAGTCGAACGTTGGCCGTCATCCCGTTAGCGGTGCGCCCGCCAGATCGGCCCGATCTTGATATGGCGAAGAAACGCGGCAAAGAAAAGCTGAGAAAACTTGGCGCTGTCATTATCGAGTATTTTGATGCCGATGTTACGGAAGAGAAAATTGCTGAAGACTGCAAGTTGATTGTCGAACAGTCGCAGTTGGCACTGGAAAACGCTCGGCAACACAATGAAATTTTCATGCAGCCGATTCTGAAAAGGCTGGGCTGGCTACAACAAACGTTGTTTGGTGATCATTTCGCGAAAACGATGACGGGACTGGCGGCGCTCGGTTTGCTGGCTTTGGCCATGATCTTTGTGCAATGGGAATTGAAGATGAAAGTGGCTGGTGTTTTGCAACCGCAAATCCGCCGCCACATTCATGCCGAAGGAAACGGCGTCGTTGAAGAGGTCTTTTTTAGTGATGGTCAAGACGTCGTTGAGGGGCAACAGTTGCTTTCGTTGCGTAGTCCGGACGACGAAATGGAAGTTCAGCGACTCAACGGTGAGTTGACTGTTTTGCGACAGAATATCAACAGTCTGTCTTTTCAGTCGTCTCGCACCAGCGTTGATGCTCGCGAAAGCGCGGAGATCAGTCAGCAACTTGCGATGCTTCATGAGCAGGAAACAACGTTATTGGAAACGATCCGCCTCAATCAGGAGAAACAGGCGAACCAAAAAATAGTTGCACCGATTGATGGCACGATCGTTACTTGGGATCTGGAAAAGCGATTGCCCGGTTTAGTTGTTAACCCAAACTACATTGTGATGACGATTGCGAAACTGGATGGGCCGTGGCAACTGGAAGTCTTAATTCCGCAAAACAAAGTCGGTTACATTGATGTCGCTCGAGCCAATTCGGACGAACCACTGAAAGTTCAGTTTGCTCTGGGAACGAATCCAAACGATACGTTTGAAGGGACATTGGAAAAGGTCTCGCTTCGATCGCATCCCGACGATTCGGGCGTTCCCCACTTTAAGGCGCTAGTCAATTGCGATCTCGACGAGGAAGAGATTAAAGAGTTGCTTCGGCCCGGTGCCGGTGTGACCGCGAAAGTGTTCTGCGGCAAGCGCCCCATGTGGTTCAATTGCTTTTATCAGGTCCGAGACTATCTCCGAAGTTTCTTCGTGTAGCCAGTCTTGCCTCCCGGTACATTGCCTTTCCGTCGTCCGTCGTCCGTTTTGTTCATCTACTTGCCAATAATTGTTGCGAATGTCGCTTGTCCCTTCACCTCCGAAACTCATCAAGGAGCCACCTACCGGTCCGCCGGTGAAGATGAAGATACGGTCGGATTTAACATTCGATCGACAGACCTATCAGGGCGTTGAATATTGGGTAATCAAGGAACCGCTGGGACAAAAGTATTACCAGTTTCCGCCACCCGTTTTCTTTCTGCTGAAGCAGCTTGATGGCAATCAAACGATTGATCAGCTTCAGGATAAGTATCACGAAAAATTTGCGCCCAAACGAATCACCCGTCAAGATTTACAGCAACTGTTGACCCGGTTCCATCAAGACGGTTTGGTCACGTCCGATGTGCCAGGGCAGGGCGTCGAGTTGATGAAACGGGGTGAGAAGAACCGGCGGATGGAGTTGTTTCAAACATTCTCCAACGTATTAGCAATTCGCTATCGTGGTTTTGACCCAGAACGGATTCTCAATTTTCTGCATCCATTTTTCTGGTGGATATTCACCAAACCGGCGGTGATCGCCACGATGGTCGCCGCCACGGTGGCGCTGATGAGCGTGATCATGAATTGGGGAGCTTTCTCGGCAAAACTTCCTGGTTTCGATGCGTTCTTTGATCCGCGCCAATGGTACTTGTTTGTGTCGGTGCTCTGTGTGACCAAAATTTGTCACGAGTTTGGTCACGGGTTGTCCTGTAAGCGGTTGGGCGGCGAGTGCCACGAGATCGGATTCATGTTGTTGGTGCTGACGCCTTGCCTGTATTGCAACGTGTCTGATAGTTGGCGATTGCAAAACAAATGGCACCGAGCTGCGATTGGTGCAGCGGGAATGTACGTCGAGATTATTCTCGCAACCATTGCAACGTTTGCCTGGTGGTTTGTTCAACCCGGACTGGTGCAGGATATCTGTCTGCGCGTGATGTTGATTAGTTCAGTCAGTACGGTGTTGTTTAATGGTAACCCGTTGTTGCGATTTGATGGTTATTACATCATGAGCGATGTGCTCGAGATCCCCAACCTTCAACAAAAATCGACTAAGGCGCTGACGACTTTAATGGGCGAGCATTGGCTGGGCTTGGAAATGCCCGACGATCCGCTTATGCCAACGAATCGTCCGTGGGCGTTCGCGATGTTCACCGTCGCTGCATTTCTGTATCGATGGGTCATTATGTTCTCCATCCTTCTCTTCCTGATCAAATGGCTTGAACCTTACGGTCTCGAGTCGATCGGGATTGGCATCGCTCTCTTTTCCATGATTGGAATTGTGATCATGCCTTTGTATAAACTTTATAAGTACATGTCTGTTCCTGGGCGGATGCATCAAGTGAAAAAATTACGCTTTACGGTTGTCTCATTGATTGGCGCGGCCGTCATTGGAGCGATTCTGCTTATTCCGTTTCCGCATTACCTGTGGTGTGGAACAATCATTCTTCCGCGCGACATCCAACGGATTAACGTTGTCGAAGTCGGCATCCTGGAAGAGTGTTTCGTCAAGACAGGTGACGTGGTTGCTAAAAATCAGCCGATCGCAAGACTGCGAAACTACGAGTTGGAGCAAGAGATTTTCGCCACCAAAGGTAGATTGGCGACCAAGCGTGCGCAACTTACCTCAGTTCAAAAAAGCGGTGCCAGTGGAGCCACGCGCGGGATGAGCCAGATGACAACGCTGGCGGCAGAAATGAAAGAGCAATCGATGAGATTGGTCGAGCTGGAAAAACGTCAAAGTAGTCTCGAGATCAAAGCTCCCATTGCCGGCACGGTATTGGAAACGCCGTATCAGCATGCGGGGGATTCTGTGGATGAAGGCCAGACGTTGGATCAGCAACCGTTTCTTAGCGGCTATCACGTTGGCGTCACGGCGATGCCTGGTCAACGATTTTGTGAAGTCGCCGATATGAGCCAATGGCAAGCCGTTATTCTGTTGACCGAGCAGCAAATCAAATTTGTTAAACTGGATCAAATGACGAAGATTCGGTTGTACTCGGTTCCTGACCAATTGATCAAAACAAAAATTAAAGCTTTTGGTCCGACCGATCGATCGATCAACCGTGACAACTACGCGGTATCGATGCAACAAGGTCCACAAGCATCGAGCGGACAACAAGTACAGCTTCCCGATTTGGTTTCAGAAATGGTTGCTCAGTACGATCACAATAGTCTGCAGTTTTATGCCAGTGCACCGCTTGAATCGTCCGATGCTCACTTGAAGATTGGCCTTGGCGGACAAGCCAGGTTGTTCACCGGCTATCGATCGCTGGGTGCACGAGTCTGGTGGTGGCTGAATCAAAACTTCCGCATGTAGTTTGGCGAAACGTTGAAACATTTGTTGCGGTATTGTCCGGGACATAGAATCGTGTCGGCTAGTCCAAAAAACGAAAGTGGATTTCAATGAGAATTGCGAAACTACTGCTAGTGGCGGCAGCCGCATTCATTGGTTCGTCATCCATCGGCCTGTGCCAGAATCGCAGCAACTCAATGAAGGATGAAATTTCGTTTGAGCATACAATTAGTCCGATCGTTAACAACTTTTGTACGACTTGTCACGCCGGTGATGACCCAGACGGTGAATTTGTACTGACCAGCTACGAATCGGTTCGAGCTAAGGTCGAAGATGGCAGCTTACTGGAACGTATCAACGATACGGAAGATCCAATGCCTCCCAGTGGAATGATGCCAAAACATATGCGGCGAATGATTAAGTTGTGGTCGGAGACAGGATTTAAAGACAAAGGCAATCCGCGGTCGGCATCCGAAAAACCGGTGATCGACTACGGTGACTTCAAGCCGCCAAAAATTACGCCGGTTGACATCAACGAAAACAAAATTGCGTTTCGCTTGCTTGAAAAGGTACAGGGCCATTGGGTCGGCTCCATGCGACTGATGGGGCAGGATTACGAATGGATGGCTTTTGATTTTCGGGCGATCGAAAAATCTCATATTCACGCCATCTTTGAAGGAGGTTCGATCGGCAACCTGTTTACTTCCTTCTTTGTAACCAACTACAACGGCAAACGAACGATCATGGCGCGCAATGGCGGTATCTTGAACGGCATTTACCGGACCAGTTACTTCGTTCTCGACAAGGCTCAGCAATATACGAACGACGACGGAAAGGAAGAGACTCATTTCCGATTCATCGACGCGTACGGTGGCAAAGACATCATGTATATGGAGCTAACGTTTGCAGAGAACTGGATGGTTTTCAGCGCGTATACCAGTCGCATGGGTTTGAACTTTCCGGCAAAACCCCACATGGAGTTTCAGGGTGAGCGAATGAATGCGGAACTGGCGAAGGCGGCAGCAAAGAAGTTTGGTTTCCCGAAGGACGAACTCGATATCGACTTTGCGAAAGGGATCCCCAAACCGAACTGGGGCTCTGACGACATACCGCAAACTTCGGCAAGTTACATTTGGGAAGAGCCAGGCAAATCCATTGAAGAACTCGGCAAGATCGCGCGTGATCCGTATCCGATCGACAAGATGCCTTACCTTGCAAAGCTGACGGTCAAAGCAGAACGAAACGAAAAAACCGAAGGCAAACCGCTGTTGATATTTCTGTCGGCTCAATCGTTAACCGATGTCAACGGAAAGCTTATAACCAAAAACGGTTTCTTGCAGGAAGACGTCGCCAACAGTCTACTGATGTTTCCGGAAATCACGGGCGAGCAAAACGAGTTTACTTTTACCTATCTACACCCGGGCCAGTACTATTTGACGGTGATTGCCGATATGAACGGCGACTCATTTCCAACGCCCGGAGACCTGACTCACCCCAGCAAAAAAATCACTGTAAAACCCAGGTCCAACGATTCTGTCAAAGTGACCGGAATCGAAGTGCAAAATTAGAGATTTTTGGATCTTCTACCAAAGTTTCTCGGTTGCAAACAGCAAAACGTTTTCAGCGACAGGAAGCTATTTTGCTTTGTCGTTGCCACCTGAATGAGGGCCGGTTGTCGCAAACGTAATCTTTGGTTTTTGCGATTCGCGATCGGAGTGATGCGGTTTGGGAACAGGTTTTGTTTTCTGATTCGCGTCCGCGCCGGTAGAAGTGGCCGACGTCGATTGATCGACCGCGGAGTACTTCACGCCCAACTCTCGTAGCAAACGACTGACTTCTGCGTCTCGTCGAGAATTTAATTCAGAAATCGCCTGTTTCGTTTCTTTCTCTTTGCCAGATAGGGCATCAATTTTTTCGAGACAATCGTTAGCTTGCTTTTCCAGTGCCTCGATTTTCGAACGGACAGTAACTCGAACTGAGTCCAGCACTGAGCGTTCTTTGTCAAACTTTTTCAAAATGCCATCAACGCTTGTCGGAGATTTTGGCGATTTTTTGGAAGCAAGACTCGTTTTCGATTGAGCTTTTGGCTTCTTTGTCTTGCTCTTTTTCGCAGCTACGAACTTTGATTTTTTAGCCGTTTTGCGGGTGGCTTTTTTTCGGTTTGCTTTCTTCGATTTCGATTTTGTCTTCTTTTTTGCCATGGTAGATCCGTCTCGTGTTGTAATTCAAGCTAATTTCATGATTGACCGCAGATGGGCTCAGCCGCCGATTATAGAGCGTCGAAGATCGTGACGCCAGAATCGACGATCAATGGAGTCTCGCAGCCTAATGGTGCATAAAAAGCGGCATTACAAACGCAGCGCTAAAAATTCACGGCCACGAATTGGGGAATTCAATTTTAAGAATTTGAACCCAGTTGTCCCAGGAGATCGAATCGGTCGCTGATGTTTCTCGACCGCAACTCCATTTGCTGACCGATGTCAGGATACCGATCCAACAACTTGCTGACTTCGGTTTGCATAAACCCGTTGAGCAATTCAAGATGCTCAACAACTTCCGATAAGCAATATCTAATCTTGTTATCTCGTTCGTCTTCTCCGTCAACAAAGAAGTCCAAATCGCGAAGGCTCATCGAAACTGCTTGGCCAGCCAATCCAGTCACCCGAAATCTTTGTGACAAATCTTGCCGACTGGCGAGATCGTCGTAAATCGAATCTGCGTCGTCGAGCTTTTTCCATTCGATGTAAACTTCGCCCAGCCGACACATTGCCCATCGATGGTAAAGTTCGGTCTTGTTTTTTTCGCCGACCCCGTCGAGAGGAAAATATTGAATCACCGATCGCCACCAAGCTTCTTTTTCGGAATAGTCGGTCGGCGCCAAACCGATGGTCGCCCAGTAAGCGGCTTGGTACTGCTCCTCAGCTGAGCCACTTTTGGGGATTCGATCTTCCGGCAACACATAATTTTGGGCTGGTTCAAACGACTCCATTTTCTGAGCCAGCCAATACCCGCCAAAAATCGCCGTACCACAAAGTACTGCGGCCAAAGCAAGTCGGGAGATGGTATTCAAACCGGTCGTCGGCGAGTTGCGCCTCGCACGAATGTTCGACGTAACGTCTTGCTGTTCTGGCAATCGTGTGTGGCTACCGGAATAGTGACCGGTACCGTTGGACAACATTTGTCCGTCTAAAAACATCGACTCCGGATCGGCTTCGATGTGAATGGTTTGAAGTAGTGACATCAACTCACGCGCATCCTGGGGACGCTTCGAGACGTCTTTCGCCATCATGGTTTCGATGACGCTGCACAACTCATCAGGGACATCGGGACGGGCGTCGATTAACGGCGCCGGTTTGTTTTTGACTTGCTTCACCGCGATGGCCAAAGGAGATTCACCATCGAAGGGAGGATTGCCTACCAGCATGTGGTACATCGTGACGCCCAGCGAATAAATGTCGCTGCGCACATCGAGGTCTTTCCCTTCGACTTGCTCGGGGCTCATATACAACGGCGTGCCAAGCGTCATTCCGACTTGCGTTAAACTTGCATCTTCATCGCTCTCACTGCGAAGTCGAGCCAGCCCGAAATCCGTAATCTTGGCTTCACCGTCCGAGGTGAGCATGATATTTTCAGGCTTGATGTCTCGATGAACGACTTTGAACTGATCGGCTTTCTGGATCGCCATCGTGCACTGTCGAAGCACGCTCAAGGCCATCGCCGGCCCGATCGCACCACTACGGGCAAGGTGCTGTTTTAAGTTTCGGCCGCGAACGTATTCTTGTGCGATAAAGTGATAGCCATCTACTTGATTGACTTCAAAGACCTGCACAATGTTGGCGTGGACGATCGCCGCAACAGATTGAGCTTCCCGGCGAAATCTCTCAATGTAAGAGCTGTCTTGAGCCAAGTCAGGTTTGAGGATTTTTAATGCGACGTTTCGTTTAAGCGATGTTTGTGTCGCCAGGTAAACGTCAGCCATTCCGCCATGTCCCAATCGCCGTATCAATCGATAGTCGCCCAGCGAGCGACCACTCAGGTCGACGAACGTATTTGACGATGTTGGTTCGGGCATGGTTGTTCCGCATGTTCTTCTGGAGGAGTTCACAGGAACTCTCACTAGAAATTTAAGAATTGGAGAGCAGACGCAACGAACCCGTCCAGAATCCCCAACTCAAGTTTCCATTATGTTTGGGTCACGACCGTTTGACAACGAGAAGACAAATATTCAGGTCGTACGTAAATAGAATTCGTTGGTTCGCGATAAAGTTCAATTGATTTCGACTTCGAAAATATCGCGGTTTCGTGGATCCGGCTTTACAACCAAAAATTACCAAAACCGTGCGGCTCGTTGGCTGAGAATAACAAAAGCAAACAATCTATGCAGGAGTCAATGGTAAATCAACAAAGGCTAATTAGTTTTGGCAAGTGTTGTCTTCGTCGGAGCCGGCCGTCGATCGCTCACCTCAGCTGGCGCCCCTCCGGTAACGAATGGCCGGCGCAGTCGGAGATGACACGGTCGTTTCTTTGTTGGTGAGAGACCTGAGGGAGTGAGAAAGAACGTGCCTGTCACTGGGGGTGTAGAGGTCGCTGGTTCGAATCCAGACCCAGAATC
>CAZPBE010000086.1:0-13109 GCA_964584615.1 uncultured Pirellulaceae bacterium | reverse complement strand
AACAAATACTGCGTTTTTACGTACAATCAAACAAAACTTGTGGGTAAACCTAAGGGCTAGTGACCTGCCGCTCATCGCAAGCGTACAAATTTTTATCGAAAGTGGATTATCAAATCCGGCCTTCCTCGCTCGGCCAACCTTTACTGGCTGGCGGCCAGAACCAGCCCGGCGCTAATTCACTCTTGCTCATCAAAACTGGCTAGAGAATCCAGATGCTTCAACAGTTCAGCGTCAGCATCGTGAAACGTCTGCGTTACGATTTCGCTGACAGGTCTGCACTTGCCCGATTCAATAAGCTGTTGCAATTCTGCGTTGACCAATCGCCGCGTTTCCAGGTCGCCCAACAGGAAATGGGCCCACAACCAAGACTCCGCATAATCTAATTGTGTTAACGAGCTTGCACTACGAAGTTTTTCCAGTCGCTCCAGATCAGGTTGCCACGAACCCGCATCGCGCGACTCATTCAGCAAATGGACGTGCGGCGAATTGAAGCCGTTATTTCCTCGCGGCGTCTCAAAGTACTCCGCCAATCCCTCATCCAACCACAACGGTAAATTCGGCACGACACTGTGAACGTACCCGTGCGTGACTTCGTGCCGAAGGTCCTCGCCAACGCGACTGCCCCAATAAGCATAAACCAACAACTGAGCATCGTTCTTGACGAAAAAAGCACGCCGGTTTGGAAACAGCGGATGCTTACGATTCATGTAGTTCGAAAATTTCTCCTGGTTCGCGAACAAGTAAACGTTGATTGGTTCGTCGGAAAGATCAAGTTCCAGCACGCGCGAGATATCCGCACGCCGCAAAACCAACTCATCGAGCAATCGGTGGCGACGTGGAAGATGGAAGTCCGAATGAATCACCAGCTGATCCCGGACCACTTGCCGCTGAGAAGGAAGCGTCGATTCTGCAGAAGGAACGAGGTGACAGCCGGAAGTTCCCGCGAACCCAATCAGCAAAATGCCCCACTTGTATATTGAGAAGTTTTTGGGTCGCACCGCCGAGCCTTCCTGCAAAAAGAATTTGGGAGACGATAGCAAAACACGCACTTCGCCGACACAGCAAATGAGCCAAAGAATTTCCTCGACAAAAACCGAGCTTTCCGTCGCCAAGAGAGAGGAAACACGGTTGGGAGATTGCTGACTTTTGCATATAACTGCATTCAAAATGATCCCCAACATGCTTTAATCAACCAACACGCTTTTCATATTTCAAAAGCCAATCCATGACATCGCAAACGAAGACTTTTTCTGTTGACGACATCCCGAGCCGATTTGATTTCGACGAAGCCCAACCACGGATCTACGATCTTTGGGAAACTGGCGGATGGTTCACGCCACAAGTCGACGCTTCCAAACAGCCTTACACCATCGTCATCCCGCCTCCGAACGTTACCGGTGCGCTGCATCTCGGCCACGCGCTGAACAACACACTTCAGGATGTCATCATTCGATTGAAACGAATGCAGGGCTTCAACACGTTGTGGATGCCGGGCACCGATCACGCCGGGATCGCAACGCAAGCCCGTGTTGAAAAACAAATCAAAGAACGAGAAGGAAAGACGCGTCATGATTTGGGTCGAGAAGAACTGGTTTCTCGTATCTGGAAATGGAAAGAACAATACGGCGCGCGGATTCTTGGACAGCTCAAACAAATGGGTTGCAGTTGTGATTGGAGCCGTACCCGATTCACGCTGGACGACCAATGTGGTCGCGCCGTTCGACACACGTTCTTTGATCTGTTCAACCAGTCGTTGATCTATCGCGGTAAACGGCTGGTTAACTGGGATACGTTTTTGCAGACAACCGTCAGTGACGACGAAGTTTTCTCGCAAACCAAGCAAGGGCACTTCTGGCATTTCATGTACCCGGTCGTTGATCCGAAACCTGGCGAGCCTCCTCACATCACCGTTGCCACAACACGCCCCGAAACCATGTTGGGCGATACGGCCGTTGCCGTTCATCCTGATCCAGCGACTGCTCTCGATCGCGCTGCGTCTGAGTTGCGAGAGAAATTAAAAAAGTGCACGGCTGCCGAAAAGGAATCGGTTCAGGAACAGATCGATGCGTTGGCCGAACGACGGACCGCCATGTTGCCGCAGCTGGAACTCCTTCGTGACATGGCCAACGATGGCCGGAAACTGATGTTGCCCCTCATGGATCGTGAGATCCCACTGGTGACTGACGTCTGGGCCAAGCCTGAACTTGGTACAGGCTGCGTTAAGATCACACCGGCACACGATCCAAACGATTACGATGTCGGCAAGCGTTGCGATCTGCCCATGATCAATATCATGAACCGCAATGGAACGTTGAACGCAGAGACGAAATCATACGAAGGCCTGTCAATGAAACAGGCTCGCCGGAAAGTCGTCGATGATCTCGAAGCTTTAGGCTTGCTTGAAAAAGTTGAAGACCGCGAAATTGAAATGCCAATTTCAGACCGAAGCAAGACTCCGATCGAACCCTATTTGACCGATCAGTGGTTCGTCAAAATGGACACGCTCGCCCAGTCGGCGATGGAAGCGGTCGAAGATGGTCGCGTCAAAATCACTCCCGACCGCTATGGCAAAGGGTACCTGTCGTGGTTGGGTGAGAAACGTGACTGGCCCGTTTCGCGACAACTTTGGTGGGGACATCAGATTCCTGTTTGGTCGCTGGCCTGCGAAACCCAAGCCGATATTGAAGCCGCGCAAACGATGGTTCGTGGGCTGCCAGGGTTCGACGAGAAAACCGTATCGCTACAAGTCGAGCCTTGCTCAGAAACCAACGAAGAGAAACGCAAACTTCTGGAACTGCCGCTGGCCACGGTTCACGCTTGTGTTCTCGATGACGATTGCCCGATCGAATCTGAACTTGTCTCAGCAGGATTCATCCGCGAAGACGACGTGTTGGATACGTGGTTCAGTTCGGCGTTGTGGCCTCATTCGACTTTGGGCTGGCCCGAGAAGACCGCCGAGCTGGAATACTTTTCTCCAACCAACACGTTGATTACTTCACGCGACATCCTCACCTTGTGGGTTGCGCGAATGGTCTTGATGAGCCTCAACAATATCGGAGAAGTTCCGTTCACCGATGTTTACATTCATCCAAAAATTCTTGACGCGTTTGGTGAGACGATGTCCAAATCCAAGGGAAACGGAATCGATCCCTTGGACATCATCAACAAGTTTGGTGCCGATGCGTTGCGGTATGCAATGTCAGAGCTGGCAACCGAAACTCAGGATCAAAAACTTCCCGTAGATTATGAGTGTCCGCATTGCCAACAGCGGATCATCCAAACCAAAAAGAACCGCATCTTGCCGAAGGTTGCTTGTACCAATAAACAATGCGGCAAAGAATTCTCGACACAATGGGCAGAGCTTGAAGAAGATCTCGCGCTCAATCGTGGAGCCGTTGTCAGCGAAGGATTTGAGAAAGGACGCAACTTCGTCAACAAGCTTTGGAATGCATCTCGTTTTGCGATGATGAACCTTGAAGGATACTCCGCCGCGCCGATCAACGAAGCTGACATGACGGTCGAAGATCGTTGGCTGATGAGCAGGTTTTATAATGTGTCGACGAAAGTCACCGAGTTGCTCGATCGATTCAAATACTCTGAAGCCACAAAGATGTTGTACGATTTCGCCTGGAACAGCTTCTGCAGTTTCTATGTCGAATTCCTGAAAGACCGGCTGGCCAACCCCGATCAACGACCCCACGCTCAGCGGATGCTGGTATTCGGCTTGGATTCGCTGTTGCGATTGCTGCACCCAGTGATGCCGTTTATCACCGAAGAGATTTGGCAACACCTTGGAAAAATCGCACCGGTTCGCGGGCTAGCTGAAGAAACGGCCAGCGAATGTTTGATGATCGCAAGTTGGCCCGAGTTTGACGCGAAATGGGATTCCAAACAAATCGAAGACCAGTTCGCATTGTTTGAGTCAACACTTGGCTCGCTTCGTGAGATTCGCGCACGTCAGAATATTGCACCAAAGAAGGACGTCAAATTCTCGATCAAGTGCGATACTGAATTTGCGGATTCAATTCGACCTATGTCGGCTTACTTCAAAAGCATGGCCAACTCGGAGCTCACCGAAATGGGAACCGACGTTGTCGCGCCAGCAGTCAGCGCGACCCTGGTCCGTGGCGATGTAGAGATGTTCGTCGACCTGGACGGACTAATCGATCGTGACGCTGAATTGAAACGGCTCGAAAAAGAGCAAGCCAACGTTGACAAACAAATATCTGGAATCGAAGGCAAACTTTCGTCCGACAAATTTGTCAGCGGCGCGCCAGAAGCAATCGTTCAACGGGAACGTGATCGATTGGCGCAATTAAAAGAGCAATCGGTTACGATCAAAAAGTCAATTTCGGCACTCGGATAGCCTACGAGTCATTGACCTTCGAATTAATGACTTTCGAATTAATGACTTTCGAATTATTAAATTTCGAATTGAAATACAGCGTTAGTTGGCTGGAAACTTGATTGTTTGAGAGTGGTCACCGCCGGAAATTTCCTGTTCGGCAGCTTCCATCTTAACTTTTAGCTCTTCACGAACCACTGGAAGTGCCGAAGGGGCTTCGATTCCCAAACGGACACCACCTCCGGTGATGCGGACTACGGTGACGGATATATCGTCTCCAATCCAAATTCGCTCGCCAACTTTGCGACTGAGCACTAACATGTCGATTCCTTTAGTTTCGGATATTCCATTATTAACACGACGTTTAAGATGAGGTCGTGTCAGCAAACGTGAAGCAAAAAACTTCCTGAGTGATGTCAAATTTTGGAAGAGGTCGAAATTGGACTTGACACACTTTTGCCAAGCGAAATTTTACGGTTTTTGTCAACCGTTCACAACCGGCAACACGAATTAATGAATTTCTCAACCACCTAATTGAATTTCATTCCATTTTTGGCTGATTCAGATCACAAATGTAAAGATAGGTAATTTGCTAGAGCTTGTCCCCACGATCATTTTAGAACACTGGTATTTGCTACCCGCGTTTTTTTGCGTTGCAGCGTTGTACTCCGCTGTTGGATTCGGTGGCGGATCAAGTTACCTCGCAATTTTAGCGATCAGCAGTATCGAGTTCCGTAGCCTTCGCGCAATCGCACTGTTGTGCAACATCACTGTCGTCGCCGGCGGCACCTACATCTTCTTCCGCAATGGGCACCTTCAATTGCGAAAAACCATTCCCTTGGTAGTCGCCAGCGTTCCACTGGCTTTCTGGGGTGGCCGATTCCGATTGTCAGAAGACACATTTTTTCTGTTGCTGGGCGCTGTGTTGGTGGCTGCTGCGATTCTGCTCTGGCTACAACCTAAAAGAAAGTTGGCGATCGACGACGAAACGCAGGCCGTTAGTTCTGACGAATCATCGATTGGTGTCGAAACCGAGTTTGTTGCCAACGGTGCCGTCAAGCAATGGGCCGTCTCGGCAGGGACCGGAGGCTTGATCGGCTTGCTGTCCGGCATCGTTGGAATCGGCGGTGGAATCTTTCTTTCACCGACACTGAATCTCATGCGTTGGGACCACACAAAAGTTATTTCGGCGACGGCCAGTTTGTTTATCCTGGTCAACTCGATTGCGGGGTTGCTCGGCCAATCATCACAAGCCAACTTCAGTCTTGACTGGACATTGGCGATTGCTTTGATGGTTTGCGTTTTTCTAGGCGGCCAGTTGGGAGCAAGATTCGGCGCAAAAACCTTACCGGCCCACGTCGTGCGCAAGCTAACGGCTGCACTCGTGTTGATCGTCGGCGTGAAACAGTTTTTTAGGTAACTTCAAAAGACGGACGTTACGCAGGATTCATTTCCATCGTTCCCGTCTCCATCGCCTTGTCATGCTCAACCGGGACTTTGATTCGATCACTTAATGCCGCCAAGTGATCAGAAAACCGTTTGGTAAACAACAGCTTGCCGTTTTGATTGCCCGCAACCGTAATCCGGTTAACCAGCAAGCCCTTGTGAATCGCCAGCTGATTCTCTTGATTCGACAAATCCATCGTTCGGGCCGGCAAAAATACTCGATGTTGCTGCAGTTGCCATCCGCCGTCGACTGGAACCAGGTGCAATTTTGTTTTCGACGCGAATGGACCAAACTGTTCGTTGGGAAATACGACCAATTGGTCTTTCTCGGGTATGCCGAAGGCAGGTGAGAACTTTGCTCGAATTGGGTCAAACAAAATTGATCTCATGTAAGCCGTCTGTCGGCTTACCCATCGGAACATCAATAGACAGGCAGCGAACAGCAACAAATTGATGATCGTGGCGACAAAAGGATTCCACGCATAGATCGCCATCAACGCTGCACAAGTTGATTTGTTACCAACTTCCAACATTGCGTCGACAAAAGGAATCGGAATCAGCCAAACGAGCACTTCGTAAAAGAACTTGACCGTGTTGATCACGAAAATATTTATTACCGCGGCGATCATCATCAACGTATCGGCGGTAAAACTCAGCGCACCCATTTGTACAAACTGTTCTTGTGATAACTCGGCTACCGCGGGCGCTGACGTGGCCGCGAATCGGATAATCAACAACGTAATGATTCCCGCCCAGGCTTCGAGTTGATCAATCGCTTGAGCCGCTGGCTTGCTGACTTTCGTGAGTCGTGGCAACGAAGTCAACAACGTCAGTCCGACGAATACCCAAAGGACGGTTGGATTGTTCAGAACCGGATTGGTGCTTACAAAAGAGTTCACCGGTAGATAGCTTCCGCCAAATTGCGAAATACCACAAAGACATGCAATTCCAAAGAACGGCGAAATCGCGATCGGAGCCAACGGCCCCAGCCACTCACTCGACTTGATCGTTCCTACCAGGTCATCGACTTTGCCTTGGTCGGATAGCGACAACGGATCTTTCGAAAGCTCTTCGTCGAGAAATCGATCGATGGGATTTTGAGACTCCGCCGTTTGAATCGTACTCACCAGCGCCACAGAAGTCGTCGACTCGGCGACCGATAACTCAGTCGACTGATGACTCGGAAGCTGCATCACTTCGGACGTTCGAAGAATCGTTGCCGATTGAAAAATGGAAAACAGTGTGGCTAGCGCGACGGCCAGACATGCCGCTCGTATTAGATTCAAATTCATATTTGATGACTCAACATTTGGTTGAGTTGTTTTGGCTCGCTAAGGATGAAGACGTGTTAAGTGATCGTCGAAGATTCAATGTTCCTCGACCACGTTATTCTATGTAATTCGCTGACGATGGTGGAATATCGGTGAAAAAACCCGATGCTGGGGGGTTGAAGCAGAGTAGACAGTCTTTATTGGCCAAGAACCGGCTGCCAAGCTAATGAATCGAAAAATCGATTGATCGAAATCATAAAGCGGTGCCTGAAACCAACAGGCAAAAAAAAGCCCACTTCAAGAGTGGGCTTTCATATTCAATTTTTGAGTCCGCGACTATTCGCGAGGGCGAACGGCGCCCGTCAATCCTGTGTAGTCCTTGCGATCTTCGCCATGCCACAGAGGCTTGCCAGAAAGAACTCGCTGACGAAGTGCTTCGATTTTGTCTTCGCTACCCGCAGGTGCGTCAGTTGGTACAAAGCTCTCGTCCTGGCTTGGGACAAAATCTTCGTCATGGCCATACTCAAGAATGGCTTCAAAAACATTTGTGATGTGCTTACGTGATGACATAAATCGACTGCCTTATGTAAATGGTGTATCTAGACCTGAGCGAAAAACTAGCGAGCCAACTTAATGTTGTTATCCGTCTTCGTTCGCTGTTTAGAAAACTGTGTTCTCAATTCAGTTTGGCGAACGGTGGTGTTCTCCGTAATCACCCGCTCAAGTTATCCTGATGAATCAAAGCTCGATCTCCAGATTCTCCCTCGGATCGTTTGGAGCGGCGAAGTAAAAAACGTTTCCCGTCGTCGCTCTTGCCTTGTGGAAGCATTATTGACGAGTACGTACCAATGTCAAGAAAATTCGTTCAGTTTTCTTATCAATTGGTGAGCTCACCGGCTGTTGAGATCCGCGACATTCGAATAGCTAAAATCTGCCGATTAAGATTTGAACTGCGCGGCTATCGTACACAGGCCTAGCTCCGTCAGCCCAATTCCGCACCTTAAATCATGACGCCATTAACCCCCTGTTAACGGCATGCTGCCCGGTATTACATCCTGCATTTGTTCATAATTATACCTGCGATAAGCCGGACTTGGCTTAGGACACCAATGCGTTTCTTACGATTAGGCAATTCCGAACAAGCCAACGCGAGCTCTGGCAAAATCCAACAACTGTTTAAAGCTATACAAAAGCTATACAAAAAAGCACCGCCTCAATCGAGACAGTTCTTAATGGGCAAGAGAACTTTTCCGTGTTACCAAGATTGTCCGCGAGGATTGTATTCGCCCAAAAGATTGCCTTACATCAGCGAGATCGGATCGGCCAACATCCGACTTAGGAAGTCCGTGAAACTGGAGGCGACAACATTGCGCCCGCTGTAAACCGACATCACCTCATGTGGTCCGAACGCCCGAATCGCGAACACGTCGGATTCGATCATGCAGTCGGAAAAACAGAGAATGCGGCCAGCGTCGGTGACGTTGCTGAATTCCGAGTAAACAGGCTCGGGCAATGAAGTGGGGATTGGCTTCACCTCGGATAGCGGCCAAATGCAAAACAAAAAATCAGTGATCGCTTGATCTTTACTGGTGCCGTCCATGAGACGGTAAAACTCGCGCATATCAGGCGGAAGCTCAAGATTCCATTGGCGTTCAAACTGGGCGATCGTTTCGGGCGACACGGGCTCACGCCGCTGAACGTTCTCGGCATTCATGCGGGCGACAATCTGCAGCACAAGTTCATTAACAGTCGGAATCACGCTCAGCCTCTGACTGATAAACGAACAAAACTAAATTTTCCAAAGTCCAGATTCGATCCCGCCTTGAATGAAGATAGCGAAAGTACCGTGGCCTGGGATTTCAGTTGGAGGCATCGCAATTTCCGCTCCAGATTCTGCGGCTGCATCTACGGCAGCTTTGATATCGTCGACCAAGACGTAAGGTCGCACCACAGGCGTTTCCGTATCCCGTAAGGGTTTTCGAACCGCAACAACGCCACCACCGGCAAGTTCAGCAGTGCGAGCACCTCCAAGGCTTGGGTCGGCATCGCCGAATGTCACGCCAAACATTTTTGCGTAAGTTTGACAGACAGCGTCCGCGTCCGGGGTTACGATTTCGAGATATTGAATTTGCATTAAAGTCTCAGTTGAAGTTGATTCTGTTGTTTCGCCATTCTCAGATGACCGTTGGTCAGAAGAACTCTCGGCTTTGCTCGACTCTTGCTCTTGTTTGGTCTGGCATCCAAAAGACATAATCGCGCCTGGGAGTGTTACTACTCCCAGACCAAGTTGAAGCATATTTCGACGGTTTGTGTTTCGCATACTATTTCGTCAGACATTGAGAAAGCTATTATGTCACCGCCATGAATGAAGCGGTTGACTGGTTGAGCGAAGATTCTACCAACGTCAGTGAGCGTTGCCAAACGACAGCGGTGCCGAAGGCCTCAGCGTAAAAACCAGGTTGTTGGACCGTCGCCCTACGGATCGGTCGAATCAAGGGCTTCTGCATCTGCAAAATCAATTCGTGAAGGCTCGACACCGATCTGAAACACCAAGCCGGGTTTGGCCAAGTCATCAATCGTCAGATCGTGAAGTGGTGCGCCAAAGTCAGCCAGATCGCGATACACACGAGGCGCAGTTTCGGAGTTCGGACGAACCCAAAGATCAAGGTCGCCGGTAGCACGTGGATGTCTGTGCGCCGCAACCGCATAAGCGCCGACGAGCAAAAAATCAATTTTCGCGTCGGACAACGCGCGCAACATTTCTTTGAAGTCGGGGTTGAACAACATTTGGTTCCTTGAATGCCCCGGCGGTGAGAGTTGAAGGCCAAACCATGAGCAGACGCTCAGCTGGTGTCGCGTTAGGAACGCCCGAATCGATTCCTTGCTGATCGAGCGTTGTCAGTTTCGCGACCGAACGATCCATCGGAGGGAAAGATGCCATGGTTTTTCTTTTACTGAGGTCCAACAACGGAAGGTTTTACGACACCGCCCTGAACAAAGCGAGCGATGTTTGAACGAACGGAAATTGTACCAAGGCCAACGCCCGTTGCCAAAGTGCGAAGGTGTGCCGAAAGCCTGCCGTATTAAACATGTTGTCAGACGCTGAACTGTGTTATTGGATTCCATCACACATCGTCATCAACAGTTACGCGATGGCCAACGGATTCGAGGTGTTGGATCAAGGCGTTCATGAACAGGCCACCATTTTGGCTGTGGCACAAAACGAAAATCTGCCCGTCATCCTCGATGTTCAAGTCGGCGACATGCGGCCATTCAGGGTTCGCGGGAACATCTCCAGACTGCACGCCGATGGCGTCCGGAATAGATGTGTACGACGTCGCAATGCGAGTCCATTCAGTTTCAGCAAAAACGGCAGCGCATGCTTCCTCAAGCGAGTCCAAGCGTGGATTTACGTCGAGTCGGTATTCGTAACCCATCTATTCGGCTGCGCATCAAGGAAGTTTTTTACGACACCCGTCCACAACGGAGCGGGCGTTGTTAGTGTTACCATCATCCTACCAAAGGAGCGCGGCTTGAACCAAGACGAGGATGCGCCCGAAGGGCTTTTGCGTAAAAACCAAGTTAGGCGTCACCCCAGCGCGGGTTGATTGCAACCGTCATGTTGCGGATTCGTATTGGTGCGCGATCACAGACAGCTTTCCGTCGGGCATCATTGCATTCCAGTGCGAAGTCCTCAATGAAGGATAACAAATCAGACAAGTTGCCTATTGATTCAATTAGCAATTGACTACCGATCTAACTCGGTAAATAAACCCGCAATGAATAAGCCACTTTTTGCATTCGAGATCGTAGCTGTTTGGCTCGAACCCTTTAGTAATAACCTTGAAGCACCATCCGAAAATACTGCCAAAAGTAGTACCAAGCCAATCCTCCACTAACCAAAAACATCACGATAAAGAAAAGTAGAATCTTCAGAAGCAATGACGATTTAACGCAATCTTTGATCGCGTGGCGGATTTCTTCCACAGATGAAGACTCGTTTAAGTTGAGTAAACCCTTACTCCGAACTTGCACTGGTACGTTTCGCAGTATGAATTTCTTGAGTTCTTTTTGGTTCTCGTACTGATCGAGAAAATCTGGCTCGTCTCTTAGCCGCCCTCTTAGCTTCAACTGCCTTTTGAAATCACGTGAAAACGCGAAGATTGCGAATGCAGAAATGATGGCCAAAAACGCATACTTAATAGAATCTCGATTTAGCTTGCCGATCTTGGCAGTTGCAGCCCTTACGCCAGCAGATTCCACTTGATCAACGAGGTTGAACACTTCTATTTCATCAAGATATTTAATGCGTGAAATGGGTACTGGGCCAATCAATTCGTCGATTCCTGAATCTGCGTAGATCTTTAGCGTAATACTCTCGTCAGGGTTCAACAGTGTAAGCGGAATTGTAATGACATTTCGATCCACTTTGGGCTTTGATTCAAGCTTCTTTAGGTCTTGTTTTTCAACCTGAACAGCTATGACTGAAACTGAATCTGGAAATGAAATCACAGGCTGGGCGATGATCTGATCTTGGCTAATTGCAGTATTGCCCGTGTTAATCAACGCCATATTCACTCGGGCCAAGTTTTGCAATTGTTCGCCATTATGATTAACGGTGAATCCACTTTCGAAAGCTTCCTCATTAACCAACTGAACTGCTTCAATGACACGAAGGTCTAGAGCGGTCGTATTCTTGAATTTATCCCACATTAAAGGGATGACGATTGCCGCAATTGCTAGAGGACATTTCAAAACCTAAAATCGTGCGATCATCGTAGTGGGATTCGCCAGAATTCCCTTTGTTTTGAAAGCGAGTTGGGACTTCTGGCGAAGTCCACTACAGGTTTTGAAATACCCTCTAAAAGAAATAAGACAATTGGGTGTGCGGTGAACCAAGTCGCGATTCGATTCGTTTTGCGAATCTGTGCTTCAGAATTGTCCATTAGTTTCTGATTTCTGGGAGTGTTCAAAGAAGACTTGAGTGTACCAAGTCCAGTTGTAAGCGTGCAGGGAAGCGAAAAGGTATGCACGCTAAATAGTTCACTTCCTATGCTCTTGGAAAGAAAAAGTGCTCCATGAATTAATTCATAGAGGCACTATATAAACAATCAAAACGAATTGACTATCAATCAGGAAGCGTCCTTTTTCAAACCTGACTTTGAAGAGTCATAGGCAGCATTGAGTTGATTTAGTTGAGATATTGTTAAGTCATCAATCAATTCAGCTTTGTAGTTCTCTTGCAAGTACGGCTTGAAATCTTTGCGACTGACAAAGCCGTTGTAGAATTTCGCTTTCACCCTTTTTTGAAGTTCAAAAGGTGACTCTTGTTTAACAGGCTTTGCTTTAGGTGTCTCAACCTGTTTCGATTCAACAATTGTCTTTGGTACACCGCCCTGAACGAAGCGAACGATGCCTAAACTGCGGGAAATTGTACCGAAGCCAACGCCGGATGCCAAAGAGCGAAGATGTGTCGAATGCCCCAGCGTAAAAACCATGAAAACCATGTTGTGCGACCGGAACGCTACGAATCTGTATCACTCTTCGCATCGGCAATATCCCGCGCGACCATCAGACCAAACGCACCGCCCATAAATGTCGCAATGCAGGTGAACGCGATAAAGGCGTCAAGTCGTGGATTCAGCAACGCGGCCGTTTCAAACATTGCGAAACAGACCACGAGGTACACGTTAGCACATCCCGCTCCGACGATTGCGTGACCAATCCGTCCGTATTTTGCGAGCGGGAGAAGCAAGCCAGTGGTAGCGCCTGTCAGGAAGCCCAGCACGACAACCTGAAAGGGGAATTGGAAAAGTTCCATCCAAGTCCAATCCTCGGTAAACAAACGCGGGATTGAAACGACGAATCTGACACTGCAGATTGCGCCAAGGACGTACATGCCCACGAGGCCGCAACGAAGAACTGTCCATTTGGCGTCAACGTCATCGACTTCGTGCGAATCGTCTGCCATCATATTCACGGCAGGTCGCAAAACGGAAGGTTTTTACGACACCCGTCCGCAACGAAGCGGACGATGTAAGTGTCAC
>CAZPBE010000085.1:0-13548 GCA_964584615.1 uncultured Pirellulaceae bacterium | reverse complement strand
GACGCGGCTCAATTTCTTGGTTCCGACGCTGGCATGCAATAGCATTGGTTGGACTCTTTAGTTTTCTAAAACATCGTGACGTGCGATTGTTTAACGTGTGATTTTTAAAAAACCTCGTCCAATTCAGAACTGCACGTCCTGAATAGCAACTCAATGCAGTGAAGGCTTTCCCCAGACACTCTGGTGGTAAACTTGCGTATCCACGGTTCGTTTCTCTTGAATCTTTGTCACAAAGTTGGTCTAGTGCTGAAAGTTATAGGTAGTGACTGATGTTTGTTTCAGTTGCTTGAATACTTGTTTGTTTTCAGAGGGAAACACTATGAACCGATTCACTTTTTTGGCGACACTGCTTGTTGCCTTACTCACAACGTCTACCGCATCGGCTCAGGACGCATTTGTTGGAGTAGCGACGATTGAATCTACAAACAGTGGTGCCATTATTTATGGTGACACAACTTTGGCTACGGACTCACTTGTCACACTTAGATTGGAAGACAGTTTAGGCCATTTCGCAGAAACTATTGCATTGATATCGCCCGACGGTTCAATGGTGGCAAGCATTGACGGAGGCGCTGGAATTAATGGCTTCACGCTAGTGACCGCCTCTTCGTCATTTACGGGTTCAATACTCGGTTCCGGCTTACTGTTGGTTGACACCGATGACCTCGGAGACGACTGGGTACCGTTGGTCATGCCTGAATCTCCACATGAGTGGCCGCCGGGAGGAAGCTGTTCTGATATGGCAGATGATATCCATACTACACTCGGCGGAACTGCCGAGATCCATAGTTTGCAAAGCATGCACAACCCAGAAGGCACGGTCAATGTACATCCTTTGGGAGGTACATACCGTGGACACCCAACGGGCTGGCGATTTCATGATGTCGTCGTAAAAGATGGCATGGTCTACGACGGTTTCGGTCCAAGTGGTGGCACGCCAATTGATGAATGGAAAGAACTTTGGACAAATAAAGACAATATTGCGTTTCCTTTTTAATCTAATTTCTTTGTTTAAATGAGAAATGCCATGTTGCCCCAAGCCATTCACACGCTTCGTGATAAGCCCGACCAAGTTCTCGCACGGGTTGACTACTTTAACGCTTGTTCATTTGTAAGCGGTCTTTTCTGTGAATCTAAAACGCTGTTCACTTTCAGTGATTGGCTTTCATTGAAGCTTGAAAAACGCTCTCCCTTTTGGTGGCCGGGTATTATTTTGCAAATTGAGTTTGAGACTGAAACCCCTAAGAATATCGAGGGCAATGACTCGCTGCAAAAGCAAGCGATTGCTTCATTGATTTCTTTACTCGAAGAGTTCCTTGACTCTGTAGACAGTGAGGAAGCGAGAGAGCAAGTTAAGGCCGACTATCGGGAGCGTTTCAGTCGAAATTAACATCGGGCTTCTGTCTTTCATTTGCCCCATCGAATTCCAGTCAGCCCGACTCGGTTTAATGTTGGCCAATTCGCTAGTTCGATTTGTCCATGTTTTTTAGGTTTCTTGACCAACTCTTGTTGTTTAAAGGAGTTCAAGTGGGAGTCTCTCATTTGCATATTCCAGCTGAAAATCAGGAATCACGATAGAACCGGCCGCTTCCGGAGTGCAGGAAACACATATTCAACAGACAATGTGAACAACGAACGTTGGTCATTTTGAGTCTGAGTTCACTTGTTTTGAATTGCCGAGGCGGCCTCAAATTTGGTTCGAATCTTCAGGAGTTCAGCCCACACGCCTGACTCGAATGGTTGCGGAGAACCACAGATAAAAACGATGCCGTGTTGGTTCTTGCCTTTGATCAACTTCACGCGAATGTTTTGTGCGAGCGAGGTGCCACCAGCGAATGGCTCTTGCCACTTCAGAACGTAAATGTACTCGCCTTCGGCAGCAGCCATCTTCTGGGGCTCGATTGTGAACTTATCAGTCTCGATCTCCTTCCCGTCCTTGTCTGAACTTCCCGACGCCAAACCACAAAAGTAGCTCAGCAACTGTTCGCCGATCATTTCCTCGTTCAGCTCACTCGGTTCGATCAGTTCGATCACGAACAAATATGAGATAAACCAATCAGAATCAGGATCGCGAAATTCGGGAGGCAGTCGCAAATGCTCCATCCCAGTCAGTGACATCGATGGTGCAAAGCTTGGAGGAACAATGATGACTTCCTCCAGCCAATCCTTGGGGGCGACAAGTATATTTTCGTATTTCTGTCTGGCCTCGATCGAGCGAATTGCATCCGCAGCGGTCTTGTTCTGTGGATTCAACTTTAGTGCACGCTTGTAGTTCTCAACTGCCCGCTTTTCATCACCCTTTCGCCAGTACCCTTCCCCCAGACTATCGAAAGTGTTGGAAACGTTGGGGTAAAGGTGCGTGTTGATTTTGAAGATTTCAATCGCGATTTCAAACTGCCGCGAAAAAAGGAAGTGGTACCCGAGCTGGTTGATGTTTTTTTCTTGAATCGCTGGCTCATTCGGGGCCGCCGATTTCAGTTTTTGCAAGATCGCCGTTGCCTCCTCGAGATCCTTATTGGCAATCGCGGCAAAGGCGGCCCTTGCTCGGGGATGCAGCTGTTCGGTTGCTGCAAGTTTGCCAGCTGCTGCAGCTGCCATGGCCGAAACCAGGTCCTTCCAAGGCCCGTCTTTTGTGACATTGAAAAAAGACTTGCCGTCGAATCGAAACAGCCCGCCGGAAAAGCCAAACCAGAGCGTGCCATTGCGATCTTCCAAAATAGCTTGCACACCAAAGTTTCGAGTCCAATGTGGCTTGTCTGTTTCATCAAAAAGTGTGAACGTCGTTCCGTCGTAGCGGTAAGCCCCAACACCCGTCGCGCCAATCCAGAGGTCTCCTGATCTGGCTTGATAAATCGTGTAGATGTCGTTTTGACTCAGCCCTTTGACGTCCGAAAACGTAGTGAAAGACTTTCCGTCGAAACGACAAACCCCGCCGTCGCCAGTCATCTTCGGTTGGTAGGATTGCATGCAAGCGAACCAGATGTTGCCTTGTCGGTCTTCGACGATGCTGTTGACGTTATTGCTGCACAGTCCGTCTTCCTTTGTAAACTGAGTGAATGCTTTTCCATCAAACTTGTACGCTCCGGCACCTTCGGTGCCAAACCAAAGGTTGCCCGCTTTGTCTTGCAGTCGAAACGAAGCCCGCCCCGGTACGATGGCAAAGGATGAGACCTTCTTCACGTCGATTGGCATTTTGAACTCAGTAAACGACTCGCCTTCGGAGTGGAAAATCTTTTGTCCCATGCCGACCCAGATATTGCCATCACGATCAGCTCGAACGCTTGCCGTATTCAATGCCGAAGAGCGCCCGGCGTCAGGCAAACCGTTGGCACTGCCAATCCTCGCAAATTTTTCACCGTCAAACTTGCACACGCCTGCGTGAGTGCCGACCCAGAGGTTTCCCTGCTTGTCCTCGGCAAAGCAAGTTACCACGCTGGTCGGCAATCCGTCTTTTTTAGTAAAGCACTTTATCGTTTTGCCGTCGTAGCGAACCGCTCCGTCGTGCATTGTTCCAAACCAAAGATTTCCTTTCCTGTCCTGAAAAGCTGCCACAACATACTGTGAGACCCGGTCGGTATCGCTTGGCTTCAACTGAAGATTCTTGGTAAGCCACTCAACGACAAGTTTTCGTTCAGCTTCCGTGGGTTGTTCGTCGTTTCTTGGCGGCATTGCACGACTCTCCATTTGCTCGGCAACACTCGCAAAGAGACCACGATGTTTGACAACGTCTGCTTCCGTCATGGCGTCAAGGAACTCTAGCCCTTCCATATCGCCCGGTGCGTGACAGTTCGCACAATAGTTCACGAGCAGCGGTCGAATTTTAGTTGCGAAGCTCGTCTCCGCCGCAACCTTGTCCGCGGCTTCGCTACGATTGGCGTTCGTTGATGTTACTTGCGCGTTACAGGCAGCAATTGCCAGGATACTCGTCGCGAAAAAGACTATTTTGCTCACGGGATTCCAGTTTGTTTCAAGTAGTGAATTGATTCTACGCGAGAATTCACGCCGCCGGACCTTGGAACAAATTTGCCTTCGGCCGCGTAGCATATGGGTCGACACGTATACTAACGAGAGTGCGTTACAGACTCACAATGGCCCTTAAAAATCGGGGAATCCAAGCGTGTAACGCCCGCCCGTTAGAATAAGAGGTGGTATGGCAACTGTATTCTGGAAACGCGACTGATGAACAATCACACAAGTAGTTGTCCTGACCGGAACGAACTATCCGCGTTCGCAGTCGGCGACGTTTCAGATTGGCGACTTGCACAACTTGCTGAGCATATTGAAGAATGCGATGCATGTGGAGTCGCTCTCGACGTCGTTTCGATGCAAGAAGATTCCGGGCTGGTCGCCGAGCTTCAAAACATTAAGCGGAATTCTCCCGAACTTCAATCAACCCGATTGCAGCGAGAAACAGAAAAAATTCAACGAGACATCCCTGAGGAATTGTTGAAAGCAGCATGCGAAACCGCCGAACGTTCGTCAATGCCTGCCTCTTTCGACTCGGGACGACGACTGGCAAACAAGTTAAAGAACGGCCCCGTTCGATTGGGACGGTTTGAGTTGATATCCGAGTTGGGTGTCGGCGCCTTTGGGTTCGTCTTTAAGGCGCACGATACTGAGTTGAGCAGGTTGGTTGCTTTGAAAGTCCAGCGGGCAGGCACTTTCGCGACCGACGAAGATGTTGAACGATTCCAGCGAGAAGCCCAGTCGATTGCTCAACTAAATCATCCCGGAATCGTTTCCGTATACGACACCGTGAGATCCGACGAGGACATTTGCTACCTTGTCACCGAGTACGTTGACGGTGAATCGCTTGAGTCGAAATTGGAAAAAGGAAACCTGCCTTTTAAGAAAATCGCAACTCTGATTGCCTCCGTTAGCGACGCGCTCCAGTACGCGCATCACCAGGGCATCATCCATCGCGACATCAAACCATCGAACGTCTTGATTGATGGTGAAGACAACCCGCATGTGATGGATTTTGGATTGGCCAAGCGAATTCACGATGTCAGCCACACGTTAACATCAATGGGCAGAGTGATGGGCACGCCCGCGTACATGTCCCCTGAGCAGGCTTCTGGCGACTCCCGGAAAGTCGATTCTCGCAGCGACATCTACTCAATCGGCGTCGTCCTGTACGAGATGCTCACCGGCGAGCGACCCTTTCAAGGCAATCGTCGGATGTTGTTACTTCAGATTCTGGAAGACGAGCCTCGGTCACTTCAACTGCTCAATCGTAGTATCCCGGCTGATCTGGAAACGATTTGTCTGAAGGCACTTTCGAAGTCGCCGGACCGTCGGTATCAATCCGCGAGTGAGTTCGCCGAAGACTTGCGAAGATTCATCAACGACCAGCCAATTAAAGCAAGGCCAATGGGCCGTGCGGAAAAACTTTGGCGTTGGTGTCGTACCTACCCGCTCGCGGCCAGCCTTCTGTTGGCAATACCGCTTGTTGCAATCGGCGGTTTCGCTTACCTGTCTTCGCTGTCAACGAATTTTGTCCATAGCACTGCATTGGAAAGCACGCGGATGGAAGCAAATATGCTCGAAGACATTAACGAGTACTACAGTGAGAACGTAATTGGCCCGCTGGATCAGAAACAGGTTCCGGTTACACACCGTTATTCGGAAACGCCAAATTCGATACCACTCCCTTTCACTTTCATGATTGATGCGGGCCAACGAATTTCGAAGAACGAGTCTGGCATGCAAGTCAAAATCTACAGTGACTACCCGTGGCGTGAGAGCTGTGGGCCACATGATAATTTCGAAAAGCGCGCGATCAATGCGCTTGGGCTTGAATGCCGAACAGAGGCTGAAGCCAAAGACGGTTCGGACGTTCGTCGGTCTTCAAAAGAAGATGTTGACGGACGTTCTTACCACGAATTCGATGAGGTCAATGGTGAGCCGGTACTTCGCTACGCAAGGGCTCAGATCATGAAGCAAAGCTGTATTGACTGTCACAACAACCATTCGGCCAGTCCCAAACGAAACTGGGTTGTCGGTGAGGTCGCCGGAGTGCTTTCGATAACTCGTCCATTGAAGCGAGACATCGAATCGACACGTTCAGGTTTGAAAAGTGCTTTCAATCTGATCGCTGGAGTCGCGGTTTTTTTGACCGGACTGGCTCTTTGCGTTTTTTGGTCTGGCAAGCGTCGTTTAAGCGAAAAGTTTGGAGCGACGTTCGATGACAGCAACTAAGCGACAAAGCGTTACAGGTACAAAAATGTCGGCAGAGCCCGAAGACGTGAAGCGAACTTCACAAAGCCTAATCTTGCGAGTCAAAGAAAACGATCCTGCCGCGTGGGAACGTTTGGTGAAACTTTATTCGCCGCTGGTCTATTTCTGGTGTCAAGGATCGGGATTGTCTCAACCCGATGTGAACGATGTGTTTCAAGACGTCTTTCACACTTTGGCTCGCAATATCGAAAAATTTCGTCCGATCAAAAACGGCAGCTTTCGAGGCTGGCTCAGAACGTTGACACGAAACAAGTTGAACGATCATTTTCGCAAGAGTGGTCGCGAGCCAAAGCCAATTGGCGGAACGGAAGCATTGAACTATCTTGAACAAATGCCTGACGTGAGCAATGCGAATTCCACGTCGGGTCAATCGGCAACTGCAAAAGAAGAAATTCAGATCAATCACTCTCTGCTGCGAAAGGCCTTGGAGAACATTCGAGATAAATTTACAGAGCAAACTTGGAAAGCCTTCTGGATGGTCGTAATTGACGGCCGCGAAGCCATCGACGTTGCCGGAGACCTCTCGATGAAACCGGGAACCGTTCGTGTCGCCAAATCCCGCGTTCTCAAGCGCCTTCGTTTGGAAATTGGCGATTCGATTGAATGAGATAAACATTTCACGACGGTAAAGAACGCCACCTCGAAACGGCGTTGGATTCATCGTTCGAAAGTTCACTCGCCACACCAACGTGTTGTCCGGATCGTACTGATGGAACTTTTCGTTGTACGTCGATTGCATTCGATAGACGCGAAAAGTTGCGATCTCGCGAATCAGTGACTTTACCGACCAGCCTGATTCGACAAATTGGTGTCTCGCTTAACCGGCAGCCGAAGGCGACGTCGTAAACGCGGCATCGTCGCCTTCGTGTTTAAAAACTATTTGAGGCGTTTAATGATGTGCCAGCCGAAAGGACTTTCCTCTGGATCGTGTCCAGCCATTCCAATTTCGCCAACTTCAAGCGGAAAGCCAACATTGCCAAACGCCTTGACCATTCCTCCACGTGCGAAGACCTTTTTAATCGCTTCACTCGGTGCCATGTTGCCTGGGAAACCATCGTTGGCCATGGTGTAAATTCCCGGTGGCGAATCGTCTGTGTTTTCTTCGACAAGTTTGTCAAAGTCCGCTCCGTCTTTGGCTTGTTGTAACAGCTTTTCGGCAAGCGCTCTGGCATCGTCTCGTGTTCGTGTGTTCGGTTTTGAACTGGCCGAACCGTTGAATGAAATCAAACAGTGTTGCACTGTGATGTAAGCCGGCTGACCGTTGTCATGCTTGATCATCGCGCGAGGACGGTCGCCAAGCATTTCGTCGAGTCTCTGCAGAGAAATTCGTTTGTCTTTCGCTTTCTTTTGAATTTCTTCGATCGACGCCACGCGGGGCGACCACAAAAACGCATAAGCAACAAAAGCAACACCCGCTAATACGAGCAGCAGTAACATGGTTTGAGCGGCATTGGAAAGTTTCATCTGGGCCTCGAATATTCTTCTTTGTTACCGAATCGAATGGAGTTCTATTCTACGCACACATAACCAACGGTGAGAAGCCAGCTCCAACGCATGCGCCAAAAAAAAACGACGGGCGAACCCGTCGTTTGTATTTCACTCGTCGATTGCGAAAGTAATTTACTCGCCATCTTTCTTCAACGGTTCTTTTCGCTCAGTGATGTTTGGAGCACCTTCAATTTTGTCTGCGTTGAGCTGAATAAAGCTTTGCCACTCTTCAGGAACATCGTCCTCGTGGAAAATGGCTTCTACTGGGCATTCTGGAACACAAGCCTCACAGTCAATGCACTCATCCGGGTGGATGTAGAGCATTTGATCGCCTTCGTAAAAGCACTCGACCGGGCACACTACAACACAATCGGTATAGCGGCATCCGTCGCAAGGTTTGGTTACTACATGTGTCATAAAATTTTTCTCCTCAGCTGCGAACGAACGCGAAGGGTGATAAATGCGATCCGGATTTCAAAACGGCTGCTGAATAAGTAGATCTTGAATCCACGGAATAAGTATTAGGGATCAAAAAAGCAATGTCAAGATACGCAGACTGTGCAGGGTTGTCCGATTGCGGTTGATATTGCTTCTCTGTTTACTAGTTATCGGCTTGCGCTGACATAAAAATGAATTGCCGATGCTGAAGATAGGGGTAGTGGAATTCAGACGTCCCGGACGAAAGCCAGTATCTTAAACGATAATCCGTTCAACATGCCTATCCCGATACTCGATATCCAAGGTCCTTCAACTTTACCACCAACCGTTCTTGATGGTCTCCTTGAATTTCGAGATTGTCGTCCTTGATTGTTCCGCCTGAGCCGCAGTGGTTTTTCAATAATGTTAATACGTCACCTTGGCGACTGTCGTTTGCAAGACCTGAAATGACGGTAACGATCTTTCCACGTTTGCGCTTTTCAACCCTGATTTTCAGCGTTTGTTGTTGCGGTGCGACGACGACGTCTGGCTCGGGCAAGGGAGGGCACTGGCAATCGGTCTCTAGTTCCTCACAACGTTCGCAACGTGGAGGAACGTCAAATTGAGTGCCTTCGAATAGTCGCATGATTGATCTAACCTCACCGCATTCGAATTGTTTCAGCGGACGTTCCATTCCAAAGTCGGTCGATTCAACCGCTCGTCCATTCCAGCTGCCCGCTGGAATTCTCTTAACGCGGGTAGTTGGAGTTGCGCTGGTTCGACCCGTTGCGATTGTCCGATCCATAACCACGAGGCACATATGTACTGTTGGGCAGCGCCGTTGGTGGTCGTTGCGCGCCATTGACCTGAATGCCATTACTCTGGTTACCATTGCCGTTGATGCGAGTCAGGTCAATTTTGGGGACTTTTTCGGGGTTCGGCATCGCCCACATCTGATTGGGATCTCCATACAACGAATTGAACTCAAACTCTCCCGCTTCAACAATCATTTTGGTGACTTGCTCACCTTGATAAAGATACATCTCTAACCGTTGAGGCAAGTTCACGTTTTCTTTTTCATAATATTTGTAGTTCAAAGAATTCGTATAGGCCACCAAGTCGTTGTTGGCATCGTAAATGGCCTGTTGTTGGATGAGCCCGCGTTTGGAATCAATCAAGCTGACTCGAGTTTGCGGACCGTTTGCCGTTTGCCGAACCGTTAGCAACTTCAACAGTCCCTCGTTGGTCATGTAGGGGCCATGGTAAACATCTGTCGGTTGACGCTCGATCATCCCCAAACCTTCAATCAACCAGACAGGTTCCAGAGGAATCGATCGACGAATGGTACTGCTGCTGTTTCGAAACGCGTCGTGGGATGCGTAAAAAATTGCCGGATATTGATTGCCAACGTTGGCTTTCGTCCAAACCCAAAACAACTGGTCGTTGCTGCCCACATCGACGCCCAGTTCTGAAACACGCATCACCCCCGCTTTGACACGCATTCGTTTGGGGCGTTCGAGTTGGAGGCTTCCTTTGAGTTTTGGCGTTCCATCGAGCGAAATCTTAACCGTCGAATTAAGTTGTTTGACTGGCTGCACGTTTCGTTGCAGTGCGGCCAAAAGCTGATCCTGCGTTGGCGGACGGTCAAAAATGACGGGTGCAAGTTGGTCACGATTTCCAAAACGTTGGAATATCTGGCAGCCCGTTTGCGTAGAAAGAAAAGCGGTCAACAACAGCAAACTGATCGCGCGCAGGCTCCTCGCCAACGGGGAAGTCGGCTGACATCGCAACGACAACGGCAATGAGTTTGACTGCATTTACTCTGCGTCCTGCAAGTGAGAATCGTCTACCATTGGCTGATCAGAAAAAAGTTGCTCGCTGAGTTCATCTTGAATTTGCTGCGTCTGTGCAGGGTCGAGTTCGAGTTCCGCGACCTCGTAGGCTTCATTTGTCTTGCGATTGAGCAGCACCATGAATTTGCCTGATTCCGTTTCCTCTTGATTCTTCAAAGTTAGAATTCGTTTTTGTTGTAACAAAATCGCCATCACAAACGCCGCATCGGCTTTGTTGGGCTGTTCATTAATGTGTTCAAAGTACGCCAACAACACACTGTCGGGAGCCCAGTAGACTTTCCCGGATTCCAGATTCGGTATTCGTTGTCGCCAGTGACCAATACAGTGAGCGGGGGGACCGTCCCAGTTATCGGTAGAAAAATCAACTCGTTCGGTTCCGCCATCAGCTAGCTCAATCAACGCTGAATAGAATTCATCGCCAGGTTGAAACGGATCATTTGAAACTGAGCACTTGCGACCGCCTCGTTTGAATTCGAAGTTTTGCATCAGTTTCTTTCTTGCCAGCGACTTTAGCTAGAACGTCTGAATTGCGAAAAAATGGGGAATCGCCCTGCATGTTGTGAGCAATAACCTAATTGGAGCGGAATCGTAGACTTTTTCCCTTCAGCCAACAAGGTTTTCTGTCGATCAAACCTGTGTTCCTTTCTTGACCCTCATAATCATGCAGCTAGCACTCACATGCGGTGCATCGAGCTGCAGGATCTTGTGGAAAAAAAGGGGCCGACAAAAGTTGTCGCCGACAATCACGGCCATTGGCTTGTTGTTGACATGGCAAACAGACGTTGTCATACGTCCGTTTTGCAATCCTAACCTACTGATTGATGTATCCACATCCGGAATCGCGTGGAATGAAGTGGACCATACACCATCGATAGAACAAGAAGTTTCGTTTCAGACTTAAAGCACAAAGCGTTAGGTCGATTCCCTATCCCCACCCTAACATCATCGTTCATAAGAACATCTGTGAAATTGAAGGAGTAATCTCCAATGCGCCAAAAGAAAAACAACTCGAATACAAAAAAGAATCGCCGAAGTCGGAAATTCAGCTACGACGTGCTGGAAGACAGAAGAGTTCTGACAACGTTCACTGGCTTTGATGCCGCCGGCGTTGTTACGATCGGCTTGTCCGACAACAACGACGTTGCCGTTGTTGATGTTGCTACTAACGGCAACTTGACTGTCAACGGAAGCCAAGACATCAACTCTTCTGCCGCAGGCGTACAAACGCTTACTGCAGCTGCCGTATCACAGTTTGTGGTCAATGGCGACGCAACCAAGTCTTCACAGGCAGCTGCCTTTGGTGGTGCTTTCACGGGTGCTCGCAGCGTTGAATCGATCACGGTCAACGATGTCAACCTGGTTTCGTTCAATGGTCAATACAATATCACGCAAAACTTGACGATCGGACTCGTTGGCGCTGACGGTCGAGTTGGCGACAGTACTGCTGGTCGTTTGACGGTCGGTGGTTTGACAGATATCACAGCGCGTAACAACGCGATTGGACTTAACAACGTCAGCAATGACTTCAATCAAGTCAGCTTGAGTACCGCAGGCGTATCACAGAATGCTGTGATTACCGATATCAACGGAATGGAATTCGTCAATATTCGTACCACTGGCGACCTGATCGCTACTGCAGGTGGAGCAATTACTGACGCCGCTGGAGCTGTGGTTGAAGTCGATGGCGATGGTTGGTTCGTAGCCGACAGCGTCGTCCTTGGTGACAACGCTTCGGACGTTACAAACTTCTTCCGTTCTGGTTTCGATGTATCGGGTCATGTCGAACTAAACGAAGACACCAATACAATCTTCCTGACCAGTAACATGGGTTCACTCACCGTCGATTCTGCGGGTGGCGTTTTTGATGGTCGCACAACGACCGTTATCGTTCAGGGGCTTGCCGATATTACTGCTGCCAATCGAATCCGTTTGGGCAACCATGGAACGGATACGTTTAACGCTGGATCGATTCAGTTCAATACAAACGGCCATGCTCACTTCTTTGAAGATTCCGGCACGGTTATCGTTGGTACCAACACGGCTAATTCGCTGGACATCACTTCTCTCGGCGACGTTCGCGATGCCGAAGGAACTTCGATCAATGTGAATCGTCAAACCGGACTTGAAGGCGACAACATCGTGCTCGGTAATGCTCCGAGTGATGTGTTCAACTCAGGGTCGTTGTACTTCTTCACCTTGGGCGATTATTTCGTCACTGAAGATTCAGACAGCCACATTATTGAAACCAAGAACCGAGCCGGTCAGTTCTCATTGACTTCGGCGGGTGCGATCACCGATGCCGACAACGCTCGCGTGGCCGTTGATAATCTGGCAAAATTTGATGCGGTAAGCGTCAACATGGGCGACAAGCAAACTGACTTGTTTAATGCTGGTTCGGTTCAGTTCCGCACAACGGGTCGATTCAAATTGTCTGAGAACAGCGCGTTGAATATTGAAGGAGCCAATACGGCTGGCAACTCGGTAATCAATGCCAACGGTGACATTACCGATGACGCTAACGCAACGGTCAATGTTATCAATTCAGCTGCATTCTTTGGTCACAACATCAAACTTGGTGATGCAACGACTGATGTTTTCAACGCTGGATCGTTGACATTCGCAACTGCGACGAGCGAAACAGGAATCGTTGAAATCACGGAAAACAGTGCCACTCAAATCGGTGGAAATAACAATGCGTCTGTGCTCCGATTGAATTCCGGTGGCGCGATTACTGATGGCCCATTCTCAAACGTTGATGTTACGGGCAACACTCGCCTGACAACGGCCAACAATGGTGGTATCACGCTGGGTGATTCTGGTACTGATGCTGCAGGCAATACGTATGACGCAACTTTCAATACTGGTTCATTGACGGTTGTCACAAACGGCACGGGCAATGCAATCATTGAAGAGGACAGTGCCATCTTCTTGACGGGTGCCACACGAGCCAACTCGCTGACTCTGGTTGCTGATGGTGGTTTGGCCAATGTCACTGACAGTGCAACTGCCCAAACGAGCGTTATTCGCAACCTCAACGTGACAGGCGATTTCATCAACCTCGGAACAGGTGTCGACACTAGCGGTGCTACTACCGACTCGCTGACAATGGCTTCGTTGACGTTCAACAGTCTGAGCAATACAAACATCGAAGCTGATTCCAGCTTTGTGTTGACAGGCTCCAGCTACTCTGATGACTTCTTGACACTTCGTTCGACCGGTAACATCTTGTCAACGGCTGGGTCAGAAACTGTCGCGTTGACAGGTGCATTGTTTGACGCTGTTGATGTCATGATCGGTAACCTTGCTGACGATTGCTTTGACATCATCAATTCCAATGCAGATGGATCAAAGAACTTGACTGTCAATGCAGCAAATAACAGTGACGTTCAATTTGGCGGCTGCTAATTGCAGTGAGTTAAAAGATAGACTTGCTTGATTATTTTTATCAACGCAAGAAAATACAAAACACGTGGATCAATTCGGTCCACGTGTTTTTTTGTAGAGGACATTTCAAAACCTAAAATCGTGCGATCATCGTAGTGGGATTCGC
>CAZPBE010000084.1:0-14208 GCA_964584615.1 uncultured Pirellulaceae bacterium | reverse complement strand
AGATTTGAGATTTGAGATTTGAGATTTGAGATTTGAGATTTGAGATTTGAGATTGTTTATGCTGCTTCCTTTCCTTTTCCTGAACCCAAAGCAGCGACGCCGAGCGTGATCGCGAATCCGATGGCGATTAATCCTAGCGCCCCGCCGACTTGGCCGGTTGATTGCGGTCGAAAGTACTCTGTTGGCCAGTCTTCTGGATCGACCTCTTGGATTGTTTCTGCAGTTAGCGTTTTTCCTTTGATCACGTCTCCGACGCTGGGTTGCACACCTTGTTGAAAAGGGTAGAGCCCGACCGTTGAACCGATGAGCAATCCCAACAGTGCTCCGAGAGTTGCTTTGCGAAAGCGCTTGAGTAGCCATTGAAGTAAGTTTCCGACCACAACCACGCCAAGCACGACTCCGATTCCAACAGGTAGCATGACCGACAATGCCGGTTCCATGGCAGCGCCGATGTCGCCGGCCTTTAGCGCGTCTTTGAAACTGTCAATGGCAGAGAGAATGGGAACGTATTGCCCCAGCAGCAGCAATAAGTACCCGCCCGATAGTCCGGGCAGGATCATTGCGCTGGCTCCCGCCAAACCGGCTAACAAGAGCATTGGAAAACTTGAATCTGAAGCGTTGACTGAATTGGCTTGCAACAGCGCCAGACCGACCATGGCGGCGAAGGCGAGCGCCGCTGAAACGATCAAGCTTGGCGAAGCGGGTCGAGCCAGTTTCCAAACCAACGGGACGCCACCAAGCGTCAATCCGATAAACAGGCTGTACATGACCCAACGATGATCGACCACCAGATCTTTCAGCAATCCGGCGAATAAGAGAATCGCGATTCCGGCTGCCGCGACAACGCATCCAAGTAGTGCCAACGAACGAAACTTAAATCGAAACCGCGTGACTTCAGAAACCGATTCGATGAAAGCCGGGTAGATTCCGGCTGCCAATAACATGGTGCCGCCACTAATTCCGGGCACTAAGTTGGCCAGTCCCATCAAAGCGCCGCCGTAGGCTGAGCGAGTTACCAGGACCGGCATAGGAATCTCGGGGACGGTAATTTCAGATTCGTTAGATTCAGAGTTCATCGATTTCTTCGAATGATTGTTTTTGTTCAAACTGTTATTAACAGTCGGCCTTATTCAATTCCCTTATACAAACGAACAAACGAATTCAAGGCACGTTGATTGTTGTTGGCGAATAGGGTTATCGGAAGTTGCCTTCTGTGTTTGAGGTGACGAAACCTCAGGAGTATCGGAGGATCGTAGTGCGTCCTACGAAAATGTCTAACCGGTACAAAGAAAAATTGCTTTTGGCAAACCTCTATTTTGTCGGCATTCTGTATGGATTTCGCGAGTAACTGCAAAGTGAAACGCGGATGTTTACAGATCAAGTTTTACAATTGGTTTTACAATTGGATAGTTAGGGTGTTTACCAAACTTAGCTATTGCGTTTTACGAATTGAATTCGCGAGTCTTACTAGTTTAGTAATGGCTAAAGTATGAAAGTCTGGTAAATTGTGGATGGATAGATTAGGCGAGACGCTACTGCAATTGATCTGGATGGATCAATTTCTTTTCTTAGAGTTATCACGTGAGGCTAGGAAGCTTTGCCCTGTTAATCGTATTCGCACGAAGCGTTGAAGATTGACACCAAATCTCCCCGTTCCCCGACTCTGAGTTGTGAACCGCATGCGGTGTAGTGGGATGACCGATGCGCTATGAAGAAGCGCAATTAGATGCATTGATGGGCAGCATGAAGATTTCTGGCAATGGCCAACCAATCCGGATTGCGGCGCCTGCCAAAGTGAATTTATTTTTTGAATTGCTTGGCAAGCGAACCGACGGTTTTCACGAAATTGAAACCGTCATGTCTACGGTATCACTCTATGATTTCCTTGAGGTTCGACCTCGCAACGACGGTGAGCTTAAGCTTTTGATTCGAATGGAATCTCAATGCCAATCGAGTTCATCGAAGGGGGCGGAATTGGAGTCGATCCCGTCCGACGATCGGAACTTGGTCATTCAAGCTTTCGACCGTGTTCGCGAGTTAGCTGTATCGACCGGCAAAGCGGCCAGTGGCGAATCTTTAGGCGCAGATATTCTGTTGGAAAAACGGATTCCTTCAGCGGCCGGTTTGGGTGGTGCATCCAGTGATGCGGCAGCGGCGATCATCTCGGCGTGCCACATTTGGGATTTTGATCTAAGTGATTTCGAAATGCGCGAGATCGCGGCCAGCATAGGTAGCGATGTTCCGTTTTTCTTGAATGGCGGAATGGCTGTTTGTCGTGGACGTGGAGAATTGATCGAGCCTATTGAAGGTCCGTCTTCAATGGCCATCGTTGTTGCCAAGCCGACAGTCGGTTTGTCGACCGCTGATGTCTATCGGGCTTGTCGTGTTCCGGCGCAATCCACCCCGGGAGTGGGCTTAATTCAATCACTAAAAAAAGGAGACTCGGCAGGCGTTGGCAAGCGCTTGTTCAACCGACTTGAAACGTTTGCAAATGAATTGACTCCGGCGATAGCAGAACTTCGAAACGAGTTTCTGGATTTGAATTGCCTGGGACATCAAATGAGCGGAAGCGGATCAAGTTACTTCGGCATCTTCAACAACTATGTTGATGCCAAACGAGCAGCGACGAAGCTGTCGGCACGACGGCCCGACGCGAAGATAAGCTGTTGCCGCACGCTGAGTTCGAGCGATCGAACTCAGTTAACAAAATCAGTTGCAGGAAGCATCCGAGAGTAAGCAGAGGATACTTATGGAAATCACAGAAGTTAGAATTAAATTAATGGAATCGGCAGAAGATCGACTGCGCGGGTTTTGTAGTGTCACGTTTGATCATGCGTTTGTTGTTCGCGATCTGAAAATCATTGAAGGTCACAATGGTCCATTCGTTGCAATGCCCAGTCGTAAATTGACTGCCAATTGCAACAAGTGTCGAACAAAAAATCATCTCCGCGCTCACTATTGCAACAACTGCGGACAAAAGTTGCGGGTTGATGGAATACAGCATGATTCTGGCGGGCGAGCCAAACTGTACGCCGACATTGCGCATCCGATCAATGCGGCTTGTCGTGAGATGATTCAGAATCGAGTCATTAAGGAACTCCAATCGGAACTTGAGTTGGCCAAAGCCCCCGGCTATCGGTCTCGCTATGATGAAGCTTACGACGACAATCATCATTCCAACGCAAATAAGAACAACAACAAGGCAAACAAGTCTGCAAAAGAAGAGACGGATTCAAAAGAAGAATCTGATTCGAAACCAGAGGACAAGAAAAAGCGGCAGGATCAAGTCCATGACGCTCATTCGCCATCACTTAAACCAAAAGATCAAGATGTGTCTTCTGGTCGAAGCAAGCCGTTGTCTGGCGAATTCGGGCAAGGGATTTTTGACTGAGCCAGTCGAATGAACCGAAAAGCTGTTTGCTTCAGTCTTCTTTGCGTCATCAGATTGCAAATCTGTCCTGCTAATGTTTCGCAGACTCATCCGGCGTCAAACAGCTGGAATTCCGGTTAAAACTTGGCCATGGGCCAGTGTTGAAACCCGAATGATCGATACGACTGCACTTCTGAAATAGGCTTTTCCGCGTTTGAATCGAAGCCCTCAGGATCAGCTACCCGTTAATCATCAATAAACTCGATAAAAGATAGCCTACGCAGTTCGTGTGACTATACTTAAACATTGGTAAAAACAGCCTAATTTCGATCACAATCTGGATCCAGATTTGGTCCCTCGCTGTTTTACACGATCAACTAATTGCCAACTTTGAACTTCGGACGACCCATGCTAAAAGGCAAAAGGTATCTTACATCGACGATTGCGGTTCTTGCGATTGCGATGTTGTTTATCACCGATTCAGAATCAATCGCGCAAAACAATCGCGCGTATATTTCGAGAACATTGGCGCCTGGAGTGGTGATCGATATTCCATCGAATGTTGACGCTCGCGATAGTTTCTCGTTGCCAATGCCGTTGCCCAATCTGAACTTGAACAAGTATGAGCCTAAAGAAGGTTCAGTGGATGAGACGCTTTACGGACTTGCTCATCGAGTGATCATGTTCCGGGACGTCTGGCAACTTGACTTTGCATTCAAGGGTTTACGCCAAGCCGAAATTAAAATTGCCAGCGCTGACGGAACCGTCGGCAGACGCAATGTCTGGTATATGGTTTATCGAATTCGCGACCTTGGCGAGACGATGACCTATGAAAAAGTAAAAGACAACCCTGAGTTTGATCTTGTCCGGCACGAGTTAAAGCAAGGTGAAAAGGTCGCAGACGAATCGAGATACTTCCTGCCGCGATTTTCGCTTGAGGGTTGGGTTTTCGATTTGCAATCCAAAACGTACAAGAAAGTTGCTTACCGCGATACGTTCGACCCAATGGCGGTGCAGCAAATTCAGAACCTGGAAGATCCGGGCCGCAAGTTGCTGGACGGAATTCAAATGTCCAAAGCCAAAATTCCTCAAGTTACGGCTGATTCAGACGTCGGCGTCTGGGGTGTTGCGATTTGGCAAGACGTCGATCCACAGCTCGACTATGTAAGCGTTTATGCTTCCGGGTTGACCAATGCATATCGAATCGTTCGCAAAGATGACGCGATTTCGTTCAAGCGTAAGACGTTGCAGTTGAACTTCTTCCGCGCTGGTGACACGATTGATGAAACAAGAGATCGGGTCAAGTATGGGATTCCGCTGGTTGACGACCCGCGAGAGCAAATCCTGATTACCCGCCGGTATGACCTTCCCGGTCCCCTGATTCGTGGGTACGAAGTCAAAACCGACACCAACCGGGAAGTCCTGGTTGTCGAGGTGGACGGCATGGTTGACTTGAAATCATTCGAATCGGCGTTGGCTCCAGTGCTCGACAAGGGGAATTTGCCGACAGCGGTGACCGAGGCTTTCGCCAATGCGGGCTACACCGTGGACAAGGAAGTTGGCGTCGAAAAGTTGATTGAGGGCCGGAAATGGGTGTTCAAACAGGGGGCAACGACCTTTATCTTGGGGCTCGAACCGCAGTTCTGGGAGCCAAATTACAAGGGAATTCGGTTCATCAAAAGCCTTGATCATATGTGGATCTACCGCTAGAATCCGTGATCAAAGTGTTGGACCAAAAAGAGGCCAATCCTTCCGTCCGAAGGCCTGTGAGACCTCTCTGCACTTGAATTCTTCGACAATTTTTGTTGTCTCCAACAAGGCTCACTTTTTCGATCGTCGGATCCGAAGAGTCATGATGTCAAACATCTGTCGATGAGGCGGTTGCCGCCAAACAAACTACGAGATCAATTTAGATATTAGGTAAAGAGAAATGGCTCATAAAAAGGGACAGGGTTCCAGCCGTAACGGTCGCGATTCAAATGCTCAGCGACGAGGTGTAAAGAAATTTGGTGGCGAAGCTGTCTACGCGGGCAATATTCTCGTTCGACAGGTTGGTAACAAATGGCATCCTGGTCGCGGCGTTGGCCAGGGCAAAGACTATACGCTGTTCGCTTTGGTCGACGGCAAAGTCATGTTTGATCGTAAAGGCCGACGGATCAATGTCGTTGCCGAAGCCAACTAGTCACAGCGATCAGATTTGATTGACCGCTGGAGATAAGAAATAATCAAGGATGCCCTTGCAGGGCGTCCTTTTTTTATGAAGTCAGGTCCTTTCTGATTTCTTCGACCAACTCAAAAAGACACAGCCAACATGTTTGTTGATCAGGTACAAATTGAAGTCAGTGGAGGGCGCGGCGGTCACGGCTGCATGAGCTTTCGACGGGAGAAGTATGTACCCAATGGTGGACCTGACGGCGGTGACGGAGGACATGGCGGGAGCGTGGTGTTGCAGGCACGCAAAGGTGTCAACAGCCTCGTCAATCTTTCAAATCGACATCACATTCGCGCAGGAAATGGTGTCAATGGGATGGGTGCGGGGCGGCACGGAAAAGCCGCCGATGATTTGATCATCGAAGTTCCTGCCGGGACGATCGTCATTGATTCTGCCAATGGGTTGGTCATCAAAGATCTTGCCAACGAGGGCGACAGTGTGGTTGCAGCGCGTGGCGGACGTGGCGGAAAAGGAAACACGCGATTCAAGTCATCCACGAATCAGGCACCCCGTCAGGCGACCCAGGGAGGCGAAGGGGAGGTTCGTTTGTTGGTGTTGGAATTGAAAGTGATCGCCGACGTCGGATTGATCGGGAAACCGAACGCCGGGAAAAGCACGTTGCTTAGCCGGTTGTCATCGGCACGACCTGAAATCGCTGACTATCCGTTTACAACCAAATTCCCGAATCTGGGACAAGTCAGCATCGATGCGGATCGCAATTTCATTTTGGCTGACATTCCTGGATTGATCGAAGGTGCTCATCAAGGTGTCGGGCTCGGACATGACTTTTTGAAACACATTGAGCGGGCAGGAATCCTTGTTCACCTTGTTGAACCAAGTCCTATTGACCAATCGGATCCAATCGAAAATTACAAGTCGATTCGCAACGAATTGGTTCAATTTAACGAACAACTAAAAGATCGCCCCGAGATTATTGTCGTGACAAAAGCGGAACTTCCTGATGCCGAGTCGATCGCCAATCAGCTTCGTGAAGAAACCGGGAATGATGTTTTTCTAATCTCAGCCGTGACCGGAGCTGGCTTGCCCGATCTGCTCAACAGAATTTCATCTACACTGACGGAGCATCGAAACTCATGCCTGTAGTATCGGTGGACATCGGGAACAGTTCGCTCAAATTAGTGGTCGATCATACCGATGCGAACAACATTAGTGATGTGTTTTCTGGGACAGACCAAGAGCGCCAGGTTGCAAATTCAAAGCTCGCTGCAAAAGTTCTTCGCGTTGAAAAGTCGCTTGAGTTTTCGGACAAGCAAAGCTTGCTCAACGAACATTTTGAGTTTGAAGCTGACCCTTGCAATTGGTTTGTGTGCAGCGTTGATTCTGAACAGACCAAGCAGCTGCGAAAATGGGTACAGCAAGATCGTCCCGGCGACACGTTTCACGTAATTACGGCCGATGAGATTGAACTTGAAGCAGTCCCCGAGCGGAAAAGAATCGGCCGGGATCGCTTGCTTTCCGGTTGGATTTCTCATCTTGGAACGGGCGGGTCACATCCAGTGATCGTTGCTGATGCTGGAACAGCGGTCACCGTTGACGTCGTTGACACTCATGGCCAGTTCCTCGGCGGATTGATTTATCCTGGTTCGCACGTGTGTCTTCACGCGTTGTCAAATCAAACCGATGCGTTGCCTGATCTCTCGAAAACTCAAATTGAATCAAAAGATGACTTGGCCCCGGAAACGGTTAGGCTGGGTGACGATACCGATTCGGCAATTTTACTTGGCGTTCATCAACTGCAGGTTTTCGGTTTGATTGGGATCATTAATCAACTTCAACAGCAACACCCCAATGCCAAGGTCGTGATCACCGGTGGTGGGATCGGCGATAAACTGGCTCAATTTCCCTCCGCCTGGACGATCGTGCCAAACCTGGTGCTTCTCGGCGCAGCGGCGTTGGGCGAAAAAAAGCTAAACGCCAGCGATTAGTTTCCGCGTCAACCGCTTCTTCATTCGATAGTCTTCAATGCGGAACAATGATTTGCCAACCCGTTTTTTTGAATTGACGCATCGCGGCCGAGGTGCGATCGCTGCGATTGGCATACTTGGTTGTGGTAGTGAACGGATCCTTGAGCAATGTTTCACACCCGTCAGCGGCCGAGCGTTGAACACGATTCGGCGAAATATCATCTACGGGACTTGGAATTCAACGGGCGAAGACTTGATCGTCCACAGAATCGGCGAAAAGGAATTTGAAGTCCACTGTCACGGTGGCGTGGCCGCTGTGGAATCGATCAAACATTCGCTACGTCAGTTGGAATCGGAAGAGGTAGACCAGCTTTGCCAATGGCAGGCAGCTCGGAATGTCAGTTGGTGGCAAGCCGCGATTGAGGAAAAGCTCTCTCAATGTAAAACGGATCGGACGGCGAAAGTGTTGCTCCAACAGCTCAATGGTTGGGAGAAGGTTTGGCGGGAATTTCTCGACGGCTGCGAAAACGGTAGCCAGGAAGAACAAAAACGATTGGCTCTACGAGTCGCTTCATTTCTCAAGTGGCGAGAGCTTGGTGAGCATCTAACGATTCCTTGGACCGTTGTTTTGTGTGGGAAGCCAAACGCTGGAAAAAGCAGCTTGATCAATGCGATTGTCGGTTTCGAGCGGGCAATTGTGCACGAAACGCAAGGCACGACGCGCGATATTCTGTCGCAATATACGGCAATCGATGGCTGGCCAATCGAAATCAAAGACACCGCTGGACTTCGAAGAAGCGAGCAGGTGATCGAAAGTTTGGGAATTGAAAAAGCTCTCGCGGAAATTGAGCACGCTGATTTGGTCGTATTTGTCTGCGATGCAACCGAGTTTGCAGAAGAGATCGAAAACATCTCCATTCAATTGCGGAATTTGACGCCGAAGATCCTGGTCATTAACAAGACTGATTTGGTCGATGCAAATGGAATCGAAGCTCCTGAACTTGGAATGGAGATCGTTCATACGGCGGCCACAAAAAACACCGGCATCGACGATCTACTCAAGACAATCTCAATGTCAGTTGTGCCGAATCTCCCTGGTGAGAGTGAACTTGTTCCCGTGACCGATGAACAATTGGCGTTCATGGAAGAACTGGCGAAGTGCTTGGGCAATGATCAAACTGAAGCGGCGATCAAGTTACTGAAGTCGGCTCTAAATTAATTGCTGACGAACGGCCCAGACAGCTGCTTGGGTGCGATCGTTGACATTCAGTTTGCGGAGAATGTTTTGGACGTGTTCTTTGACTGTCTCGACGCTGATGCCGAGCGATTTGCCAACTTCCCGGTTGCTTAGCCCCATCGAAATGTGACGAAGAACTTGCATCTCGCGACCCGTAAGAATCGTTTGGGTCTCGCCGTTGTTTGAATTGCTTCGCATCCGAGCGCGTGCTTTGATTAATAGGCTGTCGAGTGGAGTTTCTTTTCCATCGGCTGCATTGGTGATCGCATTCACAATGTCCTGTGTTGGTGACGACTTGGGAATGAAGTCAAAACACCCTAGCGCGCTCGCTCTTGCGATACATGAAGAGTCAGAAAATGCAGTGAAGACAATAAACTGCGGAGTCGGATCAAATTCCGCGATCGTCTCCAACGACTTCAAGGCGTCTTTACCACCCAAGCGTGACTCTAAGACCAAGATGTCAGGGCGGTTTTTTTCAACCAGGGTAGAAAGATCGCTTACGTTTTCGATCGTCACGACAACTTTGAATTTGTCTGGCGGCAATAACTGTTTAAGTCCTTCGATCGCAATGGGTTGATCATCAGCGAGTGCGACTCGAACCGTCATTTTGAATTGCCTTTAGGACGCGGAAAGCCACGGCCGTCGTTTGGAGAAGTGGAGATCGTCAGTAAAAAGGCGTACGGATTCCCTATTAATTAACCGGAGTCTGCAGTAGCAAACAACACTTTAAAAACGTCATGTTGTCCTATTAATAGGATATTTGCCTAAGCCAACGATTATTCATCTAGGGAATGGGTCGTCTCATGACGAAAAATGTCCAGTGGATTCTAGCAAGTCAGTGCAAAAAAGTAACTCGAATTCAAGGAATTACAAGGCTTTGTGCGAAAAATAACTAGACACGTAGCTGGTTATTTCGAGGGGGTAGGAGGTGGTTAAATCTGGTCTATCTCGACAGGAATTTTGCGTATATCCCGTTAGTTAATGCATATGTGTCGATTTTATTTCGATGTGGCGATTTTGTGACCTACATATCTCAGTACGTTGAATTTTGTCACCGCGAACTGATTCCTATGAACTCGAACAAAAATAACAAAACTTGCCATCTTCTTTTGGTTGATGACGACCAGCACCTCCTTCATTCAATGGGAGACTGGCTTGCTGACCAGGGATTTCAAATTTCTCTCGCCAACGACATCGAGTCTGCGCGAGTTGTTTTGAAAGATGAGTCTATTGACCTAGCGCTAGTCGATTTGCGTCTGGGCACCGAAGACGGTTTGCAGATTCTTGACTATTCCAAGAAACATCATCCGCATGTCGTCGTGACTTTGATGACAGGTTACGCCACAGTCGATACAGGCGTTGAAGCAGTTCGTCGCGGTGCATTTGACCTACTGACGAAACCTCTGATCGATGAAGAGCTGTTGATTTCTGTCAATCGCGCCTTGTCTCAACGCGAGGTTATCGAAGAGAACAAAAGCCTTAAAGCTCAATTGGACAAGAAGTTCAATATGGGCAACATCATCGGTTCCGACCGGAAAATGCAAAAGACGTTTGATATTGTCGACAGCATTGCCAATACAAAAGCTTCTGTGCTTATCACCGGTGAGAGCGGAACAGGTAAGTCACTTATTGCACGAGCGATTCACCAGAAATCTGAACGACGGGACGCACCGTTTATTGAGGTTGCCTGCGGAGCGCTTCCAGAAAACTTGCTTGAAAGCGAGTTGTTTGGCCATGTTGCAGGATCATTCACTGGAGCAACCGGGAACAAGGAAGGTAAATTCAAACAAGCGGACGGTGGAACGATCTTTCTTGACGAAATCGCGACAGCTTCGGCCAGTATGCAAGTCAAATTGCTGCGTGTTTTACAGGAATTGGAGTTTGAACAAGTTGGTGGATCGAAAACATTCAAAGTCAACACACGTGTGATTTTGGCTACCAACGAAAACTTGTCTCAAGCAGTGGCCGATGGTCGATTCCGTGAAGATCTTTACTATCGCGTCAACGTGATCAATATCGAACTTCCGTCGCTTCGTGAGCGAATGTCGGACATTCCGCCTCTGGCTCAACACTTTCTGCAGAAAGTCTGCAACGAAGAGGATAAGTCCATTAGTGGCTTTGATCAGCAAGCCATGGAAGTATTGCAAGACTATCATTGGCCTGGAAACGTTCGTGAACTTCAGAACATTGTTGAGCGAGCTGTCTTGCTCGGAAAAGGGCCAGAGATCGGTATTCAGGACCTGCCTTCACATCTGACTGAAGGAATGATGCCAACCAAGCTTCCTGTTCCAGCTCCCGGAACACGACAGACTTTGAAGCAAGCTCTTGAAGGTCCTGAGCGCGTGATCATCATGCAGTGTCTTCGTGAAAACAACTGGAACCGCAACGAAACAGCAGATCAGTTGGGTATCAACCGCACGACTCTGTACAAGAAGATGAAGCGTCTAGGTTTGGAAAATCCAAAAGTCGCGATGGAGTGGACTCCGTTCACACGATCGACTGACAACTAACGTATCAAACTGATTGCTTTTGGTGAGCAATTGTCTTTGATGAGCAAATTGCAAATGGTGGGCATTAAAGCCCTGTCATGCGAATCGCGCCGTTTATCGCTGCGTTGATGCCACGATTCACAACCCCGTCTCGAAAACGTTGCCCGACGTTTTTCCCGAATTGCTGCAACCCACCCATCGACGACATGTTCGGTTGCTGGTTGTAAGCTTGCCGGCCGTAGCCGTTGGCTTGTTGCATTACCGGTGGTTGCTGGATCACTTGTTGGCCATAGGGTTGCTGACTAAATCCTTGCTGACCAAATTCTTGCTGACCATAAGCCTGTTGACCGAATCCGGGTTGGACCGGTGGTTGCATGATTCGATGCTGTTGATTGTACCCGTAGTTCGCGGATCCCATTCCACCAAAGCCTCTTGATTGGCAGCCGACCGAAATCGCGACAAACATTGCCAGCCCGATGAGCATCAACGCGCGAGCGAACAATCGATTGGGACTGTGGTCGAGTTGGAAACAAGGTTGTTGGAAGGAATTTTGCATAGTTGCCCTTTGAGATCCGGCACGGTGGGTGGGAAGTTGCGGGAGTTTAGTGACGACCGCCGTCTTGATTAAGAGCAATTCACGACCAATGCCAGCATCGTGCCAGCACTGCATTAGATGTGGCAATTAGTGGGCGAAGTTCGCAAGGCGCGCGGAAAACAGCGAATAGGTCGGCCTGTGCAAGATAGCTTTTGGCTCAATCAGTCAGCTAGGGCAGCTCACCAGTCGCCTTTCCCGTTGTCCAGCAACCGCGAATTATGCCATCAGGAATTCGCGCGCCGGGCGACGAGCCCGTTTGCATCGCAGTCTTCGACGACCACGTTGACCAAGTCGTTTTCATTTGGCTGTTGCTCAATTTGAGAGTCCTCCAGCCGAACCTGCGCGTAGCGACAACTTGTGCCTTGCAGCAAAAACGTTTCTGACGTCTCGGTCAGATCCTGATTGAGTTTTGCGATTGGCGATTTTTTCTCGACGAGCATTTGGACAGGCTTGCCGACAAGGGTATTGAAGTATTCCAGTTTCAGTTCCGACTCAAGCGATTTGACAATCCGCCCTCGTTCGGATTTTACGTTACCGCAAATCTGATCATCCATCGTAGCCGCCGGCGTCGAGCGACGAGGGCTGAACGGAAACATGTGAATCTTGGAAAAACCAATTTTTCGGCAAACGTCGAGCGAGTCTTCAAAGTCTTGATCCGTTTCTCCAGGAAACCCCACGATCAAGTCAGTCGAAAATGCGGGCAACGAAAGCTCTTCCTTTACCAACTGGCATCGGTCCATGATGTGCTTGCGCGTCCAACGTCGTTTCATCCGGCGGAGAATTTTGTCGCTTCCACTTTGAACGCAAACGTGCAAGTGAGGACAGACTTTCTCAGAGTAGTCCTGCATGACTGTAATCAATTCCCGAGTCACTTCAGTCGCTTCGATGCTGGAGAGCCTTACTCGGAATTGGCCTTCGATTTCGCAAATCTCGCGAACCAGATGCGACAGTCGCGTCCATTCAGATTTGGGTTTGCCTTTGTTGAAGTCGACGCCGTAGTGGCCAAGGTGAATTCCTGTCAGGATGACTTCGCGAAAACCATTATCAACGAGCCGGCGAACTTCTTCGAGGATCTCGTTCTTGTTTCGGCTTTCCATCAACGGTCGGACCGTCGGGATGATGCAGTAGCTGCACTTAAGCAAGCAACCGTCTTGCACTTTTACATAGGCTCGATGTCGTCCGTCGAGTCCGGAAATCCCGTTTGGAATATCGACGACGCCAAACCTGCCAAGTAGGTCCGGCATCTCGCGCTTGTCGGTGACGACTTCGCTCACGCCCGGCAGCGCCGCGACGGCATCGGGTTCCCGCGTCGCATAACATCCCATCACGACAATTCGCGCGTCGGGATTTTCGCGATTCATGCGACGGATGATCTGTCGGCTCTTTGAATCACCTTCATTGGTGATCGTGCAAGTGTTGACGATGCACAGGTCTGCCGTCTGGTCGGGCGTCGCATCAGTGAATCCAGCGCCTAATAATCCTTCACGCATGAATTGCGTTTCATATTGGTTGACTTTGCAACCCAAGGTCACAGTTTTTAACTTGGCGGACACGAATTGGCCTTGGATTGAATTTGCAGTTAGCTGCCGGGAACCGGTTCAATGGAAGCTGACATTGAGCCTTTGCACCGCTCAATATACTTGTCTTTTCCATACGCGTGAATCTGGTCGCGTTTAAGCTCTGCGTGTTCCTTAGTCGTCGTGAGACAAACGGCTTTTCCGTTGTTGTCCACGTTCTTGGCGATTTCGAGACCTTTCTCGAAAGGCAAGCCGAACAATTCCCTCATCATGATCACCACATACTCGTAAGAATGATCATCATCATCCCACAAGATAACGCTGTATCGTGGTTGTTGCTTGGGTTTGTTATCGCGCTTGACCGTTTCTTTGGGTGCGACGACAGGTTCAGCAATCGATGCGGATCCTTGCTTTGACATTTTCTCTTCCCCTAAATTTCAACCTAGCTCATTCCTCGGGCGTTGGGTTGATCGGTGACTTTGATCACCAGCTCCAAATTCTCAATCAATTTATCCGCATCAAACGTTTCCTTCAAGAAACAATTTTCAGTACTGTCGCGTTTGTAAGTCCCAGGCGTTAAAGTCAGCCAGTTCCTCAAACTTGAAATCAATAAAGAAGGGGGAGTTTCTTGCCAATACGTTCGTTAGATAACGTTATTATTACTGGCCGTTTGAGCGTTAGCCTCGGTTTCTCTCGGAGAGAATGTTTACCTTCCATTTTAGTTACGTGTTGCCGAAAGAAAAGCACGTTTGGGCAAGCGACTGTCGTAGCAATCCCCCAAAATTAAGTAATAATCGATGCTTTACTTAACCAAAACGCGAAACACAAAAGACATTTAGCGCAAAATGCCGCAAAGAGTCTAG
>CAZPBE010000083.1:0-14424 GCA_964584615.1 uncultured Pirellulaceae bacterium | reverse complement strand
AGCGGTATCTCAAACCGGACTTGCTGATCCTGGACGACATGGGCATGAAGCAGCTCCCCAAGAAGAGCGGCGAGTTTCTGTTCGAAGTGATCATGCGTCGACATGAACTTCGCTCAACAGTGATGACGAGCAATCGCCCGCTGGAGGATTGGGGCAAGTTGATTGGCGATGTCCCAGCAGCGACCGCGATCCTCGATCGCTTCTTGCAGGACGCCGAAGTGATCCAAATCACCGGACGAAGTTACAGGCTTCGCGGCAAATCTGCCGATGAAAAAGAAGCGGCAAATCGAGTCAATTCAGAGCCAGACAAACCCGCAAACGGCAAATCCAAAAGCGGCCAAACCCGCAAACCGGCTCAGTCTTAAAAAACCCCAGAAAACCACACAATTAACCACAGCAACTCACCCAAAACTGGCCGCTTTTAACCCGCAACTTCGTGGCCGCTTTTAACCCGCAAACTGACATTCAATCAAGCGTTGGCAACAATTGCTTACTCAAAGTGATCCCCTCTCGACGCTACTTGGTTCGCTGGTTGTGAATCAACACTCGCGATTTTATGGTCATTTTTCAATCACACTTGTCCCGCTTGCACCAAAATTTCAGCAAGTGCATCGCAAGGCATTTGAAGGACTACAGTCGCAAGTGATGCAAGGCAACACGATTCTAGCTAGCCTATTTGAGAAATCCGCTCGCTCGCACAAGGCTCTGTTTCGATTGCCAGCATGGTGCTTAAAGCGATTGTTTGGAGATGAGAGCATTGATGACAAAACGATGTATCTTGGATCGGCCAGGCATCACGAGCGGGAAACAGATGTTCAATCTGGATCGAACAAGTTGAGTGGCTCATGTTTTCAAGCTTCTATTCGGATACGGGTCTTTGGTCCACCAAATGAAACACGCTTGGCAACCAGTCTCATCCATCAGATCTTCGCGCCGCTGGCCCAATTCAACGCGCCACGACTAGGCCAGTTTAAACTTTCAAAGGTGCGGACCACGGGAATTAAGAGACGTCCAACATTCCTTCTTAGTTGTCATGAAGTCAGTTCAATCTTCCATCCGCCAGCTCACAAGACAGAATCACTAGCTACTTCTCGATTCGTTCAGCTGGAAGCTCCAAAAAACCTTCCACTGACAAGCACTCAAAAGAATCTAATGCAGCTTGGCCAGACTTGTTTTCATTCAAACAAGAATAGGTTTGGATTGCTAGACAAAGACGCCGCCCTACATGGATTCGTCGTAGGTTCATCAGGTAGTGGTAAGACGACGTTGCTTACGACCGCGATCATGAGTCTGATCGAACGCGGTCAAGGAATAACACTGGTGGACTTCCACGGTGATTTTGCACGCAGTATCGAACACTCAATTCCAAAACCAGAACGCAACCGTCTGGTGAGCTTTACTCCGCTCAGTGACCACCCGATTGCCTTCAATCCCCTTTTCTGTCCGGATCCAACTCGCTGGCCCGTGGTAACAGACTCGGTTTTATCTGGAATGCGAAATCTATTCGGTCACAGCTGGGGGCCGCGTTTGGAGCAGATCCTGCAAATGGCTTTATCTGCAGCGATCGCCGCCCAAGACACAACGCTTGCCGATGTTCGTAAAATGCTAAGCGACGAACCAACCCGTGTACGCATCCTGTCCCGCGTTACCGATCCCATCGTTCGCCAATTCTGGTTCGAGACTTTCGCCAGTTGGGGCAAGCGAAATCAAATCGAATTCACCCAGAGTGTTATCAACAAGCTTGATGCTTTATTGACGCCCAAGCTGCGAGCAATCCTATGCCAGTCAGGAAAGTCGTTTGATTTTCGACGTGCGTTCGATGAAGGAAAAATTGTGATCGTCAACCTTGCTCGTGGAGAGATGGGACAGACGGCAGCCAGCACACTCGGCAGCCTTGTCCTTAGTTCTATTCAAAACGCTGCGCTGTCACGTGCCGAAATTCCAGAAGACGATCGAGTCCCCCACTCCGTCTTCCTCGATGAGCTTCAGCTGTACAGTAACCCTCAGGCGTTGATGAGCTTGCTGTCGGAGGCAAGGAAATATCGCGTCGCTGTATGGAGTGCGACGCAAAGCCTAGCGAGTATCGATCGTGATGAAGTCTTGCCAATCGTATTGGCGAACGCTGCCAACTTCGTTTCATTTCGTGTCAGCCAGAAAGACGCTGTCGAGATCGCACCAATGCTTGACGATCAAGTCAACTCGCAAGACCTCGTGTCACTGCCCCGTTTCCACGCATACGGACGCTTAATGGTAAATGGTGAAGTCCAACCACCGTTTTCGTTTACTACTATTGTTGAACGTGCGAATAAGAAACGGAACTGAAACGCACTCGCTCGGGATCGAAATCAAGTTCAATGCGTCCAGTGGGACCTTGTCGATGTTTGCGAACGAGAACATCTGTAATTGTCGGACGGTCGCAGTCTTCGTTATATCTCCCTTCTCGATACAGCATCAAGATACTATCGGCGTCTTGTTCGATCGATCCAGACTCGCGCAAATCCGCTTCAACGGGGATTGGCGGATTGCGTTTTTCGCATTCGCGATTGAGTTGAGATAAAAGAACGATTGGACAACCCAGCTCGCGTCCAAGCTGTTTCAATCGACGAGTGATCTCTGAGATCTGCTGGACTCGATTGTCTCTCGCAGTCGAACCCGAGGCCTCAAGTAATTGAAGGTAGTCGATCACTAAGAGATCTAAGCCGACCTTTCGCTTTAGCTGACGTGCTTTACTTGATATTTCAGCAACATTCTTTGCACGGTCGTCAATGAAAATTGGTAAGTCTCTCAAGTAGTCCATCACGCCGCCCAATTGTTCAAACTCAGACTCTGAAACTGTTCCGCGAGTTAGCTTTCGAGATTCAACGCCCAATTCTCCAGCCACCAATCGATCAATGAGCTGCTCCCTCGACATCTCAAGTGAAAACACTCCGACCACCTTTTGTTTCTCGACCGCCGCGTTGCGAGCGAAATTCATCGCTAGCGCCGTTTTGCCCATGCTTGGTCTCGCGGCCAAAACCATCAAATGGCCTGGGAGAAGACCTCCAAGAATTGCGTCAAGATCGACAAATCCAGTCGCCACCCCCGCAAAAGCACTTGGATCGTCTGACTCAAACGCTTCGCTATAGTCATTAAAACGTTTGTCGCAGGCGTCAAAAAGCTGAACCCATTCGGTTTGTGTCGCGTTATCTGCAAGCCTAGACAATTGCTTTTCCGCTTCTTGAACAAGCTCGGCAGCTTCTTGGTTTTGATCAACGCTCAAATTTACTAGCGATGTTCCGATCTTTGCAACTTTGCGGCGAATACTTTTTGACTTGACGATGTCGGCAACCGACGAGGCGATCGCGGCGGAAGGAATTGTGGAAATCAACTGCGCTAAGAAAGTGCTTCCGCCAAGTTGCTGAAATTTATCGTTAGTCGCAAGCCTATCTGATACGGTGAACAAGTCGATTGACTTTTGCTCTTCAAAAAGCTGTTCGATCGATTTGAAGACTGCCGCAAGAAGTGGATCAAAAAAGTCATTTGATGAAAGCACCGCCAATAGATCATGTAGTTGGTCAGCATCCATCAATGCACTGGCAATGACGGCTTGTTCTGCATTGATATTGTGAGATTGGCCTGGGATAGAATTGTTGGACATGGAGTGGGAAAGGAAATTAATTCGATTTTTCAAGCTGTTTTAGAATGAACCAATGCGGAACTTCTTGGCTTTGATTTCGCTTCAAGATTCGCTTGATGGCTTCGCTTTTTGCAGACGTAATCGCTGCCTCGCGAAGAGATTGTTGGGATTCTGCAGAAAGAGAATTCCAATTGGCAAGAAGAGATTGTCGTGACTGTTTGCGGTCCACAATTGCATCGTTTTCAGCTCGAGTTTGATCTTGTATTGCTGCAAGTTGAGTAGCTTGGCGTTTTGCTACATTCTGGCGCTGTTGTTGGCGCTGCTGGTCCGCCGGAGCGGACCAGCTATCTTCAATTGACCGCCGCAGCATCCCCGCTGGATTCTCGCCCGGGTTTCTAAACGGGAGCCAAGCGACTTGGTTTTCAATTTCTTGCAGCGTCGAACGATTCAAAAGAGTTTCGATTGTATCGCTATCAAACCACTCCCCCAGAAGTAATTGAACTTTTTTGTTTACAGCAACAGGCTGTTTATTGTTTTCTTTTCTGAGTTGTGTTTTTAAAGAGGTTGGGTTTTTGAACCGATTTGCTGGTTGGGTTTTTGAACCGTACTTGGTTGGATTTTTGAACCGATCACTGGCTGGTTGGGTTTTTGAACCGTTGCCAGATAAATCACCTTGCTCTAGCCATTTTACGCCGTAACGCGATGTCGTTCGTTCTTTTTCATCGCTGGCGAACTTACCTGCTTTGACGCGGCAGATGTACTGTTGATCAAGCGAACGTTTAACTGCATCAGCGAGAGTTTTGCGATCGCGAATTTTCACGAAGTTCTGCATCGTCGTGTATGAAAGGTCAACTTGTTCACGACGACCAAACTGACTCTCATATCCGATAGTGTGCCTTAAAATCACTCCGACAACTTTGCTGACAGCCAATGTTTCGCTGGCAATAATTTGGTCAAAGTAACTGTTTGGAATGGGCGTCCTGCAACCTGGACCTGTATAGAAGCCGTCAAATTCATCTGGATTGGCGATGTAGGATTGATTGGTCCCCCACTTCAGTGCATAGGCTCCAGACTTCGCTGGTAAGCCTTTGGACTTTGAAGCAGCTTTTGTTGTGCAAACGATGAAGTTGTTTTCAATCGCTATTTTGATGGCGGGACCAATTGCACCACGGCTGATGCGTGCCTTATTAATAAAGTCCTGAAATGGAATGCTAATATTTTGACGAATTGGATTGCCGTCAGCGTCGCGGAAGCCAAGTGACTGACGGATCACATACGCGACCAACCTAACCACGCCGCGAGAGTTATACGGCAAGCACACATCAAACAGTTGGTTCGGGCAGTAAACAAAATTCGCTGTCAAAGGCTCGAAGCCTTGAAATAGCTTCTCGCGGGATGGCCGTTCTTGCTGCGCAGGTAGGGCCATTATCCGTTTGAGTTGCCGAATAGCCGATTAAGGAATCCTTTTCGTTTCTGGGGTGCCTTGGGGACCTTTGCTTTTGTCCTTGGTTTCACGTTCTTTTTCCCAGATGTTTTTTTAGCGGCTCCAGATTTGACTCGAGAAGTTTTCGCTTTAGGACTTTTTCTCTTTTGTTTCGTAGTTTTAACGGGTTTGGATTTTGTCGTGGCGACGACTTTCTCTTCAACGACAATGACGGAATCCTGAGTACTGGATTTTGTACTTGGAGCAGTTTCGCGTTGGGTTGTATTTTGTTTTGCTGGAACAACTGCACTGGAGATCACCCCCTCCTGTAGAGCCACTTGAAATTGATTGAATAGAGAATTGGTTTGGCTTTGGAGTTGTTGGTTGGTTTCAACCAGCTTGAGAATCCGACCCATCAATTCCTTGTTTTCGTTTGCATGTTTGAGACTTTGAAATTGTAGGTGTTCCAAAACGACGGCCCGGGCTCCAGCGTCACTTGGAAGAGCTGGCTCGGATCCCCTGTTCTCGTCAAAAGAATTATCGTGAGTAGCACCAGTCTTGTTGTCTGTTGCTGACTCTTGATTCACTGGCCTTGTCCGTCTTTGGGGCTTCTTTGAATTTCTTTGGCGAACGATTTCAACAAATTCTGGTGAGAAATACCAAGCTGGATTCTCGCCCTCATCGGAGAGTTCTTTCCAAGTGTTTGAGTTCACTTCTGTAGCTTCAATGATTCTGCCTGTTTTGGTATGCAATTGAGCGAGTGCTAGAAGCTCTTGGTCTCCCCTGGCGATAGCTTTCGTGATGTCCTTGGTAAGCGTTCGGGGATGACGCCCGAATTCTTCATAGAGTTCGTTCTTAGTTAAGTATTGAGGGACCTTTGGTTCATTGATCATAGAGCGTGGGGTGAAACGTATGGTTCGACCCTACGGCAATCTCAAACGCATGTCAAAGCGCCGTTGGGCATGACCATTGGTGAACCCTTGGGCTCGCCATTGGCCGCAACGTAAGGCGTTCCTGTTTGCGCCGCACGGCATGCCGTACGGTGATGGAGGTAGGGCGTGTCACTGATGTTTCATTTTGCTTTTGAATAAGCACTATTTAGATCCTTGCTCACCGATTGTCGCACCCTTGGGTAAACGAAGTTGCCCCACGGCAGACCGTAGGCTCAACGCCAAGGCTGTGAAATTCAGAATTGAATTGACGTAAGGCCAGCCCAAGGGCCCAACATACTTTTGCCGCACGTGCACCCAAAGTTGACCATTGGGTGCGCCGCATGGTCCAAGAGGGGACTAGTCTGCAAAACATTGACTGAATTCACCTAATCGTGTTACGCTGGAATCATCATTCCCTCAAACTTTATGAGCGTCGATATTCCGACAACATTACAAGGGTTCGTCAACGACGAACTATCGGCAGGAAAGTTTGCCAGCGAGTCTGAGTTGGTGGCTACCGCCTTAAATACTTTCCGTGAAATGAAGAAACGACACCGCGACTTGAAAGAACGTGTTGCGCGATCGCTGAGTCAAGTTGAGCAAGGCCTGATTGTTCCAATGGATATGGACGACATCAGACGGCAGGTGAGTCGTTTTGCAGATGAGAGCAACCGCGATCAAAAATGAATCACGTTCGATTCACTCAAGCGGCAACAGAGAGTTTACTTTCAATCGCAAAATTCATTGCGGTTGAAGAGCAAGATTTGGACACTGCAATGTCGGTTCTAAACAAAATTGAATCGTCTTGTCACCAATTCGCGATGTTTCCTCAAATGGGCGTGGCACGGTTTGACCTTGAAGTAGACATTCGCTGTTTCTTTGTTTACGACTTTGTCGTGATCTATAAGGCGGAGCAAGAGGGGATTATTGTTCTTGATATTATTCACAGCAGTAGAGACGTGCAGGAAGACTATCGAAACTTAAACGACGATTAAATCAACGTCAGAAGTCCCTGTGAGGCATTTTTGCTTTGCAGGCGACACCAACTGCGACCAGCCTCTTGCGAACGTCAGCAGGTGTGTTTTTGGGCCATTTTTAGGGTGTACCAAAAGGTGTACCAAAGCCTGTACCAAAAGGTGTGCACGGGAGGCACACTCTCAAAGAGATGCGATTGGCAGTAGCCATCGCTTGCAAATGGCTGTCACCAGCCCTTACGACATGAAGGCGCCGGGCCGTGGCTAGGGGGGTGGAACCCCCGCCTCCGAGGTTTCGACTACTGTCACAGAGACACACGCCATCTATGACGCTCAACCTCGGAGGCGGGACTTCATGTTTGGCATATCTGTTTGTGAGATTCGACAGTACTGGGATAGACGTTTTCTCATTGGTCCCGCCACCGCCCGTCGCAGACGGCTGTCGTTTGCTTTACGGCAAACGACCACGGCGCGAAGCGACGTTTTTAGTTGGCATTGCATTTGTCGATGTGCCAGAGCAACTTACTTTTGTTCAGTAACTGAAACATACTGGCTTCGGATTTTCTTGCGCAATGAGCTTGAAAGGCGTACCGTGTTTTCAAACAAACACGTGTTCTTTCACAGGAGGTGTCTTATGACACTCATCGTTGATACGCCTGGGGCGCGTCGGTTGGATTACGACGCACTTAAGACGATCCCTGCTCCGCAGGGGACTGCCACTTGGCAACCGATTGCCCACGCTCGGGCTGTCGACTATGTCACCAAAGCCGTCAAAGACGCGGGCTATCAAATTGCCAAAATGGACTTGGCGGTTGCTCGTGGTGACGACCGGTTCTTTGGAACCTTTGATCTCAAGACTCACGTGACCGATGAAACGACTTTGACCGTTGGAGTTCGAAACTCGATCGACAAGTCACTTTCGTTTGGTCTCGTGTGCGGCGAACGCTGCTTAGTATGCACTAATCTCTGTTTCGGTTCCGAAGAGGGGATTGAGATGTTCCGCAAACATTCAGGGAACATCGAAAACGATCTCTATGACCGGATCAAGACGGCAATGAACGGGCTCGACGCATACCGAAAACAAGCCCAGCTTCGCATTCTGCATTTGAAACGGAAGCAGCTTTGCTACGGCTCGGCGAACAGCATCATTCTCGATGCCTTTCGAAAAAAGATCGTCGGTACGTCGATGCTCAAGCGATTGGTTAAGGAGTGGGACGATCCTTCGTATGAAGAGTTCCGCCCACGAACGGCTTGGTCACTAACCAATGCACTAACGCACGTGATCAAAGATCGTCAGCGCAAGTATCCGATTCGAGCAGCAGAAGAGACACTTCAGTTTCAGGCCATATGTGCCTGAAACACCAAAGCCTTTCCATTGGAAAGGCTTTTTGTTGGCCGATGCGACGACGCGAGTTGGGTGACGGGGATAGAACCCGCAAGCCAAGTTGAGCAAAAGCAAAGTATGCGTTAACGAAACCGATTCCACACAAAAAGTGGCTGCAATTATGGCTCCATCCGTGTGACGACAGCCGTTTGATGACGATTACGGGGCGTTGGCCTGAGTTACCCGAGCATGTCAAGGAGGCTGTTATGCTGTTGATCGTCAACACTCCACGGCGAGACTAATGTTGTGGTTCGATTCGGTGAGCAGAAAGAATTTGCTGGAAATTTGCAGATCTGAGATTTTTGTACACACAAAATGCCCACCGGGAGCGTATACTGTTTGTGCGGGCAAATATAGGCCCGGTGACGGGCCATTGGGCCTGTCAAAACGGGCTATATGCCTGTTCAAAGTGCAGGAGGAATCCTGTCTGTCCGTTTCAGACAATGCGTCAAAAAAGTACGACTGTTTGAAGCGATCTCTATAGTTTGCGTGGCAGCTCGCCACGCCTGTGCCGATGACAACCCATCGGAATAGAGAATTTAGATCGTGCCGTTTAAGGCTTTACTTACTTTTTGTTTCCTTACCCAATGTTGATTGATCGAAACTTCACCATGATTGGGTTGTCAATCGTTGTAAATCGAAACTAACACGGTGTGGATGCAAAGGATGGGAGACTGATCATGATTGATTCGGTACCGTTCTTGCGTTCTACGCTGACCTCCCATTTTGAATCAGTATTCAAAATCAAGGAGTTCCAGCGTGGACGACACGAACAAAAACTGGCCTAATCCTGACTATGAAGGTTGGCAAGACGTAACCACAAAACTGATTTGGCTACCGCCAAAAAGATTTTACTTTGTAGTGACAATGCTAACGATGGCAGGTGTCTCATACTTGGTAAGCGATTCCCTTTGGGCGTTTGCAATTGTGGTAACGCTGACACTAGCTTTCGCAACATGTGTGTTTTTTATGCACTGGAGGAATGACGGCGATGGCCAAGAAGAAAAAGATTGCTCGATTGAATCTTCGGATTACGACCGAGCAGCAAGAGAAACTCGAAGCCTTGATGGAGATGTCGAACTCCGCGAGCATGACGGACACGGTCCGACGAGCCCTCGCAGTGTACGAACATCTTTGGAAGGTGAGAGAAAACGATCAGCAGATAATCATCCGTGACGAAGACGGTCACGAATCCGATTTACTGCTTCTATGAAACCAAGATCCCCGCTGGTCAAACCGGCGGGGATTTTTTGTTCAACTTTCCTAGGCTAGTCGGTTTTGAGGGTATTTTGCTTTCGTAGGAAGTGCGTACTCAGCGGCTTTGGCTTTCTAAGGTTTTTCGCTCGCACCCAGCCCTCGTGAAAATCACCTTCAAAGTCTGCCCAGCGAACCAATCGCCACTTCTTTTTTTGTTCTAAGATCTCAACGATTTCACCACTGAAAAGGAAGTCAACGATTTCACTCGTACCACGATTTCTTGAGTAAGTATGGGCGTCTTGATAAACGATCCTTATTGATGGGATCAACTCCAACTGGCATTCTCCATTTACTTGAATGTTGGCTTGGCGAAAGTTGTCTGGAGGCGAATGAGGCTGTGTCCAAATGAAGAAGATGTAGCACGCAAGCAAGTTTATTAGCAGGCTTTCATATGTGCGTTTTACGAAGCTGACGATGGCTTCGAATATTGCCTTAGAAATATCGCCTGCGTTGTAACTTGACTCCGCCAGCGAAATAGCAGTGTTTGATAAATCCAGCAACTCGAACGAAGATTGCGGAGCTTCGCCTTCGAATAATTCACGTATTGCGTTCGGTATGCAGCTATCGGAAATCGGAACCACTGGCTCGATCAAATATTTCCGTTCCAATACTCCTATTGATTTTTCAAACATCTCCTGCTGCTTTCGAAGTGCCTCAAAAGTCTTTCGCTCAAACGCGTGGAGGTTGCTACCCAGAACCCTTTGCTGCTTTTGGATTGCCTCAAAAGTTCTTCGCTCAAAATCCCGCACCTTGCTTCCAAGAATCTGATCGACGCTTTTTTGCTGCTTTCGAATTAACTCAAAAGTTTTTTGTTCAAAGGCTAAGAGATCGGCACCAATAACCCTGTCGTGCTGCTTTTGCTTTTCCATCAACTGATCTACTATTGAATCCATCTATAGCTCCTAATTAAGTTCCGACCATTTATGTATTCGGCTCGACAGCATTTTCTTCGGACAATTCTCCCTAATTTTACGATTTAGATCGCTGGCTGGCGACGCATTAAAAAATGAGAAACTTCATCCTCGTCATTGTGTTAGTTTTAGCCGGTTGCAACACAGCCTCTCAGACGCCAGTCGTTATCCCTCAGACGACTTCAGAGTTGTTGTCTAAATTGCATGGCAAGTCAATCGATGAAAGCTATACCGTCAAGCGTATTGGCGTTACCGATGGCGATACAATCAAGATTCTGGACGATCGCACCGAGCCACCCAGTGAAGTCAAAGTCAGGTTGGAATCGATCGACGCACCCGAGAAGAAACAACCCTTCGGAACCAAAGCCAAGCAACACTTGAGCGAATTGGTTTTTGGACAGTTGGTAATCGTTGGCGAAACCGGCAAAGATCGCTACGGCAGAACACTTGCGTTTATCATCGTCGATGGTCAGGACGTGTGTTCTGCGATGGTTCGCGATGGATTCGCTTGGAATTACCTTGATTATTCAAAGTCAGAAGCTTTGAGTGCGATGCAAAAAGAAGCGAGTGACGCAAAACGTGGGTTATGGGGTGGTTCTGAACAACCTATTGCACCTTGGGAGTGGCGTAAGCTCGATTGAGGGCAGTTTGCCAACCTTTCTTTATCAGCGGCACGGAAGTTGCTTTTTGTTGTTACTCTTTTTGTGTCTTGTGACAAACAGTCACCCACAAACCTTTGTATTTGATTCTTAAAAGGAGTGATGATGAAAGTATTAACAATCTACCAGCGAGGAACCCCCGAAAACGGCGTGTTGTTTTTGAAAACGGAAGCCGATCAAAAAGTGGGACCGGTATTCAAAATTCAACGCGAAACATCGGGTGGGCACGTCCTTGAGTGCAGTGATGACAAATGGACAGGCTTGGATTCAGTTGGAATCAACGAAAAGCTTGCTTCTCTTGGCTATTCCATCTGTGAAACCCAAAAACTTGCAAGTTATCTTGAGGCAATTGACCCCGAAAGCAATGTTGTGGCCGTAATGAATAGCAGTCCTGTTGTTGCACTGTTTAGTGGTGGTCCAGTTGACGGATTAAAACTTGACAGTGAAAAGCCAAACCCAGAGCAAGATTTCATGGGAATAGACTTTTTGAGAATGGATTCGCAAATCGGCAAGCGTGTGAAATTTGCTTCGCCCAAACAGAGAATGGACTTCCAAAAAGTCAAGACAGATGCCAACGGAAAGATGGACCACGTACCATCATCTCTCAATCGACCATTTCTGACGTATGAGGTAATCGAGCGAGATGTTCAAAATGGAAAGATCTTTGTCGTAATGGGACACGTTCCAACCGAGGAGTCACAAAATGCCTAGAATTGAAAAACACGAGGGATTCACGGTCGGTGACTTGGTGGTCCTCAAATCTGGCGGTCCAGTAATGACATTGGCAAATATTGATATTGCCGCTAACGGCACGCCATTCTTTCATTGCGAATGGTTCGCGGGAAAGAAGTCTGAACGTCACAGATTTACTATGGCCACACTGAAACATTACGAAGAAGATTCAAAAAAAAAAGTAGTGTCGTCAGTTGATGACATTGCAAAGCAAATGCTGGTCAAGTTTGAGTCGGAGTCGTTTCTTGCCCACCTAGAAGCAGTTGACATTGTAATGTCGATGTCAGGTGAGAAGCACATTCGAGAGAACATTAACGGCAATGTGGCATTGACCAGCGATATCCTGAAAGCGTTCAGAAGCCTCACTGAAGGCGTTGCCGTTTGGATGAAATCAGAAAGGGCATGGCGAGCGTTCGACCCGCTCACGGACGACTTGGGTGTACGCGAGCAGCCTCTGTAGCGAGCCAACCAGGATTGTTATGAGTTCTTTATTTCGGGCAGCGTTTTTGAGACCAGATCACGCTTTGCTTTTTGCTCTTTTTTGTAGATCACTTCGTCAAGAATGATTTCGATTGAAGCTCTTAAGACGGGGAAGTTCGTTTTGCACTCGTCTTCAGTACTTTCGTGAATCCCTTTGCTCAGGATCGCGTAAATTGTGTTGCGTTGTTCGAAAACGAATTCAGGCAAGTGGTTTTTCAATATTTCAATTTTCTCGTTCATGCGTTTTTGATCAAACTCATCATCGTCTTTCATGTCACCTGTAGTAACGGCGTCATCTCTACACTTGGCGACGAGTCTTTCAATAATCCTTCGAAGGTAGACGAACGCACCAATGCCGATTCCATGTGCGTGAAGTCCAATTGCTTTCTTTAGCTCTTCGAAGTCAATTGAGCCCAAGACTTTCACGTACTTTGTCACCCCCTGCATTTGCAAAGTGGCAAGTGAAGGGTACTGGCCAATTTTCTGAATCTTTGGATGTCCATCTTCGTTGTTTTTCAAATGGAAAATCAACTTTTGATGGTTACATCTAGTGCAAAGAAATTCAACATCAGCCCCATTAATAAGTGTGTACGCGTATCCTTGGTAAATGGTCGCCACAAACACAGAAGGCCTTTTGCAGGTTAGGCAAAAACAGTCCAGCGTTTTGGAGACGTTGTAAGTTCCGGGCGGAACCGGTGAGTCGGGAACGCCAGGACTAGGGCCGTAATCATCAGAGGGGTCGAGGCCAACTTCACACTCTTCGTAAAGACTATGTTCCAGTAAGAAGGTGTGAACGTCTGCTTCATTTGCAATGGTAAACACAAACTTGCCTTTCGAAATAACTTGAAGTTGAAATTGTAACGCGAATGAGACGCAAAACATTGACCTAAAGTTCAGATCATTGAATCTGATTGAATTCAATACGTGTTGATGCGAACCTTTGTTACCTTGGCTCGCTCAACAAATGTATCGAACCATGGAGTGAAAAAGTGACTGAGTCTTTTGACAATCTACTAGATGAAACGCAGAAGAATGTACATTTGCTCAGCATGTACCCAACGATGTTTGAAAAAGAAGAGCTAAGGCATTTGCATCCGTTCATGGACAAGGCTCTGTTCAACTCACTATGCCTTCTTGACACTTTGATATCACTGAGGCATTTGAATGCGAGTATCGAAAACGACAATCGAGTTCAGGCGAACTACTTTGCACGGATCGCGTCACTCCATGTAAAAGAGAGTCTTGACAACCTCAATCACTTTCATGGCAAAGACTTTCGTGAGTCAGTTGCTGACTTGTTGGACGCTGAATCACTTGCGGAGATTGACGCAGCCGTGAAGGGGCTAAATTCGTTAAAGAAGCGTTGTTTTCCTATGTTGACTGAAATTCGTCACAACGTGATTGCCCATAAAGATCCGAATGGCATAGAGCAGCTTCGTGTCATTCGCTTGGTGGACGCAACTAAAGTTAAAGAGATTGGTTGGGAAGCAGTGAATTTCCACGTTCGACTTCTTGGAGAGTACGTTCGATTGGTCGGTAATTTGGCGTAAACAAACAGCTTGGACACTTGGCCGGTTTTGGGGTGCAACGGATTGTTTTACTTGGCTGCCGAACTTGATAGAATTCGCATTCAACTTTTCTATTCCACTTCAAGGATTCAATCATGAGTGATTACGACAAGCCGTTTGTTATCGAAGAGATTTTGGACGAGACCAAAAGCGAAGACACCACTGCCCGGAAGGTCAAGGTTATCCCGCACAAGCGTGGTGAGGGAGAAAGTGAAATCCGCACCTACTGGGACGCAAGCGATGGCAGTGAGATCAGAGTTAAAGACGCGGAGGGTGGGGTCTTTTTTGTTAAGACCCGAAAATTCGATGCCAAGTTTTCTGAAGCCATAGAAGAGACGGAAGCAGAAAAGTTGATGCAAGCATATTCTAAGGCAGGCTTTGAGCTTCCAGAATCTTAAAAAGCGAAACTCAAAATACGACTGTCGATGACTCAAGTGTCAGTTCGCGGGTAAAAGCGGCCAGTGATTCGCGGGTTAAAAGCGGCCACT
>CAZPBE010000082.1:0-15162 GCA_964584615.1 uncultured Pirellulaceae bacterium | reverse complement strand
AAGAATCAAGGATTTCAGCTCTTCAAGCAACACCAATTCGTGCTCGCGGCACTAGCTCAAACCATCGATGCACGATTCCAAAAATCGTTTCAGCTGTACCGTGATCTCGTTAAGGAAGTTGACGAGTCTGCATTTCAAAAGAAACTGCCACAAATTCCATCGAACACAATTGGCCAACAGTTGTGGTGCGTGGTCGGCGCTCGGGAGAGTTATTGCCGAGCCCTGACAGCTCAACGATGGTCCGGATTTACTTGCTCGCTCAGTGCCGAACAGATCAAACGAAAACCTGATCTACTCAAAGGTATCAAGAATTCCGAAGAACTTGTAAACGAACAAATCACACTGATAGATTCATTTACGGATACGCAAAATGAAATGATTCTTCAGTTGCTGGAACATGAATGCGCGCACCACGGCCAACTCATTCGTTACTTCTATGGCCTAAGGCTGCCGATCCCTCAGAGCTGGCAAGAAAAGTACTCACTAAAGTAGATCAAACGAATGCTACTTTCCTTTTTTGTGCTGGGCTCTCGTCTTTTCGTCCAATGATTTAATGTAAGCCGCGTGATCGGCTTTGTGCTGGGCCATTTGCTCTTCTGAAAAAGATGACCTGACTTTTCCACGGACTTTTCCGTCCAGCGCCATCATTCGCTTCTCGATGTCAGAAAATCCTGCGACGTAGTCTTCGTCCGGAATTTGGTTTTGCTGCATCAACAAAGCTTTCTCATCAGCGCGAACTGCCAAATACTCGTCCCAATGCGATCCGACCAATGCCACTAACGACTCGCGCTCCTCACCTTCGGTAATGACGTTGTCGTACGGTCGCAACACAAGTGCACTTGTCTCTTCTTTTGTGCCAGACATATATCGGACGTACAGTTTCGGCTTGTTGTTACCAGGGTTAAGATTAGGCTTGGGTTTGGAAACTAGTAACTCCGCCGCTTCGTCCAGCGTTACCTTTTGTTGGCTGACAGGCTTATCCGTCTTTCCGACGCAATAAATCCAGTCGTCCGTTCGGTAAAAAAGATCGTTGCCAGACATTGAACAAGCCGTCATGGAAACCGCGTCTTCGCGATCCGGCTTGTTCGTCGCAACCACTTTGAATTTGGCTTTGCGTTCGACAACCGAAATGCCGACACCGGGGGTCGCCAGGTAAAAGTAGTCACGCGTTTTGACAAGCGGAGCGAATACGTTTTGCTGACCGCCAACGCGAGCCTTTGCCATCTGCTTTCCGTTGCTGATATCAAACTGTTGCAGGATTCGATTTTCCCCGACAACGCACAGGCTGTTTTCGTGCAAAACCGGAGAAGGCACATTGGCGACCAAAGGCGAATCCCAAAGCTTGTTTGTTTCAGTTACATCGCCCGCTCCACCCAGCTTGATCGCCATGATGCGTGATTGCTTCCCGCCAGAGACGTAAGCGATGTCGCCATTGATGACTGGAATCGGAACAACGTAATCCTTAATTCCATCAACGGACCAGAGTTTTTCGCCGGTCAGCGGATCAATGCCATTGATGATGAAACTTTGATTCATCACCAGCTCGTCACGACCATCTTTTGATTTACCAATCGAAGGCGAGGCCCAAGTTCGAATGACGTTGTCAAAAATCCAAACGATTGATCCAGTGACTTTGTCTAGCGCAATCAATCGTTTACTTTCCAGGCTGGCGTTTACGATCAACAAATTGTCGTAAAGGATCGGGGACGCGGACGACCCAAAATGGTCATACTCTGATCCAAGATCGGCTTGCCACAGATAATTCCCTTCGACATCAAACGCGAAGACGCCCGACACACCAAAGAACGCATACACACGTTCGCCGTCACAGACTGGAGTACTGGAAGCAAAACCGTGAGTAATGAATTCCTTGTTAGGATTTTGTGAAGCCGGATTGGCTTTAATCGATCGCGTCCACTTTTGCTTTCCAGACAATCGATCGAGACAGATCACATGCAGCCGCAAGTCATCTTTCTTTTTTTTGTCGCCAAGTGCCATACAGAACCCGGTGTAAGCCGTCAAAAAGACATTGTCACCCACGATGATTGGCGAGGAAGCTCCACGACCAACGAGGCGAGTCTTCCAATGGATGTTCTCTTTGTTTGACCATTTAACCGGAATGTCTGCATCCGTTGCATCGCCTTGACCGTTATCGCCTCGATATTGTGACCACGATTTGTTTTGACCTGATTTTGTGACCGTGGCTATCGGGCCCTGCGTCCCCATCTCGCCTTCAGGTTTGTCGGCCGATCCGTTGGAGACTGCAGCGACTTCGCTGCCTTGAAGATTCACCGGGCCGCGATTTGGCTGACCGCTGGCAAACCAGTACGCACCGCCTGCACCAAGCAAAAAACTAATCAATGCGATTATCGCGACCTGTGATTTCGGGACCATGCTGACCGTTGTGTTTATTGTTGACGATTCGCTACACAAACTAATGTATTTGGCTGACTTGGAAGTTCATATCAAAATTGACCATTTTCGAATTGGTAACTAAGATAAGGCGCACGCGGAATGATAATACGCACGCGGAACGGCTGAAACACCATTTTGCCTCCGCACAATCTATGAATCCAGAAGCCTTTGAAAACATCCGGACCTCGACGATTCCTAAAGTGCACCTAAAATGGCAGCGCTTCGTTTCTATTCTCCACGAATCAATCTCACATGACAACGCGATCGAAGCCAGAAATTCGATTGTTCATCGTCGTTACCGCAATTGCCGTCACGATCGGGCTGTTGGTGGCTTCGGTTGCATTGCGTGATCGGATAGAGATCCTCCGAGAAGAGATGGTCAGAAATGAGATCATCGGCCACGAGTTCGGCCCCCACAAGGATTCCGTCAAAACTGAGATGGTGGTCAAATCGAGTTGGGATCCAGGTGAGTCTCACCCTTTGATCGAGCCAACAAATTTCTATTCGACACCGCTGCTTGATTCGCCGGTCCCAACCAAAGAATACAACTATACCGAAGGGCAAATGGAACGCGCGATGATCGTGTTCCTGCATCCTGATAGTGATCTGCTTGCTGACCAGACGTTCAACGCACTACGAGAAATTATCACCAACGAACAGTTGTTAGAATCCAAACTGATCGCCAAAGAATATGATTTGAGAATGAAGGAAGTACGTCGCGAGCGCGCGGTGATTCTCGAAAATGCTGGCGTCACGATTGAAGATCCCGCTGTCGAGCTCAGGAAAAATTTGGTCAAAGCGTTCAACCTTTTCTCCGAAGTCCGCATCAGAATTTTCCAAGAAGTCCTGTCAGAAGAGCAACGACAGGCGATCACAAAAAAATACTCGAAGGAAATTCAAGCCGAGCGCCAGGCCGCCGCTCGGAATCGTGAACTTGAACGCCTGAGGAAAATTGCTGAGAGGGAAGAGGAAAAAGCAAAAAGATTGAGAGACAGAAAGAACGCGACAAACGCCAAGTAGCATGTCCGACATCCGAAGTTATCAAACAGAAAATGCATCGATATAAGAAAGTGCAATCAATTTTGATTCAATCTCGAATCACAATTCACTCAGCGGACTTCCATGTTGTCGGCATGCTGTTGTTAGCGCTAATGCTACCGGCAGGTCACTTGTTCGCCGCAACCCAGGAGCCTGCTGACGGCGGGATTCGTCCGCTGCTGACAAAGTACTGCGGTGAATGTCATCAGGGTGACGACCTGGAAGGTGATTTCGGCTTGGCTGAACTCGATGGAACGGGCGACTCATTGGATGAAAACCAGCTCCAGCGGTGGGAGCAAGTCGGCGAAGCGCTGCTTGATGACTACATGCCACCCGAAGATTCTCCGCAACCGACCGAAGCCGAGAAAGCCGAAATCGTCGCGTGGATCAAATCTCATGCGATGCCCGAAAGTGAAATAGCCGTCGTCCGGCGAATGAATCGAGTCGAATATGAGAACACCGTGCGCGATTTGTTTCGATTAACGCGATTTGGTTTTGCCAATCCAAGCGCGGTGCTTAAACTCGACGACTATTTCGACCCAAGCACAAAGAAGATGCCTCGCTATGTGTTCGCCGTATCGCATTTCGCTTATCCGGATATGCAACGCCCCGAACTACTGGAAGTCACCTCTCCGCCCATTGACCTCGCCGCAGAACATGGATTCAACAACGACGTCGAGTCGCTTCAGTTTTCTCCTTTGATCGCCGAAAAATTTATTCAACTTAGTCGCGATATCGTTAACAGCCCAACGTTGTCTGTTATTTCTGACTTATGGAAGCCGCTGTTCATCTACGACCCAAAAACAAACGGGGATTCTGTCGAAGACGTCAAGCCAGTTGCTCGAGCACGATTGGCCGAGTTTTTACCCCGGGCATTCCGCCGTCCGGTTGAGAAAAGCGAAGTCGAACGGTACGTAGATATCTTTATAGAAAACTATGTGGCGATCGAAACTCCGCCAGAAAACCGAGACCAGCTTCCGCGAACGGATGCCGATAGCGGCCGATTCACCGAAGCAATGAAATCGACCGTTTCGACAGTGCTTATTGCACCCGACTTTCTATTTTTGTTTCAGCCTCCGACCGACGAATCGCTTTCGACCGAACAGCGACAAAGCATTTTCAATGCTTCACGGCTTTCGTACTTCCTTTGGGCGTCAATGCCCGATGATGAACTTTTGGCGGAGGCATTCGCTGGCAAGCTCTGCACTGACCAACAGCTTCGGTCAACAGCAAAGAGAATGATGTTGGATAAGAAAGTGAAATCGCTGGCGACGGATTTTGGAATGCAGTGGCTAAAAGTTAACCGGCTCACTTCTTCCCAGCCCGATCCGGACAAGTTCCCAAAATTCTATTCACGAAAGAAACAACCGATCAGCATTGCGATGATGATCGAACAGCTGCTGTTGTTTGAAACGGTGCTCGTTGAAGATCGAAGCCTCAATGACTTCATTCATGCCGATTTCGCTTACATCAACCGTGATCTGATGTACTGGTATGGCTACAGCCCCGAAGAATATATTGGATACATGCCACCCAATGCAGGGCCGACCGATTTCTTTCGTATCAATTTCCCGGATACTCATTTGCGCGGCGGTGTTATCACCAGTGGGGCAACCGCAGTTTTGACTTCGACTTCATTGCGAACGAGTCCCGTGTTTCGAGGCGCGTGGGTATCAGAAACCATTTTTAACCGTCCGCCTCCTCCGCCGCCGGCTGATGTGCCCGCATTGGAGGTTGTTCCCGCCAGACTTGATGGACAGGAAGTAACGCTTCGCGACCGTTTGGAGATCCACCGCAAAGACCCCAACTGTGCGAGTTGTCATTCGAAAATTGATCCGCTCGGATTTGCATTGGAGCAACTGGATGCCGTTGGACGAATTCGACACAAGTATGAGAATGGCGAGCCCGTCGATGCCAAGGGAGAATTCGAAGGGCAAGTGTTCACACACGCTTACAGCCTTAAGCAAATGATTCTTCGAAAGCAGGAGGTATTCGTTCGGGCATTTGTCGAACACATGTTGCGCTATGCAATCAACCGAGAGCCGACATTGGCTGATCAAGATGAAATCGATCGGATCGCCGCAGCCGTGATTGCTGATGGTGGCCGTTTTCATGCTGTCGTCGATCATATCGTCGGAAGCCCAACGTTTCGGGCAAAGCCGAATAGGTAGCCATCAACAAGATCTTTGATTCATCAAAGATCGTTCGTTGAAAATCGAATTGACTGTGGGCTTTTTCGAACCTTGCCGAAAACGCGACAACCTTGACAGATCGCATTGGCATTGAGCAGGCGTCGGATCACTTCGAACCGGAATTTTCAACGTTGCAGATGTCGCCGTATTGTTTGGTACCTTCGGTCTGTTCATCAGCTTTGCAAGGACCCCAAACAAAGCCAACGACGATGAGTCCGAAAATCCAAATTCGTGAAGCTGTCTACTGCTGTGACACCGTACGATTATGCGCACATCGTTTCTAAAAATCGAAATTATCCAGCCTGGTTGCACTCAACTGTACCCGAACAAATCTTTTATTGCCCCGGTTCGTACGATTGAGTTAAAATAGCGATATGAAATTATCTCGACGAACGATGTTACGCGGCGTGGGAGCAGCAATCGCGCTGCCTTGGCTCAATGTAATGGCGGAGCCAACTCGCTTGATTGCCAGCCCAATGGGGCCAGCTGCGCGAGAGATTCCACAACGAATCGGGTTCTTCTACATCCCCAACGGTGTGATTGCCGAAAAGTGGCTTCCTAAAAACACGGGCCGCGATTTCGATCTGCCAGTCAGCCTCGAACCACTTAAGAACGTCAAACAGGATTTGGCACTGATCAGCGGACTTGATCGAACTTACGTTGGCGGCTCTGACCCGCACGCTCAGTGTGGTTCTTGCTGGATGACCAGTGCACCGCCTTGGGAACACGCCGACGGAATCGGGCCAACCAATAGAACGCTGGATCAAATGATCGCGGCAAAACAAAAAGGCCAGACGTCGTTCCCTTCGATTGAAATTAGCTGTAACAGCTTCACCGACAACCGAGAACCGATCACATTCGATTCGATTTCGTGGTATGGACCTGGCTACAGCGCTTCATCGGAAAAGAATCCAATCTTGTTGTTTCAACGCCTGTTCGGCGAACCGAAAGGCCTGAAGAAAAGTGTTCTCGATACGGTCGTCGGCCAAGCAAACTCATTGCAGAAGAGACTTGGCAGCGAAGACCGCCAGAAGATCCAAGAGTATCTCGAATCGATTCGCTCGATCGAGCAACGAATCGAAATCCAAAAGAAGAATAAAGTTCGACTTGCCGACTTCAACCTTCCAGAACCCGATGAAGTCCCTGCAGATCGCGGAGAATACATTCGCTTGATGAGCGACTTGATGCTGATGGCGTTTCAAACCGATTCGACCCGAGTCGCTTCGCTAATGGTTGGGCCGGAACGTTGGGCGGCTCCGCAAATGTATCCCGGCGTTTTCGATAAGCCTCGTGACCATCACACGATGACGCACGATCATGAATTTGACGACGATGTTGCGTTGATTGATCGATTTCATATGGAGCAATTTGCTTACACAATCGACAAGATGCGAACGATGAAAGAAGCCAACGGACAATCGTTGCTGGACAGCTGCCTGATGGTGATGGGCTCGGGACTTAGCGAAGGCGAATCACATTGCTACAAAGACTTGCCGTTGATCCTAGCGGGCTCAAAAGGACTCGGCATCGAGCCAGGGCAGCACATTCGGTACGATGATGAAACACCTCTGGCAAACTTCTGGTTGATGGTTGGAAAGAAGTTTGGTTTGGAGATCGATTCTTTCGCCGACAGTAACGGCGAGCTTGTGATTCCTGGTTAGCCAACTGGTGCTTACTTTAGGTTATTGTCACCTGCTCAGCCTGACCTCGAAGGGGTCAAAGCGATTGGCCGGCGGTCGAGCGCAGCGATACCGCCGGTAGGCGTTCCGTAGTCAAAGCGACCCAGAAAGGGTCGTAGCAACATCGCGAAACTACCGGTAGTATTCACGTTGATACTTGGGAGCCGCTCCAGTACTTGGCCACGAAGCCTGCTGGAGGCCTTCGATTCTTGCCGGCGGAGCAGAGAGAGGCTCGTTGTTGGCAGGCTTGGTTTCAGTCGCTTGTGCCCGCTGGTAAACCATTCCGGCCAACCGTTGGAATTGCTGGCGAACATCTGGCGTTAGCTCCAATCGCTCCGCCATGTTCTGAACGCCACCGCCGTTACGCGCTGTCGTTTCGTAAAGCCGCTGAAGAAATTTAAGCGATTCGGTAAAGTTGTGATCGGCAGTCGATCCCACAAGCGGCTGCAGTGTTTTTGCCACCACACCAACGGTCGCGTTGTCAACTTTCATGAACACGTCCAACTGGTTGACTGCCTTCGATTTCTGGTTGGCATCCATCGAATGCTCGGTTCGCAACACGAGTACGCAACGTCCTTTGAGCTTGCGCCGCAAGACTGGGCCTTCGTAAGTCCCCTCAGCGTAAAAAATGTGCGTGCTGTCGTTTCCGTATACCAATTCGATGTGACTGATCGTGCCGGCTCCATCATTGGAGTCCAATTCGTAGGGCGCCGTTCGATTGACATCCATTTTGGTGACACCCATCAACTTCCAGATCTCAATAACGACTTCTGGATAACGAATCAAAAATCGAAAATAGTCGGGATCCGTATCGATCGCTGTGATCGGTAGACGGCGATAAATGCTTGGCGAATTGAGGACCGGTTTGAGTTTTTGTTGCGTGGCTTCGTTAAGCTCGCCGTAGGGAATCGACTCAATTGCTTTTTGGCGAAACTGTCGTGCACCCGATCCGGAAGTCAACATTTGTGCAGTAGCATAACCGCTGCCAGAGGAATTGACGTTCGGAGCGCAAGCCAACGCTAGAAAGGCCATGGCAAGGATCAGCATCCCTGGGATTGAGTTGTTTCCAATACTGGATCGCATGGCTGTTTCGTAGTGGTTGGACTGGAGCAACTTGCTGCGGGACCGGTCAAACCGTCGATTTAACTGAATGGGTTAGTCACCGAGGCGCAATAGTGCCACGGCTCTCCATCGTCTTCGGCGATCCGGATCGTCGGCAAACAGTGAATCTTCACGGGATTCAGCTGAAAGTACGCAAGCGATTCAGAATGAGTTCTCTACTCATTTCCATCTTGCGCAGTTTGTCGCAACGGACGCTAGCGGCTCGCAGGGCAGTAGCGTGACTCCTGCGGTTGAACGGCTGGTGATAAAGAGAACTTGTCAATTGACGCGAATTTTTTTGAAGAATCCGCTGAGAATGTTGGGCCCCGCTTCCCCCTCCCGCAATCGGATCCCGTCTTCGAAAGTATTGAGTGTCATCGGTTCAAAGCCGTAGTGTTCCAGCAAATTGACCAGAGATGATTTGTCGAAGTGATGTAGGTGTTCGTTGGGAAGGAGCATTCGCCAGTCGCGAAACCAAGCGTCACCAAGCTCCTCCCAGCGACAAAACGGAACCGCGACCGCCAAGTAGTCTGTTTCGAGTTTTCCGAGAAACGACAGATCAGGAACATGCTCCAGCACATCGAACATCGCAACAACATCCCATTGTTGTTCAAGCGCCGAATCCCAATCTTGAAACTCAACACCCTCGGGTAAGGGAAAGTCAGCAATGTCGCAGCCTACGCATTTGGGCACACCTGTAATTTGTGCAGCCTCAATAAAAGTCCCTGTGCCGTAGCCGATTTCCAAAACGGAATCAGGGATCCGATCGAGGATACCCAGTATCCAGCCAAGTCGTTGATAGCCCAGCTTGATCGTACGATCGCTTTTACGCTCGTAGTAAGAGATATATTCATCGTCGTATGCGATCGGCTCAAATTCAATTTGATGAATGACACCGAACTGATCAATTTCGTAATTCTCAATCATATGCGGCCTATTCTAGCCCTGCATTGACTCGATGACGATGTGAGCCTGTCGAATTCCAACAAGCAAATCCATTCTGCAAAGACTTTGGTCAAACGTGTGACTTCACTTCTTGCATAAACTCCGGTGAGAAAGCGAAATTCTCTTCAGACTCGGCGTTGATCAACACGCCCAATTCAGCGGGCACTGAGTCGAGAAAGTCTTTTCCCGGCAACATGAAGCACGACATCTCGTTATTCTCATTGAGTGCTTCTTCAACCGTGTTGGCAAACGTCTGAGCGAACTCTTCTCCGGTGAAGCAGATGATTCCGCTGAAGTCGTCCAACTCGGCGACCAGAGCGCTGTGCTCTTCGTCGCTTTCTTTGCCGACATCGACCATCGAAAATTCGTGTTTAAGGATGGCTTCGGCAATCGTCTTTGCTTCGCCAGTTTCAAAAGCAGTAAAAAGGGACTTCGTCATGTCTGTTGCGCCGTTGTTCCAGGAGAAGATTGAGTAAAAAAGTGAATAAGATTGTCGTAATTGTTTGCCTAAGCGCTCACTGAGTGAACATCCGAGTTGGGGCCAACCACCAGCGTCATGTTGCGCGTGGTTGGAAACGCTGCCAATGCCGCGTTCACTTCATCAAGCGTGACCGATTCGTAAACGTCAGCGATTTCGGCTGGTTTTTTGTAGTCTTGATTCGAAAGCCATTGTGAACCGATAGAGAACATTCTGCTTTCGGTCCGTTCGCTGGCCAGCACAATATGCGAAGCAATCTTGCGCTTGGCCATGTCCAGTTCTTTTTGTGTTGCCCCTTTAAGAGCAGTCGTTTGCAATTCATGTAGCCGATTCAAATTGTCTTGCGTGTCTTCAGGTTTGCAACAAAGATACGACATGATCGATCCACTGCCTTGATATTCGTTGGATCCCATGCCGGCCGATTCGGCGCGACCCGAATCAAGAAACTCCCAATACAACCGACTTCCTGCGTCATCACCGAGAATGGCCATCGCCACTCTTGAAGCAAATCGACTTTCGTCTTCGATGCAGGGACCTGGAGCAAGTTGTAATATGTACTGTTGAGCCGAATTGGGTTTGTGGAGGACTTCGAATCCAGTTTGATAGTTGGCGGTTTCATTGGATCGTTGAGCATCAAACGATTTCCATTGTCCACACCGTTTTTCAGTATCCTCAATCAACTGATCAAAGTTAACTTTGCCGGCCGCCGCCAACACCATATTGCCGGGACTGTAACGCTGTTCAAAATAAGACATCATTGATTCAGGCGTCATTGCAGAAACGGTATCGACGGTTCCAAGCACGCTTTGCCCCAGCGGATGGGTGCCGAAAAAACGTTGCATCACTTTTTCGAATCCGCCGTAGGGAGGCTGGTCCGCGTACATCAAGATCTCTTCAATGATGACTTGCTTTTCCATCTCAAAATCTTCGGTTCGCAGCGACGGACGCATCAAATCACTCAGCAGATCAACGACGTCTGTTTGGAACTCGGGCAATACCGCAGCGTGATAGATCGTGCTCTCTTCGCCCGTCCTCGCGTTGCTGCTGGAACCCATTTCGTCCAACTGTAGGTTGACTTGTTCGGCAGATCGATTCGGCGTTCCTTTGAACACCATGTGCTCAAGGAAATGGCTGACACCACCAATTTCAGTCGTCTCGTCGCGCGAACCTGTCTTGACGAAAAAACCAAACGCGGAAAAGTGTGATTGGTCGTTGCACTCGGCAAGAATCTTTAGCCCGTTACTAAGCTGATGCTGTCGATATTCCATGTTTCAATTCCAAAGGTGAGCTTCCCAAAGTCACGACATCGAAATCGCTCGGCGGATTTCGTTGCAAATAATCATTAATCGCATCAACCGTCAATCCGTTGATAACTTCATTGAGTTCTTCAATTGTCTTGACTCGTCCAAGATGAAACCAATCTCCAAAAATCGTACTGGCCCGCGAGCGACAGGACTCCTGCTGCATGATCAAACCGCTTCGCATTTGAACTTTCAGCCGTTGCAGTTCATCATCGCGAACACCATTTTTAAGATCGACCAATTGCTCAAGCAATACATCCAAAGTCTCTTGCGCCCGCGCGGCCGAAGTACCGCTGTAGGCAATGACCGCACCACGATCACGAGTTGAATGACACGAAGCAAAAATAGAATAACAAAGCCCGCGTTTCTCTCGAATCTCGGAAAATAAACGCGAGCTCATTCCGTCACTTAGCACGCCAATGGCGGCTCGATTGAGATAGAAATCTTTGTCAGAGTAAGTCAATCCAGGATAGGCAACGGCGATATGTGTCTGCTCGCTTTCATAAGGAATGTGATGGACGCCGCGCTGTGGTTGAGTGTTAGTGACGGCCGGTTGCGGGTTGGCCTTCCAGTCTCCGAACAGTTTTTCAACGTGGGATTTAAGTTGTTCCCAATCAATTTTTCCTGCGATGGCAATGATCATTCCATCTGGCTGATAGTACGCCTGATGAAACGCGCGAATTTCGTCGAGGGTAATAGAAGAAACCGATTCAATGGTTCCGTCTCCGTGCCGCCCATCAGGGTCGCCATAATATCTCAGCCTGAGGTCAATCATGACTTGCTTCGTCAGATCATCATCAAGGGCCATGATTTCCTGAAAGCAGACTTGGCGTCCGTCATCCAATTGATCTTCAGGAAAGTGAGGGCGACGCAAAACATCAGCGTAGATCGAAATCGTGTCGTGCAATTCGGTCGCTTTCATCGCTCCGCCAAAATGCGTGTGATGATTCGATGCTGACGACGAGTAATCAACGCCCAAAAGTTGTAGCTGTTCAATGAAATTTCGGCTGTCCAACTCGCCACTGCCACGTTGAACCATTTCGCAGACAAAGTTCGCCATCCCAATTTTGTCGGCCGCGTCATAGCGACAGCCAGCTGGAACCGAGATTGAAAAAGCCGCAGATGCCAACCATGGCATCGGCTGCGCGACTAAAGTCAGACCGTTTTCAAATCGATGATGTAAAATATTCTCTCGTTGCATAATCTCTCTGCACCGCGCCTAAATTGATTTTGGACGGATTATCTTAGCTGACGAACCCGTTTGGCGAAGGGGCTACCTGAACATTGACGGCAATTGGTTTTGGCCTCCGGAAGCCACGATCAAAGCCGGGCGGCGACGACGAGAAAAGCCCGCCTGCAATGCAGACGGGCTTAGTATAGCAAAGTATTTTCGCCGCACTTGAGACGGCGAAACCATGTTCAGTCTTACTGACCGAGAGCTTTCATCAAAGCGTCAATCGCTGGCTGGAGGATACCACGAATTCCCTCACTTTGTCCGCCCATCAAGCCTTGGACCGTTTCCACGAACTTGCCAATCAAGCCTTGTGAAGCAGTTTGAGCAGGACCAGTCAGGTCGCCAAGTCCGAGGCTTCCAACCTTGTCAGTGAATCCACCGATCGTGCCAGCCAAATCGGTTGCACCTGCTTCGTCCGTCACTCCAGCAAGCCCTTTTGTGATGTCGGTAAAGCCAGTTGACAATGTCGAACCAGTTTCGCCAAGGGCATCCATTCCAGGTACCTCGAAACTAGGCATTTCGAAATTTGCCATGTCGCCAACAGCGCCAGCCGCGTTGCTCACACCATCGCCAACCGCGCCAGCCGCGCTGCTCACGCCATCGCCAACTGCGTTGACGCCGTCACTAACCGCACTAGTCGCTTTGTCTGCAGCTCCGCCAAGCATCGGAAGAACGTACTTCCAGCCAACGAACGCAAGACCTGCCAGAAGTAGCAGAGGAAGCAACATCTTGATCAATCCGCCACCTGCGTTGGCGGCATCACCAGCTGCGCCTGTTGCGGCGCGACCAGCATTGGCAGCCCCACGTCCTACGCTACCAGCGGCCCCGCTTGCTGCGTTGCCAACTTTAGACGCAGCACCTGAAACAGCATCACCGGCACCGCTAAGCATGTTGCCGAAACCAAGATCGCTTGTCAAAGACGCTGGCAGTACACCAGCGAGGTGAGACTTTTGTGAACCAAGCAGGTTGCCCAGTCCAACGGCATCTAAAGCTTTGTTCTTTACGTGACGCCCGATGACACCCATCACGATTGGAGCCGCCATCGTCATCAGTTTGCCGACAATCCCTTTGTCCAAGCCCAACATTTTCGCGACTGAACCGATCATTCCGGCAGAGCTATTGCCCATGACCATGTCAAGGATTCCACTACCTTGCTTTTGGAACTGCTCCGTCTGTTGGCCACCGCCAAGCAAATCGCCAAGTTTGTCTAAAACAGAATCGTCCTGTTTCTGAACGGCTCCAAAAATATCTTGAGCACCTTGAGCGCTGCTTCCTTTTTTCATCAAGCCGCCGAGAATTGATCCCGCTGCTGTTTCGAATGCAGATGATGTTTTTGCTTCATTGGTACCGAGAATTCCACCAATCTTGCCAAGAATCTGCTTTGTCGCAGCTTGCTTGACCATATCCATGAGGTTTACAGACATAACGTCTCCCTAAAATTTAAATCTTGTCCAAAAATTAGTCGCAACGTTTCGACTGCGCGACGCGGTTAGTATAGAGATTTTTTTCAAAGCTGGTACTACCTAGCGCGATTCGCTGAGTTTTTCCAAGCCATTTTTTGGCCGATAGTTCGGTTGTTTTCCGTAGTCTGAAAAAAATCAGCGCAGTAATTCCTCGCTGGATTCATCTGCAATTGGGTAGGTGGACAACTTGGCGACATCAGGGTGTAACGCTTTTGAAAACACAAGGCCCAAGCCAATTTTCAGCATCCGACATTGTGACGATTGCCAGAAATATGATGTGCCTGATGTTAGCCAAAGGTTCGTGCACCCAAATACGCGAGATTCTAACGTAAAAGAAAGAAACAAGCCGAACCGGCTCGTTCCCCAGCAACGCTACATGCTCTCCTCGACCGATTTCATGTAGGCAAGGCTATCGCCAGCGAGCTTTTCTACGCCAAGTTCGTAGTCGAAAACTTCGACGCTCACCCAACCTGCATACCCTGTCTCTCTTAATGCAGCAAAGATCGGTTCGAATTCGACTTCTCCCATCCCAGGTCCGCGTAAGTTGGGATCGTTGGCATGAAAGTGCGATGTCCAGTCTCGACTATCTCGAATGACTTGCTCGATAGGTTTTGCTTCCGTCGACATCGCTTTGACATCGAGGTGCAGCCGGACAGATGATGAATCGATCGCTTTCGCTAACGAGATCCCTTCTTCGGCAGTCATCATAAAGTCAGTTTCTTGTGGACCAAGCGGCTCAAGCGCCAACGTTACGCCACAGGCCTCAATCGCAGGCAGAGCTTCCGAGATGACTTCGACCGCGAATCCGAAAGCTTCTTCTTGCGATACGCCGTCCAGCAAATTGCGCTGTTGTGGCGAACCCAGCACCATCAAGGACCCACCGAGGTCTCGGCACAATTTAGCCAGCTCAATAAAGTACTCTGTCGTTCGCTGGCGAACTTCGCGCTGCGGATGCGTCAAATAAAACCCGTCGGTCTTGGCCAACAACCAATGCAGGCCAATGATTTCCATTCCTGCCGACTCAACCAAGCGCAGATAGTCGGCCCGCGTCTTTGCGCTGACTGACGAGGCATCGGGCCCCAAAGTAAATGGAGCAACTTCAACACCCTGATAACCAGTCGCTGCCATATGTTCAATGGCTTTCTCAACCGGCCAACTTTCATACAGTTCATTACAAATCGCATATCTAAATTTCGTCATGCGATCATTATAGATGAATCTAGTTGAACAGCGGGCCGATGCTCCGACGCGCTTATACACGCGGAATCTAGAGGACATTTCAAAACCTAAAATCGTGCGATCATCGTAGTGGGATT
>CAZPBE010000081.1:0-17654 GCA_964584615.1 uncultured Pirellulaceae bacterium | reverse complement strand
CCAACCCAGATGATGCCCAAAGGTCCAAACAGCGCGATTGCCGCAGCCACGACTGCTGTCGCGTGCAGCAAATGAAAAATTTGAAAGCGAGGCCACGCCCCGTTCATTTCTTCGGTTTGAATTTTTGATTCGGCCAAGTCTGTCGTCTCGTTCATAAGTGGAATTTCCAATGATCGCGAAATCCAAAATCACGCTACAACCAAAATCGATTATGCCAATCAGGTTTTTAGAAACGTCAGCCTTGCTGTTTGCCGATCCAGGCGACAATCTTGAAAGTCCAGCTTACGACAATCAACAACAGCAACGGCGAAACCGCAGTGACCAGTACGAACGGTCCGATCTCGCTTAACTCTCCGTTGGCGGCACGAAATAAATGGGCCACGCTCACGGCTGCTGCGGCTGCGACCACCATGATGACCATGATCGACCTGAGCGAAAACGTTGCCGCTGGTTTTTGGGATTCGTTATTAACCATCAATGTTCAGTGAGGTGAAGTGTTTCGTTAAGCTTGAGTTCGTGGAAAGGTTGTGCTTCGATTGTACCAATAATTGTTCACCAATCCGAGTTTCGAAGCAAATTCGTGCTGACTCGCAACTCACAGCTTAGAGAATTGTTTGACGAACTTGTGCCCAAAGTCGATGATGACCGCGTGACAAACTCTAGGCCGACATACTTTTGCGATTACATTTTGGCCATCGCTTTCAAGAATCAATAGGGAAAATATGAACCGACTTCATCCACGGACCGCTCAAGTTTGGCAATTTGTAATTGTCGTTTCCGTTTGTTCAATGAGTGCATTGGCAGCAACTGGGATCGTTTACGCGCAAGACGAGCCGGCTGTCACTGCTGCCACCGAGCCTGCCGCGGGCACGCAAGTTGAATTGACATTTAAGACCAGCGATGAAGCCGAAGTTCCATTGTTGGTTTATCTGCCGAAGAATTTCGATACCGAGTCTGGCGATGCTTACCCACTGATTTTTTTCTTGCACGGTCGGGGAGAAAGCAATGGTCCACCAAGTCTTGTTGCCAAATGGGGACCGCCAATGATGGCTGCTCGTGGAGACGATTTGCCGTTTGTGATTGTTTCGCCGCAGTGCCCCAAGGAAGACAGGTGGGCTTCCGACACACAGCAAAAACGATTGGCGGAATTGTTGGACGACGTCGTCACGAAATACAAAATCGATGAAGAGAGAATTTTTCTAACGGGATTGAGTATGGGTGGCTACGGTTCGTGGACGATGGCGGCCAGGCAACCAGATCGATTTGCAGCTGTTGCACCGGTGTGCGGTGGTGGAAACGTTGAAGACGCGGAAAAGCTCAAGGATGTTCCAATCTGGGCGTTTCATGGATCGGACGATAGTGTGGTGCCGCTTTCAAAGTCAACCGAAATGGTCGATGCAATTAAGGAAGCGGGTGGGAGCTCAATCCGGCTCACGACTTACGAGCACCTCAGCCACAACAGCTGGTCACCGACTTATGCGATGCCGGATTTGTACTACTGGATGGAGAAGCAAGCTAAAAAAGAAGCCGTTGAGAGCAGAGGTGAGTAAGGAAAGGAAGGACGCTAATTTTTTGCTGCGTCTTCCTCATTGACCGTTTCAACTTTCCGGTTGATCCATTCTTCGATGCGAAGCGCACCCACCCCGTCGTCGGCTGCAAACGCAGTCGGCTTGACGTAGGCTTGTGGCTCGCGTTCTAAAGGAAGCCTGAACCGATCTCCTTTTTGCAGAATCGGTCGGGCTTCCGCCATTTCACCAAACTCGTGCCGCGCTCCTGCAGCTTGGCATGGAAACCAATGTCCGTTTCCATCTTCGTCTTCCATGAAGAACTCCGGATAAGCGTGTCCCGGGATCCAAACCAACCGCGCCGGGATTCCCTGAGCGCGACAGATGGCAATGAACAGTGATGACAATTCTCCGCAGTCGCCGTGTCCCTGTTCGAGTGCTTCCAGGCACGTGAAATTCTGCGTATCAAATTCATACTCAATGTTTTCGCGAACCCAAGTGTAAATGGCTTCGACTTTGTCCCAATCGCTGAGTCCGGCGCTGGCTTGTTTAATCTCTTCCGCGATCTTGCGAATCTTCTTGTGTTTCGATTCAATGAACGGACTCGGTTTAAGAAACGTCTTTAGTTTTGACGGAACTTTTTTAGCGATTTTGAGTTTGGAAGTATCAGCCGGAGGCAGAATGTTGCTCTTACGAACTTTGTAGCGGAATACGGCTTCGGCCGAATCGCCGTTGCGAAGTCGAGAGATCTTGATGACCATCATTTTGGCTTCGTTGGTCAGTCGCTTTGATGATATCTTTCCAACGTTGTCGGTTTTGATTTCGTCAATGAACTCAATGTCTTGTTCCGCCCATGGAATCGGAATGGGAGCCGTCAAGACGATCCCTGTGGCATCACCACCCTGACAACTGATTCGCATGCCGAATTCCCAAATGGAATCTTCGCGTTCTGAAAGTTGAATTCCGAATTCGTCCTCTTTATCGTCCTGCTCCTGCGCGCTGGCCACATGGAAGCAAAGTGACAAACACATTGCAGCCATCGCAAAGACAAGCATGAACTTGTTGGTCATGTCGAGCATCGTTGACTCAGTTGGATGAATGGATGGACTTGGTTTGAATGGTGAATTTGATTCGCGTTGAGATGGAACGACGAAGAATCTAGTCAATTGGCATCGGCTCACGGACAAATCGAACAGCCGCCGGTTGGTTGCCGTCGCCGTGGGCCAAGGCTGGAACAAATTTTAAAGCTTTGGGCTCTCCGGGCACGCGTACGTTGTCGCCTTTCTGTAAAACGACACGCGGTTCACTGATTTCGCCGAATTCCCGGACGCCAACTACGTTGGCGGGAAACCAGTGTCCGTTGCCGTCTTGGTCTTCGAGATAGAACTCGGCGTACTGGGTTCCGTCGACAAATACCATTCGAGATGGGATCTTATTCGCTCGACACATGGCAACGAACAAGCTGACTAAATCTTCCGACGCCCCGCTGCCTTCTTTGAACGTTCGTTGGCTACCGACTGGATCACCGGCTCTCGTCTCAATGTTTTCACGAATCCAATCGAAAATCGACTCGACTTTTTTCCAGTCGCTGTCGTTAATGTCTACCAACTCCTTCGCTTTCTTTTTAAGTTTTGAATCTCGCCACGTGATTTCGGGGCTTGGTTTCAAATAAGGCTTGGTCTCTTTCGATTTCTTTTTTTGAAATTTGAAAACGGAAACGTCGGCAGGAGCAATCATCTGCATGGTTGAAACTCGATACGTTACCAACACCAGAATTTTTTCTTTGGGCGCGATCTGAGGAATTCGAAAAGTCAGCCGCCGCGGACCCGCATTCAGGTCTTCGTATTCAGCGTTGATGATTTGTGGAGGGAATTCCTCTTTGAGAATTTCAACGGTTTGTTCAGGGTGTTCCGCCGGGACAGGAATGGTAATATCCAGACCCCGCACCGTTTTGGATCCACCAAAAACCAGCACACCAACGCGCCAATTGGTCGCAACCGGGTCACTGAAAGTCAGTCCAACTTGATCGCCAACAGGTGACTCTGCACCGAATGCGTTTTTAGGTTCCTGTCCGTCGGTTGCTGATTCTGAATCAGCCAAGTCTTGATTTGTCTTGGCGTCGTCTTCATCGTTTTGTTCGTTGCTGGTTTCGACCGTTTTTTGTTCTTCTTGTGTAGCCGAGCTTTGTGCCAAGACGCGCGATGAATGATTGAACGCGCAACAGCATGCGATCAGAATAAAGAACGAGTTGAAGAGAGTTTTGTATGCCATGTTCATGTTGTCTAACTCGGAATTTACCACAGGCCATCGGTGTCGATTGGTAGTACGGTTTTCAGTCCGTTGCAAACCTGCTTTCTTTATCGGCTATTTTAAGTTGCCAGATTTGAACTGCCGCAAAAACCTTTCTCAACCGACAAAAACCAAATAAATAGGTAAACGGAAAAACGGGTTTTCGTAACTTTGAGCCGTGTTTTTGTCGTTGAACCCAGCTGCATTTGGATGTGTTGGAATTTTTATCGACGTCCAAGGGCTGTCAGCGCGCAATAAAAAACAGGTGGCAATAGTCAGTCATTGCCACCTGCTTCGGGATGTCGGTTACCAAACTTCAGAATCAGGATGGTCTGAAGCGCGGTTCGAATGTCCTACATTCGATTCCAACAAGGTTATATTTTGAACGTTGTTCGTCCGTGTCACTTAGTTCAAGTTGAACGAAGAGTTGAATGGTGGATCGATCACCGACTCAACGTTTCCTGAACCATAGACATCATTTCCGGGAACAATGTTAGAGCTTCCACCGAGTCCGCCGTCCATCGATTGACCGCCGTAGTCAGGGTAGAACGAATTGACCGTTCCATTCTGAACAGGTTGCGAATAGGCGTCGAATCCAGGCTGACCGGTAATGGGTTGATTCATCATTGGTTGATTCATCATTGGCTGATTGATCATCGGTTGATTGATCATCTGGCCGCCCATCGCTGGTTGAGCGTAAACGTCGTTCATTGGAGCAGCTTGTCCACAACTGGAGCAAGTTGCCGCTGTATTAGAGTCGCAAAGCGGTTGTCCGGCCGGCGCGTTACATGTATCGCACTCATCGCCTCGCAGCCACTGTCGGACAGGGCCATCGGCAAAAGGACCGTTTCCGGAAAACAAGCCACCGGAAAACAAGCCGCCTTGGTTACAAGTGTTGCTGCCGCAACTGGTTAGCCCGTTGGCGCATCCAGATAGAGCAAGCACGGCAACACATACGGTCAAATAAAATAGTCTCTTCATCGCATCACCTTTTCGAGAAAAGGAGTTCAAGGGGAGCTTATTCGAATGTGCGTTGTTACCTTTGGCGGAAACCATCAGTAACAAAACGTTCGTGCGACTTGCACGTGACGAAAAAAGCGATTTGGGTTTTTAAGCGAGACTGTGGGTTGTAGAACTCTACATCAAGGTTAAGTGGTGGCAAGGAAGTCGAGCTCGAAAGGTGTATTTTTTTCAAAAACGCGGACATTCGAACGTCATAACACTATTTGTGACTTACGTTTACTTGTCCAAATAAGTTCAGTTTGAAAACTTTTCAGGTCGAACGGATTGGTTGGAATAAACGGCTTTCAAGACCTGTGATACAAGCCGTTTTTGAGACCCCGACAATTCTCCAGACAGATTAATACTTTTTGCCGTCAACCAAAATGAACACTCATCGCAAGTTCTCAATTGTGTTAGTAGTCGCAGCCTGCGGATTGCTCTCTGCCCTGTTTGCAAATGCAACGGGTGCGCAAGCGACGGCGCAAGAATTGGAATTGCGTTCGGTGACAGTCGATTCTCTGGATGAGCCCATCGATTTCTTCGGTGAAACTTTCTTCAATGAATCGCTTCCACTCGAAGCCCCGACGATCAGTGAAGCCCCGACGATCAACGTCGCCCCGATGGTTGATCAACGGATTGAGTATCCGCAGGAAGTTTCCGTGCAAACCGGCGGCGCTCAACAAGTCACACTGGATTCACGGTGTTGTTCAAAAAAGACAATCGGTGTTAACCCCAACGATGAAGTTTGGATTGTCTCGGCAAGGGATTGTCACTGTTCAAGCGATTTAAGCTGTCTCGATACGAAAAAGCTTGTCGGGGGGCAGTGGCAGCAAGCAGACTTTTCAGAACTAACTACGGTGCATTCCACCGACCCTTCAAAACAAACTCTGCTTTATGTCCACGGCAATCAGACGAACTACGACTGGGCACAGCTTCGCGGGATGCAGTTTTACGAAAATGCACTTGCTGATTCTGCAGACTGTCGCAAGCCAGTTCGCTACGTTATTTGGTGTTGGCGAGCTGACAGAGAATTCCCACGACTTCTTCGCGACTACAAAGTCAAAGCAGAGCGAGCCGTTGTTGCCGGTCGAACGCTTGGCAAAGCTCTCGCTCAGTTCGAGGATCGTAACATGACGTTGACCGGGTTCAGCCTGGGAGCCCAAGTCCTCATGTCGGCGCTTGAAGAACCAATGTTGCAACGTTGCAATTCTCCGGAAACCAAATTTCGAGTGGCATTGATCGCGGCGGCTGTCGATCCGAGCTTTGTTTGCCAACGTTTGGGTGTCAATCCAGTGAACTGCCCAGTTGGTGAGACGTTTATCTTCACCAACAAAGATGACCGAGCGATTAAAGCTTCACGATTTGTCGTGCGTCGGGATTGCCCGCAAGCGAATTCAACATTTCGTGAACTGGCTGCCAACAGCGCACTGCCACTAGGAAACATTGACGTGATTGAGATTTCAACGGAGATCGGTCCTCGCCACTCGGTTACTCGCTACGCCAATTCACCGACTCTGCAACGTCGTCTGCTCGAATTGTTTAACTCAGCAGACACGATCGCGAATCCTTAAGCGGATTGCTCTTCTGGACTCATCAATGATGTCAGCAATAGGCTTGGGCTTGTCAGCATGATCTGTTTCTCCGAGCAGTGCTTGCAATGGAGAACCAGCCTGACGAACGATTAGTGCGAGACTTTCACATCGCCTCGATCATTTTTCGGAGGCCAAAAAGCAACCATCAACACGACGGCTGCAACGACCGCAATGACACATGGAATTGTAAACAATCCCTGATAGTCTTTGATGCCACCGTCAGGAAGATAACGTTCTGCCAGATACGGCGCGACAATACGCGCAACGATCGGACCCATACCAAGAATCATCAAATTGAATAATCCTTGCGTACTTGATCGCACATCTTTGGGGAGATACTCATCGACAAAAATGTAAACGGTTGCAAAGAAAAACGCGTAACAAACGCCGTGTAGGACGTTGGCTGCGATCACGACCGCCGGAATTGGGACGAACGCAAAAATGCCAAAGCGAATTGCATGGCCGAGGATTCCGATGGTCATCGTTGTCTTCCACCCTAATCGCTTGAGGAAGAAACCAAGTACGACCATCGTCCCGATCTCAGCGACTTGTCCGATACTCATGATTGGCATCACGTACTTGGTCGGGATGCCAATGTGCTCGAGATAGCCGCTGGTCCACATAAAGTACAAGTCATGTACCATCGCGTCGACCATTGTGACCAACCACAATACAAGCACAAATGGAATCGCTAACGACTTTAGCGCCCGCAACCAGGCTAGTCCTTCCGCGGATTTGTTAGGCGGCGTATGCGGCAAGGAAAAGCTGTAGCCAGCAAGGATGATCGATGCGGCTCCCGCGATTAAATAAGTGTATTTCGCCGCTTCAGCATCAGTCAATAAAAAGAACAATGGCCAAGCAGCAAGAATCCAACCAATTGTGCCGCCCATTCGGACGATCCCAAATTCTTTCTGTGCATCCTTCATTGCGTTGAACGCAATCGCATTCGTGATCGAAATGGTTGGCACATAGAACAAACAGTGAACCCACATCAGGATACAGAACGTCCAAAAGTCGGTCACAAAATACAGGCCTAGTATCGCCAGACCGCCAATAAGGTGACTGAATGCGAGAAATTTTTCGGCCGCAAAGTTTCGGTCCGCAAACTGGTTGCTAAAAAACATGGCGATGATCGCGGCGACCGGAAACGCGATCAAGATCCAAGTCTGCTGCCCTGCTGTAAAATGGAGGCCTGATCTTTTTTCGTTTAAGACTTCATTAGTCTCTTTGTGAACGGGTTGGGCCCCCGTCTCGTCAACGGATGCAATGGCAACGGTTTCCCCTGCGGAGTCTGTATACACGACGTTACCGGCAAGGTAACCAAAAACAAGCGGCAACCATGCACCCCAAATAAAGAACTGTAAAACCATCATCAACCAAAGTTTAAAGGTTTGTGGTTTAGCGTTTGAAGTGGGGGCAGATGCGGTGGAAGCGTCAGACATCGAATTCCTTGCAGTGAGGCGATGGGTTAAGCCATTTCTATCAAGTGCTTATTCTATTCTGATTTTTTCAACTTTGTAGTGTTGGATCCTTTATTGTGGAAAAGGAATCGTTTGAATTTTTGCGTGAAAGTTGGAACAGGTAACAAAGGTAATCAATACCGGGGTGATGTTTTGTTTTGAATTTGCATAAGCGTTTTGATGTTGCACACTTTTAAAACCGAAGGTGCGGTAGCAGGTAGCCCACGGTATAAGCCGTGGGATTGCCTGAATCTCTTGCTGCCGCACATTTGGGCCAAAATCTGCAACTTAGAAACGCTGATGCGTCCTAACTCAGCTCCCACCCTGAACGATACTCACCGTTGATAATCTTCTCGGCTTTATCCGAGTTGGAAACTTTCATCGCTTCATCGTCCCATTCAATCTTCTTGCCAAGTCTCAGGGCCAGCACGCCCAGCAAAGTAATTTCCGTCAGATGCGCACCATAAGCGAAGTTTGAACTTGCTTCCGGTCCGCCTCTGGCTGCGTCGATCCAATCTTGATGGTGACCATTGCTGCGAGCAAGCGTTTTGGGCGCGTCTTTAAACTTCTCTTGTAGTTCAGGCTCAACAAACACCGGCCCATTTTCATAAGCCGGAATAAGCAATTGACCTTTGTCGCCAACAAACATGACTCCACGTCCCGGAAGCTCACGACCGGTCAATGCGTCTGGTTTCTCAGGCTTTGGTCCACCGCTGTACCAAGTGATTTTGACGGGTGGCTTTTCTCCGCGGGCGGCAAACTCAAAATAGCCAAGCTCGCCGAAGGGAATAATTTCGTCGCTCATGAATCCTGCCGGATGCATCTCAACATGGGTCGGTTTCTTTAAGTCGAGCGCCCAAGTCGCCGCGTCAAGATCATGACAACCAAAATCGCCCATCGCTCCCAGTCCGTAGTCCCAGAAATCCCGCCACGCTACGGGTGCGTACACAGAATGGAAATCAACAGGCTTGCGTGGGCCAAGCCACAAATCCCAATCGAAACCTTTGGGAACCGGCATCCCTTCTTTCGGTCGGCCACCAATCGACGGATTCCATCTAGTCGCCGGGACCCAAGCATGAACTTCGGTGACGTTGCCGATGGTGCCGGCTTGAATTAATTCAACCGTTCGGCGCAACTCTTCACTCGAGTGACCTCCATTGCCAAGCTGCGTTGCAACGCCCGTCTCTTTGGCGACTTTCGCGACCAGTCTGGATTCTGCAATGTTGTGCGTCAGTGGTTTTTCACAATAGACATGCTTGTCCTCTCTCATTGCGCGCAACGTAATCAAGGCATGCGAATGATCGGGCGTTGCACAAAGGATAGCGTCAACGTCTTTGGCTTCATCACTGTCGAAGAACTTTCGATAGTCCTGATGATGTCGGCATTTGTGTTCGTGTTTGTCGGTCGAGTAGTGTTTATTAACAGCATCGGCGACAGGTAGTCGCCCCGCAACGCCTTTGTAGTAAAAGCTTTCGAGGTCCCAATGTTCTGCCGGGTCGACAATGTCAGTGATCGTTACACCATCCACCTTCATCAAATCATTCGCATTTTGAAATCCGCGTCCCCCTGCCCCGATCAACGCGACATTAACTTTGTCACTTGGCGCGGTGAAGCCAGTTCCACCTAGCACATGTCGCGGAACAATCGTGAACGCTGTCGCAGCAGCGGCAGATGTCTTGAGGAATTTTCGGCGTGATGTCGTCATATTGGCTCCGGTATTTGTCGGCGTAAGGACTAAGATTCAACTTAGTTTAGCGGATTCGTGGAGCGAAATCTTTAACATTGACCGGGCTTTTGGTTCGCGAATTCTCACGCAGAGCCGCAGCAGCGCAGAGTTTTCTTGCTCCATACCCCAGCGCTAAACGGCTCGGCTTGAGCCGGATGTTCGGTCGGCCAGTTCAGGCTATTCGCGAGATTTGTGGCTCGAGAAAAATTTCAACCATGGCTGTTTGGACCTCACTGGATACAATCGTTGCATGTCCAAACCAATGCAATTACCGATCATCGAAGCCAAGAAAGCTTGTTCGCGACTCGAGACTTTACGCGGTCCCGAAAGTACAGCCGTCGGTGCGCCGATCGGAAAAACATTTTTGCCGATGTCGATGAAAGAAGCCAACGCTCTCGGTTGGGACGAACTCGACGTCGTGTTTGTTACCGGCGATGCCTACATCGACCATCCCAGTTTTGCGATGGCCATTCTCGGCCGGACGTTACAAGCCGCCGGATTTCGTGTCGGCATTGTTTCGCAGCCCGATTGGACCAAGGTTGATGACTGGCGAAGATTTGGTCGTCCGCGTTTGTTCTTTGGTATCAGCGCCGGCAACATGGACTCGATGATCAACCACTACACGGCCAATCGCAAAGTCCGTAACAGTGATGCTTACTCGCCCGGCGGTCGCATCGGATTGCGCCCCGATCGGGCGACGCTTTCTTATTGTCATCGCGCACGTGAAGCTTACAAAGGCGTGCCAGTGATCGCCGGTGGCGTAGAAGCTTCTCTGCGACGGCTCGCCCATTACGATTTTTGGGGCGACAACGTTCGCAAGTCAATCTTGCTTGACTCGAAAGCTGATCTTGTTTGTTACGGCATGGGTGAGAATCCGATCGTTGAAATTGCTCAACGATTGTCCGACGGAGAAACGGTGAAAGATCTACGCGACATGCGCGGTGTGGCTTATACGCTTGGGGCCAGCGAGACGGTGCCGACCGAAGACACAATCGCGCTGCCCAGCTTCGAAGAAGTTCGTGACGACAAGATGGCGTTTGCCGATGCCACAAAAATCATTCACAACGAAACCAATCCATACAACGCGAAAAGGTTGACGCAAGCCCACTCAACGCAAACCGTGGTCGTCAATCCGCCGCAATTCCCGATCTCGCAAAACGCGATGGATCAAATTTATGGCTTGCCGTACACGCGCAAACAGCATCCTGCATACAAAGAACGCATTCCAGCTTTCAGTACGATCAAGGATAGTGTCACCATCATGCGAGGATGCTTTGGTGGCTGTACCTTTTGTTCGATCACAGCACACCAGGGTCGCGTGATTCAATCACGGAGTAAAGATTCGATCATCAACGAGATCGATCAGATGGCCAGCGAGCCAAAGTTCAGCGGTATTGTTTCCGACATCGGTGGTCCAACTGCCAACATGTATGAGATGAAATGTTCCAAGCCTGAAGTCGAAGCCAAATGTCGACGGCAGTCTTGTGTTCATCCAAAGATTTGCAAATTGCTTGGCACCGATCACGCGCCGCTGCTCAAAGTGATGAAGGAAGCCCGCGAGATTAAAGGCGTCAAGAAAGTTCTCGTCGCCAGCGGAATTCGAATGGACTTGGCCGCTCGCAGTCCCGAGTACATGAAAGAGCTGACCGAACATCACGTCGGCGGTTTGCTTAAAGTTGCACCCGAGCACGCGAACAACGAAGTGCTGAACAACATGCGTAAGCCCAGCATTGAAAACTTCGCTGAGTTCTCCGACAAATTTCGTGACCAATCGAAAAAGGCCGGCAAGAAACAATATATCGTGCCGTACTTTATCTCCAGTCATCCAGGTAGTGACATCAACTCGATGATCGATTTGGCTGTTTTCTTAAAGCGCAACGGATACAAACCGGATCAGGTTCAGGACTTTATTCCGGCTCCGCTCGATGTGGCGACTTGTATGTACTACACCGAGATGGATCCGTTCACGAAGAAGCCGGTCTACATTGCCAAGAAACTAAAAGACCGCAACATGCAACGCGCGTTGATGCAGTTTTTCAAACCGGAAAACTATTTCGAAGTCGCCAAAGCGCTCAAACAAGCTGGTCGCAGCGAGTTGATCGGAGGGGGTTGCGACTGTTTGATCCCAGCCAAAGCGCCAAAGGAAGCACTTAAGAAGCGGCGCGAAATGGCGGGCAAACAATTCCGCGGCGAGTACGTTCACAAAATGGCTGACGGAAGCGCGGCAAAGTCTGGCGGCAAAGGTGGAGCGAAAAAGAAAAAGGGAAAACGAAAGCAATCTCGTTACGCACCGGGCGAAGGCTATCGGCCAGATCGCAAAGCGGCCAAGAAAAAACCTCGCCAGTAAGTCAACGTACTGAGTCAACGCGCTGAGTCAACGCGCTGAGTAAACACAGTTGCAGCGTAGCCATCTCGACCTCTCTTGGTGAGCTCAGTGAGCTTTTTGGAACTTTGTTAATGCGCGAATATCAGGAAACCATTTGCCAAATCACGGGCGCTCAAAGTTGTGAGCTTGGCGAAGTGATTCAAAGTTTGTGGAGCGGATACGGCGTGATCCAGCGTGTGCAGTTGCATTCGCACGAATTCCCATCGGCGATCGTCAAGCACATTGATCTTTCCAAGTCGCGCGAGAATCGTCGTGGCTGGAGCGGTGATGCTTCCCACAACCGCAAAGTTCGTTCGTACGAAGTTGAAAAAGCATTTTACGAATCGTTCGCGCCTCGATGTAACTCAGGAGAAAGTGGAGACGTTTCGCTATCCTGTCGCGTTCCAAAATTGTTGGGCGTGTTTGAAAAAGAAAACGGGGCTGGATTGTTGTTGGTGCTGGAAGATCTCGACGCTGCCGGTTACGACTTGCGAAAAGGCCGTGTCTTTGAATCGGACCTCAACGCCTGTCTATGCTGGCTTGCAAATTTTCATGCGACGTTTTTGGGATGTGAGCCAGTCGGTTTGTGGCCGATCGGAACCTACTGGCATCTCGCGACGCGTCAGGAAGAGCTGGGCGTGATGGACGATGGTCCGCTGAAACAATGCGCGGCTGATATCGATGCGCGATTGAATACAGCCAAGTTTCAAACGCTAGTGCATGGCGACGCGAAGCTTGCCAATTTTTGTTTTGGTTCTGCCGTAAAATCTGGCGGCGATTCAAACAGTTCTTCATCCAACCGTTCTACTGTCGCAGCAGTCGATTTTCAGTATGTCGGTGGCGGATGCGGCATGAAAGACGTTGCTTATTTGGTTAGCAGTTGTCTTGACGGTTCAGAATCTGAAACGCAACAGAACAAATTGTTGGACGTCTACTTCGAGCAGTTGAAGACTTCGGTTGCCGTTCACCAGCCAGATGTCGACTTCAATGCGCTTGAATCCGAATGGCGAGAACTTTATTCGTTCGCGTGGGCTGACTTTTGTCGGTTCCTTGCGGGTTGGTCCCCCGGACATTGGAAGCTGAACGAGTACAACGACCGTGTGACGCGAGGCGTGCTGAAGGAACTGGCTGGTTAGTTGGGGAACCCCAATCGGTTGGGCATCGCCGCGTCGGAGTTGTGATGCTTGGCTCTCTTAAGGAGCTCGAACCGCCGCTGTGCGGGTGACCTCTTGGTCATTGCATTGACTGAAATATTGAGATTGCTCGCGCCGCACTGCTTGTTCAGCTACCTACGGCTTCTGGGTTCAACCAGTCTGGTAGAACCTCAATACGATTGTTCCTTGGCAATCGGAACGGCGTGCAAAATTGGCCTCTGAGAATCCTGTTTTTCTAACAATTACTTTTGCGGTCGACTAAGATTGGGAGATCTGTTTGATGGCGTCCATCTTGGGATGGTGGCCTGTAGAAAGTTTGCCTCGCTGCTAATGAGAAGTTAGAGTACTTCTTCCGCTTTTTTTTTGCGCGCCGAACGGTTGAACTCACGCGTTCCAGGGATCGTCACCAAAGAGTCATCATGAAAAACACGAATACTAATTTCGCAAAACGGCTATCACTTATTTGTGAAACGCTTCAGCCACGAGTCATGCTATCGACAGTGCAAGTCTTTGCCGCCGGAACAACCGGTGTCGAAAGCATTGATCTTCAAATTGACAACTCCACCGTCGCGACGTACACGGGACTCGGCAACGGAGCGTCCGCGGGCAATTTCACAACATTTAGTTACGCGACCAATGATACAATCATTGCCAACCAGGTTCGAATCGCGTTTACCAACGACCTCTATGATCCGGGCAACGGCATCGACCGAAATGTTCGCATCGATAAGATCGTCATTGATGGTGTGACGTTTGAGACTGAGGGTTCCGACGTCTTCTCAACAGGAACTTGGAAACAGGTTGACGGAATCACTCCCGGTTTTCGTGAGAGCGAGCTTCTGCACTCCAACGGCTACTTTCAATATGCTGGTGAAACAACACCAACCGGTCCTGGTTCCGTTGTGATCAACGAGATTCATTACAACCCGGGCCCTGACGGTACAATTGATGGTGATGCCGAGTTCATCGAACTATACAATCCAGGAAGCGTAGATGTTGATCTTTCCGGCATGTCGTTTGTCGGATTCGAATTGGCGTTTGCAGCTGGTACAACGCTGGCAGGTGGACAGTACGCGATCGTTTCGCCTTCGATTCCAATTGCTGAAGCGGAGTGGGGAGTGACACCAATTGCCGAATTTGAATCCGGTGGAATTTCTGGTGGTGGTGAAACGATTCAGTTGATTGCGGCGGACGGCGTCACGATTGTCGACGAAGTAACGTATGACGATGCAAGTCCATGGCCTGGTGCTCCGGACGGGAACGGGCCTTCGTTAGAGCTAATCAATCCTGCGTTAGACAACGATGTCGCAACAAGCTGGGTGACCTCTGTTGGGGATCCAACGCCGGGCGCCCAGAACTCGGGGTTTGAAGCAGAACCAACTTCCGGCATCACAGATCTTGTCGTTTCGGAAGCGCTTCCCGGACAGTCATTTTCGGTCTCAGTGACCATTGACGGCGCGAATTTCGCGAACTTAACTTACAAGATCGGATTCGGAAACGACGTAACGATCGGGATGACCAACATTGGTGGCGACCAGTGGCAGGCGACACTACCGGGTCAGGATGCCGGTTCGCTTGTCCGTTACCGTATCGACTCGGATGTGGCGACCGCTCCTTTTGATGGCGACACCATCAATTATTTCGGCCTTGTCGTGGCGCCGGCAGACATCACCGGAAACTCGCTTCCTGTTTTCCATTGGTTTGTTGATCCGGACGAGTTCGACAATTTAATTAACGTCGACTTCTTGACGAACAACAAGATCGACGCCGTTGTTGCTTATGGTGACCAGGTCATCGACAACGCAACGGTTCGCGTGCGTGGAAGCGGATCGCGATTCTTTGACAAAAAAGGTTTTAAGTTCGAATTGCCCGACGGCTATCTATTGGACTTTGGCGAGTTCGCTAATACTCCAGTCGATGAATTTGGAATCGTCGCTGACTGGGCTGACTGGAGTGTCGCAAGTGCCCAAGTTTCGTGGGAGATTTTTAACGCAGAAACAAACTCACAGACTTCGACATTCTTTACTCGCGTTGAACAGAATGGCGACTTTTATGGCGTCTATCGTTTCCAGGAACTTTATGATGGTACCTGGCGAACCGCCAATGGATTCAAAGACGGCGAGTTCTATCAGGCCGAAGAGGGTGGCTGGAACACTTCGAACGTTGGGTTCGATCAGAAGGAACCAGATGAAGAGGACTACACCAACATCCATGCAGTTCGAGATATTCTGAACTCGCCATCGTCCGCAGAAAAGACAGCTTGGGTTTATGCCAACGTCGATGTGCCAGAGATGGTCAACTACATGGCACTTACTTCGTTGACGCGTCACACGGATCAGTCCTACCACAACTACTACGTGGCTCGTGATGGTTCGACCGGTCGCTGGAGTCAGGTGGAATGGGATCTCGATCTTACATGGCGAACAGAATACGGTGGGATCCCAGGGTTTGGCGATCCAGTCACGACGCCGGATGTTATTGGCTCAGCACTGATGGATAGTGTCTGGGAAGTTCCTGAGTTCCAGGCAATGTATTGGACTCGATTGCAGTCACTAGTCGATCAATACCTTTCCGATGACTCCCTGGTTGACCGACGACGAGAATTGATTGACGGGATTGGTGCGACGAACTCGGCTCTCGACTTTAACAAGTGGGGGCATAGCGACATTTACAATTCCAGTTTCTTCGACCGGGACTTCCAGAATGCGATCGATGCGCGTCAGGCTGTCTTTGCGGCAGAGTCGCGTTTGCCGGGATCGCCCGTTGCGAATCCAGATATCGTAATTAATGAGCTGCATTACAATCCGGCTGGCGACGATGCTGAGTTTTTAGAGTTGTACAATGGTTCGAATAAAGCAGTAGACTTGTCCGGCTGGCAAATTGACGGAATTGATTTGACAATCAATTACGGAACGGTGATTCTGCCCGGGCAATATTTGGTGTTCACTGACGGCGATGCTCAGTTCCGGACTCAATCTCCTGGCAACATCATTGTCGGCGGAGAATACTCCGGCGGATTAAGCGGTGGTGGTGAGACGGTCACGCTACTCGACGCTTCCGGAAGTGTTATCGACGTCGTGGACTACGATGACGCGGCTCCGTGGGTCACTGCTCCGGACGGAAATGGATTTACCCTGTCGCTGGTTGACCCAAATGTTAACAACAATGTTGCCTCGAACTGGGTATCAAGCTCGGCAATCAACGGAACGCCAGGTGCGGCGAACGATGGCGCCCCGGTTGAAACGACAACGATCAGCATTTTTGCGGCTGGAGTTTCAGCGAATGAAATCGTTGAACTGGAAGTTGACGGCGTGCGAGTTGCTTCGTTCAACATCGGAGTCAACGGCGGCGTCGCCGGAGACTATTTCTCACGTGACTTCACAGAATTGACCTGGGTAAGCCCTATCCCGATCTCTGCGTCGGACGTTCGCGTCTACTTCGTAAACGATACATACGATCCGGCTAGCGGCGTGGATTACAACGTGCGTATTGACAAGATTGAGATCGGTGGCGTGGCATTCGAATCCGAAGCTCCCTCTACTTTCGTAACAGGAGTCTGGATTGACGGCCAGGGAATCAGTTCAGGATTTCTGCAGAAAGACCGTTTGAATGTAAACGGCTATTTCCGCTACGACGTTTAGTTGGACCAGGTTCGCGCGGACGGTCTCTCCGGCTCCGCCCTCGAGGAGGACGTTGTTGGGGACGACGATCGCGCAGCGGAAGAATGGGAACACTAATCTGCACTAATCGACACTAATTTTTCAAAGTGCGAATCGTTTCCATTCAAGTTCATTGGAAGCGCCGAAGTTGATGAGGTAGCCGACTTTCTTTTTGCTGATCCGCATGTAGTTGAACAGTTGGGCCTCATGCTCTGATGCAAGAGCTTTCACCGCTTTCAACTCGACTACAATCTCCCCAAAGACGAGCAGATCAGGACGGTAGACGGTCGTCAGAGTTTGTTCTTTGTAACTAACTTCGAGGTCAGTTTTGCTTTGAAATGCAATCTGGCGCAAACCGAGTTCGATCTCAAGGCTTTGCTGGTAAATCTCTTCGGCCATTCCATAGCCAAGCACGTTGTAGACTTCAAACGCCGCACCCATCAGGTCGTAACCTTCTTGCTTCAACATGATCTACATACCCAGAATTTGAGAACACTAATCCTCACTAATTGACACTAATTTTGAGTTCGGTCAAAGCAGTGGCTCATCCATTTCTTCATTAGTGAAGATTAGTGCGAATTAGTGTTCCTTCCATCCTTGCCGTATTGGGAACCAGTTCCCAGCCGCGAACAAAGCCGGACTTCAGATGCTTTTTCTGATCCTTGTCCATGTCGTAGTGATTGATGACGAAATCAAGGGCTGCGAGCAGGAAGCCGCCGGTCCCGCAGGGGAAATAGAAGAACACTAATCCTCACTAATTGACACTAATTTGAGTTCGGTCAAAGCAGTGGCTCATCCATTTCTTCATTAGTGAAGATTAGTGCGAATTAGTGTTCCTTCCATCCTTGCCGTATTGGGAACCAGTTCCCAGCCGCGAACAAAGCCGGACTTCAGATGCTTTT
>CAZPBE010000080.1:0-17764 GCA_964584615.1 uncultured Pirellulaceae bacterium | reverse complement strand
AAGTCGATTTGCACGAGCAGATTATTCATGAAAGTAGTTTTGATGGCATCGACTTTCAGGCTTTGCCGTCGCCTACAAGTCGAGAATATCCGCCATGGCAAAAACAACTCTCACAGTTTAGCTGTCCCGCTTCTTCCAGCGATGACTCAATATTTGGCGAGACGAACTACGCATTTTGTATCGGAGACGTCGCACGAGACATTCATCGTCCGCAAGAAAAACTTCGCGGTGTGTTCGGGTACGGTCGCTCAATGAGCTTTCACGAAATCACCGATGGATCCAGCAACACGTTTGCGATGGTCGAAATCGGCAACCGCTGGCAACGAACGGTTGGGGGCGACTTTGCGATCAACCAACCCACAACCATGCTGGATGATCCAAGTTTGAGCCTTTCGCTTGTTGACGCAGAAGGAAAACTATATTTGGACTCTGTAACGTTGAGCAACGTCGGCCGTGGTGGTTGTTGGGCTGACGGTTCGGCGGGATCGGGAATCGTGAATACAATCCTGCCCCCGAAAAGCCCTAGCTGCGCCGTCGGCGGTGCCGAACTTTCAGATGGGTTGTACTCGTCCAGCAGCGACCACCCAGGCGTGATCGTTGCGGCAATGTGTGATGGCTCCGTTCATTCGGTCGAAGATTCTCTAGATTGCGGAGACATTAAACTGCCGACGAAGACGAGTGAGCAGTTGTCTAAAGGAGAAGTTGCGAGTTCCTACGGTGTTTGGGGATCGCTTGGAACGGCTAACGATGGCAGCACCGTCAATGTCCTGGACTTCTGGGGTCATTAAGCGAGCCGTATGCAGCCTATTTTGTAGACGATCCCGCGGCGGCCGAACTTGTTATCAGACCGACTCGTCCACGGGCGCTGACACTGCGGGAATCCAAACCACTAATTCGGCGAATCAAGTAATCTGTTTACTGGTTTTTCTACATTACCGTTAGAAGCCAAACCGTGGGCGTTGCCGATAGCGACAATTGCTTATGTGCGGCGTTTGCACAATGAATCCGTTGTCTGAATTGGGCGGATTCAAGTACAATTAAGTATTGAATCTGACTCCACAGACCACACCCCGATTCGGAGCCTTCCTTGAGTTCTTTACCGAAACCAAAGCGCACTTCTCTACGCATTCCCGGCTTTCAATCTTTACAAAGAACGAGAAAGCGAAAACGGAATCAAGACACGCGGCTTGAGTTTACTAAGCTCGAAGACCGGGTCGTCCTCACCGCCGGTACGGGACTTCAAGCCCAATACTATACCGACACAAGCCTGACCAATCTTGCGCTTGTGCGAACCGATATGGCCGTCGATTTTAACTGGGGCTCAGGCAGCTACGACGCAGCTGGACCCAACAACCAGTTCTCGGCGCGCTGGACAGGTCAAATCGAATCACAGTTTACGGAAAACTATTCATTCATCGTCAACGCGAATGATGGTGCTCGTTTGTGGATTAACGGCCAACTTCTTATCGACCAGTTTTCAAACAGCTCTGTCGTCAACGCGACCGCGACGATTGATTTGATTGCGGGACGAAAGTACGACATCCAAATGGAGTTCCGTGAGAACACCGGAGCCGCTTCAGCAAAACTGGAGTGGTCCAGCAATAGCTTGGCTCGCGAAGTCATTCCGACGGAGCGACTTTACCCCGCCAACCGCGGCTCGATCACGAATGAATTTTGGACAGTGGCGGGTACGAACGTTTCAGATCTAACCAGCGACCCGGACTTCCCGGACAATCCCAACGGTGCAAATACGTTTTCGAATTTCGAGTCACCCAACAATTCATCCAACAATTATGGTCGGAAAGTATCCGGATATTTGTACGCACCGGAAACAGGACCTTATACGTTTTATGTTGCGGCCAACGATTCGGCTGAGTTGTGGCTGAGCAACTCCACCGACCCAGATGAAAAACAACTGATTGCGTCGGTCACGTCCTCCACAGGAATTCGCCAATGGGATGCTTCGGCTTCGCAAGAGTCAAACGCGGTCTATCTGGTTGCAGGTCAGAAATATTATGTTGAAGGACTACACAAAGAAGGGGCTGGCGCTGACCATTTCGCCGTCGGTTGGCGGAAACCAGGAGAAATTGATGTCGAAGTTATTGGTGGTGAACACCTGGCACCCAACCGGCCGTCGGTCAAAGTCTTTTCCAACGTACCCAACGCTGCCGAAGGCTCAACGGCACCATCAAAGTACACCATCGTGCGTGAAGGCGGATCCAATGTTAACGCGTTAACCGTCAACTATCAGCTTTCTGGTGAAGCGACAAACGGAGTCGACTATCAATCCTTGAGTGGAACAATCACGATTCCGGCAGGCTCAGATTCTGTCAGCCTCGACATCACGGCGGTTGCAGACTCGCTAACGGAAGCCGCCGAGTCAGTGGTTGTTGAAGTTTTATCCTCGGCGAACTACGACGTCGGGTTCAAGAGCGAACGAACAGCTTACGGAAGCATTCAGGATGATGCTCCCGCACCGCCTGGAGGCACTGGATTGGTTGCCGGCACCAGCCTCGGAGACTTTCTATCATTTGGCGGAACATTCACAACCGAGAGTGATCCGATCCAAGGAAACGTAATCCAGGCAGTCATCACCGCATCGGCGCAAAACCCCTTTAATGCACAGTTAAAACAAAACATCAGCGGTGCAGTAAACCAAGGCGATTTACTCTTGGCCGAATTTCGCGCTCGTTCGGTCGGCGGCGATGGAACGATCGCTGCCGTGTTTGAACAGTCCAGTTCTCCATATACGAAATCGCTCGTACAAGCCATCCCTTTAAACGATGACTGGATCAAAGTACAAATTCCATTTTCAGCTGCCGAGACTTACGCCGCCGGCGAAGCATCGTTTGGATTCTTTTTGGGGTATCCAATTCAGACCGTACGCCTGACAGATATCCAAGTCATCAATTACGGTGCACCCAAAACCCTTTCCTCGGATTCACCGTTTTTTCTCAACAACATCGGCGGTAACTTCGGCGTCTCACAATCGGTGAGCGTAACGGGGCAACCATTTTTGACAGCTTACGAAGTCGAAACGCAAACGGTACCGCCACAATTCTGGCATTTGCAAACGGTCGCCAGAAATAAAGCTCCCGTTGCCAATGGAGAAATGATGCGGCTTGAGTTCTCGATTCGCGCGACTTCGGGGGCTTCTCCACAAGCATCAATTTTCGTTCAGCGAACCGATAACTTTTCAACTCTGCATTCGCAGAACATTAATTTGACCTCGAATTGGCAAACTTTCTCCATCGATGTACCAGCCGATGACAACTACGACATTGATGGATTGCAAACAGTCTTCAATCTCGGGTACGGTTTGCAAACCGTTGAGATTGGCGGATTCAAATGGACCAACCAAGACAACGCCTTTGACCTCGACGAATTGCCCAGCCAGTTTCCGGCTTCTACCTACACTGGCCGAGGCGCATCCGATGCGTGGCGGGACGATGCTGAAACACGAATCGACGACGAACGAAAAAGCGACGTCACGATTAACGTGACGGACGCAAACGGAAATCCATTGCCAGGAGCGGTGATCAACTTGCGGCAAACCGATCACGGATTCAAATTTGGTACCGCCATCAACGCGTTTGGCGGAAAACTCGACACCAATGGAAATGCTCAAGCACTCACATATCAAAGCGAAATCGAGCGACTCTTCAACACCGTTGTGATTGAAAACTCGTTGAAATGGCCAAGCTATGCGGATAACCCGCAGCGTGCGGTTGACGCCGTTGATTGGGCAGAAGCCCGCGACTTCTATATTCGCGGACACAACCTTATCTGGCCCAGCAGAAATGTTATGCCAGAAAGTGTTTGGACAGAGTACGACAACCGCGTCGCCAATAATGGCACAGCAAGCGCTAACGCTTGGCTGACGACAACGATTGAAAGCCATTTTGACGACATCTTGAACCAGTTCGACGGCCAAATTCCAGAATGGGACGTCGTCAATGAGCCCTGGTCGAATCACGATGTCATGGACTTGCTCGGTGACAGCATTGTTGTCGACTGGTTTCAACGAGTGAGAGATTTTGACCCGTCCATTCAACTTGCGCTTAACGACTTTGGCATTTTTGCCAACAACGGAAGCAACACGGGGCACCGAGACAATTTCGAATATTGGCTTGGGTTGCTAAACAATGCGGGATTGCTGGACGTGATTGGCGAACAAAGCCATTACGACGATGCAAGCTTAACCGACATTTCTGTTTTCGGTCAGCTGGTTAACACCTATAACACGCAGTTCAATGCACCCATTGTTATTTCGGAATTCGATGTCAATACTTCGGATGAACAACTGCAAGCCGACTATTTGCGCGACTACATGACAATGGCGTTCAGCCAATCTGCGGTCACTGAGTTCCTCCATTGGGGTTTCTGGGAATCGTCACACTGGCTGCCCGATGCGGCACTGTATCGCAGTGACTTCAGCATCAAGCCTAACGGCCAAGCTTACGAAGATCTCGTTTTTGGAAACTGGTGGACCGACGTTCAAGCGACTACGTTCGATGGTTCGGCAGTCATCAACGCTTTCATCGGTGAATATGACGTCGTTGTTCAATACAACGGACAGACGTATAACGGAACGGTTACCGTGGACGGGTCAGGGAATTCAAGCGTTACGATCAATGTTCCAACTCAACCCGTGAACTACGATCCCCTTTTGGCAGTCGACAACGCCTCAGTCAACGGGAACGTCGCGACGGTCCTCAACAACACCGGTGTCTGGGTTGAGCCTCAACACGATACTGTTTCGCTGTCAGCGTCTCTGGGTAGTGTGACACAAAACGCGAACGGAACCTGGTCCTGGTCGTTCACGCCTCTTCAACGATTCACCAATCAAATTGTTGACATTACGGCTGTCGACACAGACGGTGGCTCAACGACGGTATCATTCACAATCAATGCGTTGACCAACATCACAGACCGAGGCATCACCTACGGTGGCTCGACCCAGTTCGCACAAACGACGATTCCATCGGACAAAGTTGCTTTGCTGCCGGGCCAGACAGCAACGTTTGCGAATTACACGAGTTATTCCAAAGGGATCAATCGTGTTGCCATCGATATCGCTGGTGTTGCTTCAAGTTCGCTGGCGGCAAGTGACTTTGAATTTCGGGTTGGCAATACTGACGATCCGACCACTTGGACACAACTGACTTCATCGACTTCCATTCCACTGCCAACGGTTACCGTTTCTGCACCGGTTGGTGGAATCTCACAAGTTCTTCTGACATGGCCTGACAATGCGATTGACAATGCCTGGCTACAGGTCGTCGTGGGCGCCAACGCAAACACAGGACTGACGGCTTCTGATACTTTCTACTTTGGCAACGCGATTGGAGAGACCGGTGACAACCCGTCCAACACGCGAGTCAATCTTATTGACGTTGGATTGACACGAAGCAATCAATCCGGATTCAGCACTGTCCCTATTACCAACAACTACGACTTCAATCGCGACGGACGCGTTAACTTAATCGACGTCGGTTTGGCTCGCGCAAATCAAACGGGATTCACGTCGCTAAATCTGATCTCCCCGCCAGCTAACCGTGCAGGCGAACAATCGGATGGAAAGTCCTCCAATTCGAGGAGCTTTGCAGAAGAAGTCTTGGCTCAACCGTTCATTCCCACTGCATTACCAGCTTCGTACTTTGTAGAACTTGGCAGAGCCGAACAGAAAGCCAGTTCTCCAATGACGGCGCCGCTGACGGACGATGATACGACGCCGGTAGTCGCGACGTCGATCGACTCTGCCGAGCCGGGCGTTGGGTTGGGTGAAGATGCGTTTTGCGCGAGCCCACTCCACCACGTCGACACCGAAGTTTTTGATAGTGGGATCGTCGATTCTGTATTCGCCAGAGAATTAATAGCTGATTTTGATTCACTTGATCGATCCAAATTGAACCGCTAGATCGTTGGTACAAAGACGAAACGTTAGGCAGCGAGTCCAACTACGACTTCAACTTGCGTACCAACTCGCTCAGGATCTGTCCTGCAGGCCCCTGAAGACAAAAGTCAACCGTAGCGCTTAACGGCGTTTCCGCCAGATTGACTTCCACGATTGTCGCTCCATTTTCTCTCGCAAGTTCCGCCAATCCTGCTGCCGGATAGACAACGGACGAAGTCCCAACCGAAATAAAAACGTCCGCCGATCGACTTCGCTCGCTTGCCAGCGACATTGCAGCGGGCGGAAGCTGCTCGCCAAACCAGACGACGTCTGGTCGTAGCAAGCCATTGCAACACCGACACAAGGGATGATCTGTCACGCCGTCGAGTTGCGATTGTTCTGATTCGCTAAACCAGTGGGCAATTTCGCCGCAATCAAAACATTGACAACGCGAGATGTTACCGTGCAATTCGATGACTTCGCTTTGACCTGCTTCCTGATGCAAGTTGTCTACGTTTTGTGTGATCAATGTAAAGCCGTCGCGCAAACCGGCGAGCTCAACCAAGGCATGGTGCGCGGGATTGGGGCTGGCTTCGGCGATCAACCCACGCCGCCAAGCGTACCAGTCCCATACAAGTTTCGGATCACGTTGAAAGGCTTCGGCGGTAGCAAGATCTTCTGGATTGTATTTGGCCCAAAGCCCGCTCATCGCATCGCGGAATGTCGGAATGCCGCTTTCAGCGGAACAGCCAGCTCCCGTCATCACAACGATCGAGTTAGCCTGCTTTAGTTGTTGAAGAACTTTGTCCATGGGCTACTTCGCAAGCCGGAATCAGGGTAAGCGTGACACCAAAACTAGAGGGCATTTCAAAATCTATTATAGGGCTGGTTCCTACCGGCCCAATCCGAAAAAACCACGGCCGGTGGGAACCGGCCCTACGCCAAGTCAGTTTTGAAATATGCTCTAGTCTAAAAGAAATTCGCCACATCGCGGATCAAATACATTCGCGTCCAACATTGCTTTCCAACACCCTGGTGGAACTTGTTTCGTGTAGATCAGCTCGATCAAATCTGCGGTGCGCGATGGCGTCATCGAAGTCAAAACACAGCGGTTGCAAATTTCGGGATACGTTTCCAAAACTTGACCCGCGAATTCGGCAGCCAACATGATCCTGGAAACGCCGGGAAACTTTGTCACGATCGCATCGATCTTCATGGCTTGCTTGATTTGGTCATCCGATGCATTTTGATAATTCGCGACGACGCGATCTACGCGCGGTTTAGCCAATTGTTCTTCGAACGAACCGGTGAAAGCGTACATACCGCCGTTAAGCACACCGCCCATGTCCAGTTTCAAACTGCGCTCCGACTCACGCTCCTGTTTGGCCAAGTCAATCAAATCGCAAAATCCTTTTGTCGCGGACGGATTGCACAGTGTGTGCATAATGTAGTTGAACGTACCGGGAAACTTTTTCACAAACTCGACTGCCGTTCGAGCATGCTTCGTTGCCAACCCAACGTTTTTGATTTGGCCAGTGGATTGATGAAGCAACAATGGTTGAATCGTTCCCGATTCGATCTTTTCCCATTGGGGTTCGTTTTGGAAGTCGTACTCCGCGTCAAATTTTTCCTCGAGATAAAACGCAGATCCATCCTGAACATCAATGAGCCCTGCCTCTCGCATCAAGTGGTCTGCCGGATCATGAATCGCGACGCCTTCGAATTCGACCACATTCAACGTAGCCGCTTGCGACATGATTAGCGCGCGAGTTGCATTGGGATCGTACAACGAAAACAAATCAGTTGTGCCGTCGAAAACGCCGCCAACGTCTCCTGATCGAATCGCGGATGCTTCTGCGTTAACGTCGCCATCGGATTCGAAAGCCGGATAGCGCCCAATTTTTGTCCAAATTTCAGTTTTCCGCGGGTCGCGATTGGTTTTTGTGCAGTAAGCCGAAAACAATTCAACGAATTGATACAATGCAGCGGTATCAACAGACAGCCGCGATCCCGCAGTGCCAATGACGGATTCGATTTCTTCAAACCACTTACCAAATTTGCCCACATCATATTGCAATCCATGCCCAGTAGGATTCACTGACGCAACTCGTTGCATTCTCATAGATGTGTGCGTACCAAGACAAAATTGGGTACTTGGAATGTTTCGTCGCATAGGAAGTCGCTGTAATAATGTTATGATTCAGCAGGGTTAACATTGCTGAACCGTGTCTTGGAACAGCAAAGAATATTTAACCTCCCAGTAGCAAGCTCAACAACCGTGTGTTCACTTGATTACGAAGTTTTTCACCGAGTATTTGCAGGGTTTTTACAGGAGCAACGTTGCTTAGAAAGATATCCATTGTTTGGTTAATTGTCGCGGGGGTTTTGTCTGCTCTGTTGCTGGGAGTTGATTTTTTTAAAGTCGATTTTGCACAGTGGTTGGATCCGTCCACACTCGAGCCGCTCAAGCTCTATTGTTTGTTGACAATCGTCATGAGCGCAATCTCGTTCGTGCAATTCGGCTGGGACAAACGGCAGGCCAAAGTGGATGGTTGGCGTGTTCCCGAAAAGACATTGCTGGGCTCAGCACTGGCTTGCGGCTGGCCCGGGGCATTGCTTGGTCAAAACCTGTTTCAACACAAGACATCGAAACAACCCTTTGGAAATATTCTCGTTGCGATCTCGATTGTTCACCTTTGTTTACCTTTCGCTTATTGCGCGGCACGTGTTGCCGGCTTCATTTAAGGACCGTTTGCTCAAGTTTCATTTTTCTCGGCAACTGTCGCTCAAAGTTGACATTGACGGCTCTCGGCAGGCGATTTCTCGGGGAAAATTGCCAAAAGCGAACTTGAAGTTTCTTCGCCAACCCCAGTTCCGCTAGCAGTCGGTGGAACGCTTGCACAACATCGTGTATCCAGCGCCTTTGAGAGTTGAAAATGTGCAGTTTCCTTGACACAAGAATATGACTCTTAAGAATTGTCTCAACGTCGTGAATGACTTGCGACAACATCAATTTTTAAGGAGACAACCGACACTGCTTAGGATGGGCCACGTCGGAGAATGATGACATCGTCAAATATGAGATTTGCGATTCATTAACTCACCTACAACTGACCTTGATCTTCAATGAGTTCCTCCTGAACTCTAATTGACAGATCAACGATTCGAAACCAATTTCAGATCTCGCCAAGATTAATTTTGACGAGATGCTGCGATTCGAATCCATTCTTTGCATGCCGAATGTTTTCGCCACTTCAATTATTTTTGGTGGTATTCATTGGGATGGATCCTCTGAGTGCCTATTAATTCAAGATGAATCTACCAATCACTTAACCAGGGAGCTCACGCATGCAAAAGCCACTTATCGGATTAAACGCGGATTATCGACAGGCGCAAGGAAGCCAGCCATCTTTTTCGGTCATCACCGCTGGCTATTATGACAGTATTGTGCGTGCAGGAGGTATTCCGGTAATCATCCCCCCAATGACCGACGAAGACGACTTGGCTCGCATCGTCGACATGCTTGATGGGATTGTCATGGTCGGCGGTGCTGATCTTGATCCGCGTCGCGATGGATTCATGCTTCATCCGAGCGTACGTCAGATGGATGCTCGACGCGAGCGGTTTGATCGAATGCTGATGCAGTTGGTCGTTGACGCACGTCTACCGGTATTTGGCATCGGCGTGGGTATGCAATTGCTGAATTTGACGATGGGTGGCAACCTGTTCCTCCACATTCCAGAAGACATTCCAACTGCGATTCCGCACAAAGATGCACAAGATCCGGGCCATCGACATAGCTTGGAAGTCTGTCCAAATTCGCTCATGGAGCGTGTTTACGGCGACGGAGAAATTCGTGTCAGCAGCCGTCATCATATGGCAATCGATGATGTTGCACCTGGATTCGCGGTTACCGCTCGCTGCCCCGATGGTGTCATCGAAGCCATCGAAAGCGAAATGCAAGACTGGATCGCGATTGGAACGCAATTCCATCCTGAAAACGAAGCTGCTTCGGCGCTTGACCTGCGAATTTTTGAAGAGTTTATCGAACTAATTCGTGAACCAGTTCCTGCACATTCATTGCGTGCAGTTGCCTAGTGGTCCATCAGACCTGAGAAGATGCCATGATCCACGCTTGAGTGAGTATGCTTTCGCAGGCGTAGTCATGGCACCCTCAACAATTCAATTCATCTTTGTGCAGACACACAAACAACTCCTTTAGTGAGCTCGTCATGGATGGAACCATGCGGGTTCGCTTTTTTTGTAACCTTGAGACACCTTGATTGACCAGTTTGTCTTAACAAATCAGATCGGACCACTTCGGAATTCGTAAACTTGGACTTAAAATGGTCTGATGAATCAAATCACAATCTTTGGTGTTGGGCTTATTGGGGGTTCATTAGCACTTGCGCTACGCAAAGCAAACTTTTGCCAAACGATTGTTGGCTGTGGCCCGGACCAAGCCCACCTTGAACGTGCGGTCGAACTCAATGTCATCGACCGCTATGAAACGGACCCCACCAAAGCGATTGTTAATTCCGAGATTCTTGTGCTCGCATCCCCCGTTGGGACGTTTTCGACAATTCTCTCCGACATTAAAGATTCGATTCCTGAATCCGCCATTCTTACTGATGTGGGCAGTTGCAAAGGCTCAGTCGTCAAAGCGGCCAGACAGGTTTTTGGAGAGTTACCTACGCGATTCGTGCCGGCGCACCCCATTGCGGGCAAAGAAAAAAGCGGGGTCGAGCACGCCGACTCCAGCTTGTTTGCCAACCACAAAGTTATCGTTACTCCGCACGAGAACACCGATCCAACGGCAGTTCAAACCATCACTGAAATGTGGCAAGCTTGTGACGCGGAAGTTAAATCACTGCAGGTTGAACAACACGATCAGGTTTTGGCTGCGACGAGCCATTTACCTCATGCGATTGCCTACGCTTTGGTCGAAACGGTCGCGACGACAGATTACGTCGATGAAATTTTCGAGTTTGCCGCTGGCGGGTTTCGTGATTCATCTCGTGTCGCGTCAAGTGACCCCACAATGTGGCGCGACATTTGCCTAGATAATCGAACTGCGATTCTCGATATGTTAAAACTGTTCCGTGATAAAATGGAATCTCTTGAGTCGCTTGTTGAGTCGGGCTCAAGCGATGAACTGTTCGAATGGTTTAGTCAATCCAAGTCGGTACGTGACAAATATTTCTCCTAGCCAATGTGAGTTGTAGCAATCAGATGAAGACCATTCGTGTCGGCGGAGTGCCGGAACATTTCAATTTGCCGTGGCATCTTGCAATCGAAGCGGGAAAATTCTCGCAACAGTCCATCGATCTCAAGTATCAAGACTTCCCGGGCGGTACCGGATCTTTGATGCAAGCGCTCGAAAAAGACGAGGTCGACATCGCCGTTGCATTAACGCAAGGCGCAGTAGCGAAGATTATCAACGGAAACCCAAGTCGACTAGTAAAAGTGTACGTCGAATCGCCATTGATCTGGGGCATCCATGTTCCTGCCGGAAGCGACATCGAAGCCGTGGATCAAATCCGCGGGCGGACCATCGCTGTCAGCCGTTTCGGATCTGGATCACATCTCATGTCCATCGTTGATGCATCCGAACGGGGTTGGGAAACGAACAACCAGAAATTTGAAGTCGTGAAGAACCTCAAAGGTGCAAGGGAGGCGCTGCGAACAGGCAAAGCAGACGTCTTCTTGTGGGAAAGATTCACCACCCAGCCCTACGTGGACTGTGGAGAGTTTCGTCGTGTCGGAATCAGAGAAACTGCCTGGCCCGCTTTTGTTGTTGTTGTACGAGAACCCTTAATCAAGAATCATCGCGATATTGTCACCCGACTCTTGGGCACAATCAACAATCAGTGCCAGCAGCTCATGGATGATCCACAAGCCACTTCAACCATTTCCAAACGCTATGAGCTCAGCCTACCAGAAACCGAAGAGTGGTTTTCCAAAACAACATGGAACGTTGATTTTGAGCGACCAACTTCCTCAATCGTCACCGTGCTTGGATACCTGAATCGCCTGGGGATCGTAGATGCACCGCAAGCGACACCCGATGATGTTTGGTGCCAACTGGAAAACGCGTAAGTAACACGAGTGAGAAAACCCACAAGTCTCTACGATTTATCGTCTTCAGCAAGCGATTCGAAAATCTTCACGAGTTCAAGGTCCTCTGCCGGTGCAATGGTCCGCAGGTCCAACAAGAACCTTCCTTTTTGAACGCGGCCCATGACGGCAGGATGGCACCGGCGAAGTTTCGCGGCCAAAGCATCTACTGATCCCGAAGCTGGCTCAATCGACAAACAAAACGTCGGAATTTTTTGAGTCGGCAAGCTTCCTCCACCGAGCATTGATTGCTCGGAAACGACTTCACAGGCACCAATTGTCTGTTGATAAGCAATTTGCGGAGACAGTTTGTCAGCGCGAAGTTGCAAATTTTCAACCGGCATCGAAAGCATTCGCAGCAACGGGATTTCCTGTTCAGCATTAGCCGGATCTCGGTAGAGTCGCAGTGTCGCCGCCAGCGCGGCCAAAGTCATCTTGTCGACTCGCATCGCACGCATGAGCGGATTTTTGAGAATCTTTTCCACGTACTCCTTCTTACCAATAATGATTCCGCACTGAGGTCCTCCGACCAATTTGTCGCCACTGAACAGTACAACATCTGCGCCGTCACGAATACTATCCTGGGTGATCGGTTCGTCGTTTAGACCGTACTTCGCAAAGTCCAACAACGCACCTGACCCGATATCATCGATCACTGGCACGCCGTGTTTCTTTCCAATCTCGACTAGTTCTTTGGTAGAGACCGATTTGGTAAATCCGACAACTTCAAAATTGCTCGGATGTACGCGCAGCAGCGCGCCGGTGTTTTCGCCGATCGCATTCTCGTAGTCAGACAAATGTGTTTTGTTGGTCGTACCAACTTCCTTAAGTTTCGCGCCACTACACTCCATCACGTCAGGCAAGCGATAACTTCCACCAATTTCGATAAGCTGTCCTCGTGAGACGATGACTTCTGTTCCAGCCGCCAAAGCCGACAGCGCCAACATCGTCGCAGCGGCATTGTTGTTGACGATGACGGCGGCTTCAGCTCCAGTCAGTTCACACAACAGCCGCTCAACGGCTTTAACCCTCTGGCCCCGATCACCCGATTTCAAATCGATCTCCACACTCGCATATCCGCGTGAAATTTCATCAACCGATTTGACCGCACTTTCGGCGAGCGGCGCACGTCCCAACCCGGTATGCAATACAATGCCTGTACCGTTGATAACACGTCGCAAATAGGGTTGCTCTTCGCTTTTAAGCCAATCAGCAATACGATCAGCAAGTTCGCCGGGAGTTGGAATGCTGACTTCTTCCGTTGCCGTGCTGACTTGCTCACGTAGATCATCCAGCGCCTTCCGCACGCCATCGGCCACGACACTGTGGTTGACGGATTCAACCATCTTTTTCAATTGAGGGCTTTCCAATAATTGATTAACCGAAGGGAGATTTCGAAAAAGATTGGGCATAATGACGACTAAGCTGAAACATTGAATTAACTCCAGAACCGGTACATTCACAGCACCGACGGGGTATCTCTATTTTAGTACATCGCCGCAAATGACAACCGGCGAAATAGAAGAATAAACGGCTGTCAAACGCGGCTTGCGTGGCACGCCGCGTAGTCGATCAAGCGTGGCTGGTTACCGTATACCCGTTCGCGTTGAGACATTCGAGTGTCCGCGCGAGGTTTTCGCGTTTTACCAGGACGTAGTCAGTATCAAACGTCGATACGACGAAAATTCCGATCTTAGCCGCAGCGATTACTTTGGAAACACCGGCGATAACTCCTGTTTCGTCAAACGCGAAAGGTCCATCAAGTTTCAACATTGCCCAATCTGTTTCAACAGAATCTGCTTCGAAACTCACTGATTCGGAGACGACGATCGAAAGTTCATCAGCAGTTCGCGATACGTTAAACCAGTCGGCAGCGATAACCTGGGGCGGAACTGGCTGATCTTTACCCAATCTACAAACTTTGAAATTCCCTTGAATCGCTTGTAAGTTCAAACCGGCCATACAAAGACATCAATCAATCAGAAAGTTACATAAGACGCATCAAAACACGACCCCATTTACACAGGAACGAATCAACACGCAAAAAACGCAGGAGCATCGCCTTCACCGTGCCGAGTCAACATCCTAAGGTCGGTCGACTTCATTGGATGGCCTGGAAGTTCCCTTTATCGAATCGTCCTTAGGGGCGATATTGGGAGCGGGGATACCCGTTGAAGCACCAGGTTTTGGAGGCGTCGATGTCGGCGGATTCTGGCCGGCCGCTTCTTTCTCACGTTGAAGTTTGGCGGCTTCTGCCATCGCCTGTTTTAGCGTTGGCACCTGAAGTTGCTGCACCCGTTGCTCCATCTGTTTTCCGGGCTTGAACGTAACGACCAACTTTTCCGGCACTTCGACTTGATCGCCAGTCTTTGGATTTCGCCCGCGTCGCGCAGAACGTTTTTTGACTTCGAAGATTCCGAAATTGCGCAACTCGATACGGCCATCCGAAACGAGCGCATCAATGATGGCGTCAAATGTCTTTTGAACAATTTCTTTCGTCTTGAGTTGCGTCAACCCGATCTCATCGGCGATCGTTTTGACGATTTCCTTTTTAGTTTTCAAGGTTCCACCAATGGACAGGGAGGGCAGTTGGATCTTGGGTGGATCGTCGAGAAGAGGCTCGTGCTTAATATATGGCCCAACCCAATCGACGTCAATCTTATGTTGAACTGAGGTACGCATTGTGCATACGAGTAGTTCAAGCGATAACGAAAAGTTAAGAAAGACACAGGGACACCTTGCAAAATATTTTTGTAAGGCGGTGAAGATTTGCCGTCACTGCAACAGCCTAAACAGAAATCAACTAAAGCTTCATCTTTTTTCGTTCAGTTTCAATGTGCTGCAAGTCATACAATTTTCCTACTCCGCTTCCGGGACAAACTTCGCAAGTCGCGGCCCAGGCTTCAGGACTCTTGAGATTACTGTCCCAAAACGGCCAAGTTCTGCATTGGCGCGGACGCGCATCATAAAGTTCGCACTGCCGAGTATCGGTATCCAAAAATACGCAGTCGCCATTTGAAAATTCGTTCAAACTTTTCCGAATGCCGACTTTACGTACGTAAATTTTCTCGAACTCAGCGACTTCCATATCGACCACTTTGGCCATGTCCGCAATCTCAGCGTTGTTTACCCAGACGTAACCCGGAGCGCCGGTACAGCAATCACCGCAGCCGGTGCATTTGAATCGCAATCCGTCTTTGTACCACGGCTCGCTTTGTTTCTTTGTCACTAGTTCCTCCAAGATGTTTTCTACATTATTCGATCGAATGCCCACTTTCAAAAGGGGAGGTCAGTTTAAAAACAGGAATTCCCTTGCGAGGACGGTAAAGCCAGTCAATTTCCACGGCGATAAGGTGTACCGATCAGCGAATCTACTCACGTTGTTCCAGTTCGTTTCATTATTCTGCAGACCCGGCTTGGGTTACCGAATCAGGTCAGCGATTCCTTTTTGAATTCGACAATCATCACGGTCCGAATACATTTGTGAGCCGTACCGTTTGTCCGGCCTGATTCAGAATTCGGTTTGGATGCGCAAATGCAAAAAACAATAAACTCGTTCCTGTTCGGATTTGTCATTCTTGGAACAACAACCGCGTTCGCTCAAACACCAATCCATCAGGATGCAGAACACAGCGTGCTTGCGTTGCTGGTTGGTGCTGGTGTAGAAGAAATAGAAACCGTTTCTGACCAGTCTGAAACAACGCTGGCGAACCAACTTTCACAACAACCAATCGTGGAAGAATTGCCCGTCGGAGAAGAGCTGCCAAATCCGACCAGCGCAGACCGCGCCCTTGCCAACGTTGAAATGCAATTCAAGCCGTTGCCTAACCGAAACGTACGCGAAGCAAATTACGATATCGAAGAATCGGTCAGTCATGTTCCGTCCAGGACGCCGGTTCCTTCGCCGGTCCGTATGCAACCGCAGCAGGTCAGTCAACCGGTGGTCCTGCAATCGCAATCCGCGATTATCAAACGGCAGGCAGATTTGATTCGCCAGCAAACCATGTTGATTCAACAACAAAACGAACTGGCCGCTCAGGAGGCCTTTTTGCGCCGCCAGAAATCACAGCAGCTTCAACAATGGGCGTCGCCTTCACGACCACAGGCAGAAGTCCAACGAATCAACCAACTTCAGAAAAACAAGTTCTTTGGCAACAAGCAACCGATGACATTGGAAGCGTTCGAGGAATCATCACAAGATTCCATGATGATTCCGGTAGAGCCTGGCCAAGTCGTTGTCCACACAACGTCTTATCAAGATGAAATTGAACGGCCTTCGCTCGAAAACACAACCAGGACTTATCAGTGGGATGGCGATTCACAGCAATTAAGTCAAGTCGCTCCAGCACCACAACCGTCAGTCGACGACATGACGGAGCTAAGAAGGCTTGGTCGCTCGTTAGACCAACAGAATCCAAACGACTTAAAAAACTATCCAATGCAAGACCGACTGGACTTCTTTCGCACCGAAGACTCGCACATCAACGTGCCCAGAGGTGCTTACCCGAACCGAGATCCGTTCGGCGTCGGTGGACAAAAATGTTGTGATGAATGGGCTGGTCAGTGCGGAATAAAGCAGCTTGATTTCGATTGTCCGTGTGGCGGACTCAAATCTGGTTCGAGCTATTGCGGTGAGAATTCTTGCGGTGATAACTCGTGCGGCACCTGTGCCAAGCCAACTGGCGGATGCAACCAGTGTCGTCCCAAGATTCAATTGCCAAGCTTCAACTGTCGTAACCGCAGAACGTGCACTCCCAAAACTTGTGCCCCTGCGTGCGGCCCCAAAGCAGCTTCCTGTACCACTTGCAACAACTAGCAGATTGATCTGCTCTGCATCGATGCAGTTGATCGACTATAAATGGTGCATGGATTCACCCGACGCGCCCAATTCGCCAGATCCGTCCAACTCATTGAATCGGAACGAAGCTGTAAACGCACCTTCTGCGCCCGATGAACAAAACCATAAACGCCAGATCCTCCGACGAATTCGAAACGAGATCGGGCTTGAGGTCGGATTTGTCATTCTCTGTTTGGTTCTGGCAATCGGGCTGTCAACGAAAATCATGTTGGCCGTTGTCATTACGTGTTTGAAGTTCGCGATTCCGGATTTCGTCACTGCCTATCTTGTCTATCAGAATGATCCTGATCGACGACATGGCATTGCATTGGCATTTCTGTTTATAGCTGCCGGTTTTGCTCGCGCAAGTCTATTCGCATTCGTTGCCTTGATTATCGTGATGCTGATTTCTGTTCCCATTTTTGGCGGCCCTGGCGTGATGGGACAAGCATTCGACATTGGGATGGAAACAGGTCTCAAGTGCACAATCGGATTTCTGTTTGTTGTCTTTCCGTTGACGCTGGTTGCAACCATCATTTCCTGGGCGACAAACACAAAACTCGAATTTGCCAGTGGTTTGACGAAACTACGACGAAGTCCAGAAGCCAAGAAAGAATCGATCAATCTCGACGTTCGTAAGAGCATCAAGGCGTTGGCGATTACATCTGCTTTCTCTCTGACGGTGGTCCTTATTTCATTGTTGACCGTTATTGAAAGCTTCCTGTTAGTGATCGGCGCTTTTTGCTTGCCGTTGGTGTGGATGCCGATCTTCGCGTTGATCACCGACCCCAGTCGGTCCAACCCTCACACGTTGGCCGAATAAGAAGGCGTTTGCAAGATTGCTAACAAACGCAAAACATGAGGACATTTCAAAACCTAAAATCGTGCGATCATCGTAGTGGGATTCGCCAGAA
>CAZPBE010000079.1:0-17853 GCA_964584615.1 uncultured Pirellulaceae bacterium | reverse complement strand
TGCTCCCGCCGTCCTCCCACACCACCGTACGTACGGTTCCGTATACGGCGGTTCTGCTTAAGACTGGAATTGTAGAGGGTATTTCAAAACCTGTAGTGGACTTCGCCAGAAGTCCCAGCTCGCTTTCAAAACAAAGGGAATTCTGGCGAATCCCACTACGATGATCGCACGATTTTAGGTTTTGAAATGTCCTCTAGTAACTTCTGGTGGAGACTGACGAGTCCATGTTCCTGTCATCAAGGCCTCCATCGGGACTTTCACCCGACAAGTCACTACCTGCTTCGCTTTCGCTAAGCAGTTAAGCGTCCGTCAAGACGCTTCGCGTCATGCCTGACACGCGCAAAAAAACGACGCTCAGAAAATGGACGTCGTTTTGAAATTCAATGTACTCAAAAGTCTTAGCGACCCGCGAAAACTGAAGTCTCGCCGTAAGTTGCCGCTGGAAGCGGACTGCTTCGACGATTGGAAGTTCGACGTCGATTGGCGTCTCTCGCCGTCACCAACTGATTGGCTTGACGAATCCCCAATCGTAACCCAGCGTCATCCTGCGAGTCACTTACTGTTTCGTTAGACAACTTGGCTGTTTCTCGAACAATAACGTCTGCTTTGACGCCGACTTCGCTGATCGCCTGACCGTTCGGGGAATAAAACTTCGCTGTCGTCAGTCGGACACCGCCGCCGGAAACATTCAGTGGGAAGATTCCTTGAACCGAACCTTTGCCGTAACTCTGGTTGCCGACGATGGTTCCACGTTGATGGTCACGAATCGCTGCAGCAAAAATTTCACTGGCACTGGCAGAGTTTTCATCGATCAAAACGACCAATGGAACTTTCCAAGTGCTTTCTACGTTTGCGCGATGTGTGTAATTCTCCATTTGGTTCCGGCCGCGAGTCGAAACGATAACACCGTTGTGGACAAATCGGTCCGCGATCTCAACGGATGCAGTCAATAATCCGCCGGGATTGCCTCGCACATCCACGATCAAAGAACGCATTCCTTGTCGATGGAGTTTCCACATCGCCGCGTCAAAATCGCGTGTGGTTGTTTTTTGAAAATTGGTCAATCGAATATAGCCAACGCCTGATTGTCGATCGACGATCTGAACCTGGTCAACACTTGGAATCTCTACACGTCGGCGTTGGAATTGCAACGTCGACATTGCTTGGTTGCGATCAACGGTGAGTGAGACATAAGATCCTTCGGGACCACGAAGCATATCGGCGGCACGCTCACTACCAATCTCTACGACTTGTTGATTGTCGACAGCGATAACCTGATCACCTCGGACCAGTCCACCCGATTCGGCGGGTCCACCCTCAATCACACTGACGATCTCGAGATGGTCTTCATGCGTTCGCAACTCGACACCTAGCCCGACAAAGTTGCCTTCGATTTGAGACATCTGTTCGCCATACTGGCTGGAAGACATGAACGCTGAGTAGGGATCAAGTGCTGAGATGGCTCCGCACACAAATTCGTAGATCGTGGCTTGAACCGGAATACCGAGCCTCGATTGCAACGATCGAGCCGTATCGCCTGCAACGCGTTGGCAGTCGTGACGGCCGTTGACCGTGACCGACTCCAGCTCGCGTCTCGTTTGTAGGATTGCATCGCGGATCTGCGTTTCCGAGATCCCTGACAAATTGTTATATCTAAAATCAGGCGAAGTCATCGCGACTTCCAGGCTGGTCAGCCCAAAGCTGGCCAGTTCCGCCCAATTTGGTTCGTCAACATAATACGATTGAACTTTTAATAGTACTTCCGCATAAACGTTGAGCGCTGTACTTTCATCGGAGCTGCGAATCGTCTCCATAAAGCTCGCGTCGGAATATCTTCGCTCCAGATCGTAGTGGATCCGGGCGATCGATCGACGCCGGTTTAGCTTTGGTTGCTTGGGATTCGACTTGAGCGTCTGCTGATAGAGCCCTAACGCGTCGCCCCAGCGGCCTTCGCGTTCCAGCTCTTCGCCTTGTCGGATAACGTCGTTGACTTGTGTTGACGTCAAATTTCGCGAATCATATTCGGCTTTCAGCTGCGGTGAGCTGGTCGCTGGAACTTGAGCGGTTGCCGTTTGCAGCCACCCTAAAAAGCAGAGACTTAACGTTCCGACCAACAAGCTTGTTCGGATTCGTTTTCCATATCTTGCTGATTGGATTGCGTTTACGAAACCACTCATTGCCGAAGTAAAACCTGTTGCTGTGTTTTCGCATACGCTCTTGGTTGGAGAAACGTTCTTAGGGGAAAGAACACTCTCAGGGGAAAGAACGCCTAGATTGTGATTGTCCATTGGATGCCCATCTTTGAAGGTGGCACCACCAATCCTGCACGCCACAAAGTTTGGGAGCGAAGCGAGCAAGGAGGAATGCCAAATCAGGAACCGGCCAATCCATGCGCTACTGAACGCGCACGAATCTTAAAACTAAGGCCGATGAAAAATAGATCATGGTTTTACTGCGGTCAAAAAAATGCAAACACTTTTCAACCGCGTGATCCATACAATCCTGATAGGCTAAGAACGACGGTTCGGTAACAACGGTCCGTCAAAGTAAGCAGTCGATTGGATTGCCTGGTGCATCCCTGGCACCACTATTACGAAACATTCAAAATGTTGGTTCGCTTAATTCTACAATTGACAGAAACGGCAGAGCTTATTGTTTTCCGTCGAGTTTGAACTCAGAAGTCTCCGCGATTTGCACTGTTTACGCTGATTGAAAAAAGCGACAGCAGTTTTTTGACGTCAATGAGTTGTGAAAAACCGGGTGTTGTGGCCAATAATCTTTTCGCGAATCGATCCATTTGCTCCGATCCAGTTGTCGAATCGCAGGACCAACAACGCGACCCAAGCATGTTTGCGAGCGCACAAAAAACGCGTTGACGATCCGGATCGTCAACGCGTTTTTGTCTGGTACTCTTGATCTGGTAACCGCGAAGAATCTATCGTTCAACGCAATCAATCGTACTTGGATTAGTAAATCGTACTTGGATTAGCAAATCGTACTTGGATTAGCGAATCGTACTTGGATTAGCGAATCGTACTTGGATTAGCTCGTTCTATACATTCGTTGAAGGTGTAGAAATGTTTGGGCTGATGGTGCCAGGCATCACCATGTTTGGCGCTGGCATCGCGTTCTTCTTTGCCTCAGCGGCAGCTTTATCTGCTTCCACCTGTGAAGAAGTCCGACGGCGACGACGCTTCGTTTTGGCTGCCGTCCATTCTTTGGTGAGGACTTCGAAGACTTCCGGTGATTCGTAGCGGACCGTCGTGCTGCTTTCAGGTATCGGACCGATCAAACCGCGAAATACTGGCATTCCGCGAAGCGTCAAGTCGGTACTACAGTCGTCGATACCGATCTTGTCGTGTAGCGCTTCGATCTCGTCGAAGCTTGTGAATTCCTTAGTCCGCAGCGAGCCATTTGCGGCGCGCGTCACTACATGAATAGTTTTTTCTGCCATTTTCGTTCCAAGATAAAGGTGCAGTTGCAACCCGGCGCGGCATGCCAAGCAATACCCAGCGCTCCCAGAACTCCAAGTGGGGAAATCGACTCCTTCGATACACTGTTCTCTGTAACGTATCGGATTTCAGTTCATGATAATCTTTACAAAATCAAAACAGCCGCACGCCGGTTAAAACTGGATTAACCGTTAACCAACTCATCATTGGTTAACATCAAACGACCGCAGCGCGCCAAATGGACACCTAAGGATATTTGAATTTGAGAGACAAAGTTACGGCTTGGCCGGGTATTAACGGCAGGTTCCACAGCGAGTTGCTCGTGGAGAAGCGAATACAGATTTGAACGATCAGCGCTATTAGAGCCCTTAGCGCCCTCAGTGCCCTTCGCGCCCTCAGTGCTCGCCGCCTTGATCCGTATTGTCTTGTTCAACGTCGGCATCAGCCTGCATGGACTCCTTCGCTTCATTAACAGCTTGCCGAAAGTCTTCCATTGCTTCTTGCAACAAGCTCGCGTTTTCAACCAGCTCTTTTCGCTTTTCCGACGTCAAGACCGCGTGCGTCACCAACGGCGTGTCATTCTTCTCGACTTCGCCTTTCGCGTTGGTCGTAAACTCGCGGAGTGTCACCGTCAAATACGCGTCTTCCAAATCGGCGCCCTCGATACTGTTGACTTGATAGATGGCGAACTGGGTAGATTGATCTGTCTTTGGAATCGGAATCTCTAGCAATTGTTCAACCGTTGATGCGGATTTGATTTTGGCAACCATTTCCTCATCTGTGATTGGAAGCGTCATCACAATCTCTTCCTCTCCGGCCCACTTCGATAACTTTTCATTGAATGGCTCACCCGCCTGGCTTTTGGGCCCGGATGTGGCAAAGAAATAAATGATTCCCGCTTCAATCAGCCAAATCAAATAGACAAAGGGGCCAGAAATTGGCGCCCCACCACCTCGTCCAACCATCCAGCCTTCATCGATTCGTCCTTGAAGATGCTGAATGAACGAATATTCTTGCCGCATATATTCATCGACGATCTCCTGAATTTGTTCGTCCGAAAACTGCTCCAGTTCGCCTTCTTGACTGTTGGTCATTTCTTCGGTGAATCCGACGACGGCTGCCACACGAACCTGCTTGTAATAATTCTGATACTGGAACCAGAATTTAGCCCCCAAAAATGCGGTGGCGATCAACAACCCAGCCAACAGGGCCACTATGAGATTTCGACAATTGCCATGCGTGACAACCGAAATGCCAATCATGCCTAACAACACTCCGACACCGAGGGTTAGCAGAAAATTGACATAGATGATCGGAATCCACTCCAACAGAAGCTGATAGACAAACGCGGCTCCAACCGCGACGCCCATGCCGATCAAGATTCCCGGGAACGTCCCAACGCCAACTCCGCCGCCCGGTTTGTAAGTATCAAACATGCATTACCTTCAATTCGTCCACGTCCGTATTCTCTCAAAACGCAGTTACGAATATAGATGATCAGATCGATCTGGGGGACCAGAAACTTTTCGTACCTAAGACCGCTCGAATTGAAAACGAGCCGGAAAGAAAGCGGTCAACACATAGACGACTGCCGTTGCGAATCCACACATGACAACCGTCAACGCAAGAATCGCAAAAACGGGGGTCATGATCTGAACAAGCAACTCGATCAAGCTCCTTGTTTCCAAACCGATCATCGCGACCAACAAGACACTGCCGATCAGAAACAAGCTCACCCAGAACACACCGCGGCTGGCGCCATCGTAGTCGCTGCGACTGGGCGCCATATGTCCGCCAACACACAGCACCAAATAAGCGAACACCCAGAACCGCCACGTCAAAAAATTCTCGAAGGCGAGAATCCCACCCAGCAACGTTGCGATCAACTCAATGAAAAGATCGAGGGTTCCTTTTTCAGCCAAACTAGCTTCGCTGGCTTGAGTGATCGCCAACATCTGCTGAGCCGCATCTGGATAGAAGAACCAAAGCAACGCTGTCAGCGCGATCGAGCCGCCAAGCAACGGAGCAAACCCGATAAAAAAATTGCCCAGCTCGGCAAACCAGTCACCGGGCTTAAAAGAATGCCGTACGTAACCCAGTCTGCCGCTGCGAAAGTCAGGTTCAAATAGCTCGATCTCATCAATCCGATGCTTGAATACTTTGCACATCGCGGCGTGACTAAGCTCGTGAATCGGCGTTCCCAGCCATGCCGTCCACAACACGCTTTTCCAACCAAATCGTTCCGCCATTCGATACTGAATTTTGTGCTCGAACCAATGCACAATAAACGTGAACACGACAAAAGGTATCACCAACAGGGCCAGCATCCAAAGAGACTGAATGGCGATTTGCGCGAACCTTCCATCGGTCGCGCTATCCAATGTTCCGGCTTGGCAGATCAATCCGAACAGTGTTGCGACGATTATTGGAAATGAAATAGGGGCGAACAACTTGGAATTCCGTTAATTGGGTGTCACAACCGGGCTTCCTTTGTTAGCCTAATTTCGGCAATTCCGCAACGTTAAGCAGACTGACGTCGAGCTGGCTGGAGACGGACAATCGTTGGCCAGGGACTAAACTCCAGATTATCACTTGCTTAATAATGAACGTAATATCGCAATCCAAGTTCCGTCGTGAAGACCTCAAAAAAGGCGAATGCCTTTGCGATCATTGCCCGGCAAAGTGCTGTCGCTATTTCAGTCTTGCCATTGATGAGCCAACTTCGTTCGCCGATTTCGAGTTCATCCGATGGTACCTGTTACACGAAAGCGCAACCGTGTTTGTCGAAGGCACCTCCTGGTACTTGCTGGTCCACACCGTGTGTAAACATCTGCAGTCTGACAACCGCTGCGGCATTTACGAAACAAGACCACAAATCTGCCGCGACTATTCGACTGACAGTTGTGAGTTCAACGACGACTGGACTTTCGATCAATACTTTGAAACCGCCGAACAGATCGAAGAATACGCCAACGCCAGATTTAATACGCCGGAAACTTTCCGTTCGAGAAAGCCTACCGGATTGCCGATCCTGGCAAGCTAAATCAACCTATCTCATTTTCACTGACTTTTAATGGCCAACTTGATTCAACCAAGAACCATGAGCGGATTCCGTGACTTTCTTCCGGAAGCCATGATCCCTCGCGAGCGACTGATGGAAGTCGCTCGAAACGTGTACCGGTCTTACGGCTTTGTCCCAATCGACACACCGACGCTTGAGTATGCCGAAATTTTGTGCGGCAAAGGCAGCGAAGAAACCGATCGACAGATGTACCGCTTCTCTCATGGAAAACATGACGTCGGAATGCGTTTCGATTTGACAGTGCCGTTGGCGCGGTTCGTCGCGCAACATTCCAATGCGCTCGGCATGCCTTTCAAGCGTTATCAAATCGCTCCCGTTTGGCGTGGCGAAAGACCGCAAGCGGGTCGGTACCGCGAATTTGTGCAATGCGATTTCGACACCATCGGCACAACATCGATCGCCAGTGACATCGAAACGGGATTGGTAATTTTCGATTTGATGAAAGCCATCGGATTCGACAAATTTTCAATTCGCATCAACAACCGGAAAGTGCTCAACGGATTGCTGGAGAAAGCAGGGCTTTCTGAGAGCAGCGTTGTCGTACTGCGCTGTCTTGATAAATTGCCGAAAATCGGTCGGGATAAAGTAAGAACTGAAATGTTGGAAGCGACTTCAGCGACCCAGGCACAAGCCGACGACATTCTCAAACTCGCCGAAGTCACCGGGTCGAGCGTTGACGTATTGAGTCAACTTGAATCGATGTGTGGCGGAAACGAATTGGCAGAGCAGGGCGTTGCTGAACTTCGACAACTTGTCGACGCTACATCGGCGGTTGGCATCACCGATTCCAACTTGCAAATTGATGTTTCGATCGCTCGTGGACTCGACTATTACACGGGTACCATTTTCGAAACGTTTCTGGATGAACTGCCATCCATTGGCAGCGTTTGTTCTGGCGGACGATACGACAATCTCGCTCAGCTCTACACCAAGCAGAAACTACCCGGCATCGGAGCATCGCTGGGACTTGATCGATTGCTAGCCGCGATGGATACACTGAACTTGATTCCGCCAACGAAGACAACTGCGGACGTGATGATCGTGCAGTTCGACAAAACTCAACTCGCCCAATATCTGAGAATGGCGGCGGAACTGCGTAAGGCGGGAATCGGTGTCGAAGTCTTTCCCGATGCAAAGAAATTGAATCAACAATTCAAATACGCGGATCAACGGGGATTTCCTGCGGTGATCATCGCAGGCGAAGACGAACTTAAAGAAAACAAAGTTCAAATCAAATGGTTGTCGACCGGCGAACAAATCGAAATGCCCACCAGCGACGGCATGCTCGAAGTCGCTCAATGGTTGAAAGAAAAAATCTAACGCCCGGAATTATCGTTTGGATTTCTTTTTCTTTTTAGCTTTGTCACGGACCTTTCTTCGTTTGGCACTTTGCTTGGCTTTTTTGGCACGCTGCTTGTCAACTTCCATCGCTCGTACCGCATCGCGTTCTGCTTCTTCGGTGGCATAGGCTTTTCTGCGCGGACGAGGAATCCCAACCACGAGATAGCCCAGAAAGACGAGCGCGCCGATCAATGCGTAAGCTAACAAGTATTGTTCTTGCATGATGTAATTTCTTGAAAGTTGTCGTTGGAAGAAAGACGCGAATTGTGTGCTAGTCTTCAAAAGCAAAACAAAGCTAGTTTATTCTAACTCAAATAATCCATTTCACGAATCAAGCCCAGGGTTTTTGGCCGGCACATGGATTCGGTAGCTTGCGGGCGAGACCTACGCAACGGTCAAGTCAAACAGCGGTTGATGCCGTAAGTTTGCGGAAAACAAAGGGTCTACTTCTTTCGTCGAGTGCTATAATGCGTTTGGGACCTCAATATAATGCGTTTGGGACCTCAAGCTTGGGAGCAGTTGATGGCGGACGAATTTCATCTAGAAACGTCATTTGAGCGAGCGCATCCGTACCTTCGTCTGCTGGCTCAGGCCAACCTTGGCGAAAGGCTTAGACAAAAGGTCGACGCTTCTGACATCGTTCAGCAGACACTGATTCAGGCTCACCTGGATCGAGAGCAATTTCGCGGCGACAATGAAGCGCAATTGATCGGCTGGCTTAAACAAATCTTTCGTTGATACGAAAGTGAATCAGGAATTCGAGACGACTGGCAACCTCGTCCGCAACCTGTTTCTGGATACTACCCGCCCCGACGGAAAGACGCGCCGGCCGCGAATGGCGAGCTGACTTTAAAACTCCAAGTGCCGGAAGCAGGCACCTACGACGGTCGCATCAACCTGCCTCATTCGTTTGACTATGGGATAGTGGAATTCGAACTTAACGGTGAACCGGTTGGCAAACAGTTTAATGGGCAATTGGACAACGTGGTCTTTGGCGATGGAGTTGTGTTCAACGAAGTCCAATTGAGAAAGGGCGTCAATCATCTCTCGATAACCAATGTCGGCAGATCGACAAAGCCTCTGGGGTACAAGCTGGGAATCGAGTCCCTGGAATTCACTAGGAAATAGCGTCTCTCTTAGCAACTACTAATTGCTTCCCCTATTCATGGAGACATTTCGACGACGCAACAGCCATCCCCATGAACAAAGCAAAACCATCATCGGCATCAATACCATCAACGGCTTATGCCAACTGGTATTGGATCCAAACAATATTGTTCCAGTCGCAATTAAAATCGCCCACAACATCAGTAACCCGAAAATCAATCGTAACCCTGTTAACGAAGATTGTTCTGTCGATCGCGATACTGGAAATGTGGGATCTGGTTTCGTTTTATTCAATTGACTTTTTCCTGCAGCAAGCTCAAAGTAATACGCATGTCACCGAGAAAATCCAAAAAGCCGAGAACCAGCCGCACTGGCAACGGATGTGGATTTGTCGCGCTCGTTGGATTGACCGCCATCGCCCTGTTAATTTTCAACGGAATCTTCGTTCAAGCAATTCTAAAATCGAATATTGGCGATATGGATCCAAGAATTTTTCATCCAATTCAATTTATGGCCCCCATCGTAATGATATTCATGGAGTTTTGGATGTTTGACCGGATCGTTCGCTATTTCGAAAATCGAAAATCGAGACGTTAGTCTTTAAAGTCGACGTTGGCGTTTATTTTCGCAGCGCCGTCCGCACCGGAGGAGCCGGTTTGATATCGATTGGAATCGTACCGAGAGCAAAACTTTTCATTCCAATCAACATGGTGCGTATATCACAGCGTCCCGAAGCGTCTTCAGGAATCTGAATCTCGGTATCGAAATCACCCTGCGGGACCTCGATTGTTTGTCGGCTGCAAACCAGATCGTGGGCTTTCATGTATTCTTTTTGATACTTTCGAAAACTCTCATCCGACGAATCGTACTCGCCACGAAAACTTGGCCGATGACGAAACCGGTCACGTTGATAACAAATTTCGATTTGCAGTTTTCCCGCGCTCTCGGCAACACCTTGAATACGCACCCGCTGTCCGGCTTCGACTTTTTGTAACTTTGTCGCTTTTCGTTGCTGCAGGTCAACTCGAGGTGTCACCCTTTTTCCACCTTCATGTGAAACTTGGCGCAATCCAACTTTCCGCGCCGTCAATTGCATTTTGGCGGGTCGCTTGAGCCTCAACAGTGGATCGCCGAGAAGGTGCATCAAATGCGCGTGTTCCTGCCGTTCGGCAGCCAGCAATTCCGGCTCCGGACTGAACGTCTTGCCGAGCGCTTCGATCATCTCACGATACTCGTCGCCCGATTGAGGTTCGCGAACCATTCTCTGTTTGGAAACCAACATCAGCTCCCCCAACGTCTGCGAGTCGCCGCGAAAAAACTCATTGAGCAACTCGAGCGACAACACGCTCATCGCATACGGCATCGTCACGCGCGAACCACAAACAACTCCGATTGGACCGCGAGGTTGTCGAATCATTGTCTCGGCCAGCCCGTCCTCCGGATCGTCGGTTGCGCCGGTGTAGCATGCTAGACAAATCGCAATCGGACTACCGTTGGTACAGTGCAATTGGTCAACATTTGTTTTGTCCAGAATGACATGGCTTTGATCGGGAAGAAAAATTTTGTCAAGTTGCTCGCGACTTCCATGCCCGAGGTAAACCCAAAACATACAGCCTTCGTTAAATCGCGCGATCGACGTTTGAGAAAACTGGCGCGGATCGGGGCAGTAGGGACTACTCCAACTTCCATAAGTCATCGTGGTTTGGTGATCGGCGGGAATCAGATCGGTGATGATTTGCTTTGTCGTGTGTTCGATAATCTTGTCAACCAGACCACCGAATCCACCGACACCAGCGACAAGGCTAATGTTTCTTCGCCACGACTCGTCAGCGGCACCATTTTCATATTCGATCAAACGGTTGATCATGTTTGACAATTCTGCCGACGAGTCAACCGGCAATCGGCCGATCGTCAAATCTGGAATTCCGTCATCGTCCAGGTCGGCATACGTGTTGTCGGTCGCGATGTCAGGTTCTGAGCCAAACTTCACGTTGACTTTTGCTTTGATGAAATCCGTTGGGACCAATTGCTGGCGATTGGCGTTTTGATCAAACGAATCACCAACCAGGACGACATTCTTTAAGCTGCCGCTGGCGGCAACCTGCTTGATCATCTGTTTGATTTCAAACGAAGTCGGCTTGGGAAAACGGACGACAATTCGGTGCCCTTGCTGCTGACGATAATCGATCCAGGGTTTGAGCGCGTTTTGAAATTCGCTGGCACAAATCACTAACGTGTCGGGACCTGGTTGCTGAACGTTGACTTGGCCGCTGCACGGTTGAATCGCAGTGCTAAAAAGGAGCACCCAAAAGACAAACGAAACGAGTTGGATTTTCGCAGTTAAATTTATTAGCGGCATCAAATTTATTTGCGGCATTAAATTTATTTGCGGCAAAAGTAACTCCCTGCGCTTGGCACAATCAATTTGGCACAATCAATTTGGCTCGAGAAGAGCCTCTGACAACCCAGGCTCGATGGCTGTCAGAAAGAACCGAGTTTGCAGTAAAACAGCTCCAAACGCAATAGAAATATATCCAATGGAATTGCTGGCGATCTAGCCAGTGCAAAAGAACTAACCAATGCGATCTCCGTTGGACACTTCTCTCTCGGGCTTCAACAATACGACCGGTCCGTTGTTCGGAACGACACCCAGCACAAGGACTTCCGACATGAAGTCACCAATTTGTTTTGGTGCAAAGTTGACGACGGCGACGAGCTGCTGACCAACAAGGCTTTCAGGTTGATAGCCATCTGCTATTTGCGCTGAAGTTTTTTTGACACCAATCACTTCGCCAAAATCGATCCAGATTTTGATGGCTGGTTTCCGCGCGCCTACGAATTGTTCAGCCGACGTAATCGTTCCAACGCGCAAATCAATTTTTTGAAAGTCTTTGAATTCAATTTGAGGTTCGATCATTTTGTCTCCTGTTGCGGTCTTCATTTTATCCGCACTTTTAGCGCATGATTCGCGACCAAGCCAAGTGGCGGTTGCCGATCATTTTGGCTTATACAACTCCACCAAAGGTCCCAGTCGCCAAGGTTTCTCATGTGTCTTTAGCAGATGTACACTGAGCAGTCCATTTGCAATTTGACTTGGTCTACAGGCGCAACTAACTTTACGCGTGCATCCTCACTAACACTCACTCACTTAAAATCCTTCCGTTTAGCGATATCGTAGCCATGAAATTTCTCTCAGCAAACGCCAACAATTCAGCTAACCAACGTGGCGGCCGATCAGGCAAATCTATGGATACGCTCATTTTTTCTATCGCCGGATTAATGTTCGTCATATGGCTATTGGGCAATGTTCTGGTTTCGTTTATTCCAGCAGAACATATTGCCAACCGAAAAGCACAAGACAAAAAACAGTCTACAAATTTGACGAACGTTGCGTCGCAAAGCAAAGAGCCTGCGGCAGAAAACCCAATCAGCAAAGTAGCGGCGACCGACGACAAAGTAGCGGCGACCGACGAAGAAGCGACGCCCACGACAAGTGATTCTGACTTAGACACAGAAGCGAATCTGGCCGGTGTCGGGAGTGACTTTGAAAGTAACAGTAATGGCTCAGCTTCATCAAACAAAGTAACCGTAAGCAAGCCCGCTTTCGAATCTGACTTTACTGGTCTTAACGCGGATGAAAAACTGGGAGACGAGGACGGAATTGCAAATGCAGAAACGCCGGCAGAAGACTCAGTAGATGACTATTTGAGCGACCCGCCAGCTCTAACATCAACAACGGAGATGGAATCAAAAGGAGAAGTTGATTCTTCGCCAGCATCTGAATCGGATTCGAACTTTTTGACGCCCGATACGAATCAAATCGATTTTACAAAATCGACAGACACCCCGAAACTGAATGCCAGCGATTACCTTTTGACTCCCAAGTCAACTCCTCAGGAGACGGTTGCGGACCCAACTACTGGTGCAACTACAGACCCCTCGGAGACATCGAATAATTTGCCGAAAGTCACCAACGGCAAGAAAGCTCAACTTCCCGAATTGACTGCAGCGGATCTTTACACGTTGCGTGAGTGGAAATCCAACACCGGTGGAACCGCAACGATGGCGTTCGAACGTTGGGACGGAGACGATCATGTGGTTTTTCGCAACGAGAAAAAACAACGATTCCGAGTCCCGATTCTCCGTCTGAGCGATCGAGGCAAAGCAATTTTATTGCAAGTTAAAAAAAGTAAGCAACCCAAATAGTTGACGGCGCTTATTTTGCGAACCGGAACCGCTTCCTTCGCCTTCTGCATTTTCGCATTCTGTATTTTCGCTTTCTTCAGCTTCTACAGGATTCGATGTTGATCCTCCACCTTTCTCTTCGGCGTGAGCGGCATGGCGCTAACCCGCTAACCCAATGGCGACCTTAATGGACGGAACCGGGGCTAACGCCCAAACGGCTGATAGGCGGTATGCAGTTGAGAACGATTTGTCGACGCAAACCGGGTTGAAAATGACTTCGCCTATCACCCGCACGGCGTAAGCCGCGACCGCCGAGTTCAGCGGTGACGAATTCGATAAAACGACTTGGGCAGCATTCGCAGAATCCGTGCACTATCACTATCTGCCGGATTCGTCATCCGGATTCGATTTGTCATCCGGTTTTGCTTTGTCATCCGGTTTCGATTCGTCATCCGGTTTTGCTTTGTCATCCGGTTTTGCTTTGTCATCCGGTTTTGCTTTGTCATCCGGTTTTGCTTCTCCGGGCAACACGTCGGGTTGTTCTTCGCCTGGCAGCATGCCTGCAGGCGGATTAGCTTGGGCTGGGGCGGGTGCGGCAACGGCGGGCTTGTTACCAGGTTTTTGAAATAGTCCGTTGCCCGGGATCACCTTGACGGCGACTGGATTGTCGAACGGAATCTCTACAACCATATAGCTGGCCCAAAAGAAAGGCGCATCGGCTTTCATCGGCGGCAGCTTCTTGTCTTTTTTTACCCGCGGTTCTTCGTCAGCTTTAAAATCCAAATCCATGGCTTCGGTAACTGCTTCCCGCAGTGCGACCGAGGGACTCATCTTCGACAGGCGCTCGGTGTACATTCTGGTTAGCGCAAGACTATTGCCGCCGCCAACGGACCAGCGAGGCATCAACACACTGCGCGAGCCAGACGCCATCAATCCGGTACTGGTCATAAACATCTCTGCGCCCGTGGCCTTGGAGCTGGAACGACCCAGCGGGTCCATGCCGGGCAACACGACATGTTCTGGCCCCCACCAAGGCAACGACAGCCATCCACTCAACGTCGTTCCAATCTTGGCTTGATCAATCTGCATCGGTCGAAAATCAAGCATGCTCTTGGGCATTTCCATTTCGCTCCACACGACCAGCACATCGGCCAGCCAAGCAAAATAATTTGATGGCAGCCGAAACGGCGACTTGAACTCCTCAGCGTCGGGAATCGCTTTCACTAACTCCGCCATCGCAGCATTGGTCGTTTCCACATCGCCGCGAGGATGAAGCCGCGCTGTCACAACGCCTGTTCGTTTGATCTGGCGTAACGGTGACGCCGATCCCGATGACAGATACAGGGTGGGACAATAGCGAATTGGAATTTTCTTGCTGAGATATTGCTGGGCTCCATCGGGGCCAACTTGAAAAACTTCAAACGGCATGTACCACAGCACGCCATCGGGAATAATGACCAAATCGGTAAGCGAATCCCAAGCCGCGTCGTCGACTTCACCCAACAACTGTGTTTTTAACTTTGCTGCGACTTCTTTCCACTCCTCGGAATCGAAATCGTTGGGGTCGGCGGCTGAGCCAAGAGCGCCAAGTTTTCTCAACAACAATGAGACGCCATTGCGAACGGACTTTGACCGTCCGGCGTCGATGTACTTTACACTTTGATTGGTCACGAAAAAAACATGGTAGCCCGATGCCGTTTCCAGGGTGGAGATCGCCAAATGGCCGGGCATCATCGCGGCTTGAAATTCGTCCAGATTCTTTTGAGGCGGGAAAGCCAAATCGGCTGGCTCACGTCGCAACGCGAAACTTGCCAACATCGCTTCCTGATAAAGCGAAACCTCGGCCAACTCGCGGATTAGTTTCTTTTGGTCCCGGTCTTCAGGTGAATCGAAGTCGGGCTTGAAAGGCAGCGCCAACAGTTGATTCTTGACCAAGTCAGCTTTGTCGGAAAGCGATTTGTAGTTCGCATTTCGCCCCATGAATTTTTTGCGCTGCAACAACGATTGCTGACTGATCGCTTTCTCATCAGCATTCATCACCCACCGAAACGCCATCAATCGACCACCCAGTGGCATCGCAGAATAAAACCGATGTCGACGAATGAGCTCAGCCACATTCACGGCCTGCGCGTGGCGACGACGCTTGATCAAAATATCAAACCATTGTTCCATCGCAGCCACATGATCCGAAGTCAGAAACGCCATCGACTCCATCGGATCGATCAGCCATTCGGCTTCCGCCGGATCTCGCAACAACGTTGAATACAGCTGATCGGCTTGCAAGGGTTGAATGCGGTTGTCAGCAACCAGATTGTTCGCCAGCGCCAACCGATAAAGCCACAATGATCCGTTTTGAAATCTGGACAGCGCATCTGCAAGATCGTTCAACCCTTGGTCAAAGTCGCCGTCGAGAAAATCAATCACCGCGGCGACGTATTTTCCGCGAGCGCTGATCACGGAATCAGGAAGCGAGTTTCTTCTCCTGACGGCAGATGCTGTCTGAGCAAGGACATCCGCTGCACCTGCTGCGTCGCCGGCTTCTGCCAGACACTCGGCCAGACGAACCGTTAGCGACGCCTGCATCATGTAAGCTTTCTCTTGTTTCGCCCAAGCGATTGCATTGCGCAACGGAGGATAAGCCGATCGTTGTTTGATCAAATGGATTGTCGTTCCAGTGACGAGCGCTTCTTCGATCAGGTCAGGTTGCCCGAACACCGCCGCCGAGTAACTTGCTTCCAACGCCAACTCGGTTCCAGCTGATAAGTCGCCGTTGGCCAATTGAATCTGTGCAAGCTCGACCAATCCAACAGGTGTTAGAGGATGATCCATCCCACCACTAAACTGAAGCGAGCGCGATAGAGTCTTCGTTGCTCGGTCCCAGTCCTCGGTTGATGCTTGGGCAATCCCCAAAAGAATTCCGTTGAAAGCGCCAAGCACTGTTCCGTTACCGGCTCCGTTTACCGAAAGCCCTCGGATCAGCTCCGCGGTGAACGGATCGAATTTACAAGTTGGGCCCTTGATTACACGCCGGCGGTGCAACGATAACGCCACGCACCGCATGATCTCAGTTATATCGACCTGACGAATCTCGGCGTTATCGACAGGACCGCCTTCAACAAAAGCGCGCTCAGAATCCAGGCGGCCGTACAACATCGCAAACGTCCCGGGCATTCTGGCGATGGCCGCTCGGCGTTTGGGCGCACCCCATGAAATTCTTGCCCGCTGGAACGCTGTATTGCTTTCGAGAATCTGCGGGGGCGTTTGCACGCGAGCTTGCCACTGATTTCTTTGAAACGCCAGGTAAAGCGAAAGGCCTTGCTCGTAGTAGTCAACTGCCTCGGCATAGTTGCCCATGTGGTAGTTGCATTCCCCCAACATCGTCCAAAAACAAACGGAATCCAGGAACCGCTCGTTGCCCATGCGAAAAGCGGTCCGAGATTCGCGGTCGAAGTATTTGGCCGCGTCTTTGAAGTCAGCCGAATAATAAGTGGGAAAGATGTTGTAGTAGTCGGGCTTGGGAAGCGATCGCGAGCCAGCCAGTTGCCCCGCAACGGGATTCGCAAAAAATGCCAGCAAGCACCCGCTGAGCAACAACAAGATGCCAGTTGAGAACGGACGGAACTGGCAAACTCGAGTTGGCCTGAAGGTGATAGCTCGTCGGAAACGTCGATTCACTGCATTCATAATTTCTACCCACTGCCTCGCTTGAGTACGTGCCCCGTATCTCATCAGGCTCTTGTCGAGCCCACTTATATTACTGCAAAGAGAATCAAGTCAGTTGGTCTCTGAATGAACTTTGGCCCACCCAACATCCCACGCCGAGCATCAAAAGTAGTGCCAGCACTTGTCATAAAGCCAACCCAGAAATCGGCTTCCGATTTCCTCTGTGCATCTCCTGTCTTATTTCTCGTAATTCGCTAGCGGATTCCGATTGTTTATTTGAGGCTTGGAAGCAGATAATTCGCAGCAATCTCCTTAGCCATCTTACCAAACACTAGAGACGGGGCAATTTGAATCGAGTTTGCCGGTCTGGTTGAGGTTCCGAGTTTAAAAAGACAAACAAGTTGTAACGGTTTTTCCGTAAATGGTTCAAAGTTGGCGACTCTTAGGGACGATAAAGTTTGTGACGGTTATCTCGTGGAAAAAGATAAATGCTGTGTATGTGAGATTCCACGACCGAACAATGGAGTTTTCCTAACGATGTATTCCCGAATGAAAACACGCTGGTTCAGTTTTGTATTGGTTACTGCTGCTATAGCAGGAGCTGTTTCGACGACGGGCTGCCAAGTCAGTGTCGGAGGCCAAACTTTGCCTAGCGCTTATTATCTCCGCGACGATGTTCAGTACTTTACCAAAGGTTCTGAATTCAAACTCGCTAAAGAAGCTGCGGCTTTGAAGAAAGCCAGAGCCGAAGAGTCTGTCAATCGATAGAGCTCCGCAACCGCGGCCAGCTTTCTGATTGCAGCTACTTCACACGAGGCTCTAACTGCAATCCAGCAAAGCGAATGCCTGAGATTTGAGTTAGGAATAGCAAAACAACGAGTAGCGATCCACATCGCAGCAGCCCGTCCAGTTCGATTTATCGGCTGGCGGGTTTTTCATGCGCGCAAATTTTTGCGTTCTAGCTTCACCAATGAGATCGGCTCGACATATTTGCTGCTGGATGAATCATGTTGGCCTGGTGGT
>CAZPBE010000078.1:0-18343 GCA_964584615.1 uncultured Pirellulaceae bacterium | reverse complement strand
GATATCTCAAACCGGACTTGCTGATCCTGGACGACATGGGCATGAAGCAGCTGCCGAAAAAGAGCGGTGAGTTCTTGTTCGAAGTCATCATGCGTCGTCATGAACTTCGCTCAACGATGATGACGAGCAACCGCCCGTTGGAGGATTGGGGAAAGCTCATCGGTGACGTTCCGGCAGCGACCGCGATCCTTGATCGCTTCTTGCAGGACGCCGAAGTGATCCAAATCACCGGACGAAGTTACAGACTACGAGGCAAATCTGCCGATGAAAAAGAAGCGGCAAATCGAGTCAATTCAGAGCCAGACAAACCCGCAAACGGCAAATCCAAAAGCGGCCAAACCCGCAAACCGGCTCAGTCTTAAAAAACCCCAGAAAACCACACAATTAACCACAGCAACTCACCCAAAACTGGCCGCTTTTAACCCGCAACTTCGTGGCCGCTTTTAACCCGCAAACTGACACGTCGCCCATGTTATGGTATTCTCGGTCTTACCGGTTTGTGGCGACATTTCTTGTAAGTGCCCGCAGAGCGGCGTTTCTGACACCAGCTAAGGTAGGTGTCCAGAAGTTGAGCAACGGTCGACTGGTAGTAATTTAAGTCGGTGTCGCTGGCCATCAGTTCGTGGTATTTGACGAATGCGATTTCTTTGTCGTGTCCAAGGTTGATCTGGCATTTGCCGATCTGAACGTACCACGATTTAGTTTGCATACGGAAAAACGGCTTTGGTTGTCTCATGACAAGCCCTCCAATCAGTGTGACGAATGATGTTCGCGGACTGAAAGGTTCGTACTTCGAGTTCATGGCGTAGCCTGCCATAAGCTCGTATCTCTGTATTTTTCTCTGCACACGTCAAAAAGAAAAGCCGCATGACTTACATGTCAACACGGCTTTTATCGAGTGGACGATATTGGACTTGAACCAACGACCTCCACGATGTCAATGCACAGATCGTTAAATTTTCATTGGGCTGTCGCAACCGAATCGACCGCCCCGCCAAACACGAGTTCCACCGCGTTCGCGGTAACATCGGGTGTCAAATGTCGGTAGCGTTTTCTTTGCTGCTCACTGGTATGTCCGACCATCTCATCAATGATTCGTTGATCAATAGACATGATCGCCAAAGCACTTATGAAGCTATGGCGGAAAACGTGAAAACCTTTGATGCACTTCCAACGAGAATTTTTGAGAGATGATTTGAGTTGTTTGTGAGCAACGTCTTTCGTAACGCAGGCCGCTGAGTCGCGCGCGAATAAAAACTCTCCACCGGGATGCTCTTCAAGCCAGTTCGACAAAGTCGATTGGAGTTCTTGGGTAAGTGGCACGAACCGATTCGACATTTCTCCACGAATCCGTTTTCGTTCACGAACGAGCAATCGAGAGTCTTGTACATCTTCGACTTTCATTCGCAAGAGTTCGGAACGCCGCACTCCGCTGTAAGCCGCCACAGAAATCATCGGGTAAAGAAAAGGTGACTTCGAGTTCTTCTTGATCAAGGTCAATACCTCTTGAATTTCGGCTTTTACTAAGAAGAGCGATTCCCAAAGTTCGCTCGCTTCCGTCGCTGAGTATCGGCCTTTTTCGAGTCGAGTTTCGATTTGATCACGCGTTTGAAAGGGGAGCAATTCGAATGACTTTGGAAACCGAAGTTTCCGCAAAGTGAATTTGAAGTCGACAAGCTCAAGTTCGTTGGCCCAGTTAATGACGGTGCGAAGAGTGACTAGTTCTTTTTTGATGGTCGAGCCACAGAGTGGGCGACCGTACTTGCCTTTGGCCTTTGCTCGCTTGTTGATGTAATTTTGTAGATGGCGTGTGCTGAGCTGCCTGACGTCCATCGACTTTCCAAGAACACGTTCCAAATGTCTCCTGTGAATTTCAAGAGTATCGATCGTAGATTTCTCGAGGCTCCCGTTTTTTGCGGTCACAAAGTACTCGTCCATCAATTTCGAAAGAGACAGTCGTTTCAGCACAGGTGCTGCGGCGACCGTCTTCTTTTTCTTCGCGTCTTTGCCCACGATCAGAAAGTCAGCGACACCAACATCGGACGGGATTTCCAAGTGACCGCTCTCAAGCATCCAAAGTCGTTCATCAAGCTTGGCCAATGAAACGTTTGCCTTCTTTTCACTTTTGGTTTTCAGCGATCGCTTGAATCGTCGACCACCAAAGCGGAAGCAGATGTGAAAGTTGCCCGAAGGGTCTTTTTGTAAAGAACTCATGATTTCTCCTCTTTCCAATGATGGGAAAAAGAGGTCGTCATGAACAGCGATGCAAACGCGATGCAAAACCAATCCTGTCACTGATTGGTCACTGATTTTGCAATGTGAAAACTGCCCGAAAGGGCAGTGAGCATATTATGCTGCTTTTTTCGAAGTACCGGAGACAGGAGTTGAACCTGCACGCCTTGCGGCACTAGATCCTAAATCTAGCGTGTCTGCCAATTCCACCACTCCGGCAAGAGTAGTTTGCGTTTGCTTTCTTTGACCGATTCAAATTGTAGCTTATTGGAAAGCAAAATTGGTTTGCATTACCAACAAAAATGACGATGAAAAAAGCCCGCGAAAGACTTCGTTTTCGTGGGCTATTCTCGTGAGTCTTAGCGACGCAGACGGGACTCGAACCCGCAACCTCCGGATCGACAGTCCGGGGCTCTAACCAATTGAGCTACTGCGCCAATTATTGTGGGAATTGCCGACGAGACATCGCTCGCTACAGTTCCCAAATCGAAGTCAAAAATTTAGCTTTCGACGCCAATACTGACAAGCCGTAAACTGGGTTTTCGGTGTAAAGTGGGGATTTTCTGAAGTCAAAAATGGGAAATTTACTCTACCAGCCAAGCCAGAAATAGAGTCGCCGGTCCTGCCGATTACACCAGCATCTTTCGTGCTGCCCCAAACAAGACTTTCTGCCGGTTCACGGACCGTTTTCCAGCCAATTGGCCGTCTCGTTATGTCCAGATTGATTGCTTCGATCAACACATCAGCCTCAACAACCAGCAAAGCGAATCCGTATTCGGAGCCCAGCGGCACCTCCGAGGTGATGTCGACTTACGCCAGGCATCTGCAAATCCTAGACACCAAATCCGTTAACATGTTGCAGAATTGATGACCAAAAATTTTGACCTGAGCGTCACCGCTCGTAATCCAATGTACCTCCTTTGAGAGCGAGCCTGCCATGATTCGCATCCTGATTTTCTTGACAACATTCTGGACCGTGACCGGCTTTGCATCCGCACAAGGATCCGCACAAGAAACGAAAAACGATCAAGCGGTAACGGCGGATCAATGTCGCGCGCTGTTGGAAGAATCGATCATCGACTTCTATCATCCCAACTGCATCGACTTAGAGAATTTTGGCTTTCTCGAGTCACTTGATGACGAAGGAAATTTCACCAGCGGCGACAAGTTTTTAGCATTGCAAGCTCGTCAGATTTGGTTCTTTAGCCATTTGGCGGTTAACAACGTTCGGCGACAGAATTCGTCCGCTGCCGCGGAGCAAGGTTACTCCTTTTTGAACAGACATTTTCGCGACTCCAAGTCAGGTGGCTACATTTTGATCACCGCCGGCGACGGTGCTGCGAAAGACGATCGCAAGCATGTGTACCCAATGTCGTTCGTGATTTACTCTCTTGTGGAGTTACATCGAATCACTGACAGTCAACAACCGCTTGATGATGCGCTAAAACTTTTCCACGAACTGGAAACAAATTGTTACGACAAAGAAAACGGTGGCTATCAGGAGTTGTTTACCAATGACTGGCAGCTCATCGACGATCCCGAACAATGGGGTGTTGTCTCAACTGCAGGAATCAAAACTTACAATTCGCATCTGCACTTGATGGAAGCTTTCACTGAGTTGTATCGCGAAACAAAACATGAGTTGGTGGGCCGTCGTTTGGAAGAATTGATTTCGATCAACACCACGACGGTGCGGCATCCGAAGTTCGGTTGCAATGTCGATGGCTGGACGCCAGACTGGAAAATGTTGGAGACGGAAAAGAATCTTCGCGCCAGCTACGGTCACGATCTGGAATGTATTTGGCTGGTCCTGGAAGCCAACGATGCGCTCGGTCGCTCTCCGACGCTGTTCAAAAGCTGGGCCATCGAATTGTGTGAACAGTCGATCAAGTATGGACTTGATTCTACCCACGGAGGATTTTTCTCGGGCGGTCCGTTTGGAAAACCTGCGGACGACAAAGCCAAAGTCTGGTGGGTGCAGTCCGAAGCGATGGTTGCCATGCTGACGATGGAGAAACTTACTGGCGACAAGAAGTATCGCGAACTATTCGAGGAGACATTTCGTTTTGTGAAAGAGCATCACGTTGCCAAGGAAGGCGGTTGGTGGGCGAACTTGAATGAGGACGGCTCTGTCGGAGATAGTAAGATGCGAGCAAGCATGTGGAAAGGCGCTTATCACGACGGACGAGCGTTGATGCGATGTGAGAAGTTGTTGCGCGAATTGGAATAAGTTGAATTGAAATAGGTTGAATTGGATTTTGACGATGGGTTAAGCTGGTCAAACCACTTCGCTTACAAGACAAGACGCCAATCGCGGAGAAAGAGACTTGTGGTTTCAATTACGCCGGTCGCGAATTCCGACTGACCAACGTTGCAGGAATGTTGCCAAGGGCATCCTGCGTAACAAGGAATAACGTTGTTGGAACCGTGGCAAAAAATTCAGGCTTAATTTACGCCGTTACTTTTCTTCTTCCGCTTCAGACTTCTCTTCGGAATTATTCTTGCGGCTGATCCCTTTGATATCCAGCGTCCAGGCTCCGCGGCCATGTGTTGCGGCGACCAAAGTCTTATCGCGAACTTGGATGGCTAGATCGTGAACGAATGTGATCGGCATTCCCGAACCAAGCGTCTCCCATGTTTTGGCTCCATCAATCGAAACGTAAACGCCGAGATCGGTGCCAACGTAAAGCACGTCTTTGCTGAACGGATCTTCGCGAATGACGTTCACCGGCCCGCCAGGAATTCCATCGCTGATGTCTTCCCAGGTTTCGCCATAATCGCGAGAACGGAGAACGTAGACTTGGAAGTCGTTATTCCGCTTGCCATTTTGAGTCACGTAAACAGTGCCAACGTCAAACTTGGAAGCAATGACTCTTGAAACGAAGCGATCTTTTGCCAAGCCTTTAGAAATGTCGGCCCAGTCCTGTCCACCATTTTTGGTGACATGCAATCGGCCGTCATCGGTACCTGCGTAAATCAGCCCAAACTTTTTGGGTGACTCTGACAAGCTACTGATCGTGGCGAAAGAAATGTTGCCTTGTCTTTCTTCATCAAAGTTCGAAAGGTCGGGGCTGATTTTTTCCCAGTTGTCTCCACGGTTCATACTGCGAAAAACGTACTGCATGCCGTGATAGACGACTTGCGAATTGTGTGTCGAAAGTTCAAACGGAGCCAGCCATTGACCGCGCAAATCAGGTTCGCCTTCTTCAGATTTTGGCTTGATTGAAGTCGTCTTGTTGGTTTTCAGATCGGTGCGTTGAATGCTTCCGTAGAACATCTCGCTATAAAGTGTGTTCGGATCATTTGGGTCGACCGCGTGAAAGCTTGCTTCGCCGCCAGGGGCTCGTTTCCATTCTGAATTAAATCGCCTGCGTCCTCGGCCTATACCACCAATGCCAGATGAACCGACCCAACTGTGGTTGTCCTGAATCGAAGAATAAATGTTGAACGGAGTTTCATTGTCCAACGCGACATTGTAAAGCTGAACGACGGGAAGGTTCTCAATGTTTTTCCATGTCTCTCCGCCGTCATAGGACAAGTTCACACCGCCATCGTTTCCGTTGATGATGTAGTTGGAGTTTTCAGGATGAATCCACATGGCGTGATGATCCGCGTGCAATCCCGGATACCGGCGGCCTTTATAAGTCTTGCCGCCATCGGTCGATTTGAGCAGCGAGATTCCCATGATGTAAGTTGTGTCTTCGTCCGTCGGGTCAACGCGAATCTGGCTGAACACCCAACCGTATGTTGAAAACAGCGAACGCATCGTGCGATTCGATTCACTCGTCTGGTTCCATGTTTCGCCACCGTCATTGGATCTAAAAACTTCTGCGCCTTTCAAAACGTCTTTACGTTGCCGGCCGTAATTGTCTTTTTCGCCGTCTTTGGCTTTGCGAGCGACTTCGTGATTGTCGATCAACGCGTAGATGACTTTTGGATTACTTGCAGACAGGGAGATTCCGATGCGTCCGCTTGTGTTGCGCGGCGGCAGTCCTTTGTGCACACGTCGCCAGCTTTCACCACCATCTGTTGATTTGTAAACTCCTCCGCCGGGGCCAGGCACTGGATCTGTCCAGGGAAGCCGGATCCTATGCCACATCGAGGCGTACAAGTTGTCCGGGTTTTCTGGATCGATGCAAAGATCATTCGCGCCGGCCATGTCACTTTCGTAAAGGACTTTCTTCCAGGTTTCGCCGCCGTCGGTTGTCTTGAAGACGCCGCGCTCTTTGTTGGGAGTGTATTCGTGTCCACCGGCTGCAACATAAACCGTGTCGGAGTCCTTGGGGTGAACGATGATGCGGGCAACGTGATGCGTGTCCGCCAATCCCATATGTTGCCATGTTTCACCGGCGTCATCCGAACGATAAACACCAGTACCCGCCATACTGCTGCGGAAAATGTTTGACTCGCCACCTCCAACCCAAAGGACGTTTGAGTCTTGTGGATCAACAGCGATCGCGCCAAAAGCTCCCGACGGCGCGTCGTCGAAAATGGGTTGCCACTCGGTTCCTTCGTTGATCGTTTTCCAAACTCCGCCCGAGGCCGTCGTCACATAAAAAGTAAATGGCTGGTCAAGCGGTTTGGCGATGTCCGTTACGCGGCCGCTCATAATCGACGGACCGACATGTCTCCATTTGAGTTCCTTGTGAGAAGACGACTCGCCCATTTCCAAATGTTGTTGGTGCCACTGAAGCCTTTGCTCGGCATCGGCAACAGGTTCTGGCGCCTGCTGAGCAAACGACGTTGGGACCGCACCGAGTAACTGCATCGTGACGAGCACGAATCCAACCCAACAACAGCGAGTGTTGAAAGCTGCATTGAGAACTTGCCGTAAGTTTGAAACGTTGAGGTTGGCGAATCGCATCATTTTGGCTTTTCTTTTAACGAAAAAAAGATATTTGGTTGCGATACTAATTTAATCACTCAATCGCTTGAAGTCCCGACGAAAAATCGACAATAATGCTGCTTCTCGAATTGCACTCTTTCATCATCAGGCAGTAGTAAAAACAAATGGCACTTAATCGTAAACTTCGCATGGGCATGGTCGGCGGCGGCCGTGGAGCATTTATAGGATCCGTTCATCGCATGGCAGCTTCGCTCGATGGACGCATTCAGTTGGTCGCCGGCGCATTTTCTTCAAACCCGGAGAAAAGCAAGGCTTCCGGCGAAGACTTCTTTCTTGATCCGTCGCGAGTCTATTCAAGTTACGCTGAGATGGCTGAAAAGGAAGCCGCGCTGCCTGACGACCAACGAATTGATTTTGTGTCGATCGTTGCGAGAAACGATTTGCACTTCGACGTGGCAAAGTCATTTCTCGAAGCCGGCATCAATGTGATTTGTGAAAAGCCGCTGGCGTTTTCGTTGGAACAGGGCAAAGAGTTGAGGGCCATCGTCGAGAAATCAGGGAAAGTGTTTGCGCTAACGCATAATTACACGGGCTACCCGATGGTCAAAGAAGCGCGTGCGATGGTGAAAGCAGGCAAGCTTGGTCGCATTCTCAAAATCATCGCTGAGTACCCTCAAGGCTACGCGATCACCGCGCTCAACGAGCAAGAAGACGGCGCGATTTCAAACTGGCGAATGGATCCAAGTGTTTCCGGTGTTTCGAATTGCATTGGCGACATTGGCTCACACGCAGAAAATTTGGCGAAGTACATCACGGGTTTGGAAATTGAAGAGCTGGCGGCTGAGCTAACGACGTTTATTCCGGGACGTCCCTTGGACGATGATGGGAACATGTTGGTCCGCTACAAAGGTGGCGCGAAAGGTGTACTGTATGCGTCGCAAATTTCGACTGGCGATGAGAACAACATTAACATTCGTGTTTACGGAACAGAGGCTTCCATCGAATGGTATCAAGAGCATCCCAACGAATTGATCGTAAAGTTCGCTGAACAACCGCGACAAATTCATCGGCGTGGTAATGTCTACAACGGCGAAGCCTGCGCTGCAAACACACGGTTGCCATTCGGTCACCCGGAAGCATTCATCGAAGCGTTTGCGAATGTTTATCTCGGCGCTGCCGACGCCATCGCGGATGAAGTCGAAGGCAATTACAAAGGTGCCGAGAATTATGACTTCCCGACTGTTGATGACGGTGTCGAAGGAATGGCGTTTATCGAAGCGGCCGTTGCGTCATCGAAAAATAATTCGGCTTGGACGAAGCTGGATTTGTAATTTGTCTCGGCAAGGGTTTTCTTCATCAAGGGGACCAACACAAGGGGACCAACACAAAGGGACCAACACAAAGGGACCAACGATGAAACCTGTACTTGCTCGTATCGTGCTTTATGTTCGCGATGCTGCGTCGCTGGCCGAGTGGTACCGAGATGTACTTGGGTTGACGACAAAGTACGATGGACTGGACGAAGGCTGGATCGAACTCGACGCGGGAGGGGCTTGTACGCTTGCCCTTCACACGCTGGACGTTTCAAAACCTTCTCATACGGAAATTGCTTTCGTTGTCGATGATGTCGAAGCAACGCGACAAGATCTTGCTAGTAAAGGCGTTGATATGCACCACGAAGTGCTGACTTGGCGACAATATCAATACTGCAAAGGAAAAGATCCTCAGGGCAATATCTTTCAAATCATCAACGCTGGTTAGAGCTTGCAACTTCGAGTTTGCCCTTCGCCAACAACTGACTTAGATCAGGCTGTCGATTCCCGGATTAAAGTCGACTAGGATCTCATCGCTTCCATCAAACTGATCCGCTCCGGCTTCACCTGTCAATCGATCAAAGCCGCTACCACCAACCAGTCGGTCGTTTCCATCGCCCTCCCGAAAACGCGCGCTCTCGAAAACGCCTTACAAAAACGTTTCCAGGCGACGGTTCTTGCTAATCCCGCCAGCGAAAGATCAACAACGCGATCACAAACGGAATCACACTCCACAGCGAAATCACAATCAACTCAGGCACGATTGCGGTAATTCCCTTGCCGTCCGATATCACAGCGCGAAGCGAATCGATCAATGGGGTCAGCGGCAGCAGCTTGATCAGCGGTTGCAACATTTCTGGAAACCGTTCGTAGGAAAAAAAGATCCCGCAAAACAACCACATCGGCAGCATCACTGCATTCATCAATCCAGATGCGGTCTCAAGCGTTTGGGCTCTTGAGCCAACGACCAATCCGATGGCCGCAAACTGGATCGCGCCAAGAAAAATGATCAGAATCAGAAGCGGCAAGCTTCCGTAGACTTTTACTCCGAACGCGAGATAGGAAAACAACAGCAAGACCACGATTTGCGGAATCATAAAGATCATCCGGCTAAGCAACATGCTGGCGAGAAAGTGAGTACGCTTCATCGGTGTCGCCATGAATCGCTTAAGCAGTTTACGGATGCGCATGTCGACAATCGCAAACCCGACTCCCCACATGCCGCCACCCATTAAGCTCATTCCCAGTAATCCAGGAACGATGAAGTCAACGTACCGACCGCCCGGTTCAGAGAATACGACGTCCGTAGAAGAAAAAACGTCTTGCCGACCACGAAGTTTTTGCAGCTGAGTATCGACTTGGTTTTTGATCGCGAAACTTCCCGGTCGTTGCGGATCAAACTCGTAAACAAGATCGTCTGATCCTTCTTGCCCAGACACCGCCAACAGAATTTTTCCAACGCGAAGTCGCTTGCGAGATTCGGTTGATGAAACAATTTTCGGTTTGAATTGCGGAAACTCGCTAAGCTCCTTGAATATCTGACTGGCTTGAGGCCCTTCGATAACATCAACTTCGAATGAGTCGACGGGTTTGTTGCGAAACGCGATACCCATCACGACGACCATGATGATCGGGAAAAAGTAAACCCAAAACACAGCTTCCGGACGACGAATGAATTCCTTCAGTCGCGTGACCATGATCACAAAAATTGGGTGGCTGGTAATCGAGTTCATTTGGGCTTCGATATCTCAAACAAATAGCTAATGACGTTTTACGTGTCCATTAAGTGTCGACCGGTCAAGTTAACAAAGACGTCTTCGAGACTGGCATGGCGGGTTGTCAGTTCCGTCAACACGATGTTGTTTTTTTCAAAGGTATTGATCAACGCTGGAAGAACCGTATGCAATTGATCGACCGTGACACGAAAGGCCCTGTTGTCGATTTCAACATTGGCAACCGATGGAATGTTTGAAATCAATGTCGTATCAATATTTTCTACCGGTTGATCGGTCGAGAATTCAATCACGTGTTCGGCACCAAGCGAGCGAATCAGTTCGCCAGGCGTGCCTTCAGAGATGATCTCTCCGGAATCAAAAATAGCAACGCGATCGCAAAGCCGTTCGGCTTCTTCCATGTAGTGAGTCGTCAACAAAACGGTTTTGTTTTGTTCCTTGAAAGTTTCGATGATGTCCCACAGCTGTCGACGGCTGGTTGGGTCGAGTCCCGTCGTTGGTTCGTCGAGAAAGATGAGTTCAGGGTCACCAACAAGTGCCGTTGCAACGGCAAGCCTTTGTTTCTGTCCGCCCGAAAGCGTTTTGATCCAGGCCTTTTCTTTCTCTTCCAGCGAGACGCGAGCCATGGCTTCCGCTGGCGAGAGGCCGCTCGAGTAAAAGCTGCGAAACAAATGAAGCGTTTCACCGACAGAAAGCCGTTCACTAAGTTGCGTCTCTTGCAGCGATACACCAATTCGCTCGCGGATCGCATTGTCGTCTTGCCCCCATTTCATCCCAAACACTTCGGCGGTTCCAGATGTCGCGGGCAACAATCCTTCAAGAATCTCAATCGTCGTTGTTTTGCCGGCACCGTTAGGGCCAAGCACTCCGTAACACTGACCGACTTCGATTTGAAAGTCGATTCCGCGGACGGCTTCGACCGGCGGTTTGCCAGGATAGGTTTTGACGAGTTGTTCGCAGACGATCGCTGGAGTCATTTGATTGTTCGCGGAATACGAATGAAGCCGTTTAGTAGCGCATGTTTAGCAGGTAGACCGAATGATCGAAGAACGACTAATCTAATTGTAGGAGCAGCAGTTGGACAGACACCGAACCGAGAAATGAGTTGATGACCTCCCCGGTTTGTTCATGGTCGTCCACTCGATGTCACGTTTTCGGTGTCAGTAAACTAGAGGGTATTTCAAAACCTGTAGTGGACTTCGCCAGAAGTCCCAGCTCGCTTTCAAAACAAAGGGAATTCTGGCGAATCCCACTACGATGATCGCACGATTTTAGGTTTTGAAATGTCCTCTAGTGGCCTGTCCAACCTGAGTTGACTGGTTTGTAGTACTGGCTTTAGCCGGAATTCCGATCAATCGAGTTTGAATGAAGAAGGGTGCCATGTTCACGCGCAGCTTGAGCATGCTTACGCTTCGCGTAAACATGGCACCCGGCAATTTAGCGCTACTGAAGACAGTCCTTAGTGAATTCCCACTTCGAACCGTCGAAGTCGATTTTCAGGATGGAAAAAAAGGAATTGAAGAACCGCGAATGAATTTGTATTCACGTCTATTGGCGTCCATTCGCGGTTGAAAATCTGGCGATCAATTCTGGTGATAAAATTGGTGGCGTTCGTTCACCTGCCACCGCTTGGCGGCTGATAGTGTGCAAAAAGTTCAAGCGTGCTCACACACGGGAAGATGGATTGAGCTGTATTGGGCTTTAGCCGGAATTCCGCCTGAAGGCGGTACTACCAACTGTTCATTTCATTACGAGATTTTCGCGGACGATCAGAATGGTGATACGTTTGCTGACTTGGAACCTTGACTTGTTCGTGTGCCGCTTTCTTACAAACGCCAAATCGATGACCTTCATTCTCAGTAACAGCAAATTGTAGAAACAGTTGCATTGAGATGAGACGGTGAGCAAAAGGAAATTTGCGAGCCACAAATTCTGTTCCCTATCACGTTTGGTCGTCGAAGGTGACTAAGGCAAGCAACTACTGGCATTTTGTCGATTCGTCAGAAAAAGATTGACTTGGATGTGCGGGGGGGGGGGTAAAATGTTGTCGTCTATTGCAGTTCGCATTTTTCGAGAATCGTTGGAATGGAAAATTCAACATTGATTCGAGTTCGGACAGCCTGGTTTCTGATCGCCCTTGTCGCGCTGATATTCACCGCATCCAGTGCCCGTCTTGCGTTTTGTCAAGACAGCGAATCGGATAGAGCGGTCGTTGATCTTGATCCACAAGTTGTTCCGATGATCGAGTATGAAGGTATTGGACATTCGGGAACTCTTCGATTGGAAGGCGTCCAGCCTGATCGGCGGTATCGCTGCGCCGTTACGTTGGACAACCAGTCCGACGCGCCATTTGATTTTTCATTGATTCGAACGGGATGTAGCTGCTCAAAGTTTGAATTGAAAAGCCGCTCAATCGGAACGAAGGAAAGTGGGGTTGCGATTCTCGACTTCAGCACTCCCAAGGGGACAGCCGACGGTAATTTCGGATTTCGAATCGACTTTTTTGACGGTGTTGAATCAACGGCTGGTGTGCTTCAAGTGTCTATGAATCTTGAAGGGAATCTTTTTATCGCTCCTCAACAAGCCGTTTATCGAGTAGGCAAGGGCGTTTCGGTATGGAAGATACCAATCAGCTTTACTCCGCCAGTTCGGCGAGAAAACTTGGAAATTGAATTGTCAGAATCATTCAGAGATTTCGCCAGCGCAATCATCGCTGAGCGAGGTAAAAACTTGTTGACGTTGTCGCTTCCAGAGGAGCAATTCGACTCTCAATACCTGTTTGGAGCAGCTGTGGTGCGCGACAAAATTGTCGGTTCGGTTGCGGAAGTAGATTTAATGTTTTCGAAAAAGCAACCGGTTGTCTTTAGCCCGCGAGTTCTGAGGTTTCGAAACAAGAAATCCATAGATGGCAAGCCATCTGGTTTTGTCGCGAGGATGATCCTCCAAATTGATCCTGAACTTTTGAACGTTAGTTCTCCCGAGTTAGCTGACCGCAGTGTTGTTGCCGACGAGTCAATTCAAGACGCTGGCTTGCGCGTGCAATGTTCGGTCGCTGGAATCGAGTTGCCGATTAACATTGAGAAAATGTCGAACAGGATTTTTAGAATCGTAGTCTCGCTACCAATTGATGAAGAAGTTCGAGAAAAAATAGTTGTTGAAGAAATCTTGGTTTGGAATATTTCAGCCAACAGTAACCCTTTTGTTGTTACCAGCCCCTTCATAGTAGAGGGGATCGATGATGAGTAAGTTCTTTTTAGCAATAACATTTGTAGTAATGTTCTCTGGCCTAGCCGCGGCTCAAGGACCACCGCAACAAGCCGGTATCTGTTTTGTCGACAGGTCTGAGAATTGCTTGATAATGCCATGGATCGCAACGCAAAAATGTGCGAATGCCAAATGTCTGAAACTGCCTGACGGTAGCCTGAAATGTTCGAGAACCAATGAAGGTGGCCCATGCCCGAAATAACTGTGCAAAGGAAACTCATGTTTCAAATCTTCTACCTGCGGACATTGTTTGCGATGTTGGTTCCCCTAATCGCAATGATGTCATTTGCCAGTGTTCTCGCCCAAAATCCTGATCAAGCGGACTCGTCGCCCAGTGAACACGCGATTGATGAATGTAGTATTTTTGGAGTTGCAAAAGCGAATGCGTTATCGTGGCGATCAGGCGATGTGCTTCTACGTAAAACGACTTCGTTTGACAATGTTGAGTTTGCTCCCGACGGAGCATCAACGGGAGCAAATGTTGAAACCGTAACATTAAACCGTTTGTTGTTTGACCATGAGAATAATCGTTTTGCGTCATTAGTGTTCAGAAAGAAAAACGTGGTTGATATTGGGAATCCCAATATGGGCGAGCCGGTCGCTGCAACCACAACTTTTTTCTTCGGTACCTATGCTGACGAAGCCAGTGACAAGGTTCTGCAATTTCAGCAAGGAGGCTTGGATTCGTACCCGCATTCAACATGGACTATCTATCAGACCTTAGTGCCAGACTTTCGAGGGTGTTGGCTCGCCGAAGGTAGTGGGTTCAAAATTTTTCTCAAAAGTATTGAGGCATTGGAATCTGGTCGGGAGTATGTGGGCTCTTCCGTGGAGGAGTCGGCGATCAAAGTGGAATTCAAAGGCCCGTCAACCAATGCGACTCGATTTCAATTTTTCACGATTGACCCCGAGACCCAAATGCCAATCGAACAGAAGATTCAATACGATGACATTGATGGAGTCAAAAAAAGAGTAGATGGATCTTCCACAAAAATTCAATGGAAGTTAATCGAGGGCGTATATGTTCCGCAAAAAATCGAGATCGGCCGAAGAGTAAACATCCGCGTAAACCGCGAGCCGCAGAATGGTTTTCAACATACGACTTGGGAGTTTCACTGGTTTGCGTTTAATGATGAAGGGAAAACAAATGAGTTATTGGTTAACGGCAAATGCTTCGAAGACTTACAGACATTTATGTCGTTAGTAGAGCCAAAGCAAGCTGGCGCGACATCATTGTTGGACGAACCAACTACTTCCAACGAAGCAGTAGATACACTCAACAGCAGTGAGAAGTGAGTCTGGTGTTTTGTTGTTTTTTCAACTGGAGTAGTATCGAAGTCGTTTCACTGAATTATGATTCCACAACTTGCGAATTCACTCGGTGATACCGTGTCTCATTACACGCGAACGTTGCGCATTTGCCGTTGTAGTCCCAGCAATCGAGGCAATGCGGTGTCTTGCAGCGTTGGCACATGACCATCTCGTGCGTAATCTCATCAGTGCAAATTGGACATTTCACGTCGTGCACAACGGCGGCTTCACCCTCGTGCAAGAACTCCATGCCTTCGGCGTTGACCAGCATCATCTGATCAAAGATTTCCAGCGACAACTGAATAAACTCTTCCAAGTCGTTGCCGTTGACGAACCATCCCGTTCGTCGAATTTTTATCAAACCGCCACGGATCGAAAAACTAAGATTACTTTCATCGCACAGCTTTTTTAATTGCTCGAGTTTCCATTGCACTTGCGACGAAAGAACCCGCGCTGCGAAATCTTGTTTGTTGGAACATGAATGGAACGCCAAATTGAAACTCGGCGCGTTTTCAAGTACTAAGTCTGGCGATGGTCTTCCCAAAAAGTAAATCGTTTGAGGCGTGGTTGAAACATGCAAGAAAAATTCTGGATCCGGCCAACGGAGTGACAGTTCCGTAAACCGTGTCCTGCGGCTAAACGTGCGGCGAGATTGGGAAAGCCTGCAATACGTTCGTCCGTAATCGAATTTGAGATTCGGCCGACGGTAGCCCAATCGCGATGACAACGAACGCCTGATTTCCAATGCCGGGTATCGAGTTTTGAGGATTTCCAAATAGTTGTCGTTTCGAGAAACCCAGCGACGGAGCTTCGCGAAAAAAAAGGCAGCCCCGAAAAGAATTGCCAGTGGAATGAACGATTCCATTTCTAGTCCTTTCCAGAAATGTTGGCGGCGACTGATGATTTGGATGTTGAATCGGATTCGAATTCGATCGCGGCATCAGGTAGCTTGTCGGGACGATCTTGATTGTCGAAACCATCAATAATATCGTTCTCGTTTTTGTTTCGAGCAAGAATGTAACCTGACAGCCCTCCCAACAGTGTTGTAATAAATGCGGTCCCCAGTAGCCATTCAAGCGAATAGCCGCCGATGCTTTTCCCGTCTGCAACTTTCTCTAGCTGATCAACCAATTCAGTTCGTTCGGTTTTGATTTCATCCAGCGACAAATGGGTTGCCGCAAGCGATTCTTTCAGTTCGCTTTTTTGTGCGGTCGCCATGTTCAACTCAGCTTTCGCGGTGTCCACTTCTTTGGTTAGCAGTTCGACGCGAGCAAGTTGTCCATCCAGGCCGGCTTCGAGTTGTTGACGATGCGACTCCATGGACGCCAACGTTTCGCCAAGCTGCGGATCACCGTTTTGGCTGGCAAGAATCGTCAACGCGGTTTTTAGCGACTCGATTTCAATTGTCTGATCCACTTGCGCCGTTTGGTCATCAGGATCGGGCAGGGCAGGGGAGTTGGTTGCAGAGTTCATACTCCAAAACATCCAGCCCATGAAGAACAGCTGGCTCATCAACATTCCTACAAGGACAAGGTCGAGAATCGGGCTACGATTTGGCATGGCAGTCACTGGGGTTTGATGGTTGAATCCAACTGGGTTTCCAGAATATCGAGGGTCTGCGTTCATTTCAGGCTCTTTGTTATAGAGTCGTGCAAAGTGCAAAAGTTCGGCTTGTCGATAACGATTGGTCGTCAAGTAAAAACCGCCGGTACGTTGGGTCTGTTTACCGTGTTCGGTGTTGTCCCACTGAAACCAGCCACGATCCTGAGCACACGGGTCGATCACCAAAGCCACATCGAGAGGGCGATTGAAAAAATTGTTGCAAATGAACAAGTCCATGGGTGACAGAAAAACGGTCCAACCAGGATGTGTGTGATACCAGCCGACCATTTCGAGGTCAGGCTGAAACTGGTTTCGTTGATTGGTAATCTGATTCCAGGTCTCGTGCGTAAATTTAAAACTTCCACGAGTCGCCTGGTAATGCTCAGCCCGTAACGAATTGGTAATCGTCACAAACGGTTTGCCGTCGCTGTCAACGCATTGCCGACCCAGCATGACGCCGCCCAGCTCCACGCGAGTATTGCTGATCGCGTGGGCTTCCATGTCACGCATGACGTCGAGGTCGACGAAAATCGGAAGTTCATCGTCCTGCATCTCGCCAACTTGACCGACTTGAGCGATACAGAATTGCCCATCGCGATCCGGACGAACAGCGACTTGCGGTTCGTTGTGCTCAAGATCGCCAAATTGGATTTCTGAACTCATGTCGTCTCTAAGTTAGTATGACGCGACGCAGCTATTGCCACCATTTGCTTAGCCGCCCTCTTTAAGTGTAAATGCTCTCAAGAGAGATGAAGTGTGTTTTTTCGCCGACGCGCAGCTTTAAGATGTCGCGATCAGGAACGCCTGTCGATTTCAACGGTTGGCCGGCCAATTCAGAATTCAGGTCAATCTCGCAAGTGGTAACCGGATGCAACGGCTGTGCACACGATTCGCAAAGTCCTTCGGACGATCCGACGAGACAAAGCGGCAGGTTAACTTTTTTGGATTGGTCACAGCCGCGGCAATTGAGCTCGATGAGAAAGTCTCGGTCAAGGATCAAGCTAGGCGTTTCCTCGCCGATTGATTCCGGGTACCTTTCGCGAAACGCTTCGACAAGTTCAGCCAAGCTCGCCTGATGCGTGACTGGCAGAGGAACAATGTCTTCGTACGTTTCGTGTGAAAGACAATCTTCACGGACGGTAAACTTCGATTTGTAGTAATTGTTGGCCGCTCCGTTGAACACCATTGCTGCACCTTCATCGGTCGGCAACGAATGCAACAACTTTAAAGCTTCTTGAACTTGCATTCCGCCAATGATTGATGCGATCGTGGGAGACGTCGGCACGCGACCTTGTTGGACATCTTCCTGTTTCAGCAGAGGACAACTGTAGCGCAGCGAAATGAGTTTGTAGTCGTTCTCGGTCATCGCGCATTCGTAGCACGCGCCGTGCGGTGGCATGAAAACTTTGGTGACGCCGTTGATCTCTTGAATCCCGCCATCGATCCAAGGCGTGGCAACTTTCCAACACATCCGGTTGACCCATAACCGGGCTTCACGATTGTCGAGGCAACCGATGACAACGTCGATGTCGTCGACGAGCCCCAATCCGATGTCGGTCAGCACATTGCCGTCGATAGGAATGATTTCACAATCGGGATTAAGGTCGGCTGCCATCTCGGCGACAACAGCGGCTTTGGGTTGTCCTTCATGGTGAGCTCGAAACAAAACGCTTCGACTGAGATTTGAACTTTGCACGTGATCAAAGTCGATGACGTAGATCTTTCCGATGCCGAGCAAGCAAAGGTTTTTGATGACTTCGTTTCCAAGTGCACCAGCACCCACGACGAGGATTTTGGCAGCGGCAATTTTTTCTTGTTGCCACCAGCCAATGAGTCGAAGTCGTGAATAACGATCTTGGTCATCGATGATCAAGTCAGGTTTTTCTTCGGGGGTGTTCAAGTTTTCTCGGTGATCAGATTTAAGATTTAAGATTTGAAATTTGAAATTTGAAATTTGAAATTTGAGAATTGAAATTTGAGAATTGAAATTTGAGATTTGAGATTTGAGATTTGAGATTTGAGATTTGAAGAATCAGTCGAGA
>CAZPBE010000077.1:0-18427 GCA_964584615.1 uncultured Pirellulaceae bacterium | reverse complement strand
GGCTCAGGAGTCTCGGAATGCTCCGGCTGTGTCACCGAATCGCCAAACGGAGAACTCGATTCGGGTTCACTTTCACTGGCATCCGGCCCGGGATTACCAAACGGAGAGGCGGAATCTGCAGGTGAAACAGGCTCAGGCTCTGCCGGCTCAGGCAAAGAACTATCCGCTGCATCAAATGGCGAATCCTCTGGCACAACAACGTCATCAGCAGTCACTTCGGCATCAACCATCGGCTCCGAGTCGAAAGGCGATGACTTTGGCACGACTTCCGCAGCGGCAGGAGTCGGAGCAGGTGTTGGCGGCTCTGTTGAAATAGCCGTGTCTCCGAATACTGATTCCGTTGGCGCTGGTGGAGCAGCCTGAACTGAAGGTGCAATCTCCATGGCCGACGTTTGCGGTTGCTGGACAACAGTAGACGGTGCGACATTTGGTTCTATGTAGGGTTGTGCGACAACCGTCGGCTGTTCCATGATCACCGGCTGTTCCATGATCACCTGTTGAACGTAGGGCTGCTCAACGATGTAGTTTCGAGGTTGTTCGATAACAATCGTTGGTGATTCGACAATGTAACTTGGAGATGATTGAATCGGAGCTGCTTGAATCGGAGCCGAATAAACTTGTGGCTGATAGACGGGAGTCGTCACGATCTCGCCAGGGTAAACCTGTGGAACAAAACTCTGGACTGCAGTTCCGTTGTAGGTTGATGCGTTTGAGGTACCCGCGGTGTAGGTTCCGTTGGAGCCCATACTATTGACGCTACGAGCTTGTTGGCGAGCTTCTTCAATCTTCAAGCGGACGTGGCCTTGAACTCTCTCTAGCGCCCGGCTCACCTTTGAAGACCTTCCACTGCCAACGCCGGCTTCCAACATCGCGGCATAACGAAAGTCGGATTCGGCTGCGCCGGAGTTACCATTGAGCTGTTCCGCAAGTCCACGAAAATAATAGTACCGAGCATCGGACGCGTTTTCAGCGATCGCTTGATTGAGATCATTGAGGGCTTGCTGGGCGTTTCCATTAAAGAAATGCGTAACACCTTTTCCATAAGACCGATTTCCGCCGCCTTGGGCAAAAACGGGACTGGCCAGAGTTGGCAACATCAATAAAGCCAACAGAAGAATTAGTTTTTGGGACCAGTTCTGGTTGGTGAAAATATTTTTAGTCATGGAACACCTTCAGATAAATAAGATCGTTCGCGCACTTTTTTGGCGAAGCAATAGTGGAATGGAAGCGATAACATCAATCGCTTGGCTGGTTGCATTTGTCACAAGATAACCGCCAAATAGTGATCGAACAACTAGCTATAGGTCTTCCATCAAGTTCGTACGGATAAGCAACCGCCCTAAGCCCCTCTCGAAAGCTAAAAGTTGTCAATTTACGCCACGAGAGTTTGATGAAACGCAGGGGGCATCCTGCGGGAACGCTACCAAGTAGGGTATTCGTAGTTCTTATTTTTGGAATCGAAATCTTCGTCGGTCAATCCAATGTTGAGTTCAATGTTTCGATAAAAGTATCGCTCAAGAAGCGGCGGCTCCTGGCCGGCTCGTTCTGGCCACAAAAATCCTTCGTAGCCAATTGGAATTTGCCTTTCATCGTCAAGGTAAATTTTCGCAATGTGAAACTCGAAGTGATCCCGGTATTTGGGATGCACAATTTTCAACATCGTACACGCATGCCCATCAACAACGACGTTGCGTTCGATGGTGACTTCGCACTCCTGATACTTCATGTCGTTTTCGCCGTAGTCGATCATCTGCACAATCAAGTTCCTGACTCCGACCTTATAAATGGGATGCCGACTTCCACTCATCGCTTGAGGGCTAACAGGATCGACATGAAATGTCTTCACGTTCAGCAGTCCTGTCAGATGGGCGAGAATCAAGCCTTCGTTTTCGCCCTCAATCCAGATCGCTTCACGCCCAACGAGACTTCTTGGCTTTAAGAACTTTGTATAAACGCTGAACGGCTCAAAAGTTTCATCGGTTGCGATTTCGGCATCAGCCTCTTGAGTCGCGCTGCCTCGCTGATGACGAATCTTGACCTTCATCGCTCGTTCAGAGCCAAGCCGACGACCAATTCGAACTCGGCTGACAATGGTTGCCGAATAATCCTGAACATTTTCGTCGATGTATTCAATCCCCAAACGCGCCAGATCCAACAATGGCTCAAGCGGATGGTCGGCGTCGGCAATCATTTTCATACTGATCGTTTCGGTCAGACGTTTCGGCTGGCCAGGGGAAGTAGCCTCGCCTGTCACGACTGTTTCACCGGTGCTGCTACTTCTTCCATCACCAGCATCGGAACCCGGGTCCGCAATCTGTTCCTGCTCACCATGGACGATCTGTAACTCCTGCTCCTGCGCGGGATCAACATCTGGTGTCATTTGTTGTTGCACAAAGAACAATATTCCGCCGGCCACAACGGACAACAACAACAGCTTTAACAGGCAACTGCCGAGGCGAAAGGGTCGGTTTCGTTTGCCAATCCCACTGCTTTGCGCACCATCACTGTCCTCGGCTGAGTTCAGATGACTAGCATTCTGCGCAGCTCTTAAGTCAGTGGGCTTGGAATTTGGATCGTGTGATTGCGGTTCGCTCATGTTCAGTTGTGATCGCTTTTTTGAAGATCGGAGCTTGAATTGTCGAAATCGAGCAAGTGAAAGCAAGTCAAATTCAAATTACTTTATTCTGTTTTGACAATTCTCACATTTCTCTGGGGCAATCCAACATTATTGTCAGAGTGCTCAAATTGAATCCCTACGCGACTCCTAAGTGACAAATCGATTGTGGATTCAGACAAGTCCGCTCCGAAAGCAATCAAGCCACCATTCTAGAGCCCTAGACCAATCTGGTTACGATTTTTACGATGGAGTCATCAACAAAATCTCGTGATACTGGAACCGTCAATGGGACGCCCGCAATCTGAACAATCAATCGAATCGCTGATCGATCGGATTCTGGGATACCTGAATTTTTCGTCAGGTAATCACGATAAGATATTTTTCTCAAACCTCGACCAGCTTTTTCGACATTTCACTGACAATGGTTTGTTGAAGGAAAAAATCCTGGCCTCGCGATGCAAAACCGTTCCCAGGAGATCCAACCTCCAAACCAAGGAAGCAAAGCGGTCGCGTGCCGAGAATGGATTCCGAATTTCGCTCGACCAGCTTTCGGCAGACTATGACAAAGATCCGTTTGCGTCACAGCTTGATCCACCAGAAGGATCCGAAACACCGCTGCTGACGTTTTGCGCCGTCCACGAAACGCTGAAGGATCGCCTCGAAATCTTACAAGCTGAGCAGGAGACTTTTCGAGATGCAACACAAGCTCGTCAAGCGATCCAATTCGTCTTTGAGTCCTTCATTCCGGCTTACTTGAAACACCACCGCGACTTGCTGTTTCATCAGAATATCGAAATTCTGTTCAACTCGTTTTTTATTGCGCGAGTTTTCGAGACAGCCCTTACAGAAGGAATTCCCAGCGAGAACGAATCACAACTTTTGCGAAATGTGATTGGTACGTTGAACGACCATATCGGTCACCGACCCGTCGCGACTTTAGAATCTCAAAAAATTGAACCGTACCCGAACGAGTTCATTCGTCCGATTCCACTTTATGTTGCTGATGTGGGTACCGCATGCGGTCCGTACGAAAAATTGATTGATAGCGCAGTTGAAATCATCAAGTCGACGTCGGAATCGATTCTCCGACAGGCCAGGTTTGATCCGCAGCGACTCAACGAACTCTCGATCGACCCCCGCGCATTCGACTTTGACCACCCCGTCAACAAGCGGCCCAATCATCATTTCGGTAGCTGGGACGAACAGGAAATTGATTCCGATGGATACTATCGCCGATTCATTGTGCACCAGGTTGCGCTCGATGCACTACTAGAGCGGATGGACGCCGAGCTTGCCGACGAAGAATCGACCGCGACCGAAGAGGAACTGCTTGTCGAAGCCGCCGCTGTTTTGGCTTGCACCATTCTTATGTCTTCTGCCATTTCAGGTGACTTTGTCGGAGCCTATGACTCGAACGTTACGTTGGGCGATTTGCTCCCAGCGATTGCGGGATATCGAGATGAATTCTACGACGAACTTGTCAGCCGGTTAAAGCCATCGCATCTTACACGGCTTAAGGAAGAAGCCAAACAACGGCATCAAGCATTTGGCGCAGTTCGACAATCGCTCAACTCAAAACTGGCACAACATCGCGCGACGCAACTGGTTAACTGTCGACTTGCGTCAATTTTCGCGCGGATGGGTTTTCCCGACGCTGCCAGATTGCAATTGGATATCGTACCTGTCGCATCGGCGCGGATCGTTTGCCAGATCGACTGCCTGCTCGCGGCCTCAACGCAAGCCATCCATGCTGGACAACTGGATGAAGCTTTGGAAGCCGTTCCTCGGATGGTTGAACTTTTGAAACGCGGAATCAACTGCGGTGCGATCATCGATCCGTGGAACATCATCGGATTTGACGCCAACTACAGTCTTTTCCCAGCACTCGAAAACTCGGTTCGCGATCACCGAGCTTACGATCTGGTTGATCTCGTCGAAAGCATTATGGCTATCTGTTCTCGACTGTGGAGCGAAGCGGCGGCAGAAGATCGTCAGGACTTGACCCAGCAGATCCGCACCGAGTTTCTCGGGATTGTCGACTGGTGGCGAAAGTACGCTGCTCATGAAGTAATGTCCGTCGACGCGGTTGACCCGTTGGAAATTTCACAAGCTGCCGAACTTGTCGCAACTGCGCTGAACTTGTGGCACAAAGGAGGTGCGGCAACGGGTGACATTGGGTTTTGGTCCGAACACGCACAACTTTTCGATTCCCCCAAAGCTTACACCTTGGTGATCGATGCGTTGATGCAGCGTGGCGATTTCAAAACGACGACAGCCTTGCTGGTTCATTGGCTGAGCCAGTCCGGAACGACAGAGCTTCAGCAAGGCGACAGCTCGTTCCACAACCTGCTGTTTCGGTGGATGTCTGAACAAAAGCGCACGTTGCTGAAGCAATTGGACTCCGAGGCAAACGGTGATAGCGATGGCGACGAGAGTAATGGCTCATCCGATACTCCCAAAGAAACACCAGACGACGCCTGGAATCGGATTCGCAAATTTTACGATTTCCTTGAAGCGAACGCCGACCAGTATTGGCAGGTGCCCGAATTTCAGTTGAACCAAATGCTTTCGTCTGGCAAATCATCCAATCGCAAACTTGAAACTGCCGATGGCGAAGATGAAGAACTGGACGATAACGACAACGTTTACAGAGCGGCGTACGATGAAAATTTTGTTTATGACGACTCGGCCAACGACGGGTTTGAAGGTGAAGTTTTCGATGAAGGACCGCGAAACGATGAAGAGCTTGAAGCTGAAGTCGATCGTATTCTCAACCGGCTTGAATTTCTTGGAACGATGTCCAGCTTCTGGCGAATCGCAGCAACGATCCCCCTGTCGGTTGACCGCAGAACGCTTAAGCCCGACGGCATTAGCGACAGTCTGAAATCCCGACTGAAGAAACGTCGCGAAATCGCCATCACATGGGTCAAGCAAGCTGACAAGAACCGCCAGGACTTGCTCGTGTTGCTTGATTCAATCAATAGTTACAAACTTCCAAAGACCAGTCCCAATCAAGAATCGATGCTGCTTTACGATCAGCACCGGCTTTACAAAGAGTCACTGCTCGACCAGGCAATCAATACGTGTGTCGGCACCGAAAATGCAGTGCGTGCGCTGCTGGCCGTCGTTCAAGCGATTGATGCATTGCTGGAAAGTGATTCCAAAGATCAGGAAGATTCTGCGATCAAGCAAGCGCAGGAAAACACATCGGACGAAGCCTCGCCGCTGATTCGCGTGCTCTCCGGATTTCTCCTGCACGACCGCAATACCATCACCGAGCGATTCGACGAGTTGATCGAATATCTGGAACAGCAACCGATTCTGTACGTCCCGCTTTCGAAAGGTGGCTCGCCCGGAAAAATTGTTGAAGTCCGTGTAGTTCAAACGGCCATTCTTGATTTGTTGCGAACGCTTCCAAACATGGGACTGTTCAAAGAAACTTTTTTAGTCACTCGCAGTGCACTGAGAATGGAACGCATGCACCCTGTTGCTTTGGGCGCGGTGTCTGAGTTTGATGAGCTGTTCAAAATTGCGTACACGTCGATGGTTAGTGCGCTGATCGACTCAACCAATGAGTATCAATCGATACTCGCGCAAGACGAATCTCGACCTCAAGCAGACGTTGCCGACCAAGCCGAAAGCGTTCTGTTCGATTGCGTCGAGATGCTGACGGAGTCGATGTTGGTTCTCTGGCTCGATCACAGCAAAACATTGCGGTTGAGCATTGTCGAGAAAGTCATCGACACGCCACGCTGGAATTCGCTCGTAAATTTCATCAAACAATATGGCGAAGGATTGTTCACTCAGTACTTCTTGCACCTGGGAAACATCGGCGCCATTTTGCATCAAGGTGTTGGCCAGTGGCTCAGTCAAGTCGAGGCTTCGGACGACCAACCTGAATTGGCTTTGTTCAAAGATCTTGCGAGCAAATCGATTCCGCGAGAAGAAGCCGTTGCAAAGCTAACCTTGGTGCTTGAGGCCGTGATCGAGAACTTTAACGAGTATCGAGATTACAACACAACGACCACGCAATCTGACAGTGGAGAGTTGCTATATTTGTTTCTCGATTTTTTGCGGCTGCGAACCAAATACGATCGCGTTTGCTGGAACTTGAAACCGGTCGTTTGGGCTCACAGGATTCTCGTTCAAAAACAGCAAAACAGCGTCGGGCGTATGTGGCGCCGTTCGCTCAACGACCGCATCGGCCCGGAAGCTCAAAAGTATTTGGACCAGCTTGCGAAATTGCAGAAGAAGTATTCCATCGAAATGCAATCGGTCAGCCGACAAATCGAAGGCCGGTTTGGAGCTGAAATGCAAATCGATCGCTTAACATCGCAAGTCAAACTGGCGATGTCCAATCCGCCTTCGAGTAAATCTCATCGAGCTTTTGATTTGCTTCAAAGCGAAGCCCAAACGTTTTCGCGGACGACCATGGGAGTCGGAATCGACCTTCCTGCGTGGCTGGCGGCGTTGGAGAATGAAGTCCAGCAAATGCACCTGCCTGCCAGATTGAAGACGCAGCGCGATGCATTGTACTGGCGAGCTCCCGCGCCATCTCGAATCGCAGATTTGCGAGAGCAGTTAGAGCAACTCCCGCGACGTGATTGATTAGCCGACTTTGTCGCTCAAACAAAAAAACGCTCAAACGAAAGTCGCTTGAGCGCTCAAAATTTTTTCAACTTTGTTTACGGTGACCTATCCGTCATCGCCGCCGTCCAAAATCTCTTCTGGAGTCAACGGCTCATCCAGTTCTTGTGGAGCAACGTCATCCGTATCCATCGGTGGAACATCAATCTCAATGACACTTTCTCCTTCCAAAGGGGCGACGTCGTCTGCAGGCAGCACTTCGTCGGAAGGAAGCACTTCATTCGCAGGAACCACTTCGTTCGTCGCATCCAACTCGTTGCTTACTCCCGTTGCCGAATTCATCTGCAGTTCGTCCATCAACACCCAGCCTTCGCTTGGCGAACTCATGAACACATAGCTCCCTGCTTTGCTGAGATCCGCAACTCGATCACCATGCTCACCGCCTGCGGAAAACGCCACATTCCAGGTGTCGCCCATTTCAAGATTCATCGACTTGCCAGGAGCAAGTGTAAAATCTGATCCGTTAAGCGAAAACTTCATGTCTTCTGTTGCTGTCGCCGAATGGGTAATTCGAATGTTGTTCGACAAACCAGACGGATCGGGTTGGACAACATCTGACGGCGTGGCCAGATTCGGTTCGATGACGCCAGGAATCGCAACCGCTTCCGTTGGTTGAATCGCTGCATTGGCGTAAGGCTGCAGCGGAGTTCCGACCGGATAGTTTGCGACCACTTCACCCATCATCGGGACAGCAGATGCAACGGGGACCGGTTCCACGTAAGTCACTTGCTGGACACCGTAAGCAGGGACGGCATAACCGCCGCCAAAAACATCGTTGTAGTAGTAGGTGCCGGGCTGAACCACCGGAGTCGTTGCGAACCGTCCGATTTGTGTTCCTTGTTGCCCGCCGAATTGCATACCGTAGTTAGCACCACCAATTCTTGCGCCTTGACCGTTTCCAAACCGCATTCCGAAGCGACCGGCACCAAACGTGGCGCCTTGGCCTCCTCCAAAATGCATTCCGACGCGCGGACCGCCCATTCGAAAGCCTTGTCCTCCGCCGGCTTGGATAAAATTGCCAATTCGAAAGCCCTGCGCATTCACGTTGGATTGAAAACAAAACGTTCCAACAGCCAACGCACAGATTGCTAATAAAGTTTTTGACTTTGCTCTCATTTTCCTGTTCCTTGTAAAGTTAAGAAAACTCTAAGACTTCTCTTCGTGCCTCACTCACTTGGATAGGCGACTAAGAGTTACAATTCAAGGAGTCGTTGTCGTGCCAAAGCAGAACGATGATGATGTTTTTTTGCTTTTTTTCGACGAATAGCGGTTCGTGTCTGTTTTTTCAAAGAATCGAAATTGAAATTTTTTTTCTTTCGCGAAAAGACGTTTTCGTTTCTTTGGCCAAAACGTGGAAACTTTCACCGATTCAAAAGCTCATGCTGAGAAGGAACGGCGAAACTCTCTGAGGGGGCGAAGCTCCGCCGTTGGTTCGTGTTCAATTCTTCAACGGGTCTGAAGTCGCTTGCGAGCAGAACGTTGGAGGGTTGGACCTTGGCGGGATGGAAATCCCAAGCACCCACTGGCTCGGCGTGAGCCTCGCCCTCCCGACAAACACGAGACGAAAAACAAAAAGCGTTGCAAAATCGATATTACCAGGCCGGCTTCGTTTCACTTTTTTTGACGTAAACGACCTGGCCAGCCCTTGGGCATATACCGAACTGCGGCGCGCTTTGTGCATCGTTGGTGCGCAGGACAATGCAAAGCATGATCGTTGACCATGCCACTGGCCTGCATGAATGCGTAGCAAATGGTACTACCGACAAACTTAAATCCGGCTTTCTTTAGTCCCTTGCTCATGGCCTCGGACTGGGTGGTTTTCGCTGGAACATCGCTAGTATTGGAAAAGTTGTTTTGGACAGGTTTGTAATCGACGAAAGACCACAATAGTTCCGCGAAACTCTGACCTGCTTTCTCCAATTCAACGTATCGAATCGCATTGTTGACGGTGGCTTCGACCTTCAGGCGATTGCGCACAATGCCGGGATCCTTCAGAAGTTTCTCCACCTTGGCAGGCTTGTATCGGGCAATTTTCTCTGGCACGAACTGATCAAACGCGCGACGATACGACTCTCGTTTATTGAGAATGGTAATCCAGCTCAGACCAGCCTGAGCGCCTTCGAGAATAAACAGCTCGAACAACTCTTTGGAGTCGTAACATGGCACGCCCCATTCTTGATCGTGGTATTCGCGGTACAAATCGCTGGCAAGACACCAGCTACATCGGCTGTCTGCTGCCTTAGCCATCGTTTCCTTGCAGTCGTTCAAGACAATTGATGACCAGCGCAGTCCAGCCCGTTTGGTGACTGGCTCCCAATCCGTTGCCTGAATCGCCATGAAAGTATTCGTAAAACAGAATCAAATCCTTCCATTGGTCATCATTCGCATACCTCATCTGCGTGTGGTACATCGGTCGCTGTCCAGATTCGTCAGGTTTGAATAGCTTTGCCAACCGCCGAGCCAATTCCTGTGCAACATCTTGCAAATTCATTTCGTTGCCTGATCCAGTCGGACATTCGACTAGCAATTCGTTGCCGTAAAATTCAGAGTATTTTTCCAATGACTCGATAATCAAAAAGTTAATTGGAAACCAGATCGGCCCGCGCCAGTTTGAGTTGCCGCCAAAAAATCCGGAGTCCGACTCGCCCGGAATGTAGGAAACGGAATAGTCCTGATTGTCGATCGAGAATTGATACGGATGATCCTTGTAGTATTTAGACAGCGAACGGACACCATGCTCGGAAAGAAACTCTGTTTCATCCAGCAAATACGTCAAGATCTTGATCAATCGTTCTTTCGAAGGAATCGCCAACAGCAGGCTGGGCTTGTCTTTAGATTTGTCGAGATAGGTAATGTGGGACGCAAGCCCTTTGCGGTTTTCGATGAACCACAACATTCGCTTTTTGAAACCGGGCAAACGATCGATCAATTCGGAATCCAAAATTCCGACAGCGACCATCGGCAACAACCCAACCAGTGAGCGAACTTTCATCGCATACATTTCGTCACCGCGATGAAGCTGGTCGTAGTAAAAACCGTCTTCTTCGTCCCACAAGCCTCCGCCCAACTCATTCATCGCATCTGCGATCGCCATGAAGTGCTCAAAGAATTTTGAAGCGACATCTTCGTAACTCGAATCGTTTCGCGCCAGCTCCAACGCGATCGTCAACATCGAAGTGCAATAAAAAGCCATCCACGCAGTAGCATCAGCCTGATCGAGCTTTCCACCTAACGGGGAATCTTCCGAACGATCAAAAACACCAATGTTGTCCAGTCCCAGAAACCCACCTGAGAAAATATGGTTGTCATCATGGTCTTTGCGGTTGATCCACCAGGTAAAGTTGATCAACAATTTGTGAAAGACTTTACCTAAAAATTCGCGATCGCGTTCACCCTCTTCTCCCGACATCAGATAAACCTGCCAGGCAGCCCAAGCATGAACAGGTGGGTTCACATCTGAAAAATTAAATTCGTAAGCCGGGATCTGTCCGCTGGGATGCATGTACCATTCACGCAAAAACAAAACCAATTGCTCTTTGGCAAACTCAATATCGATTCGTGCGAATGGAATCATATGAAACGCCAAATCCCACGCGGCGTACCAAGGATACTCCCACTTGTCAGGCATCGAGATAATGTCTCGGTTATAAAGATGATGCCAATCAGAGTTGCGACCATGCATCCGCGACGCTGGCGGAGCCGGACGATTAGGATCGCCTCGCAGCCAATCTCTCACACTGTAAAAGTAAAATTGCTTGGTCCACAACAGACCCGCAAAACCCTGTCGCGCGACAGCTTGCTCATCAGCATCTTTCCAGCCCGTCATGACTTGCCGGTAAAACTCGTCAGCTTCGGCAATTCGATTCTTGAAAGCTTCATCGAACGAACTGCCCAACACAGAATCAAGTTGAACGTTCTTCACTTCGTCCATGTTTAACACTTGCTTGAGTTCATCATCGGAAATCAATCGGAGCTTGATCGATCTTGATTCGCCCGGTTTCAGCTCCAGTTGATAGACAGGCGCGACTTTCGTCCCAACATTTTCTGGATTGATTGCACTGGCTTCACCGTCGACGACAAAACGATGAAACGCATCTTTGACGAACGGAGTCTGATTCGGCTCATCAAATAGTTTTTCGAAATTCGTTTCGTTGTCCGTAAACAACAACTTCGGAGTATCTCCGTTGTCATCTTCAATGAAGAAATGAAATCGGCCCAACGAATCATGATCCGTTTGAAGATGGTGCGGTTGAACTTGTTCGATGTTCGGTTTCGGCCAATAGCCTTCGCCCGATCGGCCATGCGACCAGGTGTTTCGATACCACAGTGTCGGAAGCAGATGCAAAGGCGCCGAATCAGGTCCGTGATTGGTCACCGTGATTCGAATCAATACATCGTTGGGCGATCCTTTCGCGTACTCGGCAACCACATCAAAAAAGCGCCCGTCTCGAAACACACCCGTGTCATGAAGTTCAAACTCAGTTTCCATGGCAGACCGACTCGCGTTCTCGTCACGCAGTTTCGCATAAGGAAACTCGGCTTGCGGATATTTGTACATGGCTTTCATGTACGAATGCGTTGGCGTTGAGTCGAGATAATAGTAAGCTTCCTTGACGTCTTCGCCATGGTTGCCTTCAGGGCCAGTTAATCCAAACAACCGCTCTTTGAGAATAGGATCTTTGCCATTCCACAGCGCAACCGCGAAACTCAAACGGCCTTGGCGATCAGTGATCCCCAACAAGCCATCTTCGCCCCAACGATAGGCACGACTGACTGCGTCTTCATGCGTAAACGAACGCCACGAATCGCTGCCCTCAGAATAATCTTCGCGGACCGTCCCCCATTGCCGCTCGGCAAGATAAGGTCCCCAGCGTTTCCAATTGGCTTGGCGAGCCTTGTCTTGCTCGATCCTCGTTTGTTCGGCGCAGTCAAGCTTGATGTTGGAAGACTGGGGAGGGGTCATAAGTATGTACTGTTTGAGAAACGGTTAGCTGCAGAAAAGAACAGACGCATTTCAACGCATCAATGTCGACATCATTGTAAGCCAATGAGCCGATTTTCGGCAGGCGGCAAGACGGTGGCCAAATCACGAATTGGCTTTCGAATTTCCGTTACCCGTTTAACACACCGTCAACATTCCCATGAAGTTGCCCACGAGTCAGAACTTGATCCAACCCGACTTCACGACCCTGATTGATTAAGTCAATGTTCACATGTTGCGCATAACCAATCAATCGTGGTCGATCGGCAACATCAATGGCCGCAATCGATTGAAGTTGTTCAAAATCAATGCCGGCTGTTTGCAAATCCACCAGCAACAACTCAACACCAACGTCGTCGGCATCAATTTTTGTTTTCGCTGATTCGACAGTCTGTACAACTTTGAAGACTTTTTCGCTGGCTCTAGCGGCAGCAGAAATTGTCGATGACATCATGAGGTCTTTACTAAGCAAAATGATCATGAAGGAATGTGTCTTTCGTAATTTTGTGTCGCACTTAAACGGAATTGCGATCAAATAGAATGGTGATCGCTACTGGAAAGCGTGATCGCTACTGGAAGCGTGATCGCTACTGGAAGCGTGATCGCTACTGGAAAGCAAGTTATTGTCGTTGTCGCTGGCTTGCAATTCTTCTTCAATATCACTCGCATGCTCGATTCCCGCAACCACATCGTCGCCGACGCCAGCATTGAACAAGTTGAGCCAATAGAAACCGCCAAGCACCACGAATCCGATTGTGGCTGACAAATACCAGACCAACTCAGGATCAAATTCGTAAATTGCGCTTCCGATCGCCGGCCCCAAAACAGCGGCCAGAGAAAACGTCATCGTATACCACCCCATGTACATTCCCTGATTCTTTCCTCGTCCCCGCTCCGCCACAAATCCGCTACACAAAGGCATCGATAACATTTCACCAAAAGTGAAAACGACCATGCTGGAAATCAGAAACAGCAATGAGTATCCAAACGGCAACATTCCGAAACTAACACAAGACAGAAAACAACCCCAACCGATGAGCTTGAGCGCCGTCCAGTTTCGAGCCCAATTTAAAATCAACATCTCTAACAACACGATCAGCACAGTGTTGACGGCAAAGACGAACCCGATCAACATTGGCGAAAGCTGGTAATGCTCTTCGAGGTACTTCGGGTAAGTCGCGTGCATTTGAAAAAACACAATTCCCATCAACAAGATCAAAACCAAAAAGCAAACGAAGCTGGTGTCGTTCAATGGTGAATGTCGACTTCCTGGATGCGTCTCTGTTACATCTTGGACATCAGTCGAAATGTGCCGCTTAGATTGCTTCTTAAAACCAAAATACCAAACGAGCACGACAGCACCGAAGGCCGTTGTAATTCCGTCAACGACAAACAACCAGACGTAGTTAAACTCGGCAAGAATCCCTCCGATCGCCGGCCCAAACGAGATGCCAAGATTGGCTGCCATCCTCTGCAAACCAAAAGCTCGCGTCGTATTTTCAGCTTTGGAAAATTGCGCAACGGCCGTCGCGTTAGCCGGCCTAACAGCTTCAGTGAAGAAACTGAGCACAAGCACGGCAACCGCAACACCGACGAAACTGCTGAAGAAAGGCACGACGAAATAGAGGGGTGTCGAAATAGCAAGACAAAAGATTTGCAATCGAACAACACCAATCGATTCAACGAGACGTCCGCTAACGTAAGTACCGCATACAGATCCGATACCATAGATACTGAATATCAATCTGGATTGCGGAACTGAGAAGTTCAATTGGTTGGTCAAGTACAGCGTTAAAAACGCCAACACCATGCTTCCACAACGATTCACAAACAAAGCCGCTGAAAGAACCCACACTTCCGGCGAGAGACCGGAATACGAATCTCGATATGCTTTGAAGAGTTTGTGGACCATGGATTTCTGAGTTGACGGTTGAGTTGCTCTGACTGACTCTGCTCGGACATCCGCCTATCAAAATAGTTCACGGTCTCAAGCGAAATGCGAAATCACCAGCCGCCCTGAAGATAGCCAAAGGCTCAGAAAGATAAACCGGGCAATTGCCAAACGTACTGACAGGTTTGTTGCCCAACGAATTTTTGCAAATCGGGCGATTAGAAATGGCGGGGAGCGCAAAACTAGAACCGATAATCTTGAAGCACTCGGCCCGTGCGTCCCATTTGACGGTGCAGCCAGTTCCTACGCTGATGCGTGTCGATTCCCGCAACGTTGGACGACTCAGATTGACCTAGATGCACCGCGTGCGCCGAAAGCAACTGTCCTGACTGGAAGTTGACGGCTTCGTTGGCCAACTGCAAATCAATTTGAGCCCGTTCGAATTCAGTCTGCGCTTCTGCTTGCCGTTGAACGGAGTCGAGGAGCAAGTCAACATTGACCGCGTCTGCTTCGAAGGCTGCCAGACGAGATTTCACTACTTCCTGAGCGGCAATCACGCGATTCATATTGTTCTCCGTCGAACGATATGATTGATGTATCTGTCGAACAGCCGAACCCAAATCGTGTAATATCTGTTTGCGTTGCTCGTCGAGAACCGCTTGCTCACGAATGAGTTTTAGCTCGCCGTTGCGAACTCCGGTGTGAGCCTGGCGAAATCCAACCGGCATGTTGAACTGCAAACCCAACTCCCATTCGTCGTGATCACCTGACGCCATATCGGCAGCCGCGCTGGAAAACCTTCCACCACCACCAACCAACTGATCACCAAATCCGTTGTTGCGATAAGTGGCGACCGCATCAAGTCGCGGCAGCAAAAAATTTCGCGAAGCAAGTAACTCAAGCTCTCGCTGTTTGATCCGCCACATCTGTTGCCGCAATTCCGGTCGCTTGTCGAGCGCTGATTCTACCAGTGACTCCCACTGGTACACGGTCCGCGCCAGTGATGGAGTCTCTGAGGGTCGAATGATTCGATAGTCCGATTGCGGCATACCAATCAGACGCCGAAGATCCGCCTCGGCTTGCAAAACACCGCTTCGACCGCTGCGAGGACTGCCGTTGAGCGAAGAGATTACTTGGTCTTCAAAGCGATAATACTGTTCACGAGCCTGAGCTTCTTTGTCGGCTTCACCACCCGGCAAATCATTTTCGAATCTGGCTTTTACAACACTCCAGGTTTTCAACGAACCATCTCGAGCAAGTTTCGATGTTTCGAACTGCTTGTAAGAAAAGTACAGCTCCCAATACGCGCGGATGACTTCGTTTACATGATCATTGACGGATCTTTCGAACTGCGCGATCGAAATATCCTGATTGATTCGACTGAGCAGTACACCCGTGGATGCACGAAATCCTGGAGCCGCATTCGGGCCAGCGATTCGATTGAAATCGACTCCACGACCTTGCAACAACGGCTGTCGGGCCTGCGCTTCCCAGAACGACGTGTAAGACGATGGAAACGTGCTTGAGACATTGTTGTTGTTGTCGTAAATCGTGCGCGAACGAACTGTGTATCGCGTTCCTGTTGCACCTGTCTTATCCAACGAGACATTGGCCGTGGTTAAATCCTGTACGACTTCTGTCGCGCCGCCGCCAAGGATCGAGTTGTTGAACACGTCGTCGTTGTTGGCATGATTTAAAGACGCGGACAACGTCGCATCGAACTGAGCCAACGCAGCTTCGATTCCGAAAATCGGGTCCGTGGCTTCGATCGCCGGATCGTAAATCCCTCTCGCGCTCAATGGATTGGTTACAACTTGTGCACCAAGGCTACGCAATACAGGCGCGTGTTGAAGCGACAACTGAATCGCTTGATCCAATGTCAACGGCAACGATTCAGTCGGCAATGCTGACTCAGAAGTCAGCGGGGCGTTGCCAAACTCTGCCTGCATCGAATCATATTGCACGTTCGGTTTTTCGATGCCGCTGACGGGCTGCCCATGAACCTGAGCAACAGGGCCGTGGCCACTATTTTTTGCATAGCCGATCGGGCGCTCAAACAGCTGGTTAAGTTTTGCAAACGGCCTAATCTGTTTTGCTGTTGTCTCGGTCGTGAATGACGCCAATCCACAAACAAGCACAGCCAATGTGTAGATAAGGGTTCGTTTTATGTACGTGATCGTACTCAAGGCACACTGCTAACTAGGACAACTCGTTTGATAACGCAAATCGGTTCAAGCGCCTAAACAGTATCGACAGACACAACTGACAACAAAACTTCGATAGTTGAAACTGGCATTTCCACAACGATTGATCAATTACAAAAAAACGGGAGAACGTGGACAACCATTACAGTCTGCCTTCGCCAACCTGATTGACCCTTACATTTCTGGGCGCAAGCAACACATCATCGAATTGAGGACGATGTGAAAGTGCAAGCGTTTGAGAGTGAATTGGAATAAGTCAAGAGTTGAATTGGTACCAACATGAACTGGAATTGTTACTGCCTAATGCTTTGTCTTTCGTTCTCGATCTTGTTCGTTGAAGATCGCCAGGCAAATGCTCAGACCACGGTCGACTTGCCATCACAGGTGGAAGAACCGAAAAATCTTTCCAACCAAATCCTCAACGGGGATAGCCAATCAAGCCTTTCTGACGAAGTCATTGCTGATTTCAATGAGGCGGAAGAGGCGGATCAGTCCTTGATGTTAGACGAACTGCCCGAATCAACGAATCAGGATAGCCAACAAGAAGCTCCGGGAGAACTCGACTCGCTCGAGCCGCCTGAAGAAGAGATCGAAGGAACGTTCGATGGCCTTGGCGAAGATGAACAAGAAGGCGAATCGGGCGACGATGAATTTGATGATGACGATCTCAGTGTATTGGCTGACGACAGCAACGATGACTCGATGCAAGGGCTGTCCATCAAACCGATCGACCAGATATCACTTTCGGTACAACCGTCATTACCGGTACCGGCCATGCAACAACTTCCGCTCGAAGTCTATCAGCCGAAGCCAGTCTCTCTGAAGGTCTATCAATGGCAGGCCGACAACGTTGGCTATCGCAATCTGGTGTTTGAAGAGCCAGCATTGGAACGACACGGCCATGTTCTCCCGGGTCAGTCATTGCGATCGGGAATCAAGTTCGTGGGCCGAGCCGCGTTCTACCCGGCCGACCTCATCAAAGGACACACCAAACGCTGTGACAATCCGCTTGGCTGGGGACAACCTGGCACTTGCCCTCGATAGTATTCTTGGGAATTTTGGCAACCGGCAATTAGAATAGCTTATTCCAGTTAGCTATTTCCAACGCATCTGCACGTCTGAATCCCAATGAAATTCTCCGCTGTCCTTTGTTCGGCTCTTGCCGCTGTTGTCGTTTTTGCTTCAACTCCTTTGGCGTCGGCCTACGCACAGCAGGAAGAGTACTTCGACCGCTCCGTTTCGATTCCTGATTCACAACTGCTCTTGATCGTCAACGTGCGCATCGCGAGTCGTGATGCAGGTGTGTTACAGGAAGTCATTCTTAACGAAGGCGACGAAGTTAGTACAGGCTCGTTGATCGCAAGGCTGGACCGAGAACTTTATGACGCTGAACTTAATGCAGCCAGTAAAGAACTGGCAATCGCGCAGGAAGAAAGTGAAAACGATATCGACTCTCGTTATGCAAAGGTCTCTGAAGAGGTTAACCGAAAGATCCTTGATCGTTCTCGAAGAGCCGTTCAGCAATACGCGAGAGCTGTTTCGAAAACGGAACTCGAACAACTGCGACTGGAGCTGGAGCGATCCAAGCTATCTGGTGAACAAGCCGAGCGGTCTGAGAAAGTTAAATCCTTGACTGTCAACCTCAAGCGCGAACAAGTGAACATCGCGGAACTCCGACTTGGCAACCGGGACATCAAGTCGCCCGCCAATGGGATCGTCACGCAAATTTATCGACAACCTGGCGAGTGGGTTCAGTCGGGCGAACCGATCGCGCGGATCATTGGGCTTGATCGACTTCGCGTTGTTTGTCGGTGCGAATTGTCGAAAGCCAAACCTGCAGAACTCGGTGAGCGAATTTTGTTTCGACCCAGTAATGATCCGGATGCAGCGCCGATCGTCGGAAAGATCTCTTTCGTCAGCCCGGAAATCGAACCGGTCAACCAGGACTACGAAGTCTGGGCAGAGATCGATAATACGGACAGGAAATTATTGCCAGGATTTGGCGGCACGATTGAGATTGAGCTTAAAGAGTAACTAGTATTCTAACTCAGCTCAATTTTCGGGTAGAGTCTCTTTAGTTTCGTTCG
>CAZPBE010000076.1:0-20082 GCA_964584615.1 uncultured Pirellulaceae bacterium | reverse complement strand
AGTGGCCGCTTTTAACCCGCGAATCACTGGCCGCTTTTACCCGCGAACTGACAGCTTACCAAAATTGACGCGTATCCCGATGATTAAAAACGACCATGGATGTCCCGTAAGTGATGATCTGCGACATTCAGGCACCAGAGCAACAGACTCCAAAAAAGAATCTCGCAACCCTCAAAACGCAATCAGTGACATATCAGTGACACAATTTGCAATTCAAGCTCGATTTGCTTAGGATCAAATTTGTAGTGAGGTTGTCGTTTCAGCAATCGAAAACCGAGATGTGAAGTATGATTGAAGTACAAACCAAACACTGGGTGACCAGATTTAGGATCTAGTGCCGCAAGGCGTGCAGGTTCAACTCCTGTCTCCGGTACTCGCAGATACTAAAGGACTTACGACAATTCGTTGTAAGTCCTTTTTTCGTTTCCACTTTCTCGTGGGGACATTTTGGGGACATCGTTGATTCTGTGTTGCGTTTGCGTCGCTGGGTTTTTCCTTAGTCAGAAGGAAAAATTAAATCATGGCATCCCTCGAACAACGCAACGGAATCTATCGAATCGTCTTCCGGTATCAGGGAAAGCGACATAGCCATTCCCTCGGAACGACAGACTCGACGTCTGCAACGACTGCCAAAGCAAATGTCGAACAGCGATTGAGCCTGATCAAAACGAACGTGTTGCCGCCGCCTGACTCCGCTACCAACTTGGCCATCTTTCTTCTCCATGGAAAGTCGATCCCAATCGGACCAGCGATCGAAGAGCCAGTACCAGCATCGCGACAGCAATTCACTTTCGAACAAGTCGCGGAGCAATACTTTTCTGATTTCTTGAAGTCTTCTATTGAGCCAGCTAGTTTTCGCATGCTCGAAATTCACAAGAAGCACTTGCTGCGTCATCTCGGTCGAAGAACGACCATGAAGTCCATCAAAAGCAGTTTTGCTCAGTCCTACATCAACAAGAGAGCCAAGGATCCTGGCATTCGAGGAGAGAAAATTTCTCCAGTTACGATCAAGAAAGAAGTAACGACTCTTAATTCAATCTTGCGCTGGGCAAAAAGCGAAGGCATGATTGAGCAGAATGTCGTGAACAAAAAGCTCCGATACCCAAAGGGAAAAGAGAAGCCACCGTTTCAAACGCTGCAAGAAATAGCGACTAAGGTCAAGCGAGACGACCTAAATCAGCATGAAGAGTCAGCTTTGTGGGATTGCCTGTTCCTCTCCACGAACGAAATCACTGAACTGCTGGATGATGTTTCCCAGTATGCTCGCCATTCCTTTATCCATCCAATGTTCGCGTTTGCCGCTTACACTGGGGCAAGGCGAAGCGAGATCCTTCGATCACAGCTTGACGACATCGATCTCAAGCAAAGACGGATCACGATTCGAGAAAAGAAACGCGTCCGGGGAAAGACGTCAACTCGCACGGTGCCCATCACCAACAGTTTGTACACGCCATTGAAAGCCTGGATCGCAAATCATCCTGGTGGCAATTTCACATTTCGAATATCGGAGATGATCTACCGTTCACGCAAAGTTCGATCCAAGAGAGACTCAATAACACCCGATGAAGCCCACGATCACTTCAAACAAACCTTGAAAGGAACCAAGTGGGAACGAATCCGAGGTTGGCACTGTCTCCGACATTCGTTTTGTAGCAATTGCGCCGCCGCTGGCGTTGAACAGCGCGTCATTAACACATGGGTTGGGCATCAGACGCCCGAAATGGTTCGGCGCTATAGGCACTTGTTTCCAAGTCGAGAAATCGAAGCGATTGAATCTGTCTTTGGCTAACGCATAAGATTAATATTTGACGGCGGGGATCGAACCTTGGTCCCGAGATGATTTCGAGTCGCTTTTTACTGAATCAGAATTGGCTTCACTCGATTCGGCAGCGGTATGGCAGCGGACGTGTGACTCGATTTGTCAACGTTTGGCAATGAAGCATGGCGAAATCGATACCGAACTAGTCGCTAGTCTTTGGTCGCTTGCAAGCAAGAGCACGAAACTGAAAGTGATCGATTTGTTTATCAGAAGTTGAGCTAATTCGCTTTAATGTGTCGGGCTGAAGCAATTCAAGAAGCAGATTCATGTTCGGTAAGTGCCGATCTTGCCGATCAGCAATGCGAACGGTGTGCTGACTAAGATTCCAACGCCAATGGAGGCAACTCGGGCCTGTCGCAAAACGACAATTGAAGGCGGCAGGAAAGGAGCATTCGTCTGCTATTGTGAAGCTTGCCCGGTCGTCAATTTCTTGCGTCCTCTTCAAGCGTTATCTTTCACAGCGCGGCCGTCCTTACTTGCCAAGAGTGCACTAACAGTTTGAAAAACAGTCAAAATTTTATTGGAATTGATCTTGGTGGCGAAAGCGGCCGTGTAGTGTTGGGAGGCTTCGACGGCCAAACGATGCGGCTGGAAGAAAAGCACCGGTTTCCAACTGGCGCTACCCAATGCGACTCTAGCCTTCGCTGGGATGTGAACAAGTTTTGGAGAGCCATAGAACAGGGTCTTTCGGTTGTCGCAAAAGATACCAATGACGTGGTGAGTATTGGTGTTGATTCGTGGGGTGTAGACTACGCTCTACTGAATTCCAACGACGAGTTAATCGATCTACCGTTCCATTACCGTGATAGTAGAAACTCAGGGATTCTAGATTCGATTCTGCAGAAAGTTTCGAAAGACGAAATCTTTTCACGGACTGGCATTCAGTTCATGGAAATCAACACGCTTTGTCAACTGTTCGCGAGATCTAGATTCGATAATACGCTGAACACTGCGTCGCAGCTTTTGACAATTGCGGACTATTTTCACTGGCGATTATGCGGATCGAAGTCAATTGAATTCACGTTCGCGACCACAACCCAATGTTTTGATCCGCAAACCCGAACTTGGGCGGCTTCACTATTGGAGAAACTTGAAATCCCCACACAAATGTTGCCCGATGTCGTTGAGCCAGGCACCAATCTTGGTCAGCTGAACAGCGATGTCGCAGCATCGTCAGGACTCGGGTCGATTTCAGTAGTTGCCCCAGCAACGCATGACACCGCATCTGCAGTCGTCGCCGTTCCCGCAAATATGAACAACGGAAGCAATTGGGCTTATATCAGCTCAGGGACATGGTCGTTAGTTGGCGTCGAAACGGATGTCCCATTATTTTCCGAAGCAGCGTTGGCCGCGAACGTGACCAACGAAGGCGGCGTTGATGGAACTTGGCGACTGCTTAAGAACGTCATGGGCCTGTGGTTGATACAAGGGTTGCGGTCCGCGTTTGCAAAGCGAGGGTTTGATCGAACTTACGAAGAGTTGACGAAGTTGGCGGGCAAAGCCGCTTCAACTGGTTGCTTCGTTGATCCGGACGACAGCATGTTCCTCAATCCGTCAGATATGGAACAGGCAATTGTCGCGTTTTGCAATGAAACGGGACAAGTAGCGCCACGTGACGAAGCTGAAATGGTCAGGTGTGTCCTTGAAAGCCTTGCCCTTCGTTATTGTCAAGTTTTACGAGAGATTGAATCACTCACTGACCTTAGCATCGATGTGATTCACGTGGTTGGTGGCGGGTGTAAAAACATTTTGCTCAATCAGTTCATCTCAGGTGCGACGAGATTGCCAGTGATTGCAGGTCCGAGCGAGGCGACAGCGCTAGGAAATGTTCTCGTGCAATGCAAAGCAGCGGGAGGGCTAGGGACGCTTCAGGACATTCGAGAAGTCGTTGGCAATTCAGTTGAGTTGATCAAGTTTGAACCAACGGCGTTAACGTATTGGCAGGATGCCATGAGCAGGTTTGAGTCAATTTGTAAGCTGGGATCCGCGCGAAGGATCGCTTAACAAACCAAACTGAGTGCTGCCGATTTCCTAACGAGCAAGAGTCTCGACGCACCTCAATAGATAGACGTTTAATGACATTGAAATTTGATTCTCGCTACCCATCTGTCGACGACCTTCGCATTCGCGCCAAGTCTCGGATTCCGCGGTTTGCATTCGAGTACCTTGATGGTGGATGCAACGAAGATGTAAATATCAAACGCAACACTTCTGACATTCGAGACATTGAACTAATACCTCAGTATCTTACAGAGCATCGTGGGTCAGAGATGAAGACAGACCTTTTTGGTCATGTCTACGATGCGCCATTTGGAATTGCGCCGGTTGGGCTCCAAGGTTTGATGTGGCCAAAGTCACCAGAGATTCTTGCCAAGGCAGCTTTCGAGCACAACATTCCATTTGTTCTGAGTACCGTTTCAACATCCAGTATCGAGACGGTTGCAGAAATCACAGAAGGTCGAGCATGGTTCCAGCTTTATCATCCCGCTGAAGATCGAGTTCGCGACGACTTAATCAATCGGGCAAAGACTGCTGGATGCCCAGTCCTTGTGATTCTTTGTGACGTTCCCACATTTGGCTACCGTCCGAGAGATATTCGTAACGGACTCGCGATGCCGCCTAAAATGACCCTCAAGAACATCCTGCAAATTTTGGGAAAACCAGAATGGGCAATCAAGACTTTGCTCAACGGCAAACCATCCTTCGAGACTCTAAAGCCGTACATGCCCAAGAACCTCGATCTGAAACAATTGGGGCAATTCATGGACCAAACATTCTCTGGTCGACTCAATGAAGAAAAGATCAAGCCGATTCGCGACATGTGGCCGGGAAAGCTTGTCTTAAAGGGTGTGGCCAGTGAGTTGGATGCAGAGATTGCTTGCCGTTGCGGCCTTGATGGAATCATCGTTTCCAATCATGGCGGTCGGCAATTGGACGCTGGACCATCAGCCATTAGCTCGCTCAAGTCGATCGCAGCAACTTTTGGCGATCGAATCAAAGTCATGATGGACAGTGGCATTCGGTCCGGTCCAGACATTGCTCGCACGTTGGCGTCTGGTGCCGATTTTACATTTATGGGGCGGGCGTTCATGTACGGCGTGTCTGCCCTTGGGGCAACAGGTGGCGATCATACAATTTCAATTTTGAAGCGACAGCTCCAGCAGGTGATGGAGCAGATTTGTTGTCATGAAGTGAAAGATTTCCCTCGGCATTTGAGCAAAACTAGCCAGAGTTCTTAGTTGTTGCTGGCTCCTTGAATCCCCATTCAGTTTCGTCACCGTGGCAAAGTCGTAGAATTGACTTCTTGCGATTCGGTTGATAAACGAACGATTCCAAGCAAATCGCACTGTCGCAAATGGACATCGATTATGAGGCGACGAGTGACTTCACTCTGGTACACTGAGGTGCCATCGAAACCATTACTGGATTACACGGGTCGCCCTGACACCTGTCTTGCATGGGCGGTCCGACTTGCCATGACGGATTTAGACAAAGCAACTTTCACATACCTTCCAGTTCCAGAGATAGTTAATCGTCTGGGGCTGTATGTAACTGGAGCCGGATCCGATGTTGTTCCCGCTGGGGCTGACTACCCCCAGCAATCCCATCCAGAGCTTTACGACTTCTCATGGCACGCTGGGCGAATCCTGCCAGAATTCCAATTCGTATTTATCGCTGCTGGTGGCGGAGAATTTGAGTCCCGTGAGACTGGACTACAGACAATCGAACCGGGGACATTCATGATGTTGTTCCCTGATGTTTGGCATCGGTATCGTCCAGATCCGGCGACCGGATGGACTGAGTATTGGGTTTCACTTGGGGGAGATTTGCTCTTTCAATGGCACCAGCGCGGTTTGTTTAGCGCCGATCGTCCACTCACAGCTTTGCGCAATCCGGATAGAGCTGCTCAGAAATACCGTGAAGTCATCGACTTTGTAATGAACAGGCCCGAGCAAGATGCACCGATGCTAACGGCCCATGCGATGGCTCTGATAGCCAGCGCACTTGAGCAAACGCAAACGTCAGCTGAGTCGCTAAACGTCAATAGCGATGCAGTGCGCTCTGATCATCCTTTGGTCGCAGAAGCTCTGCAGGTCATTTGGAACAACAGTCATCAGCGCGTCTCGGTGGACATGATTGCAAAGCAAGTCGGAGTGACCCGACGCACGTTGGAGCGTCACTTTAAGAAACATCTCGGCCGAACGCTGTTGCAGGAGCTTGTCGCGTGCAGGATTCAGAGGGCAAAACGACTTCTCAAGGAAACTCATGTCCCGATCAAGTACGTAGCCTATGCTGCCGGTTTTAGTTCACTGCCCAATTTGTGCAAAGTGTTCCGTCGTGAAGTCGGGACTACACCTGGTAGTTATCGGGAAAGTAAAACTAGCAAGAAAAAGCCAAGCTGACGTTCTGTGTGCACCAGTCGGTTTCGAGGCAAAACAGGGTGTCGTATAACGACCAATGAATTGAATTTGAGAGAACATTGGCTTTGATAGCCTTTCAGCTGGATAGGAAGCAACAACCGGATGCCAAGACCATCAGATTTTGTCATATCAAGCGCCTTTTAATTTTTTAGAACGAATCGCCAACATGCCGCATACTCACAAGAAGAGGCTAATGAAACTACCGAACTTGAACATTGTCTTTGCTTTGATCCCTGTGTTCTTGTGTGCTCATTTTGTTGAGGCACAAGATGCTTCTGTTGGCTCAATTTCGAAACCGTCCATCGCGGCAGACGGCAAAACCGAGTTCGAGTCAATGCTTAGTCGAGGATACACACCGCTGTTCAACAGCAAGGACTTAAACGGTTGGCGAAACCCGTATCCTTTTGGCGAAGCGAAGGTCGTCGACGGCGAGATCCACTTGTTGGCCAACAAGAAGTTCTTTCTCGTGACGGAGAAGAAGTATTCCGATTTTCGGCTCAGCGTTGAAATCCATCTGCCTGAAGGCAATGCGAATTCCGGCGTGATGTTCAGATGCCATGTCGATAAAGAAGCCAAGAAGAAAGTCTTCGGATACCAAGCCGAGTGCGACGGCTCGGATCGGCGTTGGTCTGGTGGACTTTACGATGAAGCGCGCCGCGGTTGGCTTTGGCCCAGCACAAAAGGTCGTTCGCCAGAACAGTTTCTTGAGCATGAGGAAGAATCAAAAGCGTTCTTTGCGAAACCGAATGTCGCTAACGCCCTCAACCGTAACGGCTGGAATCGATTCGTAGTAACCTGCATCGACGAAGTGATCACGATCGAGCTTAACGGAGTTCAAACGGTGCGATTTCGCGACCCAACCGACGCGAGTGGTTACATCGGTATCCAACACCACGGCGAAAAAGGTCAAACTTATCGTTTTCGAAACTTGTTTATCAAAGAGCTACCGCAAGTTCCGGCTGAGCGTCATGTGAAGCTTCATCTCCAAGAGCCAGTTTCCATCAAGCGGATTAACGAAACAACAACGCTGATCGATTTCGGCAAAGTCGCATTCGGAAACATTTCGATGCCGGTTCCGCCAGGTCGCGGAGTAGCGAACGTTCATTTTGGTGAAAAGCTCAAGGGCGATCGCATCGATACTGAGCCACCTGGAACCGTGCGTTACGGCGTGACTCCAATGCGAATAGGTCAGCAACGAGGCACTTGGATTGTTCCGGCTCCTGTCGTTGACCGAACCGTACAGCAATCAGGTTTGATGAACGCCAACCCTCCCGCTGTCTTGACGCCTTCAGAATGGAAACCCGTAATGCCGTTTCGTTGGGTCGAAATCGAAGGGCTTGAGGCAGATTATCCTTTCGACCGGATCCGACGTCGTGCCGCCTGGTCATCGAGTTGGAACGACGACGCCAGTTCATTTGAATGCTCGGATGAAACGCTCAACCGGATTTGGGACCTATGTAAATATAGTCTTAAGGCAACAACGTTCGCCGGCGTTTACGTTGATGGCGATCGCGAACGGATTCCTTACGAAGCAGACGCTTACCTCAATCAGCTGAGCCACTATTACACTGACGACGATGTCAAAATGGCGGCACGTACGTTTGACTGGTTAATGGAAAACGGAACTTGGCCTACCGAATGGGCTCCACACATGGTGTTTATGGCGCATGCCCAGTGGATGTATTCTGGCGACAATGACTGGTTGAAACATCGTTACGAATCGTTGAAAGCGAAAACGCTGATGCATCGCAGCGGTGAAGACGGATTGATTCGCAGCGGCCCATTGGATCAAAAACGGCACGACATCGTTGACTGGCCCAAAAAAGAACGTGACAAGTTCGAGTTCACGGAAATCAACACAGTTGTCAACGCATTTCATATCGCTGCGATTGAGCAGATGGCAGAGATGGCAAAGGCGATTGGCAAGACCGAGGACGCAGAAGCCTTCACCAATCGAGCTCAGTTCGCAAGAGCCGCGTTTCAAAAGACTCTCTTTGATGAAGAAGCTGGGATTTACCGCGACGGGATCGGCACCGAACACAGCAGCATCCATGCAAACTTTTTTCCGCTTGCCTTTGGCTTGGTCCCTGATGACAAACGCGAATCTGTCATGGCGTGGCTAGAGAGAAAAGACATGCAATGCAGCGTCTACGCGGCTCAGTATTTCATGGAAAGCTTGTTCAACAACGGCAGCGACAAGAAAGCACTCGATTTGATCGTCGCCGATGGAGATCGCAGTTGGAAACACATGGTTAACAGCGGCACGACAATCAGCTGGGAAGCTTGGGACATGAAGTACAAATCCAATCAGGATTGGAACCATGCTTGGGGAGCTGCCCCTGCGAACCTGTTGCCACGATTTGTATTGGGCGCACAGGCTTCATCTCCCGGATGGAAGACGGCAACGATTCGCCCTTGCCCTGGTGAATTGAAGTTTGCTCGTGGACAAGTCCCTACGTCACGCGGACCGATTGAGATTGATTGGAAAACTGAAGACACATTCAAATTGTCGCTGGTGCTACCTGAAGGGATGACCGCGAACGTTGACCTCCCGGGGATTGACGGGAGCAATGGTGTGTTCGCCAATGGAAAAGAGGTCGCCGCCACAAAAAAAGGCGACCGCTGGATCGTGACTGATGCCGTCCGCGGATCCGTCTCCTTTGAAGTTAAGTAATCTGACCTGAGGTACATTGATGGCCCGCACTCCAATATGCAAGGCAATATTTGGCTCGATCAAAGCAGTCGCGATCTGCTTCCTCGCTACAGCAGTCGGCACTGCCGCAGCAGACGAACCGTTTGAACAACTCTTCAACGGCAAAGACCTCACTGGTTGGGCTGGAAAGACTGAATTTTGGTCGGTCAAAGACGGTGCGATCTTTGGCCAGACGACCAAAGACAATCCCACCAAGGGAAACACGTTCCTTGTCTGGCAAGGTGGCGAAGTCGGTGACTTTGTCTTCAAAACGAAAGTTCGTTTCTCCGGCAACAACAGCGGCGTCCAGTACCGTAGCGAACTGATCAATGCCGAAAAGTTTGTTGTCAAAGGCTATCAAGCCGATCTTCACAAGAAGCCTGAATACTTCGGGATGTTGTTCGCTGAAAAATGGCGAGGCATCGTTGCTCAACGTTTTCAACGTGTCGAGGTCGGCGCCGATGGAAAACCCAAAGTCGTCGGTAAAGTAGGCGATAAGAAACAGAAGCTAGTCGATTCTCAATGGAACGAACTGACCATCATTGCTGTCGGCGATCGGCAAATTCATCAGGTCAACGGCATCACGACGATGGACCTGACCGACAATCATCCGGAAGCTCGACGAAAAGGAATCCTTGCACTGCAACTGCACGCCGGCGCTCCGATGAATGTTGAGTTCAAAGACGTTCAACTTCGCAAACTTGAAGGCGAAGATGCAGCGACAGCGATCAAGGCGGCAATTGAAAACACAAAAAAAGCTCCCACAAGCGATGATGCAAAAGGAATGAGTGCGAACACGGCCATTGATTGGGTTTCTGAGGCTCCGATCCCAAAATGGATCTGGCGCGCGGATCAACCAACGGCTGACGCTCCGCTATACCTTCGGCATAAATTTAAGTTTGGTGGAAAAGCAGCCAATACTAAATCCGCAAAACTCTATTTCACTTGCGACAACGGCGCGACCGTTTGGATCAACGGGAAACTGGCTGGCAAAAACACTGACTGGATGAATCCTGTCATGCTCGGCGACGCTCGCGATCTATTGCAACGTGGCGACAATCAAATCGCGGTCGAAGCGACAAACCGTGGAGGACCGGCTGCGTTCGTTTTCAAACTGGAATTCGAGACGGCCAATGGAAAGCCTCGTCAAGTTATTTCCGGTCCATGGTGGAAGATCTCTGACTCAAAGGCCGACGATTGGAAACTCGGCTCGTTTGACGATTCTTCATGGACAGATGAAATCGCGAACCTTGGTGACTTTGGAAAGGCTCCTTGGGGCAAACCCGGCGTCAGCGCGGAAACCCCTGGCGCTAGTAAAGCAGCACGAACCAACGCGATCAATGTCGCCGATGGATTCAAAGCTGAACTTATTTATAAGGTTCCCAAAGAGACGCAAGGAAGTTGGGTGTCACTCACGGTCGATGATGAAGGACGTTTCTACGCCAGCGATCAAGGCGGCGCGGGCCTGTTCCGATTCAGTGTCACCGAAAGCGTTTCCGCCGACTCGAACTCAAAGCCAGTCGTCAAAGTCGAAAAGATGCCGGCCAAAGTCTCTGGTGCTCAGGGAATGGTTTGGCACGACGGAGCCCTCTACTTCAATCGCGGCGCGACTCCGCTGTATAAGCTCTCTGATTCGACAGGCGACGGATTGCTCGATCATGCGGAGGAGCTTACCAAAGCATCTGGCGGCGGCGAGCACGGAAACCACGCCGTCATCCTTGCCGAAGACGGAAAACAGTTTTACATCGACGCCGGCAACCACACGAACTTGCCTGAAGCGTCACAGATCTCAGGATCGCGAGTCCCTTCATGGGATGAAGACTTGCTGTTGCCACGCGAATGGAACGCCAGCGGCCACGCTCGCGGGCGGATGGCACCTGGTGGTTGGATCACAAAGTTCGATCCTGAGTCCAAGCAACACGAAGTCTACTCGATTGGCTACCGAAACCAGTACGACATCACGCTCAATAGCGCAGGCGACCTGTTCACTTATGACGCGGACATGGAATGGGATTTCGGCGCACCCTGGTATCGTCCAACCCGAATCAACCATGCTGTTAGCGGATCGGACTACGGTTGGCGTAGTGGAACAGGGAAATGGCCGGCGTACTACGAAGACAGTTTGCCAGCGGTTGTGAACATTGGCCCAGGCAGTCCGACGGGCGTCGTCAGCGGAGCGGGGACTAAATTTCCTGCCAAGTATCAAGACGCGATCTTCGCATTGGATTGGACTTTCGGAACCATCTACGCGATCCATCTCCAGCCGGATGGTGCAGGCTGGCGTGGCGAGCAAGAGATCTTCTGCAACGGAGCACCGCTTCCGGTCACCGACGCGATCGTTGGAAAAGACGGAGCACTCTATTTCGCCACCGGCGGGCGTGGAACGGACTCCGCAGTGTATCGAATCACTTACGTCGGCAATGAATCAGTCGAGCCAGTTGACTCCAATCTGCCCGGAGCTGATGTACGAAAGCTACGCCGTCGCCTCGAAGCGTTCCACGGAAAAGTAAACGCCGACGCAGTGAAATTAGCTTGGCGGCATCTATCGAGTGAAGATCGCTGGTTGCGACATGCGGCTCGTATTGCAATTGAATCGCAACCGGTCGATCAGTGGGCCAGCAGAGCATTCAAAGAAAGCGATGAACAGGCTGCGATCACGGCGGCTGTTGCAGTTGCTCGCAGCGGAGATGCTTCGTTGCGGAACAAACAAATATTCAAACTACTCCAGCAAGATCCATCCAAGCTGACCGATTCGAAGTTGCTGGGACTTTTGCGAGCCTACGCTTTGACTTTCATTAGGCTGGGAGAGCCTTCGGCGGCTCAACGCGAACTTGTGATCGCTGAACTCGATGCCCATTTCCCTCACGCGAACAAAAACGTCAACACAGAGCTGGTTCGTCTTTTGGTTTACCTGAAAGCCCCCCACATTATCGAAAAGACCTTGCCGATGTTGGCTGATGCGAAAGCGACTCCTCCATTTTGGGCTGAGCAAATCGACTTCAGCAGCAACCCGCGCTACGGCAATCGAATCCAAAAAGTCCTGGACAACCAACCTCCGTCGCACGAGATCAACTATGCGTTCATGCTTCGCAATATTCGTGAAGGTTGGACGATGGAACAGCGACGAGAATACATCACGTTCATCAACGGTGCCGCGAAATTCAAAGGCGGCGTTAGCTACGGGAAATTTCTGGCTGACTTGCGGAATGAGTTCCTTGGATACATGTCCAACGATGAGCGAAAGCAGTTGGCGGACATCAGTGATGAAGATTTCAATCCTGTCCCACAGTTCAAGATCACGCCTCCGAAAGGTCCAGGCAAGCAGTGGACGCAATCCGAGGCGGCAAAGCTGGTTGGCAAAGACGCATTGACCGAAGCGGATTTCAAGAGTGGACGAAACCTGTTTCATTCACTGAAGTGCGCCACTTGTCATCGGTTCAATTGTCTCGGAGGTGACGTCGGTCCAGATTTAACAACGGCGGGAAACAAGTTCGATGCGAACTACCTGCTGGAGTCAATGATCGATCCAAGCAAAGTCATCAGCGACCAGTACAGTTCGAAAATTATTCTTCTTGATGACGGACGGCAGGTGTCCGGGTTGGTCATTCCCAAAGGCGACAAAGTCGAAATCTATCCAATTCAAAAAACGGCGGACACATTGAAGCCAATCGTTGTCGACGCGGACGAGATCGACGAAATGAAAGAATCAAGCGTTTCCCAAATGCCCGCTGAAATGCTTGACGCACTCAACCAGGAAGAACTTCGCGACTTGATTGCCTATTTGTTGTCTGGTGGTCGTCCCAAAGCAAAGGTTTACGGCAAACGATAGAGATTTCAGTCTTCACTTAGCCCAAATCAAATCATTCAAACTTCAATTCACGAGCCAAAAAATGAATCGAACTTCAAGGCGACAATTCCTTGCTGCAACTGCCGCGGCGGGGATCATCACATCGACGGGAACTCGAAAGCTTCGTGCTGCGAATGCCAACGACGAGATCGGCGTCGGCTTCATCGGCTTGGGAATACGCAGTAAGAAACTGTTGCCCCAGTTCAGCAGCGTTGACGGTGTCAATGTTGCAGCTTTGTGCGATGTCGACTCATCCAGAGTTGCAGCGGCTCACGAGGAATATCCAAAAGCAAAGACGTTTAGCGACATGCGAAAACTGATCGCGGACCCGAGTGTTGATGCTGTCGTGATCGCGACTTGCAATCACTGGCATTGTTTGGCTGCCATCTGGGCGATGGAAGCTGGCAAAGACGTTTACGTTGAAAAGCCTCTTTCGCATACGCAATGGGAAGGCGAACAGGTCGTTGCAGCGGCAAGAAAGTACGATCGAATTTGCCAGGTCGGGACTCAGCAGCGCTCTGATCCAATGCAGACCGAGATCAAGAAGTTTTTGCACGACGAGAAATCTCTTGGTGAAATCACACTCGCGCGCGTTAATCGATTTGGGATTCGGAAACCGATCGGCAAACGTGAAAGTCCATTGTCGATCGACAGCAACGTGGACTATGACATGTGGTGTGGCCCTGCAAAGAAGGAACCGATTTTCCGCGATCAGTTGCACTACGATTGGCACTGGGATTGGAATACAGGTTCCGGTGAGATGGGCAACTGGGGCGTGCATGTTTTGGATGACGTTCGCAATAACGTGTTTCAGGATTCAGTCTCGTTGCCGACTGGAATCATGGCCGGCGGTGGGCGACTCGCTTACAACGATGCAGGCCAATCGCCAAACGTGCACTTTGCCTACTTCGACACCGGATCGATTCCGGTTTTGATCGGACTGTCGAACTTGCCAGTGAAGCCGGGATCAAAAGATGTCGCCGACCATCCCGGTCCGGCCAGCGGCTACGTCGCCTACTGCGAAGGCGGTCGGTTTGAGGGCCAGCGTGGCCGAGCCAAAGCGTTTGATGCCAACGGAAAAGTCATCATGGAATTCAAAGGAAACAAAGGTGACGTTGTTCATCAAGCGAACTTTATCGAAGCCGTGCGAAGCCGAGATCGTTCAACGCTTAACACCGATGTCGCGGTTGGAAACGACAGTACTGGCTGGTGCAACCTCGCCAATCTCGCATTCCAAGTCGGCGGAAAGTTCAGCGAAGATGTGGCCAACAGTGTTGCGTTGGATGATTGGAGGAAGCTGGTTGGGTCAATGGACGATCACTTGAAAGCACATCAGCTGGGATTGGATAAGCAAGGGGTTCAACTAAGTCCGATGTTGACGCTTGACCGTGCGACCAAACAGTTCATCGGCGAAGGATCGAGTGCTGCCAATGAGCTTTTGAAGCGAGAGTATCGTCAAGGTTTTGAAGTTCCAGAGTTGGCGTAGCAGCGAGAACGACAATGAAAGACTTCAAAACGATCCTATTGGTGTTTTGCATCGGTCTCGTTTCTCTTGGGCCAACATCCGCTGAAGAAATACAGCGTCTTCCGGACATCGTAGTCTATCTGGCGGACGATCTTTCGACGGGCGATTTGCCTCTGTATGGCGGCACGAACATCGAGACGCCGTCGATCGATGCGCTGGCCGCTGATGGGATGACCTTCAATAGAGCATTCGTTGCCAGTCCATCATGCGCGGTCAGTCGCGCTGCGCTGCTGACCGGTCTGATGCCGGCAAGAAATGGTGCCGAAGAGAACCATAGCTATCCGCACGCAAAAGTTCTGAAGCTGCCGAAAATCCTCAATGACATGGGCTATCAGACGGCGGCGTTCGGAAAAGTCGCTCATCAGAAAAGTGCTCCCGACTATCACTTTCACGTTCATGATCGAAAACAACACATTCCTCAGCTACAAAAGACAGTAAAAGAATTTCTGGAAAACCGAACCGACACACGTCCGCTGGCTTTATTCGTGGGCGTGTCTGACCCGCACGTTCCATGGCCCAGTGAATCGACAATCGATCCCGAAGCGATGACAATGCCGCCGAAGTTGATCGACACGCCCCGCACGCGAGTGCAGCGATCTCGTTACCTGCAAGAAGTCAAAAACCTTGATGCGTATCTTGGCGAACTTCGAGATCTAACCAACAAACACATGTCAAAGGACACACTGTTTGTTTTTTCTAGCGACCACGGAGCCCAGTTTCCGTTCGGCAAGTGGACGCTCTACGACGAAGGAATCAATGTACCGTTGATCGTAACTCGTTCCGGCAAAATCAAAGCAGGCTCTCGCACCGACGCGATGGTGAGTTGGATCGACATCTTTCCAACACTGATCGACGTTGGTGGAGCAGCGGTGCCAAAGGATCTAGACGGACAATCGTTTGCGAAAGTTCTTCATGACGAAACGGACTCGTTACGGAATCGTATTTTCACAACGCACAGTGGCGATCGAAAGATGAACGTGTACCTCAGTCGCTCCGTCCGCACCGAGCAATACAAGCTGATTTGGAACCTGCATCCTGAGTTTGCTTTCACGACGCATATTGACATGTTGGTGCGCGAAACGTCCGGCGACTATTTCAAGCAATGGCAAGAGCTGGCCAAAACAGACAAGAACGCCGCAAGAACTGTCGCGCAGCATCATGGCCGACCTGAGTTCGAACTGTTTGATCTAAAAGACGATCCGCGTGAGCTATCGAACCTCGCGGGAAATGCAGAACTGAAACAGGTTGAGGACGATCTGTTGGCTGAGCTTAAATCATGGATCAAGAAACAAGGCGATGAACTTACCGTGTTTCATGAGCCATTGATGCTTGACGCACCAGAAACCTGGACACCCAAAGGACGCAAATGATCCAAAGCAATACAAGCACGAAGCGCAAACGAGCGAGTTTTCCCGCGATTCAAGTCATGCTGGCGATTTTCCTGACGGCCATGCTGAATCCGAATGCGTTTGCCGAACAGCCCAACGTCGTATTCCTGCTCAGCGACGACCAAGGCTGGACGGACTACAGCTTCATGGACCATCCGCACATCAAAACACCAAACATTGACCAACTTGCTAAAGCCGGCATCCTGTACGAACGTGGCTATGTCACGGCACCGCTGTGTCGCCCCTCATTGGCCAGTATCGTCACAGGCATGTATCCGCATCAAACTCGCATTCGTGGCAACGATCCACTGCTGCCCAAAGGCACCAATCGCAAAAACAAGAAGTTCAAGCCGCTGTCTTTAAAACTGCGGAACCGAATGACGGCTCCGATGTTGAGCCATCCTTCCTTCGTCAAGATTCTCAAAGACAACGGCTACGCGACGCTGCAGACTGGCAAGTGGTGGGAAGGTGATCCGAAAGATCATGGATTCACTGATGCGATGACTCATGGTGACCACATGCGCGGCGGACGACATGGTGACAAAGGCTTGGCCATTGGCCGCACGACAATGAAGCCGATCTATGACTTCGTCGACAAAGCCAGCGACAACAAACAACCCTTCTTCATCTGGTATGGAGTATTCCTGCCGCATGCTCCGCATAACGCTCCGGATCGCTTGTACAACAAGTACAAGGACGTCGCTCCCGATGAACCAACGGCTCGCTATTGGGCCAATGTCGAGTGGTTAGACGAAGGCTGCGGCCAGATCATTGACCATTTGAAAAAGAAGAAGCTGTACGAAAATACAATCTTCATCTACACCTGCGACAACGGCTGGGTTCAGGACCCAGAAAAGAAGAATCGCAGCATTCGATCCAAGCGACAACCAGTGGAAGCTGGAATTCGCACGCCAATGTTCATCACGCAAGAAGACTCAATCAAGCCGTTGCGTGACGCTGAAACATTGGCCAGTAACATCGACATTGCTCCCACAATCTTACGAGCCTGCGGCATCGAGCCACCGCCAGAAATGACAGGACTGGATTTGAGAGATCCTGCACCGTTGAAGAATCGCAATCGTGTTTTTGTGGACGTTTACGAACACGACAGCGACCTCGAACAGCTTGGCGATCTCGAAAGCGGTTTGATGGCACGTGTTGTTATCGATGGTTGGGACAAACTGATCGCCAGCCGGAAGCAGAAACAGCTGTTCGATTTGAAAACAGATTTTGACGACCGCAAAGATCTGTCATCGAATCAAAAAGAGAAGGTCGTCGAACTATCGCAACTGATTGACGAGTGGGTTTGTACTTCGCCAGACCACAACTGAACCTTCGGGTGCCATGCTCCACGTCTGCGTGAGCATGCTTGCAACGCCGATTCGAAAAACACAACAAGCAGAAAGACAGAACATGGATCGCAGAAACTTCATCGGCTCATTGGCAACTGGCGGCGCAGGGTTGGCTCTATCGACAAACCTATTGTTGGATCAAACGTTCGCCGCAAGTATCGGTACTGACGACGCTAAAGGTGGCGAGTTTGACCTCCTGACCAAACGACTTCTGGTCACTTGGTGTGACGGGATGATCCGCCGCCAAATCAACGACCCAGCAAATCCCAAACTCCACGGAGCATTGGCGTGTCCGGCATGCGATCACATCCATGGCCGATGTTCTGACGCCCTGTATCCGTTTCTGCATTTGGCTCACGTTACCGGTGAGAAAAAGTACCTCAATGCTGCGATAAACGTTTACGACTGGGCGGAGCATAACGTCAGCCAACCCGATGGAAGTTGGCGAGTTAGCGTCAAGCCAAAGTCATGGCGAGGGACCAGCATTTTCGGAGCCATCGCGCTGGCTGAAGCGTTGCATTACCACGGCGAAGTGCTTGATGAGAAACGTCGAGCCGAATGGACGGCACGTTTAGACAAAGCTGCTGGCGGATACTTGTATCGTGACTTCAAGAAAATCGACTTTACGAATCTGAACTATGGAATGACCGGCGTCTATGGATTTCACTTGTTCGGTCAGTTGCTAGAGAATCAAAAGTACACTGACCGCAGCCATCAATTTGCCAAACGCGTCAAAGAATTCTTCACCGAACCGAATTCTCTGTTGTGGGGTGAAGGTAAACCGAACAACAACCGCAGCGGACGTGGGCTCTTACCTGTTGATCTTGGGTACAACGTCGAGGAATCTTTGAACGGCGCCATTCTGTATGCACTTGAAGTCAACGACACTGAACTCTTGGAATTGATGGTCAAAACGATGAACGGGCATCTTGAATTCATGCTGCCCGACGGAGCTTGGGATAACAGTTGGGGCACACGTTCCCAAAAGTGGAGTTACTGGGGGAGTCGTACGTCAGATGGTTGCCAGCCAGGATTCAGTCTAATGGCCGATCGCAACGCTGCCTTCGGAACCGCTGCGCTCAAGAACGCGGAATTGCTTGAGCGATGCACTGCCGATGGCTTGCTGCACGGCGGGCCGCACTACGTATCGCACGGCGTGAAGCCCTGCATTCACCATACGTTTGCACACGCAAAAGTAATGGCCTTCGTCCAGGACCACCTGCACAAAATGCCAAAGTTTGATGGTTCGGCCCCACTTCCCCGGGCAGCCGCAACAGGAGTCAAGCACTTTCCGGAGCTTGATGTTTGGCTGATCGCCAAAGGCCCGTGGCGCTCAACCGTATCGGCTTATGACTCAATCTACAAAACCAAAAGCGCCGATCACTTGCAGCAACCGACGGGAGGTTCGCTCGCAGTGCTGTATCACGAAAAAGTCGGCACTTTGCTTGCAGGTAGTATGGCTCGCTACATCATGGTCGAGCCTTTCAACATGCAACCGCAACCCGGTGAAGAGTTTTGTTTAACGCCCCGAGTTGAAACTCGGGATGAAGACGCGTGGTTCACGAACCTTTACGACTTGAAAGCTGATGTCAAGTTTAAGGACGAAGGCGACAGTATCGACTTCCAAATTGCCACAACGCTTCAGGACGAAGATCGAAAGCTCGCCGCTGACGCGCCGTCCAAGTACGACATCGGCTATCGGTTTGAAAAAGATACCGTCACGATTTTGGCCAGCTGCCGCGAAGAAGCATCTGACGCAAAGCCAGCCACATTGGTCATTCCGGTCCTCTCACCGTCTGGCGAAAAGGTCACGCAAGTATCCGAAACTCGAATCGAGATCGTCAAAGCGAATGGAACGGTCGTTATCGAGTCGAACGTGTCGTTATCGATCAAGGAAACTGACAAAGGACGCGTGTTCAACATGGTTCCAGGCGCTGAAGCTGTTCCGGTCGTCATGCCGTTGTCGAGTGAATCTGGCAAACGAATCGAATGTTCAATTTCCGTCATTTAGCAAATGCCTTGCCAGTCCCGCCCCAATTTTGGATCTTCATTCGCGTCCTTTTTGCCCATCCACTAGAGCATTTTTCAGAGTGAATCCAATGCAGCGACTTTCGTTCAAAATGAAGTTGAAGCCCAACAGCGCTCAAGAGTACGCTCGGCGGCACGATGCGATCTGGCCCGAGTTGAAACAGCTACTGAAAGAGGCCGGCGTTAGCGAGTATTCGATTTTTCTGGATGCCGAAACAGATGCGCTGTTCGCATTTCAAAAAGTAACCGGTACAAGTGGTTCGCAAGATTTGGCCAACAACCCGATCGTCAGGAAGTGGTGGGATCACATGTCCGACCTGATGGAAGTTCATCCTGACAACTCACCGATTTCTACACCTTTAGAGGAAGTGTTTTACCTTGAGTAACCAGCACATGGCTGGATCGTCCTCTTGTTCTGAACGGTAACACCGCCATGAGTTGAATCATTCGCTTTCTACCAAACGACAGATTTGCTGGACGGAATTGCGCTCTGTCGTTAGAATTGGGGAATACAAAGGATCAACTATGAGCACCGACATTCCCGCAGACATTCTTGCTGCCATCGAAACGAAGATTGCGTCCGGTAGCTACCCGGATAAGGAATCGGTCTTGCGTGAAGCAATGGCTCGGCTTGATGAATTTGATGATGACGTTGCTGGATTGCAGGCGTCGATTGACAAATGGAAAGCTGGCGACAAAGGGATTCCTGTCGACGACGCGTTCGGCATGGTTCGGCGCACAGTGAACGGCCAGTGAGCCATGGAAGATTCTGACTTCGAAGTGGTCGTTCATCAGGATGCCATCGACGACCTGATGCAGAGCTATAAGTTCGTCCAAAAGTACGCGCCCAACACTGTTAGAAAGTGGATTGAGCGACTTCAAATCCACGTCAAGACTTTGTCGCGAAACCCTCGGCGCTGCCCGATCGCCCGAGCCTCGCTGCCGCTTCTACTCAGCCATCACAATCTTGTTGACAGATAGCGGGGGAAGTGTGATGCGGTTGTTGGTGG
>CAZPBE010000075.1:0-21989 GCA_964584615.1 uncultured Pirellulaceae bacterium | reverse complement strand
AATTCTCAAATCTCAAATCTCAAATCTCAAATCTCAAATCTCAAATCTCAAATCTGTGATCTGTGATCCGCGATTCTGTGATTTAAACCACCACGAACCTACTCAACCAAAACCAGCGTCTGCCACAAGCTCGGATCTTCACTGATCGGCAACTCGGGCCCCAACGCCAACGTTTGCCAACCAAGTTCTCGATCAACGACCGCATAATTAAAACCAATGTTCTGATGGTCGTTCGGATCCCACCCGTTGATCGACTCAGCTGGAATGAAAGCGGAAATTTCATAACCGGTCTTGGAGATTTTACTGGAAACAATCGACTTCCCTTTATTGAGCGCCGGTGACTGTTCGCGCGAGCGATTAATTTTCAGCGTGTTGATAAATGGCATTTCCCGAGCTGGACCACCGCCGGTTGCCATCAGTAAAAACCAATGACAGAACTTCGACGCGCGGTGCACGTTGTGGGTGTCCCGTGTATCGAACCACAATTGAACTCCATCCGATTCCAGGATCGCCGTTTCTCGACACCACAACGCTTGCTTTTTTCCCTTGACCAACACAGAGACATAGACGCCTTCGTCCGCCCAGCCAATTCGCACGTCCGCAAAATTTGCTTGATCTTCGAAATCGCCAAACGACTGAACACGAAACTCTTCGCCCAATTCAATTGGTTTCTTTTTCCCCTTAGTCACGCGATGACATGGAATCCGATATCGGAACATCAAATTCTTGGGAATCGCTTCTTTGATCGCTTTATTCATTTTGATCTATTCGGTTTTGATTTCGCACGCCATTGTTCATCGACCATCGTCGGCCAGAAGATTGTTAACGTTACTCTTCTTTTCCGCTACCCTCGTTTTCGCCAGCCAGATCTTTGATCATCACGTTGCGAAATTCAACCGGGTCATTATGTCCGGCGAAACCAAAATAGCCTTCTGTCCGGTCTTTTCCCGGATGGGGCTTGTCATCCATGTACTCGGTGATGGTGGACAAGTCGCCATCGAGAATCACTGTACCGTTCAATTCAACTTTGATTTTTGAACCGACGACGGTGACTTCCTGAAAGTTCCATTCTCCGGCCGACCGCAAATATCCGCGATGCGCAGCGATCATTCCGTATGCCGATCCATGATACTGACGCGCGTCGAGACTGGCGTATTTCTCGTGTTCACTATCCAACACTTGCAGTTCCGCCATGCCGACGTAAGCCGTATCGCCTTCGCCCGGATAGCGAATCGCCAATCCGTTATTGCCTCCCGGAGGAAGCTTGAATTCAAACCGCGCCGCAAAATCTGAGTAAGACGTTTCGGTATAAATCGTTCCACCGGCTCCCGATTTGCATCTCAAACTTCCTTGAGCAATCTCGTAATTCTCGACGGGGCCTTTCCAGCCGGTGAAGTCTTTTCCGTTAAAGACTTTTTCGAATCCGTCCGAACGTTTCTCCGCCAGAACCCGATTGCTTTCTTCGATCGGAATCTCTCGCACGAAAATATTCCGCCAGCGAATTTCGCCACCGTGAGTTTGCAACTGAATTGGCCCCGAACCAATCAGTGGCAACTTGCGGTCCCAATAGTTTTCCATCACGGCATGGTTAACAATCAGTTTTCCATTGAGCCAGACGCTGGTCCGAGATCCAATCTGCACAATTCGGAACTTGTTCCATTGGCCCAAAGGATTGTCAGCCAGCTCAAGTGGATCCTTTCCGGCAGCACCTTTCGAATTATTCCAGAGTCCACCCGACCCTTTGTCGGCGCCCAGATCCCATTTCCCGGCGGCTTCGGTGAAGTCCCAGATTTGAACTTGGGGCGTCGCTTTGAGATAGATACCACTATCGGCTTCGGGAACCGTTTTGTAATCAATGAGCAATTCGAAATCTTGAAACGAACGCTCAGTTGTCAGGTAGGGGCCTGTTCCATCGTTGACGATCTCGTCACCTTCGACGCGCCAGTGTTCGCCCGTCGTTTTCTTGGCAGCCTCAATTTTCTTCGCCAGCTCTTCGGCAGGTAACTTTTCGAAATCGCGAGGGTTATACGTTTCAATCGCGTACCAGCCGGTCAAGTCACTGCCGTTAAAGAGAGATTCGAATCCATCGGGCGGCGCAGTCTCTTGTCCGCTGACCGTTGAGGTCGAAAATCCCAAACTCAATAATGCGATAACAAACGAGGCAACTAAGCCTTCGGTCAAGCGACGGAGAAATATTAGCTTTCGTGTCAACATACGGCTACTCGAGACAAATGGAAAAGGAGACTCAACACAAACATTGTATCCAAAGAAACAACGCCTCGCTTGCGCTATTGAACGTCGGAGTTCTGAACTGTGATAGATTAGCTCTAAATTTGTGCGGCCGCAACTTTTGGGTAACTAGGCTAAGCCGGCCAATTTGGGGCAAGCCATTTCGCGATTCATCATCCCACAAAAAAAACTGCCCGCTCAACAATGTAAACGGGCAGTTCATCCTTCAAACAAATCGCAACGACTTGTTAATTAGATCGACCAAATGGCATATTAGGATTCGGTCGTTTTGATTTCAATCTTGCGTGGCAGAACTTTCTCGGACTTAGGCAGCACGATTGTCAGCAAGCCATGCTTGAACTCAGCTGAAATCTTGTCAGCGTCAAGCTGTGACGGAAATTCAAACGCGCGATGAAACTCTCCGGCTCGCCGTTCGTTCTTGATCCGGCGCTCGCCCTCATTCACATCGTTAATCGATTTTGTACCGGCAACGTCCAAACGACCCTCTTTCATTTCGATCGATACGTCATCGGCGGAAACTCCCGGCAGTTCCATCACCAACGTAAATTGAGAATCAGATTCAACGATGTCGGCGCGGGGTTGCATCCCATTGACTGGACTTGCAGTTTTGATTTGATCACCGAAAAAGTGATCGAACAGATTCTCGATATCGACTTGAAAGTCACCCAGTCGGTTGTTGCTTTTATTGGTTTTCATCTTTTGCTCCTTGGTTGTATTGACGTCACGGTGTGCTGACGTCGTGCTCTGCCGACAACCACCAAAATTTGACGACGCAAAATTTAGTGACTTATTGTCAGCGGTATCGGAAACACCGGAACTTGATTAACGCAACCTCCGTACCAAACCTCGAAAATTTGACGCAAGTGTCTGTAAATCAACAACTTACGGCATCTTCTTATTTGCGCGTCACGGCCGGAAATTCCGGCATCTGTGCCACAGAAACCGGATTTGTCAGGCGTTTTTGGACAGTCGACACGGGAACAAACGCTACTTTGTCGATCCAATAAGAACGCTCACCATTGAAACCGATGGGACGAGTTAAGATTTATGTTTGAATTGCAGTCAACAACGAACATCTTTGTCAACCAAACCGTTTGTCAAACTACATGCACATGTCCGATCAAGCTCCGACCGATCTCGATTTTGATTCACTTGCCAACGACGCAATTAAACTTGCTGCTGAAATTCTTCGTGGCTCAAGAAAGCATGAGACCAGCAGCGAACGAAGCCGCTCGGCAATGATGGCACGGATGATGCGCGACGAACCGGGTAAAAAGTTCACGATGGCGATGGCTGACGAAGTCCTGCGAATGGACGGACCTCGTCGCGCAGCCAAGCGGATGGACAGCCTGATCAATCAGTACGGCGTACCGAAGTACTTTTCGGCCCTCGATCGGCTCGCCGTCAAAGCTGGTAACCGAATGGCAAAACTCATCCCGAGTTTTATCATGCCGAAAGTCACGCAGAAGATTCGCAAAGATAGCGCGCACGTGATCATCTCAGCGGCCGATACGAAATTTAACCAATACCTTCAATCGCGCAGAAACTCAAAGATCCGCGTGAACTTCAACCAACTCGGTGAAGCCGTGCTTGGCGACCACGAAGCCGATCGACGTTGGAACGAGAATATTCGCCGGCTGAAAGAGCCAGGCGTCAACTATATTTCTGTCAAACTTTCAGCGATCGCCAGCCAAATCTCACTCACGGGTTATGCGCAAACATTGGAACTGCTTAGGGAACGATTGCGAGATGTGTACCGTGCGGCGATCGAAGGAGGCGGATCGACGGGCCCCAAGTTCGTGAATCTCGATATGGAAGAATATCGCGACTTACATTTGACGGTTGATGTTTTTCAAAGCGTTCTCGAAGAACCGGAATTCGAAAAACTGGAAGCCGGTATCGTGCTGCAAGCTTATCTTCCTGATTCGTTTGCCGTCTTGCAATCGCTGACCCAATGGGCGAAAGATCGTCACGCGCGAACCCAAGCCCGAATCAAGATTCGCATCGTCAAAGGTGCCAACTTGGCGATGGAGCAAGTCGATGCGGCGTTGCACGATTGGCCGCAAGCTCCCTATGAATCTAAAGTTGAGTCCGACGCAAACTTTAAACGGATGCTTGAGTTCGCCTGTCGTCCAGAGAATGCATCGGTCGTCCGCATCGGAGTGGCCAGTCACAACTTGTTCGATGTCGCTTTCGCGTTACTGATTCGAAACCAACGCGGCGTTGAATCTGATGTTGAGTTTGAAATGTTGGAAGGGATGGCCAATGCCCAAGCGACCGAAGTTCTTGAGCGGTCAGGCGACATGTTGCTTTACGCGCCAGTTGTGTTGGATGCAGAATTCGAAGCCGCAGTTGCTTATTTGATCCGGCGTCTGGATGAAAACACGGCGCCAGGAAGTTTTCTCGGCGCGCTGTTCTCGTTGGAAGAAGGCTCCGCGGAATGGAACTCGCAAAGCAAAATGTTTCTGGATGCGGTCAAACTGTCACGAGATCCAAAGCTGTCTTCCACTCCCAACCGAACGCAAAACCGGCTGACCGAAAAAATTACACCGGCAAGCGCCGACGCTCCGTTCCACAATGCAGCCGATACAGATTTTTCGTTGCCCGCCAACCGGAAATGGGCGGCAGAAATTGTCGAACGATGGAAAAGCAAACAACCCGATCCGATTCCCGTTTGCGTTGGCGACCAGTCGATCCTCGAACCGTTAACCGGAATTGGCGCAGACCCATCACGCCCTGGCGTGGAGACTTATCGTTTTGCCCAAGCCACCGAAGCACATGTTGAGTCAGCGCTACAAACCGCTGTTGCAGCACAACCTGGCTGGGAATCGCTCGGTCATGCCGGGCGAGCTGAATTGCTTCTAGCCGTCGGTGCTGAGATCGCTCGGAAACGAGGCGAGACGATCGGCGCGATGGTATTCGACGCAGGCAAAGCGATCATCGAAGCCGATGTTGAAATAACCGAAGCGATCGACTTTGCAAATTACTACGCTCAATCGTTGACGCGCGAAGGCTGGTTCGATGGCACCAGTGCCAAAGCGATTGGAACGGTCGTCGTCACACCGCCTTGGAATTTTCCATTTGCGATTCCCGTCGGTGGGGTGCTTGCGGCGCTCATCGCAGGCAACACAGTCATTTTGAAACCAGCCAACGAATCCGTTTTGACGGCGTGGCAAATCGTCGAACAACTTTGGGCCGCCGGCATTCCGCGCGACGTACTCCAGTTCCTACCGATGGAAGATGGACCGGTCGGAAAAAAATTGCTCACCGACTCGCGTGTCGCAGCGGTGGTCCTCACAGGAAGCATTTTTACCGCGCAGCTTTTCCAATCTTGGCGTCCTGACATGAAACTGTTTGCCGAGACGAGCGGCAAAAACTGCCTGATCATTTCAGCTTCCGCGGATCTTGATTTAGCGGTCAAAGACCTCGTCAAAGGCGCGTTCGGACACGCAGGTCAAAAGTGCTCCGCCAGTAGCCTGGCGCTGGTTGAAGAAGAAGTTTACGACAGCAAGAAGTTTCGCGCTCAACTGGTCGATGCCGCATCAAGCTTGCGCGTGGCTGGATCGTGGGACCCATCTTCGATCGTCACACCCGTCATTCGCGAGCCTGACGAGGCGCTTGCCAAAGGACTCACTGAGTTGGGCGACGGCGAAACCTGGTTGTTGGAACCAAAAATGATTGACGGCAATCCGTGTTTGTGGTCGCCCGGAATCCGGCTCGGCGTCAAACCAGGCAGCTGGTATCACAAGAACGAATGTTTCGGTCCGGTGCTGGGATTGATGCGCGTCGAAGGCGTTGCCCAAGCAGTCAAAATCCAAAACTCCAGCGAGTTCGGATTGACCGGCGGACTTCACTCGCTTGATCCTTCCGAGATTGAGCTTTGGCGAGGGGAAGTCGAAGTCGGCAACGCGTATATCAACCGGCCAACCACCGGCGCGATTGTCCAGCGTCAACCCTTCGGTGGCTGGAAGAACTCCAGCGTTGGACCGGGCTCAAAAGCGGGTGGGCCGAATTACGTTTCTTTGTTCTGCGATTGGAATCAGGATGAAGCGCCTAAGCTCCGCGAAAGCCTTTCGTCAGAGATCCTAAAATCGATCGACGCTGTCGGTCAATCGCTTGCGCGTGACGAGCTGACGCAATTGAAAACCGCTGCCGAAAGTTACCTTTACTGGTGGAACAAAGAGTTTTCGATTGATCACGATCCGTCTCAAATTCATGGCGAGACCAATGTCTTTCGCTATCGGGCGCGACCGTGGCATTTGATCCGAATTCAAAACGACGCCATCGAAGACGAGAATTTGAATTTAGCGATCGCCAAATCCGCAATGGCGGCAAAGATCACTGGTACACAACTGTTAATCAGTATCGATGCTGAATCGGGATCGCAACCAAAACTGGAAAATTTCTCCAGCGACATTGTTGTTGAGACAGATCAATCACTGGTCGCAAGCCTGGCGAAATTGCGTGGTGGTTCTATGCGAATCTGCGGGACTTTCGATGCCGAAATTTATCGGCCAGCGGCAATCGGCAACATTCCAATTTTCAATCCTGCCGTCTTGAGCAATGGGCGACTTGAACTGCTAAAATATTTGCGAGAACAGTCTGTAACCGAAACGATTCACCGCTACGGCAATATCGTTTAGGCCCGATTGTTTGAAATAGAAGTTCACATTATCGCCACGCGGCTTCATCGTTTGAATTGTCATGTTGCTCAGATTGACTTTCCTGATCCTCGCTGTTTTCATCGGCTGCTCTCTTTGGCTGGCTTACGTCTGGTCAGATGGAATTCGGACTGCCGACTGGGTTGAAGTCCCGGCAAGTGTCGAGCATCAAATACTGAAAGACCCGAACGCGCCCCCTGAAAAGCGAGAATGGACAACATCGGTTGCGTTCAACGTCGATGGTGCAGATCACACGGCCTTACTGGATGGATACTCCACGGGCGATGGAGACTTTCGACTCTTCGTTAACCCGGATGATCTAACTCAAGTCGCGACCGAGTCCGGACCCGATTACGAAAAGATGTTCCAGCCGCTAATCGGGACATGTGCGTCGGGGCTGGTTGGTCTCTTGCTGTTGCTGATTACTTTTTTTGGCGGCCAAGGAAAAGCGAAGCAATAATTCATAATGGCGGTCGTTCATGACGAACGTTGTATTATCATATTGACACCCGTGTTGCAAAAATCCTGCAACGAACCACTAAACAAAGAAACGAATTTCGAATCTATGGCCAAGAAAAAGAACCCGGACAAAAAAAAGAAAGACAAGAAAAAGTCTTCTGGGAAAACTGACAAATCAAAAAAGCCAAAGCCAGAACTAACTGCTACGGCAAACAAAGTCAGTTGCGACAAACTGCGTTGGAGTTGTGATCCATCTGTTGTTCGTTTTGAAACGACCGCTGAAGTCGACCCGTCGAAAAGCGTGCTTGGTCAAGAAACGGCACAAGAAGCATTGCTGTTCGGTATCGAGTGTCTTGCACCTGGCCAAAATGTTTACGTACGAGGTGCCAGGGGAACGGGACGTATTCGGATGGTCCGGCAAATGCTTGCCGAGCGGCGACCCAAGACTGATGCCAAAAAAGACTATTGCTACGTCCACAATTTCAAACGCCCCGAACATCCGCGACTGATCACGCTTGCCCCCGAAGCCGCACCTTCGTTTCGAAAATCGATGCTGAATCTTGCAGAATTCGTGCAAGACGGTTTGGTCAAAGAACTGGAAGGCGAGCCCTACGCAACGCAACGACATTCGATTCAAGAGCAGGTCCAGCAAGTGATCAAAGGCCTCACCTCGCCGCTGGAGGATGAGTTGACGGCCAATGGCATGATCATGATGTCCGGTGGTGCGCAAGGACAAAGCGGGATTTTTCCGTTGTTCGAAGGTCAACCCGTTCCTCCAGATCAGTTTCGACTTTTGGTCGGTCAGGGAAAAGTTCCTCAGGAAGCGTTTGATAAATTTGAGGAGGCGTTTCCAAAATTTCAAAAGCGAATGAAAGAGATTGCCCGCGAGGTCAACGAGGCCGTTCGCGGCGCCGGCAAACAGATTCAAGAGCTAAACGAAAATGCAGCCCGCGAACTTGTCAGCCCGCTGGTCGAAGAAATCAAGGAATCGTTCCCAAGTGAAAAAGTCTCAACCCATTTGGACGAGTTGATTGAGGAGATGGTTGAGTTTCACCTGGCTTCCGAAGAAACGCCCAACTTCAAAGAGCTTTACGGCGTCAATATTGTGCTGACTCAAACCAACTCAGACGAACGTCCCGTCGTCGAAGAGTCTGCACCCAGTTTAATGAACTTGCTAGGATCGGTTGATCCAAACTGGGGTCCCAACGGCATGGCGACGTCTGACTTTCGCGGGATCCGCGGCGGCGCGCTACTCAACGCCGACCAAGGTTATCTGATCCTTGATGTTAACGACATGATCAGCGAACCGGGTGCGTGGCGATCGCTGATGCGCACGTTGCGCACTGGTGTGCTTGAAATTGTTCCACCGGAGGTCGGCTGGATGCGACCGACCGTGATCGTACAACCGGAACCGATCAAGATTGATGTTCGTGTTATTCTCATTGGAGATGTGCAAACCTATTATCAATTGGACCACGCCGATCCAGATTTCCGTGAGCTATTCAAAGTGTTGGCTGACTTTGACAATGAACTTCCTCGCAGTGATCAAGGCATCGACACTTACGGGGATGTGATTGCCAATCTTTGCAATTCGGAGTCGCTGCGACCTTTCCATCGTTCGGCGGTTGCTGCGTTGGCTGAACATGGTGCGCGAATCGTCGCTCGACCGGGTAAGCTCACCGCGAGGTTCGGCCGCATTGCCGACATCGCCCGCGAAGCCGCTTTCCTTGCCAGGGAAGAAGAGATGGTGATGGGCGAACATGTGAAAGAATCGGTAAAGCGCACCAAGGCTCGCGCCAGTATGCCATCCAGAAAATTTCAGGAGATGGTCAACAACAGAACGATCATCGTAAAAACGGAAGGCGAAGTCGTTGGACAAATTAATGGTTTGGCCGTGATGCGTTCAGGGCCGCTGACTTATGGTTTCCCGGCGCGAATCACGGCATCGATCGGCGCCGGAACGGCCGGCTTGATCAACATCGAAGGCCGCGCCCAAATGTCAGGCTCAATCCACACGAAAGGCTTCCACATTCTCGGTGGCCTATTGCGACATCTTATTCGCACTGAACATCCGATGGCGTTTAGCGCTTCGATTGCTTTCGAACAATCGTATGGTGGAATCGATGGCGACTCGGCTTCAGGTGCAGAAATTGTCTGCCTGCTAAGTGCGTTGACCGGAGTGCCCGTTAAACAATCCATGGCGATGACCGGCGCGATTGATCAACACGGTCATGTCGAAGCGATCGGTGGCGTGAATGAAAAGATCGAAGGCTTCTTCGATGCGTGTGAATATTTTGGGCTCACTGGCGATCAAGGTTGCGTCATTCCCGAATCGAATGCTGGAGATTTGATGCTTCGCGAAGACGTTGTCGAAGCTTGCAAAGCGGGCAAGTTTAGCATCTACGCCGTGGACAACATTCAAGACGCGTTGGAATTAATGACCGGCCAACCAGCCGGAAAGCTCGACGAAAATGGCGATTATCCGGAAGGAAGTTTGCTCCATAAAGCGGTCGAGAAAGCGCACGAGTTTTGGCGGCTCACGCTGGCCAGCCCGCACCGGATGGTCAATGTCGAACAGCCAACTAACGCAGACGACGAGCAACCAATATCGCCTGAATCACCGAAAGCCGATGACGCAAGTTAACGTTGCGGGGACCTACTTCCTTCTTTAGCTTTTTACCATCCACCCCGAAGGGGTTTCAGCCATTAGCCGGTGGTTGAGCGCAGCGACACCTCCGGTTCGATGTGCGCCGAAGGCAAACGACCCTGAAAGGGTCGAAGCATCAAACAATGGCTGGGCTGCGACCCTTTCAGGGTCGAAAATGCACGAACGATTTCCGGTGGTATCGCTGCGCTCAACCACCGGCTAATGGCTGTAATCCTTTCAGGATTATTCTAAAGTAAATACCACTCACAGAGCGCTCATTATCTCAAACTATCGCGCACCCTAGCTCCCTTCTCCCAAAAATTCGAATTGAATTTGAAGACATTGGAAACTTTCCTTTTCCGAATTCTCACGAAAGAGGGAGATCGGTTTAATTGTTTTTTAGTTTTGAAAAGAATCATTCTTAAAATACTTGTTAGCCCGCCTGTCAGTTGTCGCGACGAAAAACCATTAACTCAACTCCACTCTTGGATAGTGATTGTCCGAAAGGTGATGAATTAATTTCAACGTTTGAAATGCGTCCAACCATTCATGAAATCGTTGCACCAGCATTTCGTCGTTGCGTGAGTTGGCTTGCAGCTTTGGCCACGTATTCAAAAAGTCTCTCTCTTGAAGCCAGCTTTGACAGCTCGCAGGCGCTTGATCAAAAATAACTTGAGCCGATTCGCTCAGGTTTTCTACAACCGCAACCAATAGCTTGCCAAGATCGCGATAACAATGTTCGTGGTACGTCAACCAGCGACCGCTTTCGACAATGTCTCCGACGGCTTTTCCAGTACCGAAAGGAACACGATCTGAAATTCGATCCGATGGAAAAACGCATGCGTCTTCAATCATCGAAATCCTGCAACCGGTCTTGCTAAGCTGTTGAAGCAAATAGAAATCTTCGCCCGCCATCCGTCGACAATGGTAACCGCCAGATTTTGCATATGCCTCTTTCGTGCAAACGATCGTCGATCCGATCGCGTACCATGCGTGCGGCGAGTTGGCTTGTTCAAGTCGTTGTCGGTGTCGGTGTAAATGCTGTTCGTAAACACGGACCGCCTGCTTTTCAGATTCCGTTCCGCAATGCCGGTGTTTGAAGTTTACATGCCCGGCCTTAAAGTCCGGGTTCTCGCGAAGGAAAGAAAAAATGGACTCGAGGTATTTCGGATCAACTGGACTATCGGCGTCGAGACTAATCACAGGATCGTCGTTTTCGATAAACGCCAGACCACTCTTACACGCTTGATGTCGCGCCAAACCGACTCCAAACTTTTCCGGATAAGCAGCGTCGCCGGTAACGTGATCCATCCAAGCCAGCTGCAATTTGGTTTCGAAACTCTGCAACCAGCTCAGCGTTTCCAGATTTTCCTGCCGGTCCATCGACGCCCGCTGGTTAACATTGACGATGACCAAAGTCTCGTCGCAATGCGGTCTGTTTTTTTCCAGACTCCTCAAAGTTTCCGGCAGCGAATCGATTTCATTGCAACAGGGCAGGGCGATGATCGCTTGGTAGCGCTCGTTCAATTCGCAACGAGATTGAAGTGGAGACGTTGGCGGGATTGCGGGTTTAGGCATGTTAAGACTTTGGCTCAAACTTCGTCAATCAGACTTTCGATCGCCGCAAGCTGCTCGCGCGACAAATTCCAGCCCATCGCACCCGCCGTTTCTTGAATTTGCCAATCACGTTTTGCGCCACACAACACCGACGTGATGCCTGGCTGGTTCATGTTCCAGTTGATAACGACTTGGGACACCGACTTACCACATTCGGCGGCAATGACATCCAAACCGTCAAGCAAACGCTGCGCGCGTTCAAACGCTTCACCTTGAAAGACTTCGTACGTTAGCCGTTTGTCGTTTTCATCGAACTGATGTCCACGGCGAATCTTCCCGGCCAACAGACCTTTCATCAGTGGCCAATAATTCATAATCGAAACATTGTTCTTGACGCACCACGGGACGATGTCCGATTCGATTCCACGTTGCAACATGTTGTATCGAGGTTGGACCGCCGAAATTTTGCAGACCGAATGGAACGACTCAATTTCGGCAAGCGTGCAATTCGAAACGCCCACCGAACGGATCTTGCCGGCCTCGAGCAACTTAACATAAGCACCCGCCGAATCAGCCACGGGAACATCTGGAGCAGGAGAGTGCAGGTAAAGCAAATCGATCGTGTCGACACCCAACCGTTGCAAGCTTTCGTCGCACTCTTGAATCAAGCGCTCCGGCGTGGCAATGTTGAGCCGACCACCATCTAAGTCCCAGTGAACACCACCCTTGGTCGCAATCACGACATCGTCTCGACTTTGTGCAAACTCTCGAATCGCTTGCCCAACAAGTTTTTCGCTTTCGCCATTGGCTCCGTAGCAATAGGCTGTGTCGAAAAAGTTTATCCCCACTTCGATCGCCGCCCGCAATGTCGCTAATGAGTCGTCATCGTTGACGTCCAGACTGGTCATGCCAGAGATCGGCCAACAACCCAGCGCAACAGGCGAGACCATAATTTCGGTATCGCCAATTTTTTGCATTTCAATATTCATCTCTTTTTCCTGCTCGTATGCTGACCAACAATCTTGGTATCAAATGGTCCAATCTACAACCCAACTCATTCCAATCCGAACTCCGATTCCAAGTTCCATGTTCATTTTTCGGTCGTCGACGATTCAGCAAACATTAGAGGACATTTCAAAACCTAAAATCGTGCGATCATCGTAGTGGGATTCGCCAGAATTCCCTTTGTTTTGAAAGCGAGCTGGGACTTCTGGCGAAGTCCACTACAGGTTTTGAAATACCCTCTAGAATAAGCTCATGAGCACCACGCCCAAAATCGAATTGCCGTCTGCCGACGAAATGTATCAAGCCCTTTGTGATCGTAACACTGAATACGAAGGCCTATTTTTCGTGGGCGTGCGAACAACCGGTATTTTTTGCCGGCCAACTTGCCCGGCGCGAAAACCAAAACGGGAAAACGTTGACTTTTTTCGGACGACCGCCGACGCATTGTCGGCTGGATTTCGATCCTGCAAGCGGTGTCGGCCTTTGGAAAGTTTAGGCGCAGCGCCGGGTTGGCTGGGCGAGTTGTTGCAAATAGTCGACGCAGACCCTAATCGACGCTGGCAAGACAAAGATTTAAAGGAACTCAAAATTTCGCCGTCGCGTGTTCGGCGCTGGTTCAAAGCCAACCACAACATGACGTTTCAAGCTTACCTTCGTTCAAAAAGGCTAGCCAATGCGATGGGACAGATTAGCACCGAGAACATAAATACGACACAAGCCGCGCTGGCTAACGGCTACCAATCGATGAGCGGATTTCGCGAAGCGTTTAAGAACTGGTTCGGCCACGTCCCTTCGAAATCAAAAACCACTTCGCCTCCCATCACGATGAATCGCATTCTCACTCCGTTGGGACCGATGGTTGTCGCGACAACGGAAACGGCAATTTGCCTCTTGGAGTTTGCTGACCGCCGCATGCTGGAAACTCAACTGAAACGAGTTCAGAAAGCCTACGAAACGACTTTCGCGCCGGGAAACAATGACTTGATTCGAGAACTGAAATCAGAACTGGACGAATATTTCGCTGGTACGCGAACCGAGTTCACGGCTCCAATCGAAGCCGTTGGAACCGACTTTCAAGAATCAGTTTGGAATCGATTGAACAAGATTCCGTCGGGCCAAACGGTCAGCTATGAAAGGATCGCCAAGGATTTGAAGAAACCCGGGGCTCAGCGCGCCGTCGGTCGAGCCAATGGCGACAACCGAATCGCGATCATCATTCCGTGTCATCGCGTCATCCGTAGCGACGGAACGCTAAGCGGTTACGGCGGCGGCGTGTGGCGCAAACAGTGGTTGCTTGACCATGAACGAAAGTCGCAACTGCTTTTTTAGCCGAACGGATCTCGAACAATTGACTTTAATACAGCCAGAATCCCCAATCGAACAGATAGCTCAGCCCATTGACCAAGAGAATGACGCCAATCCAAACCAGCCAGCCCATTCCTTCGCCACCACCTCCGCCGGATTGAGCATGTTGTTGAGCGATCAGCTGATGTTGGATCGACTCAACGAATCCATGCGCTTCGTCTTCTTTCCAACCACCATCAATAAGCTGTTGGGCAATTTGGTCTGGGTCTTCACCGTCGATTAAGTTTTCTGCGACCATCTGCGCCAAGGCATCGATTTCATCGTCACTTTGTCCTGGTGGGAGATCTTTTTCCATGATTCGATTGGTCGTGAGATTGGATTGGAGAAGTTCGATTCAATTTTGATTCGATAACTGGTGCTCACTGAGTCTAAGTATTCGCACCAAAGGTGTCAAACAAATCGTTCAGAAGAACGAATTGAATAGACAAGGCCATCCATCTTACGATGCTGGAAATATCTCGATGGGGCGCGAGCCTGCCGGTACGATGCTGCTTTCCTTTGCTTTTTCGGAGAGAACCGACAGCGCGGCCGCTCCAACATCGCCCAACTCAACGGTCCAATCATTGACGTACAATTCAACATGCTGCATCAACACCTCGTCGGCAAACTCCTGGGCGTATTTGCGCATCGTTGGCAACGCGGATTCGGGATTACGATTTGAAAACTCAATCGATTCGCGAATCACTGCCTGCACATCGCGGAGCGTTTCATCGTCCAATTCGCGCCGCGCCAAAATTCCACCCAGCGGTAACGGCGAGTCCGTCTCTTGCTCCCAGCGAGTCCCCAAATCTTCAACACAGGACAATCCTTGCGCTTGCCAAGTGAAACGGCCTTCATGAATACAAACGCCAAAGTCGGCGGACGATTGTTCCAGCTGCGGCATGATGTCTGAGAAAAGTGTTTGCTTGATTGTCGCCCGATTGGATTGAATCGCATCGGCATAAAAGATTCGAAACAACATCGTCGCCGTCGTATGCTGCCCCGGACAAAGTGTCATTGAGTCAGCCATCGTTGCGGGAGATGTTTCAGGCTTGGAAGCCAGCAGTAACGGGCCGACGCCAAATCCGAGCGCAGAACCTGACGGCAACACCCAAGTCGAATCGCTAAGCAATGCGGCCGCATGAAAGCTTGCCTTGGCAACATCAAATTCGCCGCTGAACAGGCCATCGTTGAGTTGCTGAATATCCAATAAGCGAACGTCAAACTCCAGCCCGCGCCAGTCGACTTGTCGAGTCATCAATCCGTGAAACGCATACGTGTCGTTGGGGCAAGTTGAAATCGCCAGTTCGATCTTTTTTGTACTGGCCATTTAAGTATCCGCCTTCGCAATTGAATTGACGATCTCAGCGACAGCGCCGAGAGCAGATTCAACTTGCCAGTTTTCTTTATCCCGATCACCTGCCTCGTTCGAAATTCCACGCACGACCGAAACCGGCACATTGAGCAGGCGACACGCGGCGGCCACAGAATAGGATTCCATGTCCTCGGCGATCGCTTGAGGATGTTTTACCAGTCGCTGCGCAACATCATCGGCCGATGCAGATGAACTACAGACCGTCAGTAATTCTCGAGTCGAAGTTTCTTCGTTGGGCAAAGGTAATTGCAACAAGGAGAGTGGACCCTCGACACCACCCGCTGGCGATTGCCCAGAGCTATCGGGCTCAAAAAATGACCAACCCATTTCTTCTGCCGAAAGATGTTGCGAGCCGGTTCCCGCTCCAATCCCATAGCAGACGACCTGCGAAAACGAACAAGCACTCCCGATGGACAGCGATTGATGTAGCGCGCCAGCGATACCGCTCAAAATGACGTGCTCGGGCTGGTGCTGTTGAATCAACATCGAAGCCCGAATGCCAGCAACGATTGGACCAAATCCACACAAGGCGATTTTGAAACTGGAGTCCAGTTCCAGCATCGGACGGATGATTCGTTCTTCGAACCGGGTCGGAATCAGCAGCAATCGTGAAGGTTTGGTTTGATTCAATATTTACTTTCGCGTTATTGAGAGCGTTGATCGCAACCCGTTCATTGTGTTCCGATTTCACCCAGCAACTGCTCGGCTCGCTGCCATCGCGCCGACTCTCGACCGCCAAGATAGCTCATTAGCGTCGCCAGACATAACATCGCTACGCACCAAATACTGGCCTGTCGCGTCAAAGACGCTTCGCCCAGCACAAGGAACTGCGCAACAGCTCCTTCGGATCCACCCATCAAGATTCCTGTGGAGATTAAACCGAATACCATCGCCACAACTAACATTGCGATTGATACCGCCCGCATCGAAGCCCAATCAGGAATTTGAGCAAGAAAGACAGCGTACATCACGTGAATCGCCGCGATGAAGATTTGCAAATACATCCAACGGGGCAATGTCGGGACTCTGTTGCCCGCCGCATAACCACCGGGCAGTTCATTCCATTGTTGCCAAAAGTAAATCGCTGGGATCACATTGACGATTGCGATTCCACACAAACAAATAGCGAAGAAGCGAGCCAGAACGACTCGGTCGTCCTGCGCACTTTTGGCTCGTTGCTGAATTTGTATTTCTTTTTGTCGCTGAGGATTGGAGCCAAGCTCAAGCAATGACGAATCGAATTGATCTTCCTCGGAAGCCGGCTCGGCACTCGACGAATCAGCTTCGGACTGCTCACCCGTTCCTTTAAGTTGCAATTCAACGCCCGGTGCGTCGTAGTACAATTCCTGGTCGTACTGCAAGGCGGCTTCATCATTTTCTACAGATTCTGGTTTGACATCGTCCGCCGGCACCACCGGATCAGCATATTCTGGAACATAGATCGGCGTCACTTCGGTCGATCGCTTTCCATTTTTGCCCTTCTTTCCGTTTTTGGATTTCCTGTCTTTCTTGTCGGTCGGCTTTTGTTTCAATTCGCTTTTAGTGCCCGTTCCCGCTGGCGGCGAAACAGTTTCAGATGGGGTTGTAGGAATTGGCGCGGCTTTCATCAACACCGCATTCAACCTGATCGGTGCATCGCTTTTTTCGCCGGCAGTTTCATCGGCGGTCGGAACTGGCACGCGAATTCGTGACTTGCACTCGGGACAACGTCCAATCTTTCCAGCTCGACTGGCTGGCATCCGAAGCTCTTTGCCGCACGGACAAGAAACTAAAAGCGGCATGGGAGTCCCTGAGAATCAAGTAAGTCAATCACTGTGGTCCGCCCAGCCATTGAGCGTTAGCCAGATGGCACTTACTTCAAAAGCGCCAAGATCTATCCCTTGTTTCGAGCTTCATCCGCCCGAACGATGTTGAAGATATAGTCTATGTATCCAATCGAAGAATGATCTGTGAAGTAATCGATTTTAAACCGACGCAAGCCCTTAAGCACGCCTTGAATTCGATCACTCACTCGTTTCCAGCCTTTTACTTCCCTCAGACGGCCCATCCGGTCAATGTATTTCTCGACTCCGTTGTGCCGGTAACCCAAAAACGGCGGCGGGACTCGTGTCACGATATCGTTATTGTTCACCCAGCGATAATGAGTCATCTTGACGTGATTCACATAACGCTTGCACCCGACACGTGGACTGCCATACGTGTACAACTCTTCTGGCTCACTGTCGATGTAAGATAACGCGCACCGGCCAGAACAAATATTGGCCATCGCTCCGCCAAGTGAATGACCGCAAAACCACAACGGCTTCTTGTTTTCTTCAAGAGCCTCTTCGATGTAGGGCCAAATCTGATCAACTTCAGTTTTGAACCCACGATGAACTTTGCCAACCGTCTCGGCCAACGCCGTCAACGCGTTCGCGTCGGCTTTGATATCGTTCCAGTCATTCGGCTCGGTTCCGCGAAATACCACGACGCTATCGTGCTCGTTGTGAAACCAATACGCTTGCGCTCCATCGGTGTTGAAGAATTTTCCGTTGGTAAACCCAAGTTTGCCTGCCGCGATATTGCACTCTTCGATTGGCAGGTACGAGATCATCGCGACTTCGGCAAACAACAATGACCTGCGGAGGACAGAAAGTTCTTTAATGGGTCCGGTCAGCTTTGATTTGAAAACAAAATCGGAGGCCGTTTTTTCTGAAATCGTTTTTTTCGTTTTGGCATTCACGTGTTCACAACCCTGTCCGGATGAACAGAAATCTTGAGGAGCATTTTTTCGAGTTAGGTTCTGCCAATGCGAGAAAGCAGCAGAACATGGTCTGGCGATTATAGCAGTTTCTACTTACTTTGACCGCATTTGAATCACACCGCCGAAGTCGTTTGGCGGTTTTCCTTGATAGTCTGGTTGAGCTATATGGGTCTGTAAAAATATCCGGCAGGGGTTGTCTTCGGGCATAGTCGCCAACTCCCGCTCCGCTTCAGCCCATTCGCCTTTTTCGAACAGAAGAATCGCTCGATCGTAGGCTGCCATACTGTCCACAGATTTGATTGCTTCCTCTTCCGCCATCACTCGATAAACCTGGCTGGGCGTCTTCAAGCCAAACGGCAAAAAATTTCCCAGCCTTTGCAGCCGCCACGAAAGGCCCAGCTCAGCAGCCTTTACCTTGACTTCATTCGCCGTATCTTCATCCAACAGAATCGACGAACCAAACCACTTCGTCATTCCCTCCAACCGCGAAGCGAGATTGACGACAGGTCCGAACGCGGTCACCTTGACCTGATCGCTGGTGCCGATCTTGCCGGCCACCGCTGAACCGGTCGCGATGCCGACCCCCATGCTAAAGTTGAACAGCGGATGCGTTGGGTCAAGCGAAATGGCGGCAAACACGCTTTGAATTTTCAACGCCGCGGTCACGGCACGAATCGAGCGATCCTGCTGCTCCAACGGCCAACCCCAAAATCCCATGGCTGCATCTCCGTGAAAGTCACCGATCACCCCGCCACATTCCAAAATCTCTCGCGTCATAATTCCCAGCGAACTACTCACACGATCAAGCAACTCCAACAGGTTGTCGGCCAGCGCTTCGGAAGCTTTCGAGAAACCGCGCAAGTCACAAAACAGCACAGCGACTTCACATTCGCGCGGAGTTAAGACTTCTTCCGGTTCGTGATCAGAAAACGCATCCATCACGATCGGCGAAAAGAACGGACGCAAACTCGACTGACGTCGCTCAAGCTGTTGCACTTCAAGAAGATTCGTCAACGTTGACGCAATCAACTCGCAAAACTTTACATCGCCTTGCAAGTCAACTTCGCCCGATCCTGCCGACGGACTTTTCGAACCCGCGGCAACGGAAAGACTGCTGATACGATTCTTGCCCGTGACATAAATTCCCCAACCTCGTGTGGCTTGCCCATTGAGCGGACAGACAAACGCCCAATCGTTGTCAACATCCATGGTGTACTCGACCGCGCCTGAATGCCCCTGATTCCAAATGTGCCAAATCGGTTTCTGTTCTTCAACGGCTTGCCGAATCAATCGCTCACTTGGAGAAAAATCTCCCGTCGCCATCCGGCGTCGATCCCAATGCACAATCTCGGTCGGTGGTTCACGGTCAGGTTCTCCGTCCTCCTCTTCGCCCGGGCAAAAGATTGCCACCATCGAAGCCGGCGCAATGCCTTCGAGTAACGTATTGACCATTCGCGTAAATAACTCTTTCTCATTACCGAAACTGGAAACGATTCCCGGCAATTGGTTGAGAACTTGAATTCGTCGATCGGCATCAACGTATTCAACATTCCGCAGAAACTGCGGACTGAACGCTCGCTGAGAAATCGGACTGGGAACATCAAGCGTTGGCAATACGCGCTCGTTGCTCAATGAAAACGTTGTCTTGCCGATAACAAAATGCTCACCCGGTTTCAGCTTGAACGCCGGTCTTTCCACCCCTCCGAAGAATACCGGATTCTGTGCAGACTCAATTTTCTCCACAACCAGCTCTTCATTGTCCAGCAACAACATGACATGACGTCGAGAAATTTGGCTGTCCCAATTGACTCCCAAAGGAACACACTCACGCCCCAGTTCCATCGACGTACCGGGATCCAGTACTTTTCGCCAACGTTGCTCGGGCGATTGTCCTTGTGCAATAAGTTCAAACATATCCGGTGAACCTGAAAACGGACGGATCATCTTGTCACCTAGAATGTTATCACGTTGATGATTTCTGCGCAACGAGCGGCCAAGGTTTTTCGATCGGTGCACGCTTGTCCTGGAAAGTCGATCTTCGAAAAATTAACCGAACCGCGAGCCAAGACCGACACGCCGTTTCCTGCCGAGGTCTTGAATCAATGGCCATTTCGGATCCATGAACAATGCCGATCCTTATCGTCGGTTGCCGTTTTTTGCTTGGTGGGCTATCCTGAAAACGCGAGAACGCTGCTCCTCGCTATGTATTCAAGCGAAAACCTGACTCAACAGCTGCACACAAAATGCGAGCCTTTTATGGTTAAGCCAAAAAATCTGGTTCGACGACACAACTCATTGAAATTGGTTGGCCAAGCCACCAAGTCTGCACTGCGCGAAACCCGCCAATCCAGCCCTCACAGCCCATTCGATTCCTAGCTGGCTTACTCTTGGCTTGTTGATGAACGTTGCGGCAACGTTCCGTTAGCTTTTGTTGCTACCTTCCTGCGTAGCTCGATTGTCGCGATGCCACTCCTTCAGACTTGCACCACGCGCAATCATCCAAGCGCCAGTCATCCAGTCGTCGTCATTCAGAAACGGCCAACACTCAATCGGCCATTGGCCTTCACGAAACAGACCAACAAAACCAGGTACCCCCATGCGTAAAATGCTCGACGAGAAACAAGCTCGCTTTCATGAGCTTGAGAAACAACTCTCCGACCCTGAAGTCCAAGGCAATTCCAGCTTGATGGCCTCGGTCGCGCGTGAACACGGATCGTTGGCGAAACTTGCCGGCAAATACGGTCGCTTCAAAGTCATCCTTTCGGATTTGGATGAACTAAAAGAGATGGCCGGCAGCTCAGATGAGGAAGAAGCTGAGATGGCTAAGGCCGAGATCGAAACACTGACTGAAGAACGCGAAGTCATCTGGGCCGAATTGCTGGACATGACGATCGGCGGAGAAGACGCTAACCGGACGCGGTGCGTGATGGAGATCCGAGCCGGAACCGGTGGCGATGAAGCGGCGTTGTTTGCTGGCGACTTGTTGAATATGTATCAGCGACACGCCGAATCCAAAAAATGGAAAGTCGAAGTCATCGACGCCAGCCCAAGCGAAATTGGCGGCTACAAAGAAATCACTTTGGGAATTGAAGGAGAAGGCGTCTACCGCGAACTGCAGTATGAAAGTGGTGGCCATCGAGTGCAGCGCGTTCCACAAACCGAAACCAAAGGTCGCGTCCACACGTCCGCGGCAACGGTCGCTGTGTTACCGGAACCGGAAGACGTCGAAGTTACTTTGAAGCCAGATGACTATCGGAAAGACAATTATCGCGCCAGTGGACCGGGTGGACAAAAAGTCAACAAAACCGATTCCGCCGTCCGACTGACGCATCATGAAACCGGCATCGTTGTCGCGATTCAAGACGAAAAAAGCCAACACAAAAACTTGGCGAAGGCGATCCGAATTCTCAAGTCGCGGATTTTCGAATTCAAACAGAAAGCAATCAATGACGAACGAGCCAGCGAAAGAAAATCGCTTGTCGGGTCAGGCGACCGGTCGCAACGAATTCGAACTTACAATTATCCCGACAACCGCGTTTCCGATCACCGTATCAATCTAACGATTTACAAACTCGACCAAATCATCGCCGGCAAAGTTAGCCTGTTGACCGACGCGCTGATCGAACACGATCGACAACTGCTAAGAAGCTCGATGTCGGACGATCAATAAAAGCGTGACAGCAAGCAAAAGCGTGACAGCAAGCTAAAGCGAGAATAAAAAGGTCAACTCCCTATCCGGTGCAGGGTTGGTACACGCATATTGGAGAAATCTGCAAGCAATCATGCTTCTATAAAGTGGAAGCAGAACCAAACGATTGGCGAACCCTAGTAGTCTTGGTAAACTTCAGAAAAGGAATTTCCTGTTTTTACGACATGATGTCGTACATAACCCTGTTAGCCGCTCGACGACAAATGGTTGACGCCACAACCGCGCATTACCTTTCCTTT
>CAZPBE010000074.1:0-23345 GCA_964584615.1 uncultured Pirellulaceae bacterium | reverse complement strand
CAAATCTCAAATCTCAAATCTCAAATCTCAAATCTCAAATCTCAAATCTCAAACGCCAATCCCAAATCTGAATCTGAATCTGAATCTGAATCTGAATCTGAATCTGAATCTGAGAACTTAGATTTCAATTTTTAGATCTCAAATCCCAATCTCACGTTGCCACTCATCACGCAATCAAATCCTTGACAACATTTCCATGCACATCCGTTAGCCGAAAATCTCTTCCGGCATACCGGAACGTCAAACGCTTGTGATCAAATCCCAGCAAGTGCAGCATCGTCGCGTGTAAGTCATGAACGTGGACTGGATTCTCGACGGCCTTAAAGCCAAACTCGTCCGTCGCTCCGTAGACTTGTCCACCTTTAACTCCGCCGCCAGCCATCCAAACCGTGAATCCATAGTGATTGTGGTCGCGGCCGTTGATCTTTCCTTCGTTCGCGCCGGCAGTCGGCATTTCTACAACCGGCGTTCGCCCAAACTCGCCGCCCCACAATACCAACGTGTCGGCCAGCATGCCGCGCTGCTTTAGATCGGCCAGCAAAGCCGCAATCGGTTGATCACACTCTTTCGACAATCTTCGATGATTCACTTCCAGATCATCATGATTGTCCCACGGCTGATCTTTTCCGTGCCAAACTTGAACATACCGAACACCCCGTTCGGCCAACCGCCGAGCGATCAAAATCTGCCGCGCGTTCACACCGGGACCATAAGCATCCAAAACATGTTGGGGCTCGCGCGAAACATCAAACGCATCGGTGGCTTCCATTTGCATCCGATACGCCAACTCAAAAGACTGAATACGAGCTTCCACGACGGGGTCGTGAGCATGTTGACGTTGGTGAATCTGATTAAGCTTTTGCAGCGCTAACAATTGTTTTCGCTGTTCCGATTTCGAAAGGTGACGATTACGAATGTGTTCAATCAGTTTTTCAATTTCTTCATTTTCCGTGTTCACGTAAGTCCCTTGAAACACGCCCGGCAGAAAAGCTGACTGCCAGTTCTGAGTTTCTTTGACGGGATACCCGCCCGGACACAGCGCGACAAATCCGGGCAAGTTCTGGTTTTCCGTTCCCATTCCATAAGTGATCCATGAACCCATGCTGGGCCGAACCAGTCGCGACTCTCCGCAGTTCATCAGCAGCAAGGAAGGTTCATGATTGGGGACATCGGCCTTCATCGAATTGATGACTGCAATGTCGTCAATGTGCTGCGCTGTTTGCTCAAAAAGTTCGCTGACGTGAACGCCATTTTGTCCGTACTGCTTGAATTTGAACGGCGACTTCATCGCAACGCCAGTCTTACGTTCCGTTTTCAAATCCATCGGCAACGGCTTGCCGTCGTACTTTTGTAATTGAGATTTGTAATCAAACGTATCAACGTGAGACGGACCACCGTTGAGGAAAATGTGAATCACACGTTTCGCTTTGCCAGGAAAGTGAGCCGCGCGTGGAGCCAACGGATTGGCGTTACGTTTCTCATCAGCGGAAGCGGCAAGTAACCCTTCATCGGCCAGTAACCCAGCCAACCCCATCGCTGCCAATCCAGTACCACAGCGGCGCAGCATGCTCCGGCGGCTCAATGCGATTCTGGCTCCTTTAAAGTTATCGTTTTGTTGGTTCATGCCGATTGTTTAATCAAGTTGGTTCAATCGATTATCTCAAACTCATTAGCCATCAACAGTACCTGACACGCCTGTTCCAGCCTACTTAACTGACCTTCAATGGGTTCATCTAACGGTGGCTGCGTCAAGAACCCGACAACAAACACTCGCTCTTGTCCTGTCGGTTCCCGCGAAAGAACAGTACGAAACAACTTGACCACTTGTTCTTCAATCGTTTTGGCAACACTTATTTTTTCAGCAATCCTGACCGACTGTTGGATCACAAACTCAGAGTTCATCAGGAAAAGACTTTGTTGCGGCACGACCGTGCGCAACCGTTTGGCCGCGCTTTGATCGGGACTGGCCAGATCAAAAACTCGCAGCACACCTGCAAGCTCTTGCCGGTTAATCCTTCCATAGATCGAACGTCGAACATCAAACGGCGCGACGAACTGATCATTACCGCGACCTCCTCGCTGAAGATCAAGCTCACCGGACACCGCAAGCATCGAATCTCGAAGTGCTTCGAACTCCAACCTTCGCGGATTCATCCGCCAAAGCAATCGATTCTCCGGATCCACCGCAGCCGCTTCACGCCGATGCTGGCTGGATTGTTGATAAGCCCTGGAAAGCATGATCTTCCGGTGCAACGACTTGATCGACCAGCCATTGCGAATGAGGTCGCCGGCAAGGAAGTCCAACAGTTCTCGCTGAATCGGTTCATCGCATCGAATACCAAAATCACTTGGCGTATCGACCAGCGGTTGAGAAAAGTGATGCATCCAAATTCGGTTCACAATCACGCGGGCGGTAAGCGGATTCTCCGGATCGACAATTTTTCTTGCCAACTCCAATCTCCCCGCCCCATTTGAAAACGTCTCCCGTTCTTCGCGTTCCAGCAAAGCTAAAAAACGCCTCGGAGCCAACTCTCCCGGACGACCTTCGTTGCCACGGATCATCACATGCGTCTCTTCGAGATTGGCTTTGTCGACAACAACCATCGCTCGATCGACGCCGAACGGAGTTTTGGCGTGATGCTTTTGAATGTTGGCCTGTTTGGTGCGGGCTGTTTTCTGATCTGCACCGTTAAGTAGAAACTGCGCTTCGGCAGCCGGAATTGTAAACGGTGATCCATCCGCAAAAAGAATTCGGGCACGCTCCCTATCATCATCGTCCTCAAACGCCGACATCGCATCGTCGGGAGCACCGGCCGATTTCCATTTTTCGACGATCCTCTCCAGTTCGTCACTCAGCTCGTTGACCGCCTCGATTTTTTTGTCGAGCGAGGTTTCGTTTTTCAACGTGCGGTAATACGGCCGCAAAAATTTGCCGTTGGTTGTGTCTTCCTGCGAAAATGAAATCGTTTGCCAATGACTCCGCATCCGTCCGATCACGTTTAGGTACATCTCGACCAATTGAATGACTTTGCGCGACTCAAGCTCCTGCATGTCATCCCACAAAAAAATCGCCATCGCATACTGACGAATGTCGGACATCGTTTCATGTTGAACTTTGGCTCGAGCCTGCACAAGAAAGTCTTGCAGTTCTTTTTCCAGTGCTTCCAGTTCTTTAAAATAAGCCTTCGCCGCATCGCTCTCGGGGATCTCCCCAATCAACGGCAACTCAGATGGCGGTTGGCAGTTATAAAAAACGCCATACAACGAATAGTAATCCTGAGTCGAAACCGCATCGAATTTATGATCGTGGCACCGCGCACAACTAACGGTCAGCCCCATCAGCCCACGCGTTACTACATCAACGCGATCATCGATCGTATCAACTTGGTTGAGAAACTTCCGCCCGACAGTGATAAACCCAAGCGCAGCCAATGACGAGTCGTTAGCCGGAACATCCAGTTGATCTCCCGCCAGTTGCTGAACGACAAATTGATCGAAGGGCAAGTCTTGATTGAAAGCGTTGATGACGTAGTCACGATACGTGTAAGCAAACGGATACTCGCGATCCTCTTCGGCCAACGCGTAACCGAGCGTGTCTGCATACCGAGCAACGTCAAGCCAATGCCGCGCCCAACGTTCGCCATATTCCGGTCGCTCAAGTAAACCATCGATCAATTTCGCGTAAGCAGCAGGATCATCGTCGTTAGCAAACGACTCAACTTCCTCGAACGAAGGCGGTAGTCCGATCAAATCAAACGTGGCTCTACGGATCTGTTTTCGTTTTGTAGCCGGTGACGAGAAAGCCAGTCCCGCCTTTAAAAGCTTCTTTCCCAACAACGAATCGATCGATGTGTCATCAGGAAAACTCTCGATGGGTTGAAACGACCAATGCGATTTGCGGTGTTCATCCATTCTCTGGTCGAGCGATTGAGTGATTGGCTCGGCGTCGTCGGGCCAAGGCAATCCAAGTTCGACCCAGCGAGTCAGGTCGGCGATTTGTTGATCAGAAAGCTTGCCTGTCGGCGGCATGTCGTAATCTGATTCATGGCGAACCGATTGAATGATCAGGCTATCGACAGGATTGCCGCCTAGCGCGCCGGGAGTATCGCTGACGCCGCCGGCAAGAATGGCGTTGCGAGAGTCAGCACGAAAACCGCTTTCCTGTTTTTCGTCGCCGTGGCACTTCACGCATTGATCAATCAGCAGCGGGCGAATTCGATTTTCGAAGAACTCAATCTCTTCGGCAGTAAATTCACCGCGCTGATTTTCTTGTGCGATTCCAAAACAAGGACGGATCAGCAGACCTAAAACGAAAACCAAAGTTGTAAACAACTGGAACCGCATTAGGTTTTTGGACGACATGTTAAACTCTATTCGTCTTCGTCTTCGTCTTCGTCTGGATTTGCCAGCAGCACGTTCAACAGAACCTCTGCATCGTCGCGAAGCAGTTTCATTTTAACTGTTTCACCGCGATCACGACGAATGGCTCGACGAAGTTGCCGCTGACTGGAAATTTCATGCTCCTCGTCGCCGACAGTCCACGATACCAGGACATCTCCCTCTTGCAGGCCAGCCGATTCGGCAATTGATCCTGTCGAGATTCGTTGGAAGACAAACTCGCCATTATCGTTCGCACGAGCAAGGACGCCCAATCGAAACGGTTTAGGCATTCCATACTTAGGCCGTTTCTCCATGGCTGCCAAACCGTCGACAAACTTCTCTGTAAAATCGATGACCTTCACTGCACCTTCGCAGTCAATGGCTTCGAAGTCATCATCGGGCGTGTGATAAACATCGTTGATGCCGGTATGAATAAACGTGTTTGGGATCCGTTTCTCGTTGAACGGCAAGTGATCACTTCCGGCAAAACCGCTTGCTGGTTTTTGCAGATCAAGATCGAACCCTTCGTTGGCGGCTTCGAACAAAGCATCAAATTGCTTCGAGCTGTTCCAACCGTACAAAGTCAGTTTGTCATCTCGAAGCCAACCGATCATGTCGTAGTTGACCATCGCGACCGTGTCTTCAAGTGGATAGATCGGGTTTTGAACGTAATGGTAAGCTCCGAGCAATCCCATTTCTTCAGCAGTGAAGCAAACGAAAACCAAACGACGGCCAGGCTTTTCATCTCGAGCCGCATACCGGCGAGCCAGCTCGATCACACCGGCTGTGCCCGTCGCGTTATCGTCAGCACCATTATGAATCTCCCCGAAACGATCTTGAGCACGTGAACCGTAAGCTCCTTTCCCAAGGTGGTCGTAATGTCCGCCGATGACAATCGTCTCGTGAGCATTCGGGCCTTCGCCTTCGATGACTCCGACAATGTTCGACGTTTCGATTCCGCGATCTTCGAAAGCACCTTTCATGCTGATTTTCCAGCCGGAAATCGTTTGCGAAACGGGTTCCAACTCATCGTCAATATGCGCTTCGATTGCTTCGAGCGTTTCCAGTTTTTCACCTGTCGGCGTGGACAACGGTGAAAGCTCAAGAATCTTGTTAAGTGCAGAGCGTTTGATTTGGGCAAACGGGATCGAATTCGTGTCGCTACCGAACTGGTCGCTGGCGAGCAACTCATCTCGTTCTTCATCGGGTGACGAAAGTCCATCGTTAACCATCAAAACACCAGCAGCCTTGGCATCACGCGCCGCGACAACCTTCGTGCGAATGTACGAGTAAGGCGTGATTTCTTCGCCATCAAAAACACTCGCTGCGTTTTCTTGTTGAGGTTCCCGACGGATCAGCACGACGACTTTCCCTTCGACATCGATTCCTTCGTAGTCGTTGTAGTTATGTTCTTCGTCCGCATTAATTCCGTAGCCAACGAAAACTAATTCGCCTGCCATGTCGAAGTCTTTGCGACATGTCATCTGGGTGTAGTCGGCTCCAGCTGCCAGTTCCATCTCAGCGTCATTGGGGCCCATCAGTTTAATTCCACTGTCGTCGGCAACAAACTTGCGCGTCTTGCCAACCTCGAAAGTCTGAAAGTAAGAGCCGTCTTCCATCGGGCTTACCAAGCCAATTTTTTTATACTCGCCAACGATGTAGTCTTCGCAAAGCTTCATCTCAGGTGTGCCTGGTTGGCGACCACCCAACTCATCCGACGCCATATACTTGATGTCATAAGTCACTCGTTCAAGAATCGCAGCAGCGGCTTCAGATTGTGTGGGCTTAGACTTTGCCGATTCACTTTCGCTTTCAACTTCGCCTTCAACTTCCGTCTCAGGTTCTACTTCGGCAACGGCTTGAGCGAACACCGTCGAAGGCGGGAACGCGAAAATAGATACTGCGAAACATGCGACTGTAAACAGTGCCATTGAGCAAACCGCAGATCCGCGAGATTGCGAAAGACGAATAAATCGAAGACTCATCTTCATTCCTTGTTAGTGTTTAATAATTCTGATTGACGATGATGACAGACTTCAAGTGCCAGTAAAGCATCTGTGTGATGCGTGATCTAACTTAGCAACAAAAAGTCGCTTAGTCAGCAAATAGTATTTGATTTGACAAAACGAAGTCAGCAAATCTGCACTCCTTTGGTCCGAGATCGTAACGAAAGTTGGATCGTGTTTGTGAGGTTCCTTTGTCGAACCGCCCATTTAACGAAAGTCTTTCCGCCATTGGTTACTTTTTCACCGATCATTCTGTCTTTATTGAATGCTCATGAAAAACAACGAGTACGCAAACCAGGCGCTGAACGTCGAACGCCGTCCAAATTGCCCATGTGTTTCTACTTGCCAAATGAGCATTCAGTTTCGCCGACCAAGCGATTCTTTGATGACGAGCCTCTTTTCACAACGCTCGTTAGTCAAGCCATTTTGGATACCATTTGACCCGAAAGAAGCTTTAAGGTGCAATTATCCGCCAAACGGGTTGAAAATGTTCCCAATTGTTGGTTGAATATGTTCCGAGCAGGCGCGACCCACTCATGTGCTGGTTGCCAATCGGAAGCTCTAGGATGGAGAGCTAACCGACTTAACGTCGCTTAACTCACGGCACTTCGGCAACGCGTCGAACGTCAGATGAGTTTTTCAAAAGCGAACAAGCTGTTATGTTTCTTGCGCTAGAAATGAATTGGTCCATTGATCCATCCACGATGACCGGCCAGTCGTTTAAGTATAAATTAGGATCACCAACATGAGCCAATTGGCAGATCAAAACGAATCAACCTCAAGATCCATGACATATAACCGTCTCGAATTTCTAAAGCTGATGTATCTCAGCCGCGAAGGTGATCGGCGCGAAGGCGTCTTGCATCGACAAAGTAAAGGCTGGTTTCAAGTTGCCGGAATGGGTCACGAACCGCTGGGCGTGATTGCCAACTTGCTTGAGGAAGACGACTACCTGTTTCCCTATTATCGCGATCGAGCGATGGTGTTGGCCAAAGGAGTCCCTAACTCCGACCTTGCCAGTGCCTACTTTGCAAAGATTCGCTCGTCAAGCAAAGGCCGGCAGATGCCAGGCCACTACTCCGATCGCAGCAAAAACATCTGGAGTGTTCCCACACCGACAGGAGCCAATGCTCTGCCCGCTTGCGGCGTTGCCTGGGCGATGCAACTCGATGGAAAACCAAACATCGCCATTGCGACCGTCGGTGATGCGGCATCGCGTCAAGGCGAGTTCTACGAAGCGATTTCGTTCGCGATCGAACGGCAACTGCCAATCGTCTTTCTCGTCGAAGACAACAATTATGGAATCAGCACGAACACGGAAAAGTTCAATCCGTTCAAGCTAAAAGTCTTCAACGAAGATCATATCGTTCATCTGGACGCTCGCCATCCTGACCGAGTCTATGAAGCCGCCGTTCCGATTCTTGAGAAAGCGCGCACCGGCGGCGGACCTACAGTGATCGTGTGCGAGTTGGACCGGCTTTGTTCACATACCAGCAGCGACGACCATCGCGTGTATCGTCCGCAAGAAGAGATTGACGCGATGACTGATCGCGACCCGATTTTGGTCTTGTCGAAAGAGCTAATTGCGGCCGGCGAACTGAGCGAATCCGAATGGGAATCGATCAAAGAATCGATTAACAAACAGGTCGACGACGATTACATTGCGGCGGAAACAGAAGCCGATCCGACACCGTCTGACTTGATGGATGATCTATACGGACCGCTGCCAACACCGACCGCTCCGCCGCTTGAAGGCGGTAAAAAGTGGCGGATGGTTGACGCCTTGAATCACATCTTCAAACAGAAACTTACGACCGACGAACGTGCCATCTTTTTCGGTGAAGACATCGAAGCTCCCAAAGGAGGCGTGTTCGGATTGACGGCTGATCTCTCGCACGAGCATCCAACCAAGGCCTTCAATTCACCGTTGGCCGAAGCCACGATCGCCGGCGTCGGCATCGGTATGGCAGGCTATGGTAGACGACCTGTGTTTGAGATTCAGTTCATCGACTTCGTCGGCCCGGCGATGAATCAGATCACGCAAAACTTGAGCACCATTCGCTGGCGTACTGGTGGAGAGTGGCCATGTCCAATGGTGGTCTACGCTCCTTACGGCGCTTACTTGCCTGGTGGATCGCTTTGGCATTCGCAAGCCAACGAATCGATTTTCGCTCACGTTCCAGGTCTCCGCGTTGTTGTCCCAAGCACGCCCGAAGACGCCGCCGCGCTGATGTGGACGGCAATGGACGCGATGGACCCAACGATCTTCCTGGTCCCGAAACATCTCTTCCGTCAACAGATGGACGTGCCGAAAGATATTGAGCCTGTCGGATTCGGCCAAGCAAAGGTTCGCCAAGAAGGTCAAGACGTTACCATTGTGACTTGGGGCAACTGTATCGAGCAAGCCACCGAAGCGGCTGCCGAAGTTTCCGAGGAAGCTGAAGTTGAAATCATCGACTTGCGTTCGATTCAGCCCTGGGACAAAGAAACCATTTTGAAATCTGTAGCCAAGACGGGTCGATTGGTTATCGTCCAGGAAGACGGTCGTTCGTGTAGTGTCGGGCAAATGATCATCACTGATTTGATGAGCGACGACGAAGGCTTTTGTCACTTCGTCAGTGCACCTCAGTTGGTGGCCAAGCAAGACATTCACATTGGCTACAATCCAGTTTACGAGTATGCGGCTCTTCCGAGTACTCAGCAAGTTGTCGATGCGATTCGACTTACATTAGAGGAGTAATACGTGCCGATCATTTCTGTTCGGATTCCGCAACTGGGCGAAGGTCTCCAGGAAGCGTTGTTAGTCGATTTTTTGAAAAAGCCCGGCGATCAAGTCAAACGTGACGAGCCGATCTACACTATGGAAACCGACAAAGCGACAACGGATGTTGAATCGCCTTACACCGGAACTTTAGTCGAGTGGGTCGTGGAAACGGGCTCGGTCCTGGAGATCGGAACCGAGATCGCGCGCATGGAAGTCGCCGAAGGCGTACAGGAAATGCCCGCCGGTCATGGCCCGACTGACTCGGCACCCGAAAGCGCTGCGTCAGCGCCCAAGCCATCCCGTTCAAACGCGCCGGCTGCAACTGCGGTCCGGTCTGGCGATATCAAGATCCCGCCCAAGACACGACGGTACCTGAAGGAAAAAGGGTTACTCGACGTCGCAAAATCGATTCCGGCTGCCGGATCAAAATTAATGACGTCGGACGTGGATGCTTACTTGGCCGGTGGCGGAGGCGCTGCCGCGGGATCATCGGTCGATTCGGATCTCTTCGAACTGGTTCCTTTACCCAAATCGCAAGTCGTCTTGAACTACCGTTTGGGACGTGGTGCTAAGGATTGTATTCCTGTCACCGTCGTCAACGAAATGCATTGGTCCAACGTTCAAGCGGCGCGCCAAAAGGCTAAAGCCAGCGGCGGTGGCCCAACTGGTTTTGCGATGGCGTGCTGGGCAATCGTTCAAGCGATCAAAACACACAGTAAGTTTCGCAGCTCGCTTTCGGCTGATGGCAAATCGCTACAAGTCTTTCATAACGTGAACCTGGGCGTTGCTGTTGCACTTCCTGGCGACGAGATGGTCACGGCGGTTGTTCGTGACGCAGACAAGATGACGGCGGGCGAGTTTTATGATGCTTATGCAAAACAGGTGACACTCGCCCAAAACGGAGAAGATCAAGCCGACGCTTCAACGACGTTAACGGTTTCCAATATCGGGAAAGCCGGTATGCGAATTGGAATTCCGGCCATCGTTGCACCGGCAGTTGCCACGTTGGCGATTGGTGAAGTCTATCAACATCCTGTTCCCGATGGCGACTCGTTCAAATTCCAACCCATGATTCAATCGACTTTGAGTTTTGATCATCGGATCGCCAACGGTGTGGGCGCCGCGAATTTCATGAACGATGTTAAATCCGGAATCGAGTCGTTTTCTCTTTGATGAAAGCCAGATTTCTTTAGACCAACGTGCTTTATTAAGGTGAAACTCAGTGAATGAAAATTCGACAGTCAGTGTGCCAAAATGGTATTGGGCCGCCAGCACCCTGATGCTGCTATGGAACTTGATGGGACTGGCAGTGTTTGGTCTGACTGTGGCGATGTTAAACAACGAGGAGCTTTTAACTCAAGCAACAGCAACGGAAGCTCAAGTTGAGGCGATTAGTTCGACGCCGATTTGGGTCAATATCGCATTCGGAGTGGCCGTCATTTTTGGCGTGCTTGGATCGATCGCACTATTAATGCGACGAAAGCTGGCGTTTCCGCTGTTTGTGATTTCGCTACTGGGCGTACTGGCTCAAAACGCCTACGTCTTTTTGCTGAGCGATACGGTTGAAAAGATGGGCGTTGGATTGTCGCCGTTGGTAATCGCCGTTGCAGTCTTGATTGTCCCCCTGAGCGCGGCGTGGACTAAAAAAGGCTGGTTGCGATAGTCGCTACGCCTATCCCAGCACCGACGCAATCACCGCGACGTCCACGATATCATCAACCGAGCATCCGCGTGACAAATCCATAAATGGAGCTCGCAAGCCCTGAATGATTGGGCCCAGCGCCTGGTAGCCGCCCATTCGCTGCGCGATCTTATAAGCAATATTTCCCGATTCAAGATTTGGAAACACAAACACGTTTGCTTTTCCAGCCACTGGCGAATCTGGCGCCTTGCGAGCTGCAACCGTCGGCACAAAAGCCGCATCAAACTGAAGCTCGCCGTCGACGATCAAGTCAGGTTTCCGCGCACCGATGATCTTCAACGCTTGCCGAACTTTGTCAACACGTTCGTGTTCCGCACTTCCCAAAGTCGAAAACGAGAGCATCGCGACACAAGGTGTTTCTCCCGTCAATCGCTGGTGATTCTCCGCTGCATCGACCGCAATCTCGGCAAGCTGCTCAGCGGTCGGTTCGGGAACGACTCCGCAATCGGCGAACGTAATCGCTCGCTCTTCGTTATGCATCAAGAAAAAACTCGACAGCGTTTCGCAATCTGGTTTCAGCCCAACGCCATACAATCCAGCTCGAATGACTGACGACGTTTTGGCCAGACTACCTGACACACAACCATCGACCTTGCCGGTCCGCAACAACAACGCAGCAAAAAGAAGCCGGTCCGACAAGGCTTCCTTGGCATCGTTCAGCGTCATCCCACGATGCTTCCTGTTCTCCTTGAGCTGCTCTGCACAAAGCTCGATCAACGACGGATCAGTTGGCGATAGAGTTTGCAGCGATCCTGTTCCTACCGAAGCTTCCGAACTTTCTTCACTCGCAAAAAGAACGCTCTTGCCCAATCCCTCAGACTCGAATCGGCAGGCAGCTTCAATCACACGTGGATCATCCGATTCCGGAAACAGGATTCGTTTCGGTTGCTTTGCGGCACGTTTTCGTAATTCACTTAAAGTCGTCATGCATTCTGCCGAACTAGGATCGCTTTGGCAGATTCTGCCTCGACCAGTTTACCAAAGTCACCTGGCTCGGCCAATCAGGAACGGGCCTCTTGTTGTTGGCCATCTGACGTTGCCAGTTGGAGAACGAACAAACTTTGCGTCGTTTTTCGATTTTGAAAGTTGTTCGACCACGTTTCATCGAGCGTTGGTTAAGATGAACTCAATTGATTCCAGCTACCTCCCTGAGTTCTCAAAATGGATTCGCGTAAAAACGAATTGCTTAAAACGATCTGTAAGCGATATCGCGAAGATTGGGATGCCGAGAACACTCCTCCAATCAAAGACTATTTGATTGATGTTCCGCTTGCAGACCAGCCACCCATCATTGCCAAATTGGTCGCTGTCGATTTCGAAATGAGAAGAGATTTCGAAGATCATTCACTAGGCGGAGGCTCTCTGGGTGGGACAATCGATTCAGGAAAACTGGATGCTACGTCGGATCCGAACAAGCCTGAATCGAACGCCGAAATCGTGAGACCCATCGGTGCGGTCGATCAACAAAGGCCGTTTTTGGCCCACGATACGCGAATCGACAGCCTCGACAAATTTGCTTTTGAAGACGACGATCCGTCGCCTCAGCAGTTGGAAGAGAATACGAAACAGTATCGCGCGATGGAAACGATCGGTCGCTACAAACTGCTTCAAAAAATTGGTGCCGGCGGGATGGGCACCGTCTGGATGGCCGAACAGTCCGAACCGGTAAAACGCCGCGTCGCGCTGAAGCTGATTACGACCGGCGCCGGGACCGAGGAAGCGATCGGACGTTTCGAAGCCGAGCGACAGGCGATTGCTTTGATGGATCACACGAACATCGCCAAAATTCTTGACGCAGGCACCACCGATTCCGGCAGCCCCTACTTCGTCATGGAACTGGTACAGGGTATTCCACTCAACGAATATTGTGACAGAGAAAAATTGGACGTTCGCCAACGATTGGAACTCATGGTGCCGATTTGTCGTGCGGTTCAACACGCTCATCAAAAAGGGATCATCCATCGAGACTTGAAACACTCCAATGTATTGGTGACCGAATACGATGGTGTTCCGATTCCTAAAATCATCGATTTTGGACTGGCCAAAGCCCTGGGGCATCAGGCTAAGTTAACCGACAAAACGGTTTTCACGGAGTTTGGTCGAGTCCTCGGCACGATTCAATACATGAGTCCAGAACAAGCGCAGGCGAGTAACCTGGATATCGATACGCGAACCGACATCTATTCATTGGGCGTAATGATTTACAAATTGTTGACGGGCACCACACCACTTCAAGATCATACGATGGGTGACTTTTCGATCATCCAAGCGCTGGAACACATTCAAGTTGTCGATCCTCAGCGACCAAGCGATCGCGTGAATACGGCCAAAAACAAGTACGAACTCAGCAGCCTTCGTCAGACACAACCAGAGAAATTACAATTCTCGCTCAAAGGCGATCTTGATTGGATTGTAATGAAGACTCTGGAAAAGGAACGGAGTGACCGTTACGACTCGGCAGGGACTCTGGCTTTGGAAATTGAACGTTATCTCAACAACGAAACGGTCGAAGCGCGGCCCCCAACAAGCCTTTATGTTCTCAGGAAATTTGTCAAACGTCACCGCGGCTTAGTCGCTTCAATCGCTGCAATCTCGGCTTTGTTGATTGCCGGTATCGTTGCCACAAGCCTGCTGACGCTCTGGGCGATGAATGAAAAAGAGCGAGCCAATCGAAAGTCGAAACTCGCAAAAAGCGAAACGAAAGTTGCACTTCAAAAAACGAAGGAGGCGCAGGAATCCGAAGAGCGCCGAGCCAAACTTCAGTCGCAAGCAGAAATCGACTTGCATTCGTTTCGAGTCAAACAAGCTTGGTCCCAATGGCAATTGGGAGATGTCGAATTGGCTTGGCAGATCGTCGACGGGGCGCGAGATGGTTGGGAAACGCGATTCCTTCACACGGAATTCAATGCCAGCGAAGAAGTCCTTTACGGACACGCAGGAACTGTGAACACGATTGACGCATCCAACGATGGTCAATGGATTGCGTCCGGATCGTCGGACAACGTTGTAAAACTTTGGAACGCGAAAACCAAACATTGCGTGCACAGTTGGTACATGGGCGACGAGGTGACATGTGTGCGATTTTCACCCAATTCAAAATCATTGGCGTGCTCCGATCGGGCTAACGAAATTAACATCTTCAACCTGGAGTCAATATCACTGTCTGGTGAACAGCAGAGCGCGGACATCGATTCGGCCGCGACGAAACTGGGGCCTTTCAAACAAGATATTACGTGCCTTGCATTTAACCCGGCCGATCCTCGGACCCTCTTCGCCGGCACCTTGGGAAGCGACAGTCTGCGGGTTTCCGGCATTCGCCACTACGAGAATGATACTCCAACGGTGATCAAAGTTTTATCGATGAACGATGGAACGATCCAGCAAGAATTGTCCGGGCACGAACAAGAGATCAAGTCGATCACTTGTTCACGCGATGGAAACACAATCGTCAGCGGCGGCATGGACCGATCGATTCGTGTTTGGAAATTGCAAGACGTTGAATCGAAAGACGGTGAAAAAGATTCAGCTGGAAGTTACGTTCAAACCACCGAATTGAACGGACATACAGGTGGAGTCCTCGATGTTGCCATCTCACCATTTGGCGAAACGCTGGCCAGTGGCGGTGAAGACAAAACGGTTCGGCTTTGGGACCTGGCTTCAGGTCGCTTACTGCGATCAATGATAACAAGTGAGCCAGTCAGCAGCGTTCGATTTTCTCCTGATGGCACACGCGTGGTGTCCGGTTCCTATGACAAGACGGCGCGAGTTTGGGATCTAAGCGGAAACGAACTGCTAGTTTGCCAGGGTCATTATGACAAACTTAGCGCTGCTATTTTTTCAGCCGACGGCCAAAAACTGATCACTGGCGCCGAAGATTCGACGTTGCGGTTTTGGGATGCAAACAACACGCTCGGAACGGTCGCTTCACGTCCGCATCCGGCCAGCATTGTTTGGATGGCAGATTTCACCAACGATGAAAAGTCAGTGATTTCAGTCACTGAAAATGGTACCATCGCGCAAACCGACGCCGCGACTGGCGCTTTGATTGGAAATTTGTTTCGAGAAGATGGATCGCCCGCGACCCTTTCCGTTTCGGTTTCACCGATAACTGAAATTTTTGCAACTGGTGACGCCGATTCAAAACTTTGCATCTGGGACATCAAGAGTCAGTCTCTTTTAAAAACGATCGACGCGCATGACGGATTCATCTGGGATGTTGATTTTTCACCGGACGGAAAATTTCTGGCCACTGCCAGCGCCGACAAAACGGTAAAGATCTGGGAAACGGAAACCTGGACAGAAGTCGGGCAACTGAAAGGGCACAGCGGAGAAGTTGCTTCCGCAAAGTTCTCACCAGATGGAAAGTCCATCGTAACGGCCAGCGACGATTTCTTGGTCAAGCTTTGGGATGTCAAAACAGCGACTCTTACTCGCGACTTTTCAGACAATAGCTATGCGGTTTGGCGCGCGATTTTTTCACCCAATGGAAAATTGATCGGCAGCAGTGGATTCAATGGTGAGATATTCATTTGGGATGCTCAGACCGGAGAAGTAGTCCATTCGATTCGATCGCACAAAACCCAAGTCGCGGGGCTGGCTTTTTCCAAAGACGGCTCCCGACTAATCAGTGCTAGTGACGACAAGTCGATCAAGTTTTGGGACGTTGAATCCGGGACCGAATTGTTTGTGCTTCGAGACAAATTACCTGAACTAATGATACATGTTTCGTTTTCCAATGACGGAACGAAGATGGTCGCGGGAAGCTCGGAAGGCAATCTATTGGTTCGACATGCGAAACGGTTGACTGAACGGCCGTTAACGCGACAAGACGCCACGGAAATGACCGTCGATGGAAACTTCGTCGTAAGCTTTAGTCAATCTTCGCGAGAAGAGTATCAAAGTGCTCTCGTCACAGCGGAAAAGTGTTGCAACCACTATCCGACTTTTGAAAATCTCAGGTTCCTTGCCGCAGCTCAATATCGGTTGGGCGACTATGAGTCATCGATCGAATCTCTCAAAGAAGCAAAACGACTGGAAGAAATTTCATTCGACGATCTCGATAACGAGCCGTACGCAGAGGGACTGTTCGCGCTGGCCTATTTAAAAATGGGTGATACAAAAATGGCCAAGCATTGGCGGAAACAATTTCAACAAAAATTGCAACCGCATTCCAGCTTTGAGATCATCCTCCGTTTGATCGACGAAGTTGATCAAGAATTTGAGGGTCTTTCCGAATAAGGAGCAGATCAGATTTGAAAGCAATCTGTCTAAGCGAGATTTCTTTTAGAGCGAGCTGTCTTTTTTGATCGGCGGGCCCAACTCAATTTCAGGAAAGACTTCGATTTTCGACATGTCTTCACCTCGCCCAACTTCCAACTCCTTAAAGATCCTTTCAGCACGTTTCCACTTTGACCAGTCTGCACGCAGCAAACGCATGCCGAAATCAACACGACCTTCTTTGATCCAGGAATTCAACGTCTCACGCTGTAGCGGGCCGTATTCCTTTTTGTCGATCGAGCGAAGAACCCAAGTGTCATAGGGTTTCTCAGCCGACCAGTCCTTGGTTCGCGTCGTCATTTCGACAGGCGACCTTACCACTGGTGGACGCGTTGGACGAATGACTTGCTCAGGCGATTCCAAAAACGCTGGCTTGGTCGAGGCGTCGGGATCACCCAACCAGTACAGCGCAACGGCAGCCGCGTCATTGCCGGGATCATCCGCGAGCACATTTCGAAAATCACGAGCAGCTTTTTCAGCCAGTCCCATGTTGTATCGCGCGATCCCACGCGCGTACTTGGCAGCACAAACTGTTTTCTTATCCTGCCGCATCAACTTGGTAACCGTCGTAAAATCATCGATCGCCGGTCCCAAGCGGCCCATTTGATAAAACACTTTTCCGCGTGCGAAAACAATCTCTGCGATCTCACGCGGCGTTTCAAATCGGTGGATGGCTTTGGTCAACCAGATCAATGCGTACTCATGACGGTTAAGCGCTGTCAATGCCGTTGCGCGGCCCGAGTAAGCTTTTGCGTAGGTTTGATTTTGTGTCAAAGCCAATTCAAAATCTTCGATCGCAGATCCGGGCCGACCAGACTTCAAATAAGCCTGACCTCGCGAAACGATCACGTCTGTTTGGCTTGGTAACAGTTCCAACGACCGGGTAAAGTCGCTAACGGCATTAAGATAATGTCTCGTCAACACATAAATCTGTCCGCGTTTTCGGTACGTCGCCGCATCAGTCGAATCCAACAACGTGGCTCGATCAAGCGCCGCAACCACGCTCGCGTAGTCCCCTTTTTTCTGCATAAGCTCGGCATAGAAAATGTAGTAACGCGGATGTTGCGGTCCGTTCTTAATCGCTTTGCGAATGTCTTTGATCGCACCATCAAGATCTTTGCTTGTGTTTTCAGCGCTCGAAAGATGATAGTAAGCCTGGTGATTGCCGCGATCGAGTTTGATCGCTCGATGAAAGTCTTTAATCGCTTCTTCCGACTTCCCCAATGTCTCGTAGGCTTGACCTCGCCGAATAAACGTCTCAACGTGTTTGGAATCCAATTTCAGCGAGTTCGAAAAATCCTCGATCGCACGCGTGTACTTTCCCAGAAACTGAAACGCCAATCCACGATGCCGGAACAGATCAGCGGTGCTCTTTCCGCGTTGCTGTTGACGATCGAAATGCTCGATCGCACGCTCGGCAACAGGAGTTCCCAGTTGTCGATATTGAGCTTGTGAGGAAGGACGCGTGGCGATTGCTTGTTGTAATCCCAAAATCGCACCGGACCATTTCTCCAAACGCGAACAGGCTGCCGCTTTCCAGATCCAGCTACCGGCATGATTCGGACGAATATGACAAGCGTGTTTGAAATCGGTGTAAGCCTTTTGAAAATCGCCCAGCTCGTAATATGCGGTGCCGCGAAGATACAAGTATCCTGCCTTCACCGAATGCTCATCAGCCAGTTCAACGGCGCGGCTGTATTCTTCGATCGACTGAGTGTACTGACCGAGCTGATAACAAATCGCGGCTAACGTCGCAAACACATCGGCTCCGCTGTTATCCAACCGGGCTGCCTTTTGACATTCAGTCATCGCCAAGTCGAGTCGTTTCTGCTTTAAGTAAACCTTTGCGCGACACAAGAAAGCTTCAAAGCTTGTTTCATCTCGGGCCAGAGCGGCATCCAGATCTCGCAACGCCGGGTCCAAATGTCCCGTTGCCAGTTCAACTTCTGCTCGGCGAACAAGCGCTTCGGGATCATCCGGATTACCACGTAAGAATTTCGAATAGTCCTCCACGGCAAGCGCATAGTTACGGATCTCACGGTAACAGTTTCCGCGCAATAGCAACGCTGATTGCAGCGCCGGATTCTCGTTAAGCAACTTCGTCAATTCATCGATCGCCACCATGTAGTCGCCCGCATCAACACGAAGGCGACAACACAAAACGGTCAATTCCGGATCGTTTGCTGAAAGCTCAGATAACTCATTAAGATCAGCCAGCGCACGATCGAGGTCACCTTTGAATCGATAGATCTGCGCTCGAATCGGCAACGCGTTCCTTTTACAACCCGATGATCCTAACATCGCATTGTTGCAAAGTTGGAATACTTCGACCGTGCGAGCAGGAGAGTACTTTCCTGACGGTGACTTGTTGCTGAAAATCAACTCCGCCATTCCCGCCGACGCCCACGGGTGATTCTCCTGGACGGACAAAGCTTGCTTGAAATCTCGTTCAGCTTTGTCGTACTTGCCCGACCGGTAGTAAACCCAGCCTCGCTCAAAGAAAATGTCGGCCGATTGGTCTCCAGCTTTAATCAAGTTGCGAAAATGCTCGCTGGCCGATTCCGCATAAGCGTCCATCAATCCGAGATACGTGTCTCGATCTCGACCGGCCACAGTGCACGCCCGATCGAGGTCATCGAATGCGAGTCGCCATTTGTTCTGTTCGCCTCGGGCCGCTGCACGCCACGCATAGGTTTGCGCGTCATTCCAGTTCAAGCGAATCGCCTCGGTACAGTCGTTCTCGGAGCGTTTAAAGTCACCACTTTTGAGATGGCAATAACCTCGCAAGGAATAACATTCGCCCAATCGCGAGTAAGGCGAGGCTATAATCGACCGGTTAAGCGAACGAATGGCTTTTTCGAATTCACCTATCTCAATTCGCGCCATCGCTTTATTGAGATGCAGTTCCGTTTGCTCTAAAGAGCGAGCTTGCTTTTCCGTTTCGGATTTACTCAACTTCTTGCCACGAGTTTGAGCGGCTCCGGCGACATTCGCAACTGTTGAAGCGGCGTGTTCGGGAGGAGAATTTTTCACATCGATAAAATCTTCCGGACGTTTGTCTTGCTCGCCCTCGGGCTGAGTGAAAGAAAACGTATCGCTACTCCCACTGGAAGCGACGATACTCCAGCCGCACTTCTCGCATGAAACTGCAAAATCAGATAATTTAATTTTGCATTGTGGGCAGTGACTAATCATAAAATCTCGACCGAAAAAATTGGCAAAGGGTTAACTTCCATCCGTGCCCAGAGCCTCAATTGACGGTTTCTTCTAAAGAATGCGTCGGCGGAAAGGCTTTGGCTGATTGATGTTGGAATGGAAGTGGAGCTGATCGACGAGGACGTTTATTATCAGCTCAACCTGCCCGAGAGTCAAATTCTCAATGGCTTAGAAAGCCGGGGAATGACTGGAATTCGGGCCGCTCAGGTAAGCCCTGCCGGATAGGGCGAGAATAAAACGAAGCTTCAACACAGATCCTGTTTCTCGGCGTCAAAATTGTGATTCAAAAAAGAGAGCTGGTTCCAATCTCCGGTTTGTGTTTTCGAGTTGGCGCCGATCGAAAACGCAGCGCGTTGCAGCAAAATGTTAACGCAAAAAACGGTGTGCAAAAACTGGCCAAAGAGGTTTTCTCTAAGTTGAACTGGGTAACCAAAACAGTCCAGAAGTTTACTACAGCGTTGATAACATTAATTGGCAGAGCACGGGACTACAGGCCGATAACTCGACCTGGTCCAACGTGAAAATGAGCGTTGACTTGGATGCCAAAACTTCCGTGCTCGAATTCGTGGATACCAGTTCCAATTCCTTTACATCTTCAAGTATGGCTTGGTCGCCTTCGATTACAGACACGACGGTGCAAACCCTCAATCTGCAAATGGTCGATGGTGTGGGCAAGAACTACTATGATGATTTTTCATTCTCATTGACCGCAAGTGCTGTCCCGGAACCTTCTTCGTTAGTCGTCGCGTTGACAACTTTCTGCGCTTTAGCAATCCGCCGTCGCCGGAGTTGAAATCGATCGGAAATTCAGGTCTTTTCCATCAGCAGCGAGCGGAGGAGTCGCATTTACAAGTTGTGCAGTTCTTTCAGCAATCAATTACTTCTTTCGTGTGTAAGTGATTTCCATGGTTTTGACCATTTCACCGTCAGCTCCAACGTTGTAAGCAGTCATGACTCTTGTATCGTCGTCTTTGTATTCCATGGTGGACTTTCCAGGCGAGTCATTACCGGTGGCTGGGTCCTTGGATTTGGTTTCGGTAGTCAAAGTCTTTGTCGATTCGTCATAAGTCGCTTCGCCCGTCATCGCCCAAGGGTTGGTAACATCGAACCAAGTCGATTCAAATTTTTTGGTTTCGGGATTGAAGCCTAGACGTCCGTGTCCGCGGAAATCCATTCCACCAAAATTCCCACGAAAATCCGTGATCACAAATAAATCGCCGAGCATCTCATTCGTTTCCTCACCTGCGAATTCCATCGGCGCAGGCGCACCCGGAATAAACATTTTTCCTTTTGCCTCCCAAACACCAACGTCTTTCTTCAAAAGCCCATGCTCTTTCAAGGGTTGAAACGGCCCTTGAGCGTTGACTGCCTGCGTGAAAATCGAGACGGCAAGAATTGCCACGGTCGTTATAAAAAAGTTCTTCATTCTTCTGCTCCCCTTTAATTTCCAGTTCACGATCCGTAGATCGTTTTGATACATCGTCTCACTCGAAATTCTACAAACTGCTGATCAGATTCGTCAATGAAATTCAACTGGTTTCAACTAGAGGACATTTCAAAACCTAAAATCGTGCGATCATCGTAGTGGGATTCGCCAGAATTCCCTTTGTTTTGAAAGCGAGCTGGGACTTCTGGCGAAGTCCACTACAGGTTTTGAAATACCCTCTATTGTTTTACTTCCTGTTGAGCGGACTGTTCCGGTTGCATTGCGTTCCAATGCCCGATCATTTTCAATCGCCGGTACCAAATGGCTGCAACTAATGCAAATAACGTGGAATTCGATAGCTTTGCCGAAACCCAAACCGTAGGCAAGTGTTGAACTAATTGTCGCGACATATTCAAAAGTAGGTTAAAATGGACTTTGAATCGCGAGTAGAACAACGTTGTCAAAGTAGAGCAACGTTTTCGATTGACTGACTCACGGTCGCCCGGGCATTCTTCTTAACGCTCATTCAAAAACGAAGCCATGAATTCAAAACGACATCTCATATTCAGCGCCCTGATGGTGATCTCGCTTTGTTGCGCCAGTGCAGAGAGCACAAACGCGCAAACAAAATCGAAGTCGAAAGGATTCGACATGAAGGGATTCCTGGGGCGAATCGACACCAATAAAGATGGAATCGTTGACTCCAGCGAAATCAGTGACGATCGAACGCGAAGGTTTTTGGAGCGATCTGGCATTGATGTAAGCCAGCCAATCACCATTGATGCGGCAGCCAAAATCGTCAACAAAAAAATCCAGGAGAGAGCATCGAAAAAGAAAAGCAACGAGAAAGGGAACTTGGTATCGGGATTTGCAGTTTCTGAACGAGAGCGGGGAAGCACCAACGGTTTCGCGGTTTCCAGTGAAGAACGCCAGCCGGCGGAAAAACAGTCTGGCTCGAAGGTCTCGAAAAATATAAGCGAGAGCGCCCAACGTCAGGCCGAACGGACTCTGACAACGTACGACAGAAATAAAGACGGCTCACTTGACGCCGACGAGATGGGGCGCGCAAGATGGGGCTCACCACCGCCGTCAGAAAGCGATCTCAACAAAGACGGCTCGTTAAGCCGTGGCGAGTTGGCGACCCGATATGCGGCCCGTGAATCAGGTCGTTCGAGTTCGTCGAGTCGAGAAAGCAGCCGAAGAAGTTCAAGGCGAACGGAACGGTCAAGCTCTTCGACGTCACGGCCTCGAAGCTCTTCATCTTCAAGCAATACACGTTCAAGTTCATCGTCAGCATCGACGAAGTCGCGACGGGCGACTGACAGTTACAAAAAGTACGTCGATGGATTGTTCCAGACTTACGATAAAGACGGTGACGGAAAACTCAGCACCGAAGAAATTGACAAGATGCGACGCAAGCCGGCCAATGCAGACGCAGACAAAGACGGATTCACCACCAAAGATGAGTTGATCGATTTTTACACCAAAAGAACTGAAAAGCGTTCAGGCACAAGCGAAAAATCGAGTTCCAGCGAATCGAAATCGCGGGCTTCCCGTAACAGAGGCAGTCGAGCCGAAAAAAAACCTTCGGGTCGAAGTTCTCGTTCGTCAGGCTCACTGTCAACGCTCGATAAAAATGGAAATGGCGTCATTGAAATGAGCGAGTATTCATCTGAATGGGATGATGACATTGTGGCTGAGTACTACGACAAAGACAAAAACCGCGATGGTGTCATCACGGAAAAGGAATGGAACGGTAACTAATTGCCTCGCTTATCTTCCAAGCCTCGCTTATCTTCCAAGTCTTGCTGTCAGTTTCGGCCCTGTAGCCTGATGATCCGAATCGTTTACAATCTGAAGAACTAAACCGCTTCCGATGCTTAGAAAACGATGGCTTCACGGACCGAGAAATCTAGTCATGTGCAGGTCGACTCAAATGAATCGACTAATGTCTCTTGCGCAGCCGGTAAAGAAAATCAATTTCCGTCCGCAGCTGAGTTTGCAAAACGGGAAGACAGCCAGGATGGCCTCCTTGATCAATCGACTTCCTCTATCGAATCTCAAGCGATCTTGCGGCCCTTGGACCAAGTCGCGGTTGCAATTTTATGGGGCGTTTGCTTCATTGGCGCGATTTGGTTTTTCATTGATCGAAACCAAGACCGAGGCTTGATCGATATCGAGAAGTCTGTCTCGCTAGAAGCTGAGTTTCTGGTCGACATCAACTCGGCCAATTGGCCGGAGCTAATGAACTTGCCCGGCGTTGGGGAAAAGACAGCTCGAGACATCGTTGCGCATCGGTCGATCCATGGAGACTTCACTTGTTTTGAATCGTTGACCGCGGTCAGCGGGATCGGCGAGTCTACGATCAGGCAAATCACCCCCTACATGATTCCTTTCGAGCAAGCTGAGATTCAAGATACAGACGTTCCCTTGCCCAAACAGCCGGATGGATCGCACAGAAGCGAACCCCAGTAGGTTTACCGGGAGATACCAGTAAGTTAATCCCAAACACCAATAGGCTAGCAGGGTGCTGAAAAAGTGCATGAACGAGTGATCGGATTGATTTCCGAAGTC
>CAZPBE010000073.1:0-23882 GCA_964584615.1 uncultured Pirellulaceae bacterium | reverse complement strand
CGCAATTTTAGAGACATACCCAGAAATCGCTTCGCTCACACTTTGAATTTGTACTGAGGATGCTTCGCGACTTTAATTTAACAGCCGTTGCTCTACTGGCCGCTGGCAACGTAATCTTCAAGTAATTCTCGGACGTCATGAACGGTCGGTTGTCGGTAACCGGCGGTTGCAGTGTTGGCACCAGTGATCCAGTAGAAAATCATGCCGGCATCGGAGATGTCGAACTTGCCTGTCTGGAATTTCACTACGCCATCTTGCTCGGCAATCTTGCCTTGCTGCCAGATCCACTCAATGCGGGGGTCTTTGTGGTCACGCATCCAATGAAAAGCCCACAAGGGGCGCTGGAGGCCTCGGCCAATATGTGCGTCGTATCCGTTCTGGTCAGGGATGCGCACCACTTCGATTCCAAAGTTCAGAATTTGTTGCCACTTGAAATAATCGCCGCTGTCGTCGTTGGCTGGATGATGAGTCAGGATTTTGACGAAGGGTAACTTCTCGGGATCAGCCGCTTCCAGTGCGTAGCCAATGATGTCGGGCTCGCCGGCTTCGACAATCCAAAGCGGATCAGCTTTTGTGGAAGCGTCGATTTGTTCGGTCAGGCGTTTGATCGACTCGGTTTGTTGCGTGCGGCAATTCCAAAAAGTCAGACTGTCAAACCCTCCCCAGCGGTTGGCCGTACCTTCGCAAACAGTCTGCAGTAACTTCTGTCGATTGAGTTCTTCAGCTTCAGAAATGTTTTTCGCTCGCACCAGATCGCAGCTGTGAGCACAGTACACCAGCCGATCTGCCAATCCAGCGGCTCGCAGAATTGCCAGCGCTGCGGCGGTTCCGCCAAGATCGTCGGGGTCGGGCGAGTTGCCATCGGCCACATAAGCGATTCGGCCGGCCGGAGGGCGAATCGGTGGCGAGGCAAGTTTGTTGTCCACCGTCACACCCGACCGGATGATGAACGATCTGAGATTGAACAGTTTCTTCCTCTCGCCCTTTTTTCCTCTGAACACCAAATACAGATCCTGTTTACCACTGACGCTGCTCAAGTTGGCGTGTGAGTATTCCAAGTCACGCCAAGTCGATGTCTTGTGAATGTCGATCGTTCCCAGCAGCGTTCCGGTGTCCGAACCGACGCGGACTTCGATGTTGCCACCATCGTTTGCGCTGGAGGAGCGAACTTCAATGCTGGATCCGACTCCGATGCCAAAATCGAAATCCGCAAAACAGATCCACGAATCGGACTTGATGTTGGCGACGTGCGAACTGTTGTTCTTGATCGTTTTGTCGTTTCCCGTGTGAGATTCGGTATCAAAGGTGCCAGCCGGGATGGTTTTATCGAGGTCGTCTTGGGCGGGAGGCTCACCTGCGACTTGGTTGGATTCCGGTTTGCCCAAGTCTTGAGCGTCTTTCTTTGATACAGAAACATGACGAAACATTGCTCGGTCGATTCGGAAGGATTTGGAGCGACCGGAAATGACCAGCGTGTAGGTCTCGCCGGATTTGAATTGATACTTTGCAGTGCGTTTGTTGTTTTTGCCGCCCGGATCAAGGCGTCCGCCTGTGACTGGGAAGTCTCCAGAAGACCATTCCCACGCATCGCTTTTCCCGCCGAAGTATTTCGTGTCACTTTTCAGCAGGCTTAGCGAGGCGTTTCCTTTGGGAACGTCATGCGGCCCGGGAGCGGCAGCAAAGTCTCCGATGACCCGAATGTAGCAATCGTTTGCCCAATCCGTGTGCTCTTTGATCGTCATCTTCGCGCAGTGAAGATCAAACAGATAGATACCGCCTTTGTTGATCTTGAAGTGGAAGGTCAGCGGAGAGTCGGCATCGCCTAGAGAATATTTGTTTCCGGTGAATTCGAGGTAGCCACTTCCTGAAAATCCTTTCAGTGCCGTTTTCTTCTCCCAGAGCCCAAACGGCGAAACAGTGTTTTCAACTTCAAAGATGACGACGCCATCGGACTCATTGTGAACTTGGGATGTTTGCGCTTGGCTGCTGTTGCCAAGCATCAACACGATGGTGATGGCTGTTAAGAATATCCTCCAGGTCATTCGAAAACTCACTCGGTTGTTGATGAATCGAAGAACCATATGTTGCAGTGCAGTGATCGTACTCGGGACGAGAACGCGTCATTACGACCTGCTGTCAATTGCACCGGCAAGTTGCAGGGACTGGTTTGTTAAGTTTGCAAAAGCATTATCGAGGCGCCTTCTGTGGTGCATTGCCTCCTGTTGAGACAATTTGCTAACGTCGTCGTTAATAACAAATTCAGTGGCTGGAATTGTGTACACACGACCTCGACTTGACTCGTTTTTGCGGGAGTCTGTCTTACCATCTGTAGAAAACGAGTTTCCACGATTGTTTTCCCCATCCGGAGCAGAGAGTAACAATAGCGGAGAAAACCCGGACTGATTGGATCTGGCAATAGCAACGTCGATAAGGTTCACTCGGCCATCACGATTGAAGTCGAAACTGTTGTCGATTGCAGCTGATCCAAAACCGGTTTGGTTGCTTCTCGTAAGGCCGACGTCCTGCAAGTTCACTATAGCATCAGTTGGATTGTTTCCAGTTTCACCAACCGCGTTGCCAAAGTAGAAGACATCATCGTTGGTCAAGCCAGTGTTGGTGTTGCCAAATACCCTGACCTGAAGCCACGTATTGGCAATGGCGTGATCCGCCCACACCAAAGTAAACCGCTGAATGCCGGTACTGCTGTCTCGCGTTCCGTTAATGATCGTTGGCAACGCAATTCCATTGGAACCATCAACCAAAGTCCAATTGTCAGGGTCGTTCGTGTTGCCAATCCGGAACTCGAAATCCGAATTCGTTAACGATGCCGCCTGAGAGTTTAATAGATCGACAAATACTCGGTTGAGTCCACTCGAGTGATTCGTGTAGTTTGCGAAGGTCGCAGTGGTGCCTGGCAAAAACTGGTAGGGTGATTTCGATTCGTCGATTGCGTCTTCGCCGTAAGTTGCCGTCGCTCCGCCATACGTGACGCCTCGCTTGATAACACTTGACGGTTCGGCAAGAGAATCAAATTCAAACCAATCGTAGGAGAAGTTGTTTCCAAAGAACTCGACTCGGAAAACGCGATCGTCTCCAGCCCACGCTGTCAGGTCAACGTCTTCGATGGTGTGGCTGATTCTTTCGTTGTTGGTATTTGGGACATCGACGGAACCTAGTTCTGTGAATGTCTGGGAAGATGAATCGGTCGCGACAAGAAGTCGAACCCCTTTGGTATTGGAGTTGTTGGACCAAGCCCTCACATCAATGTCATAAATTCCAGGCACGACGTCACGTGTGAATTCCAGCCATTCACCATCGGCAATGTCACTGAGCACAATGCTGCCAGCAAACAAGTCCGCATCTTCGTACGGTCGCGCTTGGTTGCCACGGTTTCCATCTGTGGTGTCGTGGTAGGCGACTTGGGGGCCGCCCAAATCGAATTCTTCAGCCAGAACTCGCGCTGCGTCTTGCACGGTTTGTTCAATGAACGGACGCTGGACACCGTCATCGTTATCGGTAATCTCGGCTGTCACTGACTCGATTGACAACGATGTTGTCGGCAATCGATAAGGCGCCAAACCAACGGGTGCTGAAGTATTGGCTTGCATCTCGACACCGTTGACGAAGACCAACGCGTCCTGAGTCATTTCTCGAGCACCGCGGTACGCTCCCCAGCGGAATTGAAAATCGTCGTTCGGACGTTCCCAATATCCTTTACCTTTCAGTTCGCCATTGAAATAGACCTCGTATTCGTGACCGTTGTCGCGGATCAGAATTTCGAAGCTCTTTCCAATCATGTCTTCGGCCAAGACAAAGCGAGTTTCACCTCCGTCATAGTTTCTTCGGTGAGAAAAGTTAATGTCGCCGTCGTCAGTCATGCCAACATGCACAGACCATTCAACGCCAAGTTGATAAGCCTGAAACAACGACATGGATTGCGGTTTCAGGACTGTGTAGCGAGCGGAAAAGTCATTCCAAACGCCTTTCTCCCAGCCTGTCGAGAAAGCTTCGATTCTGGCCGCAAGTGCCCGGTCGTTGCGAACATTCTCTTCGCCTTCAAACACTCTAAAGACTTGCGTCGCCCCGTCTTCTTGATACCAACGCGTCCAGCGGTCAAAAAAGTTTCTTTGAATGGTAGAGTTGGCTAATGTGTGGATCTTGATGTCTTGTGGAATCGACGCGTTGGCGGGAAGCCCTGCTTCAAGAACGGCATTGTTGACGTCGATCGTTGATCCGGTCACACCAGTGGTAGAGTTAAAACCCGTTGGCAACGTTCCACTGTCGATGAGTTCCTGAAAGGTTGGGTCTGGCGGGCCGGTTCGAGTGTACAGGCTCTCGACGGTTACGTCAGGATAGTTTGGATCGACAACGGCACCTGAAATCGCGTGTGTGACAGTTCCCGTGTGAGTGTTCTCAACAGTTTGGTCGTCTGCCGCTAGAACGGTAATCGTTTGCGGAGTCATATCGGCAAAATTCAACGTCAGCGTCTGAGCAAAGTTAACGCCGTCGCTGCTGATGCGAGTTTGCAAGTCTGCCGTCGCGGTAATCTCGACGACGCCAGTTGGAATCGTATCCAAGGCGATTGTGTAGGTGTCCGTCGAGCCATCTTCGCTGATTGCCAAATCGTCTGCACCGATGATCGTGACGCCTGCCGTATCGTTATCACCGATTGTGCCCACGGCAGTCGATTCGCCAATGGTAACCAGAGAGCTACTTGGGTTTGAGATCTGCACGTTCACTAGTTCTGTCGCTTCAATCAGAAAGTCTTCAAAAACATTGACGACTAGCGTGCCAGTGGTTGCTCCATCAGCAACAACAATCTGAGCGTTTGCGGCAATGGCCTCGTAGTCCGAACCGGAAGTTGCCGTTCCCGTTCCCAAATCTTGAAGATCAAACGTGATCGGAACCCCGGTTAGATTGGGCTCACTGAGCGTGACGACAAATTCGATCGCCCTTTCACCTTCAACGCCTTGGGTAAAACTGTATTCGTCCTCCAACGTCTCTGCAGATAGGTCGGCGACTGATGCTGATGGAGCTGACTCTCCAATGAACCTGAATTCAGAGGCCATGACGATCGATTCACCCGAAAAGTTATCGACGTCCATTCTGATGTGGGTCACATCGGTGATCGCACCGGGCAGCATCTGAATTTCCGGAGCAAACGTTGCTACAGGAGGTGGTGGGTTGGAGCCTTGATTTGTCGACGCGTCCGAAGATCGTTCTGTCCATGTGAGAAGGTCGCTTCCAGTAAACGTAATCCCGCCGTCGATCGAATAGGAGAGTCGGGTGTTTTCGAAACCTCGATCCGTTTGCAATACACCTCCGGAGGCTTCTTCGGTACTACTCCAAAGAGCCATGCCGGTGACATCAAAAGTGCCACCTAAATCAAGAGTCAACGTGTTAATTTCAACAGCATCTCTGATTCTTGAAACTCTTTCACTACTGTTCCCAGATATGTGCTCTGGCCAGTCATTGGGAACTGGGTCGCCCGATTCGACGATAGTTGGATCAGCAAGCCCAGAGCCGTCCAGCCAATGGCTGCCGTTGGTACCGTATTGCAGGTACGAACCGCTGTCACTTAACAGTTCTGCGTCAATCGGAGCAATAACAATACTGGCAAGTAGTTGTTTTGGCTCTAGTCTTTCGAAACGAAGGTCATTGCGCCTTTGCTTTCGCCGTCTCATGGACTAACACTCCTTAAGTTCCTGTTGACTTTGATTGGTGAGATTGCACGAATGATGCGATGTGTCAAAACATTTCCATCAAGATTGAATCTCAATCGCGCCGTTGAGTTGCAAGTTTTGGTTAGTTAAGTTTGCAAAAGCGTAGCCGAGACGTTTCCTGAATTGCAACGCTTCCAGATATGCCGGGCGTAGTTGGAAATCGGATCTCGACGAAAAGTTGGCCATTGGTGAAGAGGCCCATATCTTGCTAGTGCACAGTGAGTGATCAAGCATCAGGCCGTTTCGTCGGTATTTCAGTCCGTCGCTCTTGATGGTTGTATCTCGATTGTTGCCGCCAGACGCGTCGCCACTGCGGTTTTGGCTTCCCCCGGGAGCGGTGATCAATTGAAGGGAAGAAAATCCAGATTGATTTGAGCGGGCAATTCCGACATCAACCAAATTTACCCGCCCATCTCGATTAAAGTCAAAGTCATTGTCGATTTCAGCGGATGTAAAACCGGATTGGTTGATTCTTGTTTGGCCAACATCAGCCAAATTCACTCGGGCGTTACTTGGATCGACTCCAGTTTCGCCAATCGCATTCCCAAAATAGAAAACATCATCAACTGGCAATCCGGTTGTGTCGTTTCCAATCATCGTGATTTGAAGCCACGTGTTGGTGAACGCGCCGTCAGGAAACGTCAAGGTGACCCTGTCGCTGCCGTTAAGCCCAGCGTCCGCGCGGACGCTAACCTCGTATGGAGTCGAAGAACTTGAGAAGTCTGCTGATGAACTGCCGTTACCGGTTGCAAGTGAAAAATCATTACTGGACAGCGTAAACGGATTAGCAATGTTTTCAATGTCGATGAACAGGCCATTGATCCCATTCAAATAGCTGGTGTAATTTTCAAATGTGGCTGTCTCACCAGGGAGAAGCGGCGTTTTGTCAATTGCCAACGCGCCATCATTGTTCGCGTTGTCACCGCTTTGATTGCCATCAAAGCTGCTGTTGTTATAGAAGACGCCGCGAGACTCGATGATTGCATCCGGCACGTCAATTTGGAAACTGACAACTCCACCATTGGCGTCGACTTCGGCAAAGGCCTCGTAAGTTTGGCCATGAACGGTGACAGTGACTTGTTGACGCCCGTCAAAAGCCATCGTGCGGTAAGTCCCGTCATCGCGACTGGATCCAATGGTGTTGGTTTGCCACTCTCGATGCACTTGATCGACAAAAACTTCACCATTGGGCTTGGCTTCCCAGTCGGCAGTGTACCAATGGCCGCCCTCGTCGTGCCGCCAATGTGCCAATTCATAGAATCCGTATCCAATAATGAATTCAGTCGCGGGGTTTGCGAATACATTGAGGAAGTAGTCTTCTGACCAGTCGGCTTGAGTCTGTAAATCGGTGCCGGTTGAGTTGATGTCGAACTCTGTCATACCAAGCGGTAAACCAAGCGTTGCAAATTCATCGAGGTGATCATTGAACTGTGTTGGTGACGGTGCTTCGTTGAGGTTAAAGTGATTCATGAACCCAACGGCTTCTACGGGTTTGCCGTTTGCCAACAAGTCCGCGACCAAGTTGAAATATTCAGTTCGACGTGCATGATCAACGAACTCAATCGTCTGGCCTTCATTGACCATCTGCAATGTTTCGGGATGTGAGTTTGCTTTCGCCGTGTCGAAGACTTCGCCAATCGGATTCGCGATCGGACCACCATTGGCGAGGATATTCCAAATCTCTTTTAACAGCACCGGGTGGTTAGCAGTGTCCCAGTGTGTAATTTTCGGCAAGTTGGTGCCATCGATTGTTCCCGAAAGTTCTGACGCGATATCCGCAACGTGATCTAACTGCGCAGTACGCAGATATTCCCTCGCATTCGCGGCACCAAAATCGTTCAACCGTTGGTTGTATTCATTTCGCACCGATGACGGGATCATCGAAAGCTGCCCCCAAGTGAGATGGTGTCCATGCTGGTTGTCTACATTATCATTCACCCAGTCAACGGTTTCGATTCCACGTTGGCGTTGGCTATCCCACGGGACCCAGCGTATTCCATTGGCGATCGTAATCGTGTTGAACAATCGAGAAGCGATCGCCGCGTGTCGTTGTGATGCGGGGTCTGATGCTTGACCGCCAGCCAAGTCGCTGATGAACTCGGTCTTGAGTATGTTTCCAAAACCGTATGCGTGTTCGACTTGATTGACTTCAATCGTGGCTCCGGTAATTGGATTGCCATTAAGGTCAGTTACGTTGACTTGTAGAGGATGTCGACGATTCTCAAGTACGCTTTGCTGAGCGTCCCAACGCCAGTCTTTGTTGGATTCACGTTTGTCATAAGACTCATATTCTTGCGGCAAGAACTGTGTTAGGTCTGGCGATGCGCCTTGGTTCAACAGTTGGAAACCACCAATTTCAAGCGTGCCTAGGCTGCGCCCAAAGATGGCTTCAAGGCGAATCTCGCCTGGTTGTGATGCTTGTCTTGCCGTGACCAAAAACTCATGCCGAGTCCACTGGCTGGTCACTGACAGGTCTTCTCTGAGCACAGTTCGATTCACCGCTGGTGACTGTTCGACTCGCAGTCGCACACTAAACGGAGCGTCATCGGTTCGCAGCCATGCGACAGCCGTAATCGTTGAATTCTCGTCGATTGCGAAGTCGCTATACCAACCGGCGCGAATCTGGCTCAGAAACGAAGCCGCTGTGTGCACGTCAACCGTCAAGACGTTGTCAAATGGTAATTGCTCAGCGGCGGTCGCAGTGCGCTCGGTGAACGTTGCGAAGGTTCCCTCGCCAGCTTTGATGTCGGTGTTAGCCAGTGTTGCAGCATCAACCGGCAAAACAGCGACCGCGTCGTTAATGCTGTTGATAAAACGTTTGACTTGAAAGTTTGCAATTTCAACTTTGGCGATTTTTGAACCAAGAAACATCTCGACGCGCGATGCCGAACTTAAGATCGGATCGCCGGGAGTGATTGGGATTTGGGCACGTTGCCAAAAACCTTTGGCGGTTACGTCCGTCTTCCCAATGTCACCAAATGGTGAGGTGGTACGGATATTGAAAGTCAGTTGACTCCATGCCGTTCCTAGTCTGCGATAATAAAACTCGGCGTAGAGCGTTTCCGATTCGGGAATGTCCTGTGTGACATCCCAACGCGCCCAGATGGTGGTTGCATCGGGAGGCGTCGTCGTGGTGTCAACAACTAGCACAGTGCCATTGATCGTCCCGCCGTTTTCTCCGCTCGCAGTTCGGTTCGAGAAAGCGGCGTAACTGGTGCCATTGATCGAAGCCACACTCGCAAGGTTTAACGGATTCTCTGCGACCAGTGAGCTTCCTGCAGGAATCAGGTTGCCAAAAATGGAAAGCGTGGTTCGCGAGCGAACAGGTGTTGTCAGTTGATATTCAGTTGAGGGCGCAACGCCTATCTCGATGGTCTCAAGTGCTTCGTCGATACCGTCGTTAACGACCGTGATGTCTAAGCTTGCTGATCGCCGTCCTGCTGGAATCGTAATCGTTGGCAACTGACCCGTATAGTCAATGTTTCGTGTCGCGGTGCCGCCGAAATTCAAGTCCACCGGTAGGGCACGGCCAAAATCATCGTCTCTTGAAACGTTGATGGTGAGAACCGTCGAACTGTCTGTTTCGTTGACGGCAGAAACAACCGCACGAACACCAACCTCGCCTTGTACTGGTCGAAGTTGGTCATTTGAAATCGTCTCCCAGGCAGAGCCGGATGACTGAACTTTCTTCCATTGGACTGCCAGGCCATCGTACGAACCGCTGTCCGTCTGACGGACTTCAAAGTAATAGTGCAAGCCAGCAATGAGTCCCACGCCTTCCGAAGTTTGATTGGAATCAACATTCCATTGACCCGGTAGCGATACTGAGTCGGCCGATGCTATCACGCGAGTCAACTCAGGCGTTGCATCATCCGCGATCAAAAGACGATTGGCATCTCCACCAGAAATTCTGAACTGGTAGTTACCAGTGGCCTCGGGAACGATGAAACCACGCGTGCGTTGCCCTGGATGTGTTGTCGAATCGGCGGTGGTTCCAATAGTGGATATCCTTGTCCCGCTATCGATATCAAAGTAGTCGGTATTTCCGCTGCTGAGGAAATCAGAATCTATGGTTGAAAGCTGTTCAAACAACACGCCGCGAATGCTCGAGCTGTCGAGAGCCTCTTGTTGTGAACTCGAAAGCCGAGTCCATTCAGGTCCGATGACTTCTTTGGGTAGTTCCGAGCTGGTCCAGCCTGCCCACAATCTCGCGCCTCCTGAGATGTCACGATACTCGATTTTCAACGGAGTGGCTTGGTCGGCCACCAACGGTACATTGGCAGTCAACTCTTCTGAGCTGGCGCCGTCCCAAGCGTCGATCGCAAGTTGATTGTCGACCCAAAGTCGCAATCCGTCGTCAGGGTTTAAGCGGAAAATCATCTCGTGTGTTGCGGAATGATCGCTCAATAGATTTGACTCCCAGCGAGCCGAAAACCCATCGCTATCAGCTGTGTTGTCGAGCGGCGAACGTTGCCCCCAGTCGAAGTCAACGAGTGCCTCATGTTGAACCAAAGCTGGGGTTGAATCCGGCGTGCCGCTGACGTAATAGCTTCCAACAAACCCAGCACTGTCGGCTAATAGTTGCCGAGGCTCAAGAACTTCCCACCTCAAGACGGTTTGTTGGCGGCTTCTTTTTTGGCGAGATCCATCAAATTGCAAAGCAGCAAAGATTTTAGAAATCACATTTGTTCCTTCAATTGTGCTTTTCAGGTGGGAGTGTCACTTGGAAAACGAAAAAAACGCGGCCAAGACGAGAGCTAGAACTCGTCTCGCCGCGTGTGATCCGCTTGCGAAAATCTGGAAAGATCCAGAAGCTCGACTACTTTCTGCGGCGAACGAACAAGCCCATGCCTGCCAAGCCAAAGATTGCCAATGACGTTGGCTCTGGAACTGCGGCAATCGATCCGCTGATAGCGATATTGTCCACATACTGGTGCTGAGAATTCGCTCCGTTGCCACCAGCCATGTCTAGACGGAAAGTGGCGGTTTGACCTGCTGCCAGAATGTTGCCGCCAGTAAGACCTGACAAGTCAATGTCATAATCATACCAATCAATTACCGCATTTGTGATGTTGTCGGCACTACCAGACAAGACAGGCTGAGCCGTCAAATCGCCTGATTCAACCGATACAGTCCATTCATGAGCAGCATTCGGTCTGAACGTGCCTGTGTCGAAGTGGAAAAATTCCAATTCATAGTCATCAGCAGAGCTGTTGGTGATCGAGAAGTCCATCATGCCATTAGCACCATTGTTCAAGGTTAGCCCGCTCCTAAAGGTGGTACCTGTGTCAGCACCTGCCTCTGTGCCGAAAGTTCCGTCGGTGTGAGCTCCTGCGCTACCACGACCCCAAGCAGCAGTTACTGTAGTTGAGTCACCAGAGAAATCAGTTGCAGTGGTAGTAGCGGCATTGATTACGCCGGCTGAATTCGGGTTAGTATCCCAAGTCTCAAAGCCGACCAAAATGTCTGCGGACGCAGCCACCGGCATCGCCAGCATTGCTGCAACGGCGAACAAAGTAAAAATCTGTCTATTCATAGTTCTCTCTCCAATGATGGGCAAAACTCCAGATGACTACGATGATGCCAAACTGGTTTAGTTGTATGTATCGTTGCGAACCACAAGACCGGTAAGGTCGACGAAATCCACGCTCTCTATTATGGAGTCGCAACAACTGAAAAGGCCGAGAAAGTGTTGTCGTTTCGCGACACCCAGTCACAGCCGCTGACAACTCCTCGACGCCGCTGACATCTCGATTTCAAGCCACGAAGGTGTCTGGCAGGTGAGCTCTTTGCCAATGCAAATTAAATCGGAATCCAGCTCAACTGGCCTTCAGGCTTAAGCCGTAGGGCTGGTCTCATGTCGCAAAACGGAAATCCAATTACCACAGTTATTACACGATTCAGTCCTATACTGAGGTAACCATCATCAGCGCATGAGAGACGGATGGCTAAAACACCTTCAGCCGCATCCTGCCCAGAGCGTTTTGCGCCGCCACCACAGATAAAGGAATTCAGATGGCAAAACAGTTTTCGTTCAGGAATTTGCTCAAAACAGCGTCCCGTAAAACCCTCGTGGGTGGCGTTCTATTGTTCGTTTGCGGCTTGCTCGCGGCCGATGTTCAAGCGCAACTCACGCTCTCCGCAGACATGGTGCTTGACAACAATGCTTTGCTAATGCCTACGGGATCAAGGTTCTCGCGTGGGATCAACGGCAAGGCACATCAATCGGAGCCGTTGATTTCGTTTGGTGGTTATCAGTTTGCGACCTGGTATCACAACGGAGCCAACGACGAACAGGACATTTATCTGGCACGCCGAGATTTGACGACCAACACTTGGGACTTCTTCGACACAGGCTACGACATGGCCAATGGGGATGAAGATGGAGACGGCACTGGCGCTGGAAATTGGGACAGTCACAACGTGATTGGAATGGGAATATCCGGCGACGGCCGAATTCACCTGGCTTACGATCACCACGTCGACAACTTGCGATACCTCACGACGCGTGGTGTAAACAAAGCGGCTGGGCCAACTTGGGATCCGTCCATCTTTGTCCCAGGCGGCGAAAGAGCCAAGTTTAATGCGCAGGATTCGTCAAACGTTACTGGAGTGACGTATCCACGTTTTGCTGATGCTGCCAATGGTGATGTTGCCGTAACGTATCGGACTGGCGGAAGCGGTAACGGCGATACGCATTTTTTGAGTTACAACAGCGGAAACACGACCAATGCTGATGGCGTTCTTAACCAGCGTTGGGGAGCTTCGCATGAAGTCATCGATGGTTCTGCGGGAACCTATTCAGATGCCTACGACACCAGCAATTCCAGTAGTCGCAATGCGTATCTGAATGGAGTCGATACTGGCCCAGATGGAAAGTTGCACATGACATGGACATGGCGTGAAAGTTCACAAGGCGCAAACCATGACATTATGTATGCCTACAGTGAAGACGGCGGAAACGTCTGGAAAAACAATAGCGGTTCCATCATCGCGGACGCATCAACGGGCCAAACAATCAATCTTAATTCACAGGGCATTAACGTCGTTAACTTGGATCGAACTCAAAGTCTTATGAATCAACAAGGCCAAGCCGTTGATTCCTTCGGTGGAGTCCACGCGCTGATGTGGCACCGACGCGACGATGGCGTTAATGGCGAGTTTGACTGGGAGCCGGGAGAGCGATTCTCTTCAGCGGATTCTGCTTACTATCACTACTTCCGCGATCCAATTACGGGGAATTGGGTGCGAGCCCAACTGCCCACATCGGAACGAGTTGGCAGTCGACCAAAAATCGGGTTTGATGCCGACGGAAATTTGTACGCCGTCTACACAAGCAGTAATGAATTGATTGTGGCTGGCGCAACAAGAAACGCTTCGTATCAAAATTGGCAGATCATGTACACCGATACGCGAAACTTTATCAGCGATCCGATTTTGGATCAGTCGCGATTGTTCAATGACGGTGTGCTTTCGGTTTTTCTCCAAGAGAATGGCCCAAGTTCTGATGTGGCCATTGGAACTGACTTGCGAGTACTGGAGTTCGACATCATTAGGTCCGTTCCAGAGCCTTCAAGCTTATTGGTCTTGGCCACAGCGGGAGTACTGGCTTTGGTTCGTCGACGACGTGGGTAGTCGGATACTCTTTGGTGGCAGTCATGGTTCACACCTTGTGTTCGTATTTGTGTCTACAAAAGGCAAAATGAATTCTAAGGATGCGTTAATGTTGGGAATCCATGTTCGCGTGAGATTTTTCTTTGTGTTGATCGCTCTAATTAGCTCCGCGTACACAAGTTCTTTTTGTGCAGCAGACGGAATTAGCTCGGAAAAACCGAACATCATTTTCATTCTCGCCGATGATCTTGGTTTCAATCAAATCGGTTGCTACGGCGACACGCTGATCAAGACGCCGAACCTCGACCGGCTAGCGGCGTCTGGTGTTCGGTTTACGCAAGCCTATTCTGGAAACACGGTTTGTTCGCCATCACGAGTTTCGTTGTTTACCGGACGAGATGGTCGGCTGATGACGAACAACTCCAACACCGTTCAATTGCGCGACATTGACGTTACCTACGCTCATGTTCTGAAGCACGCGGGTTACGACACGGCATTGTTTGGCAAGTATTCGATCGGATCGCAAATGGGCGTTACCGATCCGTTGGCGATGGGCTTTGATACGTGGTACGGAATGTATTCCATTCTGGAAGGTCATCGACAGTATCCGCATATTCTGTGGCGCGACGGAAAGAAGCTTCGCGTCGAAGCTAACGAAGGCGGAAAGAAAGGTGCTTACGCTCAAGAACTGTTTGCCAATGAAGCAATCGACTACATCAAACAAGAACGAACCAATCCGTTCTGTGTCACGTTGTGTTTTTCTTCGCCGCACGCCGAACTGGCAGCGCCGGAGGAGTTTGTTAAGCCGTATGAGAGTCAGTTTGCGGAAACTCCCTACACGGGCATGTCGACCGGTACGCCAGATGACAAGTATTCCTGGTACTATCCCGAAGCGGTTGAGAAACCGAACGCAACTCTAGCCGGCATGGTGACCGCGCTGGACGCTTATGTGGGAAAGATCGTGGCCACGCTTGAAGAAAAAGGAATCGCGGACAATACGCTCATTGTTTTCACTTCCGACAATGGGCCGCATAATGAAGGTGGAGCCGACCCGAAGTACTTCAAAGCATCGGCACCCTACAAGGGAATGAAACGTGATCTCTTTGACGGCGGGATTCATGTTCCGATGATCGTTCATTGGCCAGCGGCGATCAAAACAGCCCGAGTCGACGATACTCCTTGGGCTTTCGCGGACGTGCTGCCAACGTTTGCTGACATCGCCGGTGTTCCGTTGACCTCAGTACCCCGTGTGAAAACCAATGGCGTTTCGATTGTCGGCCGATTGAATGACAGTCCGCAAGAGATGCCAGAACGCATTTTGTATTGGGAGTTTGGCAAACAAGCCGGCGATCCAAACTCGGGCATCATCGGCGAAGTCTTCCAGGGCGCCAGACGGGGCAAGTGGAAAGCAGTCCGATATGGAATGGATGCTGCCGTGATGTTGTTCAACATTGAAGATGATCCAGGAGAGTCAAATGAGTTATCGAAGGAACATCCCGATGTGTACCGCGCGTTCGTGACCTTGTTCAAAGAACATGAAGGCTAAACCAACCGAAATACAAGCCCGAAGCGCAAGCGAGTGGTTTCCCCAGTTTTCGTGAACCACTCGCTCGCGCTTCGGGCTTGTATTCAACATCAAACAACCACTATGGACTCAATCTCAAAAGCCAAAGCACTGATCGCGCTGATGCTACTCGTGGTTGCCACTGTCGCATCCGGCGAGTTCTTCTACGACGAATCGGTGTCTGTCGAAATGACAACCGTTGACTCCAAGACGCTCACGTTCGCCGTCGGAAAAGCCGCCAAGTTTGCGACCTCCGTCAATGGCCGATCACACCAGCAATCGCCGCTGACAACGCATCGCGGCTACCAATACGCGGCATACTATGACTCGGATCGCCAAGTCTGCATTGGTAGAAGGAAGCTTCCGAACAGCGAGTGGCAAGTCATTCGTTTCGACGACCACAAAATCAAGTCCAACGATGCACACAACACGGTTGTTATCGGCATCTGTCACACTGATGGCACGATCCATGTCGCCTTTGATCATCATGCGACTCCGCTGAAGTATCGTGTCTCGAAACATGGTGTTGCCAACGATCCCTCATCAGTGAAATGGGAAGCGAGCCTATTTGGGACGATCCAGCATTCACTCGGTTCGATCACGTCCGATACGCGCGTCACCTATCCACGATTCTTCAACGCTCCTGATGGAAACCTAATGCTGTACTATCGCGGCGGCACTTCGGGTAACGGCGATGGATGTATCGAAGAGTACGATGGACAAAAAAACAGTTGGACCGATGGCTTGGGAAAGTTCATCTCACGAGACATTGGTTCGTTTGAAGCTGGCGGGAAGGTCAGCCTCTATCGCTGCCCGTACATGAATGATTTATCCTATGCAGGAGAGCGACTTCATGCGTCGTGGATTTGGCGTGACCGTTTCAAGAAAACCAAAGCCAGCAACCAACACGATCTGTGCTACGCCTACAGCGACGACGACGGACGCACATGGCTGAACTCGAACAATCAAGTCATCGGGAAAACGGGCGCTGATTTGATCCACCTGAATTCACCCGGTTTGACCGTCGCTCCAGTTCCAATCCACAGTGGCCTGACGAATCAGAATACGCAGTACGCTTATGCTGACGGAAGCGTTCACATCGTGATGGGGCAGCATGTGGAAGGCACAAGAGACCGTTTCTATCGACACTACTGGAGAAACGTGAACGGATTGTGGAACAACGAGACGCTACCCTTCAATGGGCGGCGTCCAAAACTACTTGGCGACAAAGACGGCTCTCTGTTCCTTGTGTTCAGCGAAGATGAAGAAGAGCACCTTCGCATCGCAAAGGGCACACCCAACGCCGATCAAATGGCTTGGGAATGGACGAATATCGAGCTTCCGTTTCAGCTTTCGGTTTCCGGAGAGCCCTTGGTCGATTGCGTTCGATGGGAACGAGAGAAAATTCTCTCGATCTACTGTCAAGAAGAACCTGAGAAGCTGATCGAGACGAACAAGTCCGGCCCGGTCGATGGATTTCCGGCACCGCTTTTAGTACTGGACGTTCGATTTGCGGATGGCGTTCATTAGCCTTTAGCTAAGTGCTGGTCCATTCGCGTATATTGCCAAGCATGTTCTACGACCAAGACGTAATCAACACCGACATGATCTTGCTAAGCCAAACTTGTAATCTCAAAACACTACGATTACGGCATTCGCGTTTATTTGCGTCCATTCGCGGTTTAAACTAGCCATCATGACTGAGTTAATTTTCAAACAGGAATGCCATCAAATCGTCGGCTGTGCGATGGAAGTTTTGAACACTGTCGGGCATGGATTTCATGAAAAAATCTATGAAAACGGCTTGATGGTTGAATTCAAACTGCAATCGATTCCTGCCTTGCAACAGCCAGAATTCCCCATCACTTACAAGGCTGTTGAACTTGGCAAATACATCCCGGACCTAATCTGTTTTGAGCAGATCATTGTGGACACGAAGACGATCGAGAAAATCAGTGACCATGAAGTCGGGCAAATATTGAACTACCTAAAAGTCACGGGTCTGCAAGTTGGATTGTTGATCAACTTCAGGCACGCGAGGCTCGAATGGAAACGGGTCGTTTTGCAACGGAATAAAGAACCGCGAATGGACACAAATGAACGCGAATAGGGATGATTTTGAAATTGGGGCAGACGTTGGCGACTTCCAATGACAACTGATCACGCCTCAGTTGACTCGGGACAATGTGAACTATTGCGACTTGGACGCCGAATCAGTCCAACTGAATTTGGACAACCGCTCCGTCGCGGTCAAGCACTGCCTTCTTCGTTACCGTTTTGCCATCGAGTTCGACGTCGACGTTGTAGTCGCCAAGGAACCCTCGAACTTTGCATTTCCCCGAAGCGTTCGTGGTTGTTGATTCGCTGGTCCACCATTGTTTCTTGACCAAGTCAACGAACACTTGTCCTGCCGGCTTGAGCGTCCAGTCCTTTCGCCAAAGCGCAGCCGCTGGTTTCCAGTGCGCGTTCTCCCAAAATCCCCATTGGACGATCGAAACAAAGTTTGGATGACTGAAGCTGGCGATCATCACGTCGCGATAGAAGTCGGCTTGGAGTTCATCGTCGTCGCCGGCCTCGACATCGAATTCGCTCAATTGCAACCGAGGAGCGATCTCGGCAAAGTTGTCGTAGACTTCCAGTAGCTCTTCCGGCGGCGTCAACGTCATCAATTCAAAGTGCCCCATGAAGCCAACGGTGTCGGGAGCCTGACCGCTTTCGTTCAGAAAGCGAATCACTCGTTTGTAAGGCTCGCGTTTGTAGCCGTTGGGCAGCACCTTGCCTTCATTGATCGCGTGCCCTGCATTTGGTGCCAGACGTCGAGCTTCTTTCATGATGTCGGCGTAGATTTGCATCGAGCCGTACTCTTTTTCGTACGTGTGTTTTCCCCACGCGATGATGTGGTTGATCGTATCCCACTCGGTAACGTAGTCCGAAGTTTTCGGGATCACATCCGCCATGTGCTCCCACAGCCATTTACGATGAGCTTCCGGATCGCCAACGAATTGTTTTTCCATCGCGTTGAAGTCCATCGCTCCCCACGAAAGATAGTGGCCACGGATACCGATGTTGTTTGCTTGTAAAAACGGAACGGCCCCTTCGGTGAAGACTTTGCGGAGCTTCTTGCCTTCGCTCGACTTGCCCATTTGCTTCTTCCAGACGTGCGGCCGCAATTCGCTTTCAAACGTCACACAGTTGAAGTTTTCTTTGATGGTTTGGCGATATTGCTTGGCCTCTTTCCACGTCGACACGATCTTTCGGCCGCTGCGAAACTTCGTGTAGGGAAACGAACTCTCATCGCCGCCGAGCAGATGCGCATTGACGACGTTGCCGAATCCAAACGCATGTCGCTTCATTTCGATTTTGACCTTGGCCCCCGAGACAGGGTTGCCATTGTCGACGACTTCGATCGTCATATCGCCTTTGCGAATTTTCTCGATCCGCGCCAAAGCATCTTTTCGCCATTGAGCGTCCGGTTCGCGGCCTTTGTAGTTGACCGTTGAACGAGGCAGCGATTCGATGTCGTAATCCGCGCCGTAATTAATTAAACGAAGTTCGGAAATGTCAGCGTTCCGCCCAGCTTCGCCCAACAAGATGCTCATAGTGCTGTTCTTTGGATCGCAATCCGCGGTCGCAACGAATGATCGAACATGTTGCTTCCAGGCACGATAAGCACCAAGCTTGTATTGGTACTGAGGTTTCCCCGTTCCGGACTGAAGATTGAAGTAGACATTGTTTGGCTGACCGCCTGCTCCCGGACGACGCATCCAGAAAGACAACAACATGACGTCCCCTTTCTTGAACGCAGAGTTCAATGGAACATCGACTTTCATATTGTCAGGTTTACTGAACCGCGTGTCCGATTTGACTTGATAAGCCATCTGAAATGGCATGTCTTCAATCTGAACCCAAGCGGAAGTTGCCTCGACGTTGGACTGATGGAATTTTATTGCGGTGTCTGCGATGAAAGACAACACGTCCTTGCCGCCGGTTGGAGGCACGATCGGTTCTTCGGCGTTGGCGAACGTCGTGAAGAGCGAGACAACGAAGATCAACGCAAGGGTGATCGACGCAAATCGACGGGAGAGAATCATGTCTATCTTCTTTACGTAATGTTTTGGAGAGAGCGTGATTGTATTGATGCTATTCACGACGTGATTTCGTTCGGCCGGCGGCGTCGAGTTGTTTCGAAAGTTTGGCGATCAATTCCGCGTGTTTGGGTTCGCCGGCGAGGTTTTGAATCGCCAGTGAAGAAGTTTGGTGATCGTATAGCTCTCTAGCGACGACCTTTTTCTTTTGCGAATTGAACCATTCGGTATAACGCCATCGTTCGTTACGCAGGCTGTATCCCATCGTCTTGCCGCGAGGATATTGGCTCAATGCGAATTCGCGGATTGAAGCATCAGATTTGGAAAGGACGGCTTCCAAGCTTTTGCCGTCGCAAGATTCAGGAATGTCGCCGCGGGTCAGCTTGGCCAACGTCGGAAAGATGTCGACCATCTCAACCAGTGAACCAGAACGTTGTCCTTGGACAAAACCGGGTGCTGAAACGATGAACGGGACGCGCGTATCCAGTTCCAGATTCGTGTGCTTACACCACGCACCGTATTCGCCCAGCTTGTATCCATGATCACCCCACAGCACGACGATTGTGTTCTTGCGGAGGTCAAGCCGATCCAATTCGCCGAGTACTTTCCCGACTTGGGCATCGGCAAAACTAACGCTTGCGGCGTACCCATGTTGCAACTCACGAGTCTGCACATCGCTTAACGGGCCTTCCTTTGGCATTCCCAAATAGCTACGCAACTCGCCCCACACGGTGAATGCCAACGATGGAGCATCAGCCGGCAGCGTTCGCTCAGGTACTTCAAACTGATCACGGCGATAAAGATCCCAATATCGTTTCGGAGCCGCGAACGGAAGATGTGGCTTCGCAAATCCAACACACATGAAGAACGGCTTGTCTTTGTTGGCTCGCAATGATTCGATAGCTTGGTTTGCAGTCCTGCCGTCCGGGTAGGCATCGTCGTCGACATCGGCGACTTCGGTGGCCGGTCCTTTGCCGAGTATTCGCAGCTGGTCAATTTCGACGCCGTTTCGTTTTCCTTCTTCGGTTCGCTGTTTGATTCCGTCCAGCGTTTCTTTGTTAGCGTATTTGACGGTGTCCTTGGGTTCCAAATGCGTCCAGTTTTTCTTGTCGTCGCGATTGTGGTGATACACTTTCCCGAACGAAAACGTTTCGTAGCCTCGTTCCTTGAAGTATCGCGGCATACTCATCGCGTCAGGAATCTTCTTGGTTAGCGGCGTCCACAGATCACAAATGCCGGTCGAGTCCGGATACATTCCGGACATCATGCTGATTCGCGAAGGGCCACAGAGAGCTTGTTGGCAATAGGCACGGTCAAAGAGGACTCCTTGGGCAGCCAACGTGTCGATGTTGGGGCTCTTGATCTGACTTGCGCCGTAGCAGTTTAGCTCGGGACGAAGATCATCTACAAAGATGACCAGAACGTTTTTGTCTTGAGCCACCGCTGTCAGGATCGGTGCTGACGAAAGTAGAAAGCACAGGATGAAGGCCAGCTTATTCATTTCAATGGTCTCGCATGATTAATGACACGAGACAAAGGAACACTCAGCCGCGCACGTGTATGATTCAACGTAGTATCGACCTTCGACCGCGTCCAGCATCGGAACTTCAATTGACGCAATTGGACAATCGAATTTCGGCAATTCAGTACCAGCAGGCAATATCATCGAGTCCCTTAAACCACGATCACCCAAGGGCGAATCAAACAGAATGAATTGCGTTCGAATAGCTGCCTTTTCTCTTGTCTTCGCCTATGCGTTTTGCTTCTCTATACCGAGCGTATCAGCGTTCGCGAAAGAAGATGAAATTCAGGCTCATTCATTGCGAGTCAGTGAAAACTTTGCTGATCCGATTGGATTCTACGACTCGTCCCCGGTGCTGTCGTGGAAGCTGCCTGTTGCGGATGAAATCAAGTCACAGTCCGCATACCGAATCGTCGTAACGAACAAGTCCGCGACAGACTCATCTGCCGAAACAGTTTGGGATTCTGGAAAAGTTGACTCGGACCAATCCGTCTGGGTGCCATACGGAGGTCCAGAACTGCAATCACGGCAACGCGTTTTCTGGCGAGTCAAATTTTGGGACAACGAAGGACGCGAGTCGGCGTGGAGCAAAGAAGCCTCCATCGAAATGGGCTTGCTTGCCAATGCTGACTGGGGTGCGAAATGGATTGAAGTAAGTCGGCCCGCTCCCGCAGACGTCAAAGTGAAAGTCCTCAAAGCAGAATTTGGCAACAAGGATGAAGGCTCTCCACCGGTCGCTGATGTTGCGCAGCGGCTCAATCAAGCCATCAAAAACAGCGGCAAACCTGTACGCGCTGTTACCCGTCGGCTCGGCGGCGATCCGGCTCCAGGCAAAACCAAAACTCTGTGGGTTGAGTATGAGGTCAACGGCGAGAAAAAATCTGCCGTCATTCCCGAGAAAGGTCTCTTTGATCCATTCCCGCCAATCGTACCGCAGCCCGGATACTACCTTCGACGCGAGTTCGAGGTTCCGCGAAAGGTGGTCAAGGCGAGACTCTACGCTTCAGCGCTGGGCATCTATTCATTTTACATTAACGGCAAACCAGTCAGCGACGATGTGCTGTCTCCGGGTTACACGACCTATTCCAAGCGCGTTGAAACATTGACCTACGACGTGACGTCGATGCTTGGCGAGGGCAGCAACGCAATCGGTGCATCGCTTGGCGAAGGCTGGTACGCGGGCAACTTGTTGCTGCGAGAACGAAAAGAATTGCAAGCACTGACGCCGAAGTTACTTGGCCAGCTGGAGCTGACCTATGACGACGGCACGGTTGAGAAAATATCAACGGACCAAACGTGGAAGGGCACCGATGCGGGGCCGATTATTGCTGGCGGCCTGTATCACGGCGAAGACTACGACGCACGCAAAGAGTTTGGCGATTGGAGTTCCGTCGGCTTCGATGATGACTCGTGGAAGGCTGTAAAGTCTGCCTCTAGCACGGACAAACGATTGCTGGTCCCCAAACGTTTACCGCCCGTCAAAGTGATGCAGGAAGTCCAAGCTGTAAAACTATCAGAGCCTGAATCTGGCAAGTACGTTTTTGACTTTGGCCAAAATCTGGTTGGCGTCCCGAGCGTGAAACTCCCAGTCAAATCCGGCGAGACCGTCACGTTTCGATTCGCTGAAATGCTGGAGAAAAACGGGACTCTGTATACAACCAATTACCGAAGTGCGCGATCACAAGCCAGCTACATCGCGGCGACCGATGGCGTAATCGAATGGGAGCCTTCACTGACGTTTTTCGGTTTTCGCTATCTGGAGATCAGCGGATTGTCACGCGGCAGTGAACTGACAACGGAATCTGCGACGGCCAAGGTTTACCACACGGACTTCGAATCAACCGGATCGTTCACTTCGTCACACGCGAAACTAAATCAACTGCAGCAAAACATTCGCTGGGGGCAGATCAGCAACTTCATCGACGTCCCAACCGACTGCCCGCAACGCGACGAAAGGCTGGGCTGGACCGGAGACGCACAAGTTTTCTGTCCAACGTCGTTCTTCAACTACGACGTGCATTCGTTCTGGTCTCGGTGGCTGCAAAGCGTGCGTGACGATCAGACGGATGAAGGAAAAATCCCGCACACCGTTCCCGCCACAAACTTCGGCACCGCAAGTCCAGGCTGGGCGGACGTGATCGTAACCGCGCCGTGGGATATCTACGTGAGAACCGGAGACGTTCGAATCCTTCGCGACAACTACGACGCGATGAAGAAATGGGTTGCCGTCTACGAGCGTGATTCGGAGGGACTGATTCCGACAACCAAAGGGTTCGGCGACTGGTTGCAGCCGTACACCAAAACTGACAACAAAGGCGACACCGCTCAGGATTTGATCGCGACAGCCTACTTCGGCCGCGACGCTCGAATTCTTACCCGGACGGCAAAGGTTTTAGGCAACGCTGCTGATGCGACCAAGTATCAGAAACTTCATTCGGATATCCGCACTGCGTTTTCCAAGCGTTACTTTACGGGCGACGACGCCGCGGCTGGAGCAGACACTCAAACGGCGTGCTTGATGGGATTGGCTTACGATCTGATCGAGCCAAACCTCAAGGACGCGGCAATCGATCGTTTGATGGGGAAGTTTGAAGAGGCCGATCGTCATCTGCGAACAGGATTTCTTGGCACGCCGTTGCTGGCTCCCGTTTTCGATGAACTCGGACATCCAGAGATTTGTTTCGAGCTGCTGTTCAAAGAAAGCTATCCGTCGTGGTTCTTCCCCATCAATCAGGGAGCCACGACGATGTGGGAGCGTTGGAACAGTTACAGCCACGCCGATGGATTCGGCAACGCGAACATGAATTCGTTCAACCACTACGCTTACGGGGCGATCGGTCAGTTCATGTACGAACGAGTCGCAGGTCTTTCGCCTGATCCAGCCAACCCGGGTTACAAACATTTCTTCATCCGCCCTCTGATCGGCGGACCGTTGGATTCCGCATCGGCGGAACTTGAGACGCCGTATGGGAAAGCAAAGAGTGGTTGGAAGAAATCCGACGGTCAACTTTCAGTGGCAGCGATCATTCCACCCAACACAACAGCGACCTGTGTCCTTCCGGCAACTCAAACCGCCGCAGTGCGAGTCAACGGAATGCTTCTGAGTGAGAGCAATCTAAAGTTCGGCGATGTCGAAAACGGACAGATCGAGGTCACGGTTGGACCTGGAAGTTACGGCTTCGAAATCACAACCGTAGAGGGTGGTGCACAGACAGATCATCCTGACGAAAAAGAATTCGTGCAGGTTTTCGATGGCAAAACACTCAACGGTTGGTCCGGACACGAAGCCTATTGGTCGGTCGAAGACGGAGCGCTGACTGGCGTTACCGATGGTTCACTCAAGACGAACAGCTTCATTACTTGGCAAGGGTCGA
>CAZPBE010000072.1:0-24890 GCA_964584615.1 uncultured Pirellulaceae bacterium | reverse complement strand
TTGAGATTTGAGATTTGAGATTTGAGATTTGAGATTTGAGATTTGAGATTTGAAATCGACGTTGAGTTGTAAGAACTTGGAGCGACAGGTGGAAAAGAAATCGGAAGCGAAAATTGAAGCGGACGTCAAAGCTTCCGAGCAAACAGGTGAGTTGATGGATGCACGTCAAGAAAACCAAATAAATTCCACGAAGCCAATGCCTCCAACGAACCAAACCAATCTTGATGAATTGCCGGTCGCGAAAGTCGAGTCGGTTCCGTCTACCGCAGGTCGTTTGCTTGGCGGTTCGAGTCTTTGGATTTTGACATTGGCGTGCCTTGCGCTTGCCGTTGGCTTGGTGTGGTGGTCATTGCCAGAAACAGGAAAAGCGATTCGGATTCACTTTCCCGAAGGTCATGGGCTTCAAGCCGAAGACGCAGTTCGGTTTCGCGGTATCGATGTGGGTGTCGTCGATTCAGTCGCGCTCAGCCGTGAACTTGATGGCGTTGACGTCCATGTATTGCTTAAACCGTACGCGGGAAATCTTGCCCGAGAAGGGACCCGGTTCTGGATCGTTCGTCCGGAGTTCAAGCTCAGCGGAGTGTCAGGATTGGAGACTGCAGTCGGCAACAAGTACATTGCGCTCTCTCCCGGTGAAGAAACAGCCGCCGCTGTTCACGAATTCTCTGGACTTGCGAAGGCGCCGGCGGATGTAATGGGAGGAGCCGGGTTGGAGTTGATTCTTCGCGGAGACAAAAAATTCAGCGTCAGTCCAGGTTCCCCGGTGACTTTTCGCGGTGTTGATGTCGGCAATGTGCTGGACGTTGGGCTTTCCCAGGATTCTCGATACGTCGATGTTCGGGTTAAGGTTTTCGAACAACATAAGTCGCTGGTCAAAACAGGCTCTAAATTCTGGGCGACCAGCGGAGTCAATTTCGATTTTAGTTTTCGCGAGGGGATGAAGCTCAACACTGAATCGCTTGACACACTTGCGCGCGGCGGAGTTTCGTTCTTAACAACTGGAGATGGCGACGAGGTTCGCCCTGGTACAGTATTTACGTTGTTCGGAGAACCTGACGAAGCTTGGTTGCTGGCTGCGAATCAAGTTCGCATGACTGATGTGGAGTTGCGTGGCGCGGTTTCAATGGCGTCGACGTGGAGCCAAAAGAGATTGTTGCTGACCGTCGGTAAGTCCACACACTTTAACGGGACCGGAATCATCACGGCCCAGGGTGAAAGACAGTTGGTCTTTCCGCGCGACGTGATGGAACCTCAAGCATCGAACGAAAGTAGTTTCGCGATCAGCGTTGGAAATCTGGAGCTTGACATAGCGAAAATTCCTGGGCCAACCCCAGAAAGCGAACCAGAGCAGGAGAAGGCAGATTTGTTGATCGAAATTGGCGCGCCATCCAAAGTTTCGACTCGTTGGATTCCGGAATCTGACATTCGAATTCCGCAAGCGGTTGAGAATTGTTTGGCAGTCCGCGTCGTCGATGATGCGGCGACTTACTTTCATTTGCCGATCGCTGTCGAGTCATTGCGCGAAACGGAAATCGAAGGACAATGGAAGGTGATTGATTTCACCGGTGACCGAGAAGTCTGGCACGGAGCCCCTGTTTTGTCAGTCAGCGATGGAAAGCTAATCGGAATTTTGCTGGTCGAAAATCGGGCGACTCGCATCGTAAGTGCAGCACGACGCTAATCCTGTTTTCAGGTTTCTGCCTACGCGAGATTCGGAATGATTGAGGCGAAATTCGTCTAACTGTCGCTATCCTAAAATTCATTTCGACATCGTTCTTACCGCAGTAGAGCTTACCGTTTGGTCGATTGAGACACATGTGTGGGTAAATTTACTACCCAAATCAACGGTTCGTGATAACATTGTCGAGACCGGAATCATGTTCATCTTCTTAGGAGTTACGGTGAAATTCAGACTCAACACCTTGTTATTGCTTACTGTCGTAACCGGCACCGTTCTTGTCTTGGGTTTCGAGGATGCGGATGCGCAACCGTGGAGAGACCAAATTGGTTGGAATGATTTGGTTGCAGAGAACGGAGGAGTGTTGCCAAGTGACGGAGCGGGAGTCAATGTTGCAATCGTTGAATCAGCGGATGCCAATGGTAATTACCTACCTGCGTTAAATAGTGGAGAATTCGCAGGCAAGACAATCACCGCAGCTTCAGGAAATACTGGAGGGAACGGACATAGCTCTGGCGTGGCCTTCCGACTTTTAGGAAACACTATGGGTGTTGCTTCGGGAGTGACAGATCTCACTGTTTACGAAGCTAGCGATTACTTGGGGCGCGTACTTCAATTTAACACCGGACTCGATCCACTTGCGGATTCATTTGATGTTACAAACCACAGTTATATTGCCAATGGAAATCCTGTTGCGGTTGTCGCTAATATTTTGGCAAGATTCGATTACGTCATCGATCGAGACGATACTTTTGCTGCAGTTGGAGCAAACAATAATTCCAACAATAGCACGCCTCAATTGTTAGCACCAAGCTTCAATGCGGTAACTGTTGGAAGAGCTGACGGCTTTCATTCACGAGGCCAAACATCCGTTTACGGTATTGGTCGTTTCAAGCCCGATATTGTCGCGCCGCAAGGGACGACTAGTAACGCGACACCATTGGTAGCCGGAGCTGGAGCGCTTTTGAAGCAAGCTGGCGCTGGAACCAATGCTGCGAATAACCAAGTCATTAAAGCGATGCTTTTCGCTGGCGCGACCAAGGGAGAGTTTGCAAGTTGGGACCGAACAACGACCCGACCGATTGACGAAGTCTATGGATTCGGTGAACTGAATATTCTTAACTCCTACCATATTTTTGAAGGTGGTGAGTTCAATGGTTCGACCGTTGATCCGACAACCGATATTGGTGTGGGAGGATACGATTTGGGCCAGTTCAACGGGACGGATGATCTGTTTTATGAATTCACCGTACTTTCCAACGGATTTGTCTCGGCGGCTTTGAATTGGAATGTGGATGTCGTCGACAATGATACTTCCGGAGCTTTTGATCCTTCTGTATCGTTGGCCAATCTTGATCTTGAGCTTTACGACTCAACGGGAACATTTTTGGGCACGCTGATTGATTCAAGCATAAGTACTGACTACAACGTGGAACATATCTACATGACGGGTCTGGCAGCAGGCAACTACACGTTTCGAATTAGCGGTGATCAAGCTACCGATTTTGGATTCGCTTGGCGCGTTGCTCCTACAGGGGCAGTGCTTTTAGATCGTGGAGTGACGTACGGTGGGAGCTCATACCCGGATTCGGAATTCGCCCCTGACAAGTTTCCGTTGTTTTCTGGACAGACAGCGACTTTTGCCAATTACACGAGCTACTCGAGAGGTCTCAATCGTGTCGCGTTTGATATTGAAGGACTTGGGTCACCCACTCTCAGTAACGGCGATTTTGAGTTTCGAGTTGGGAATTCAGATGACCCGTCAACATGGACTTTGCTGACCTCTACCAGCACGATTCCATTGCCAACGATTTCGGTTGGGACGCCAGTGGCAGGCGTATCGCAGGTTCTACTTACGTGGCCGGACAATGCCATAGAAAACGCTTGGCTGCAAGTTGTCGTTCTGGACACTGCCAACACGAATTTGGGCTCTTCTGAAACTTTCTACTTTGGAAATGCAATTGGGGAAACGGGCAATGATCCGACCGACGCTCTAGTCAACCTTCTTGATGTTGGACAAACGAGGAGCAATCAAACCGGATTTTCCGGGGCCTTGATTGATAACGCTTTCGATTTTGATCGCGACGGGCGAGTAAATTTGATCGATGTTGGGCTCTGTCGAACCAATCAATCGGGTTTTACACCGTTGCAACTCATTTCTCTGCCCGCAAATAGAAGCGAAGGTGGTGGTGAATCGGGCGGAAACAAAAACCAGGACAGTATCGATCAAAATTTGGTGATGCCATCGATCAATTTTCAACCTTTGCGAACCAGAACCAAGTCGCGGGGCATGCGACGCTGAGTGCTGTCGGTATGAATTTGAGTGTCGAGGCATTAGCCGAAGCAGCGCGACCGTGATCTTCGTTTGGTTAGCCTTCTGGCATGAGAACCGGTGGAAGTTCGTCGCCTGTTGGAATGAACTTCATTGAAATCGAATTCACGCAATGCCGCGTGTTTTTCTTCGTGAATTGTTCACCGATAAAGACGTGACCGAGATGGCCATCGCAGTGTTCGCACAAAATTTCCACCCGGCGACCGTCGTCGTCTTGTTCGCGGCGAACAGCATCTTCGATCGCATCGTCAAAGCTTGGCCATCCACAACCGGAATCAAATTTGTCGGTTGAGTTGTAAAGCGCCGCGTTACATTGTCGGCAGATGTACGTCCCAGCTACCTTGTGATCCATGAATTCGCCAGTCCCTGGGCGCTCTGTTCCTTTGTTAATGATGACGTGAGATTCTTCAGAATTCAATTTGTTGTACGGCATGTGAATAACTATGTTCAGAACGGACGGTTCAGGCTGACGACTTAGGTGTTAGATCAAAATTAAGATTTGAGATTTGAGATTTGAGATTTGAGATCTGAGATTTGAGATTTGAGGTTCGATCAATCGGATTTCTTCTTTGGTTTGGACGGTTTTGAGTCACTGGATCCTTGGCTTCCCGATTCGCTCTTGCCTCCCGATCCGTTTTTGTCGGAACCGCCTTTACCTTTCGAGTCACTCTTACCTCTGCTCGATTCGGATTTGGATTCTTTGGCTGCTTTCTCGCCTTTTTTGTAGGACTCGCTGCGATAGTCGGTTTCATAAAAACCGCTTCCTTTAAACATCACAGCGCTACCGGTGCCGAAAAGTCGACGAGCTTTCTTCTTACCGCACTCGGGACATTTCTTGATTGGATTTTCGGTGATCCGTTGGAACAATTCCCAAGTGTGTTGGCATGCGTCGCATTCGTAATCGTAAGTTGGCATAGTTGTTCCTGGACTACTCGGCAGGTCCTGTTGAGACAAAAACTTGGCTGGGACGAAGCACACGCTCGTGCAACTGGAAACCGGTTCGTAAATCCATCATGACGGTTTGGGCCGGGAACTCATCACTGGCTTGCATCTGAAGTGCTTGATGCAAGTTCGGATCGAAAGGATGGCCTACCGCCTGAATCGGTTTGCAACCCTGCTTACTCAAAGCTGCCTTGATCTGATCGGCAACCAGTTTTACTCCTTCATTGAGTGCGTCTCCTGTTCCGCTGTCCGCCCCTCCTTCCGAACTGGTCGCTTGTTCGTAGGATTCAACAGCTCGATGCAAGTTGTCCACGGCGTCAAGCAGATCAATCATCAAACTGCTACTGGCATACCGAAGCTGATCCTGAGTCTCTTTTCGGTTTCGTCGACGAAAGTTTTCCAGGTCTGCCTGAGCGATCAAGCAACGCTTTTCGGATTCGGCTAACTTTTTCTGCAACCCAAGAACGAGATCGACAGAGCCCGCGTCATCGTCGCCAGCCGGATTCTCACCCGAGGCTAACCCTTCAGCAGCAGCCGCTTCACTGAGTACGTCCAATTCATCGAGGTTATCAGCTGATTTGTACTGCAGCTGCGGGTCGTCAGTTTCTTGTTCAGGATCTTGAGGTTGATTGTCGGTCATGATTATTTGTCGGAAGGACCAGGTTAATTCGAAATTGTAATTTGCAAGTTGGTTACAAGTGAATCAGTTTTGTAACAAACTGAGTTATGAAGCTTCGTCGGTGGCAAAGTATTCTGTCAGCCGTTGCAGAAAATTCTTTCGCTCAGGTAACACTTCAACTTTTTCCAGTTCAGCCAGTTTTCGCAATAGATCTTCCTGTTCGGTAGATATTTTTTTGGGTGTTTCAATAAAGGTCTGGACCAGCAAATCGCCTTTGGGTCCACCCCTTGGGTTGGGCATCCCGCAGCCGGCCAGCTTAAACACATCGCCCGATTGTGTCCCTCGCTTGATTGTCAATTCGTCGGGACCGTCGAGGGTTGGGACTTCGATTGTCGCTCCCAGCGCGGCTTGCGTGTACGAAATGGGGAGCTGGAGAATCAAATTTTGACCATCGCGTTGGAAAATTTTATGCCGACGGATATTGATGAAGCAATAACAATGACCGGGAGGACCACCGTCGGGGCTTTCTTCGCCTTCACCGGCAAGCCGCACGCGCATGCCTTCTTCGACGCCGCCTGGAATTGAACATTCAAGTTCGACGTTCTTTTGAACCTGCCCTGCCCCGCGACACTCATTGCACGGATCGACAATGATCTTGCCAGCGCCACGACAAACCGGGCACGTTGTTTGAACTCGAAGAATACCGGCTGATTGAAGCACTTGACCTCGACCGCCGCACTGTTGGCAATGCTCAGGACTGGACCCGGGATTGCTGCCGCTTCCAGAACAAGTTCCGCAGCGATGGTTCTTGGGAAACTCCAGTTGTTTTGTGACACCAGCAGCTGCTTCTTCCAGCGTCAGCGTGACTTCCAACTGAATGTCGCGTCCTGCTCTTTGTCGTCGACCACCGCCGCCACGTCCAAACAAATCGCCGAACATTCCGCCACCGCCACCGAACATTTCTCCGAAGGCAGCAAAAATGTCTTCCGCGTTTCCGAATTGGCTTTGTCCATCAACCCCAGCGTGACCGTACCTGTCGTATCGCGCGCGCTTCTCAGCGTCACCGACGACTTCGTATGCTTCAGCGGCTTCTTTGAACTTTTGATTGGCTTCTTCGTCGCCGGGATTGCTATCGGGATGATATTTAACGGCCTGTTTACGGTAAGCCTTGGCAATATCTCGATCCGAAGCATCCTTTGCTACGCCAAGCACTTCATAGTAGTCACGTTTTGCCATCTTGGCTTTCGGAATTAAGCGTCAATAAACGGTGATTGGATAAACCACAATCACAACAATGTTTCATAAAAAAAAACGGGCTGACATTTTTTACGATGGCAACCCGTTCTTAAGATTCTCTCAGGCAACCGTGCCGATAGGTGCTGATTTCGGTTAAGAAATCACGCCTTCGGAACGGCTCTTGTTATCGTCATCAAGATTGGAAACCATCGCATCGGTTGTCAACAAGAGTCCAGCGATACTGGCCGCATTAGCAAGCGCTGTGCGGACAACTTTCACAGGATCAATCACGCCAGCTTTGAGCATGTCGGTGTATTCTCCAGTGAACGCGTTGAAGCCTTGATTGTTAGCCTTGCCACTGACAATGTCAGCGACCACTGAACCGTCGATGCCGCCGTTGTCAGCGATCTGACGAATCGGTGCATCCAAAGCTCCTAACACAATGTCGACGCCGACTTTTTCGTCACCTTTAGCAGAACTGCGAGCCGCCGAGACGGCTTCTTTGCAGCGAAGCAAAGCAACGCCGCCGCCGGGAAGAATGCCTTCTTCGATCGCAGCACGAGTCGCGTGAAGTGCATCTTCAACACGAGCTTTCTTTTGCTTCATGTCGGCTTCGGTCTCAGCACCAACGCTGATGACCGCAACTCCGCCAGCAAGTTTCGCTTTACGCTCTTGAAGTTTCTCTTTGTCGTAATCGCTTTCGGTCTGCTCGATTTGACGAGTCAATTGATCGATGCGAGCTGTGATATCTTTACGAGTTCCCGACCCTTCAACGATCGTTGTGCTCGATTTGTCGACAACCAATTTCTTGGCCGTTCCAAGCTGACCCAATTCAACTTTTTCAAGTTGAATACCGAGGTCTTCGCTGATCAAAGTTCCGCCAGTCAAAACTGCGATATCGCTGAGCATGGCTTTACGTCGATCGCCAAAGCCAGGAGCTTTGACCGCACATACGTTGAGAGTTCCGCGAAGTTTATTGACTACGAGAAGTGTTAGTGCTTCCTGGTCAACGTCTTCGGCGATGATTAGCAATGGCGTTCCCGTTTGACCGACTTTTTCAAGGATTGGGACCAGCGATGCAATGTTGCTGATTTTCTTTTCGAAGATCAAGACTTTGGCATTTTCGTAATCGCATGTCATCGTTGACGGGTCGTTGATGAAGTACGGCGAGATGTAGCCCTTGTCGAACTGCATACCGTCAACGTACTCAACCGTTGTTTCGGCTGTCTTGCCTTCTTCGACTGTGATGACACCGTCTTGTCCGACTCGCTCAAGTGCTTCGGCGAGCAAGCTTCCGATTTCGTTGTCGTTGTTGGCACTGATCGCACCGACGTTAGCGACTTCTTCTTTCTTGGAAACTTTCTTCGACATCGATTGAAGATGGTCGACTGCAGCGTTAACTGCTTTGTCGATACCGCGGCGGATTGCCGTCGGATTGCTTCCAGCCACAATGTTGCGAAGGCCTTCTTTGTAAATCGCACGCGCAAGTACGGTGGCGGTCGTGGTTCCATCGCCAGCAAGATCGGATGTCTTTTGAGCGACTTCGACCACGAGTTTCGCACCCATGTTTTCGAAACGATCTTCGAGTTCGATTTCTTTTGCGACAGTCACACCGTCTTTGGTGACCGTTGGACCACCGAACGACTTGTTGATAATCACGTTGCGACCCGTAGGTCCCATCGTGATCGCAACGGCGTCGGCCAGTTTGTCGATGCCGCGAAGCATGCGTGCTCGGGCGTGATCGTCAAATAGCAATTGCTTTGCCATTGAATTATTCCTTGTGATGATTCGTTGTTTGTGTTGTGTTTAGAGGACCTTGGCGAGAATGTCAGACTCACGAAGAATTTTGACTTCGTGGCCATCGATTTCCATTTCGCTTCCGCCGTACTTGCCGAAGATGACTTCGTCACCAATCGAAACAGAAAGCTCGCCACGTTCGCCACTGTCAAGCAATCGGCCAGGGCCAACTGCAACAACAGTTCCGCGTTGTGGTTTCTCTTGCGCCGAACCAGGCAGCACGATTCCGCCTGCAGTTGTTTCTTCGGCGGTCATTGGCTCAACGACAACCCGATCATCAAGAGGTTTGATTTTGATTTTTGCCATTGTGATATTCCTTATTTGATTTGTATTTTTTTGTTTGTGTTTGTTTGATGTGACTCAGTTGCAGAGTCATGGACTACATCATGCCGGGCATTCCCATGCCACCCATGCCGCCCATTCCTGGCATGCCACCCATGCCGCCCATGCCCATGTCACCGCCCATGCCGTGATCATGATGATGGTCGCCACCTTCTTCTTCCTCAACAGGAATTTCAGTGACTAGCGATTCGGTCGTCAGCAGCAATGAAGCAACCGAAGCTGCATTCATCAGGGCTGTCTTAACTACTTTGGCTGGATCAATGACACCCGCTGCAATCAGGTCGCAGTACTCGCCCTTGTCAGCGTTAAAGCCATCGCTCTTGCCTTTCATGCCACGAACGCGATTCACGACAACCGCTCCGTCGTAGCCAGCGTTGTCTGCGATGCAGCGAAGCGGATACTCAAGAACTTTGCGGATGATGCTGACGCCAGCTTCTTCGTCGCCGAGAAGTTCGCCAATTTTGTTAAGGGCTTTTTCGGCGCGAAGCAAAGCGATGCCACCGCCAGGAACGATGCCTTCAGCCAACGCAGCCGCAGTAGCGCTCTTGGCGTCTTCGAGCAAATCCTTACGTTCTTTCATTTCGGTTTCGGTTACTGCACCGACATTGATTTGTGCAACACCGCCGGCGAGTTTCGCCAAACGCTCTTGCAGCTTTTCACGATCGTAATCACTGTCTGTGTTTTCGATCTCTTGACGGATCTGAGCGACACGAGCTTCGATCGCCGCTTTCTTTCCAGTTCCGCCAACGAAGACGGTTTCGTCGCTGGTGATGCGAACTTTTTTGACTTTGCCAAGATCTTTAAGCTGAATGCTTTCCAGATCGATGCCAAGATCTTTGAAGATGACCTGGCCGCCTGTCAGCACACCAAGATCGCCCATGATGGCTTTGCGGCGATCGCCGTAACCCGGAGCCTTAACGGCACAGACTTGGAGGATGCCGCGCATCTTATTCACAACGAGAGTTGCGAGGGCTTCGCCTTCGACGTCTTCGGCGATAATCAGCAAAGGTTTTTTCTCTTTGCTGATCGCTTCCAACAATGGAATCATTGCTTTGTTGGATGAGATTTTCTCTTCAAAGATCAAGACGTAAGGATTGTCCAATTCGACAACCATGTTGTCTTGGTCAGTCACGAAGTGGGGTGACAAGAATCCTCGATCGAACTGCATTCCTTCGACAACGTCCACGTATGTTTCGTTGCCTCGGCCTTCTTCAACCGTGATTACGCCGTCTTTGCCAACCTTAAGGAAAGCATCGGCAAGAACTTCGCCAATCGAAGGATCGTTGTTACCAGCAATCGTGGCGACCTGGCGGATTTCTTTTTTGCTTTTGCCATCGATCGGTTGAGCCAGTTTGTCGAGCTCTTTGCAGATCGCGTTGGCGGCTTTTGAGATGCCTCGCGAAAGCGACATTGGATCGAATCCAGCCGCGATCATCTTTACGCCTTCGCGGAAGATCGCTTCCGAAAGCACAGTTGCAGTCGTCGTTCCGTCACCGGCGACGTCGTTTGTCTTGCTGGCGGCTTCCTTGACCAATTGAACGCCCAGATTTTCAAACGGGTCGTCCAACTCGATGTCTTCGGCGACCGTCACGCCGTCCTTGGTGATTTTGGGACTGCCCCAGCCTTTATCAAGGATGGCGTTGCGGCCACGTGGGCCGAGTGTGCTGCGAACCGCGCGAGCCAGCTTGGAAACACCTTCCAAAAGCGGCTTACGGGCGGCGTCGTCGAATACCATTTGTTTGGCCACCAGTTTCCTCCAGGTTTTTATATAAGTGTGTAGTGTTGATTTGTTCTTTTTTGCCATTGACCGAAGAACCTTGGATGATTCGATGGACGCTGACGGACCGGCAGACTGACAGACATTCATGCAGCCGCCGTAAGGATGTCCTTTAAAGCAAGCAGTGTGCCAATTGAACTCGGCCCCGGTTCAGAACTGAGAATCAATCGCGATCGAGAAATGAGCTGCCCGTTTTTCGAAGAATCTCGGGAAAGACGCAGCAGATTGGGGGCGGCCAAGACTCGACTACGGTTTTCAGCTGCAGAGTTTGAGAAGAACTCGCCTGAAAATATTGGCCCGTTTGCCCTTTTTCAGATTCTGGTCCAAGGCGGAACGTGACAAGTTGGCACGGGCCGAATTAGCCAATTGGGGCCTGAGCGTTAACTCAGAGCCTTGACCCATCGTCGGTTTTGAGGAGCAAGTCGTCCCTATGCATATCTAAATCAATCGATACCAGCCTCAACAGATCCCGAGAATTTGGGCAGCAGATTTGAGTTAATGGACAAAAAACCCGTTGTCAGCGGTGAAAAACCACATGTTTTATTAGTGCCCAAGCCGACGCATTCGAATGGCGAACGCGGAGTCTCGGGCCGCGCGTCGAGTACCTATGAGCGAAAGCAGAAGATCATGCAAAGTTTCACTGCCAGTAACGTCCTCTCATTCTTAAACGACCATAAGATTTCATGCGTCGTTGCTATATCGGCGGTCTTGCTGTGGATGATTATTGGCAATCGTTTCGAAAACGAATGGATTGCGGCAAAGCCTTCAACAAAAGTCGTGGCGACCGACTTGCTTACGCAAGAGTTTTCAAACACCTCGAACTTTACAGTTGTCGATTGTCAGCCGATCCTTGAAACGCAAATTGAATTTGAGTCGAGTTCAGGCAGGGTTTATCAGTTCGTCCCAATCGCAATGGTTCAGTCGAACGACGCTCCGGGGCTTTTGCTGGCTCGCCTCGATCAATCCGAACATCCAGATATTGATTTGATGGCGTTGGTTGAGTCCGGTTCGGTTTCGGGTTTGATCAATCACGATTGGCGCAACTCAACTTTCAACAAAAAAGCGATTGATTGCATTTGTCCTGAAATCGAATTTGAAAATTGTGTGTTTCTTGATGTAGCGGAAAAGTCTGATCTCAAATTCACCGCGCTGGCCTGTTTCGCAGCTCTCGCCCAAGTCGCGCTGGCCGGTTGTCTGATCGGATACCTGTTCGACTAAGTCCAATCAAAATTGTTTTGACAAGCCTGCCGTCACAACAAATGAGTGCCCGCCAATCGCGAGAATCTACGCTAATGAATTTCAAATTCGTGGAGGATAGCGAGATTCGCGGTCAATGATTTTTATATTGCATTCGCCGAGTTCAATTAAATGAGGAACTCGGAGAATGAAGTTTCTTCAATCGTTTCGACATAGACTGTTTACTCAATTGAATATTCTGAGCGATCAACCCCGTCGTTTCCAGATCTTGTGAAGAACCTCCGAAGTTCTGCTGTAGGAACGGGCGGCTTCAGCGTCTCCGTCGAAGCATCCGCAAACACAACGTTGAGACCATTTCGAGAAATCGGAGAGAACTTGTCTTTAAGGGTGTCATCAAACTCGATGTCGACTGGCTTGGTCCAGGGAATGTCGGTCTTCGACTCAAAGAAGAGAATTGTATTGGAAGTGCCATCTTCAAATTTTGCCAAATCGTTTCCTTCCTTGACTCCAAGCGCAGTTTCATCGCTGGCAAACCCTACATAGTCGGTTGTGGTTGAGTCATTCGGCGAATTCGGGTGCCGGAAAGCGTCAGGCATTTTGACGATCAGCTGTTTATTGTGGTCGCTGTCCCAAGGCTCGTCTTGCCGATACTGTTTATAAAGTTCGTTTTGCTCGATGTGAGGAAGGATCAAAACGCGCCAACTGACCGGATGTTTTTTTATGACTTCCGCAGACGCAGGAAAGTGCAGATGATCGGACTCGTAGAAGAGACATGCGAGAGCGAGTTGCTTGAGTTTGTCCAATGACCCGCTATCAGCGTTTAAATTGAGTCCAGCCTTATCCTTTTTCACAATTTGCCGAGCGATTTCTTCGGCTTCTTCCTTCGTCGACCGGGTATGGATCATCAAGCTTGCGTCGCTTTCAATGGTACTATGTATTTCTGGACAGTAAACAACTTTCCCATCGATTGCGACTGGCAAGAATTCACCTTTAAACTTCTCAGTCATGTAAGCGATTTTTTGGCTGCCCAAATCAGTAAGCTCGACCAGCACGCCCCAACTGGACTCTATTCGGTAGGCTTCAGCTTTGGTGACATCGCGACTGGTGATCAATCGAGGACCCATCCAAACTTTTGTCTTTTGTTCAACGACGTTCGCGCGTACCGGTGACGGCTCGGGGAGGCTGGGATCTTGCTCATTAGTTTCTTTAGATGCAGGCAGTGCGTCGTCTTCAAGGGCTAGTCCGTACCGGACCGCGTTCGAAATTTCAATCGGTGGACCGGAAACGGTTACGCCTTGAATTGCTTGCGAAGTTCCAATTGAAATTTCAAAATGATCTGGCGCTGTCGCCGCCTCGAACCTCGCAACTGCTTGTTCTTCGTTGGCCGTTTTTGGATTAACGATTCGCTCAAAACGCATGACCATGTCAGCGTTTTCAAAATCCGTCAAAGAAGTCATGTCAGTTGACCCTGCCAACTCCAACTTACCGCTCGACAGAATTCGATATTGGGACCGCTGAATGAGCTTTTCTTTTTCTCCAACGGCCAGTGCAGCAACCTTGAAAACGCTAAGAACATTAATGATTTCAGATCCGCCTTGCGACTTAAATGATTCGCAGGTGAAATTAAAAAAGGGGTCCGAGTTTCCTCCGATAGAAAAAAACTTATTGCGGCTAAACACCACCGGATTATCGATATCGGTCGCCGTTTTTTCGCTCCCGTTGTAGCGCAAGCGTCGAAGAACCGTGCGCCATGCGCCGTCCAATTTGCCAAAGTCATCCATGATCAAGGGTCGAGAAGCATCATGGAAGCGTAGCTGGGCTTTCATTTCATCTGACAACGAACTTAGTTTTCTTGCTTCGTGGTTTTTAACGAAACCTTCGATCTGTTCAAGTCGGGTTTTCTTGTCGGTCGAGATGGATTGCACTTTGATTTTTTTGGCGATCAGATCGGGCCAGTTGCCTGATTTGAATCGATCCGTTTGCAGACCTGGCATTCCGATGACATCGACAAAGTCTCCGACTTCAACTTTGCCGCGAATGGGCGAGTCTTGGGGAATTGTGAACGTGATTTTGTTGTTTCCAAGTTGTCCGCCTGTTGAGTCTGCAGCAGAGGATGCACTTCCGTCCTCCACTGGCATGGAGCCGGTTAGCCCAGACGGAGCTCTTTTGTAGTTCAGTGAACCGGGGTCTCGGGCGATGGAATCGGGAAGGCTTCGTCGTTCAACATTCGCTGCAGGAATCGTGGCGCGTTCTGATGAATCAGCCAACGTGACCTCAACATTGCCGTCTGCGTCGACAATCGCGATTGCTCCATCGGGAATGATTAGTTTTGCAGCTTCTCCGTTTGGTTTTTTGATGGTGAGTATAATTCCAAGCCAGATTCCGAACGCCAAAGCAAGTAGCGTTGACGCGATTGCCGCCCATGGAATTCGTTTGCCGAAAGAGGGTTCCGTTTGCAGTCCGCTGACTGGCTTGCCATTTGCTTCCGCATTCAACGGTTGCGATTCAGTTCGATTGGATGGAAGTGAACGAGAAGTCTTTACCAACGCTGCTAAACTTTCTGACTTTTTCAAGTCATCGGAATTTGCAACCGACGAAATAAGCTTCAGGACTTCGTCAGCCGTTTGCGGGCGATCAGCAGGTGACTTTTCCAGCATCCGATGAACCAATTTGGCCAAAGGTTTGGGAATATCTGATCGCAAGCCTTCAATCGGTTCTGGCGTTTCTGAAACATGCGCGTTCATTTTGGCGAACGCTGTCGAATGTTGTGGCAACGCGAACGGAGCTCGACCGGCAAGCAATTTATAAAGCGAGCATCCCAGGCCATAGATGTCAGCACGAATGTCTACGTTGCGGCCATCATTGATTTGCTCGGGGGCCACATAGTCGGCAGTCCCGATCGCTTGGCCGGTTGCCGTGAATTCTCCTTGTTCGTCGTCAGCCTGAAGTTTAGCCAGGCCAAGGTCCAGCAGTTTCACGGAGCCTTCGTTATCGATCATGATGTTGGACGGTTTGATATCTCGATGCACAAGATTTTTGGAGTCGATATACTTGAGCGCGTGGCAAACTTCTTGCACGATCGCCACTGAGTCAGCAATCGAAAGTTGCCCGTTTCGCCGCAGTAATTCGCTAACGTCGAGGCCATCGATAAACTCAGTGACCAGGACTGCCAGCCCGTCGACTTCACGTGCGTCATGAGCGACAACGATGTTCGGATGGTTCAAGCTTCCAATCGTTCGCATCTCGGATGCAAACCTCTCATGCATGTTCTTGTCCCAGCGACGATGCTCAGCAATGAACTTGATCGCCACCGTTCGGTTTAGCTTTGTGTGCCGACCGAGATAAACATGGCCCATTCCACCGTGCCCAAGTGGTTGGACGACTTCATACTCGCCAATGTTGCGAGGAACGTTGGGTTTAGGATTGGTTGTTGCTCCGGTTTCTACTTCTGCCAACGCGCCGAGAGCACGGGCTGCCGCGATTCGGCATTCTGTTTCGCTATGCAGTTCATCAATCAATGAATCACCATCGATGCCATCGGAAGCCGAACGCAACTGCGCGACAAATGTGTCTTCCGCCGTCTCAAGTGTTCCCATTTCTGATTGGCAGGGTTGGCAATCGTTCAAATGAATAATTAGCCGATCGCTTTGCTCATCCGAAAGCTGGCCAAGTGAGAGTGATTTCAATTCTTCCTGTGTGGGGCAAGTCGTTCCCATGGTCGCCTTTCAGTTGAAGTTCGTTTTTCGCACAGGTAGAACGATCGGGTCTGACACCAATCCAGAATATTTTTCAAAAATGGAAATTGTTCGGTTTTCACCGGCTTTTTCGGGTGCTGATTTGGTTTCACGGCAGCTCCTCCATCCGCTTTCTCAATCGAGCCAGAATTCTCGACTTCGCTTGGTACACGCTTGCCACTGGCATCTCCAAACGCTCCGCAACATCAGCAGCCGAGTCGTGCTTCACCGTCGTTAACCAAAACGCTTGCCAGGTCTTTGTGTCACACTCCGATTTGACGATTTCAAGCATTCGTTTGGGAAGCCGTTGATCAAGCGTGGCCAAACTGATCGAATTTTCCAACTCCTGATCCGACATTGAATACTGGTCGGGCATGTTGCGAAAACGCTCGAGCGCTTCGGTGCCACCAAACCCACCTGGATGGCGTTGTTGTTTCTTATAGCAGTCTTTGACGCGGTTACGAGTAATGGTTGCCAGCCAGGACCGAAAGCTTGCCGACTGTTTTTGTCGTTCGAATTTTCCAATTTTACGAGCGACTGCAATGAAAACGTCTTGCACGACATCTGCTGAATCGGCTCCGTTGAGCCCGGCTCTGCGCGCCCATTGGTAGACGATCGGACTGAAGACATCGACCAATCGAGCCCACGCGTCGGGTCGCATCTGCTGGACGCGGTCTAGCAACGAAGTCGATATTGACGGAAGCTCGCCGCCGGGAGAATGGTGTTGAGAGTTCATCGATTTATTTTAACACGCTTCGGTGTAAAGCGCCAAAGTCGTTAGCTTCTTAACCGAGTGTCGCGACATTACTCCGATGCGAAGCGATTCCCTTTTTCGAACGGCTAGTCGATTGGTTACGGAGGTTGAATTAAGATAGGCGTGAAGTTGCCTTTTGCTGACGAAGAGAACATCGTCCTGATAAAACGTCCGCTGAACTAAGGTCAGAGACACAATCATGAACCGCAATCCTTTAAACGAACTTGGTTGGCAACCGTTTTTTGAGCAGCAAGTCTCTGAACTGGAATTTGATTCATGTTTTGTGGCTCGAGTTTGCGCTCATCATGGAAGTCATGTTATCCTTATGACTGTCGATGGTGAGATTCAAGTTGCTTCGTCTTTGCTCGAAGTTGAAAAGCAGGAGTTCAGTACCGTCGCCGTCGGTGACTGGTTTTTGTTGGACCCGAAAGATCACAGAGCTCAGCGAAGACTGGATCGAAAAACGGAACTTGCACGAAAAGCAGCCGGCGAGAAAGTCAAACCTCAATTGATTGCCGCCAACGTGGACGCCGTATTCGTGGTCACGTCTTGCAATCAAGATTTCAATTTGTCTCGCATCGAGCGATACCTCGCCTTGATACTTGATTCAGGCGTGACGCCAGTTGTTGTTCTGACGAAAGCTGATCTTCATGACGATCCAGTTGGACTTTCTCAATTGGCCCAATCATTGCGTCCCGGTTTGATCGTAGAAACGCTTGATGCGCGAGATCCAGAACAGGTGAAAACTTTAGAGCCATGGTGTGGCGTTGGGAGTTCGGTTGCTTTGCTTGGATCGTCGGGAGTTGGGAAATCGACGTTGACGAATTCAATGGGCGATTTCAAAATCGAGACTCAGGGAATCGAGACTCAGGGAATCGAAACTCAGGGTATTCGAAGTGGTGACGACAAAGGGCGACACACAACAACCGCTCGGTCCATGCATCGACTCTCGGCAGGCGGATGGTTAATCGACAATCCGGGGATCCGAGAATTGCAACTGCCGGCCTGCGAGGAAGGCGTCGCAGAGTTGTTTGACGACATCATTGAATTTGGCCATCAATGTAAGTTTCGCGATTGCAGCCACATCGGCGATGATGGCTGTGCAATTGCAGCCGCTGTTGAGTCTGGCGAGATCGATCAAAGACGGTTTGTGAATTACCAAAAGCTTCAGGCTGAGCAAGCGCACAACGCGGCGACGTTGGCCGAGCGTCGAGCGAAATTCAGAAAATTCGGAAGGGATTGCAAGAAGATCATGGAGGACAAGAAGACTCGGAAGTACGGGCGGTGAATGCCCTGAGAATTTCAAGTCTGAACGGAAGTCTGTTTTTGTGCCAACTTATGACTCCAGCGATTTCAGGTAGCTTTCAATTTTGGTTTTGATTTCGTCGCGCACTCGTCGAAAGACGACTTTCTTTTCTTCGTCGGTACCTGTCGCATCAGCCGGGTCATCGAATGGCCAATGCAGTGGCTCGTTTTTGCTTGGGAAAAACGGACACGCTTCTTTTGCACTGTTGCAAACGGTGACCACCAGGTCGAAGTTGTCATCGCGAAACTTTTCTACCGACTCGCTTTGGAAATTTGAAATGTCAATCTCGATTTCACGCATGACTTCGACGGCCAGAGGATGTACATAGCCAGATGGTTTAGAACCCGCTGACGCCGCTTTCCATTGTTGCTGTTGACTGTTGATCGATTGAGAGAGCGATTCCCAAAGTGCTTCCGCCATTTGAGAACGGCAGGAGTTTCCAGTGCAAAGTACGAGGACGCGAGGCATGCTGTTTCTTTCTAAGTGCTTGCGTGATGTGATAATCGCTAAGCGATATTCTAAATGTATGTGGACCGACGAGAAAATAACGTAAAAGTCAAGGCATTTGAACCGCGCTTGCATCGGAAACTGGGCCAGTCGGTTTACTTTCCGAAATTTGGATATTATGCTAAATGATCGAAAAATAGTGCCGGTTTGACACACATTCATGCTTTTTAGATCTAGCAATCATGGTTGTCATCCCCTTCCGAAACGGATCCCTTTCGAATCTGGAACCCCTTCCGAATTTGGATCCATCTCGAAACCTTCCCTATTTGATTATCCCGTTTCATCTTTGAAGTTTAATGACCAATGAAAAAACTCAATCGAAAAAAGAACCAGGAACGCCGTCAGCGAATTACATACAGCCCGTTAGAAGCACGACAGCTTTTGGCGACTGTGGACGGAAGCTTTTATGGTCCCGTCCCAACAGTGAATCAATACTTTGCTCCGGATGCGCTTCAAGAGAATATTGCCAGAGAATTTCTCGCCAACAATGAAGAGACGGCTTATTTGACTCAAGGCGAAAGCGAGTTGGAGCTGGTTGAGATCAAGCACGGTATCGCAAGTCACGTGACACGATTCCGACAAACGATTGCAGGAGTACCTGTTGTTGACGCTTACGTGACAACAGTCCAAGGTCCAAGAGGCGACTTTGTCGCATATCATGACCATGGTCATTCCGGGCTTAACACCGTTGCCGACGCAATGCTGTTTGACTTGAACGATTCCGAAGCCGCCGCGCTGGAATATGCCGGAGCGGAAAGAACTTTCGCACCGACACGAGGGGAATTGGTTTGGTTGCCAGGCGAAAACAAAACAGCCAGCCAAGTTTGGCAGGTCACTGTTTTTGGCGTGACGGCTGAACAAGAGCACGGAGATTTTTATACTTTCGTTGACCCGTCCACTGGGCAAGTTATCTCTCAAGAGAACCAGATTCTGAATTTCGCAACTGGTTCTGGAGAAGTCTTTTACCCGAACCCTTACCAGCAAAATGGTAGTGGTGCCGGTATCACTGACAATGGTGATGCGAACAGTGCTGCTTTAAGTTCGTTGGAAATCAGTGTCGTGTTGGAAGGACTTGATGAAGGAACAGGTTTGTTGACTGGCGAGTTCGTTGATCTCGCGAATTTGAATGGTGACTTTGATGTGGACGCGAACGAGGCAGATCGTGTGTACAACTACGATCGCAATGACAAGCGATTTGAACAGGTGGTGATTTATCATACCGTTGATCAAATCAATCGCTATTTTCACTCGCTTGGTTTTGACGACGATTCAGGAACGCCTAACGGAATCCGCGATTTTCCAACGTTAGCAAGTGCGCATTGGTATGACCAGGATCAATCGTTTTACTCTTCGGGAAATGATGCGATTCACTTCGGTGATGGCGGTGTCGATGACGGCGAAGATCCAGACATCATCGCGCATGAGTACGGTCACGCGATCCAAAACAACCAGAATGCGGCGTGGGGTGGCGGTGAAATGGGAGCCATGGGTGAAGGCTTTGGCGACTATCTTGCTGCAAGCTTTTTTAAGACTCATGGAGACGCGGCATTTCAAGCCAACCATGCGGCAGCTGTCGGTGAGTGGGATGCAACGTCTTATAGTTCCGACAACCCGCCTAACCTACGTCGTGTTGATGGCAACAAAACTTACGCCGACCGAGTTGGACAGGTGCATGCCGACGGTGAGATCTGGTCTGCGGCTTTGTGGGTCCTGAACAATGATATTGGAGCTGCAGCGACTGATCAGTTGGTGCTTGAAGCTCACTTTCTAATGCCGGCGAGCTCGTCGATGATCGATGGTGCTGAGGCAATTCTGTTGGCGGATCAAAACCTCAACGGCGGACTTTATGAAGCAAACATTCGCGCTTCGTTTGAAGCCCGTGGTATTCTTGAGCCTCCTGCAACGATTGGAACGGTTGGATTCGACAGCGGCGTTTACAGCCCAGGCGCGACGGTCGGCGTCACTGTCGAGGATGGAAACGCGTCCACTCCAGTTCAGGTTACGGTGACGACATCTGGTGGCGACTCTGAAACATTGACGTTGGCTGGAAGTGCGATCTACACCGGCTCAATCGTGTCAGCCACCGGTTCGGTCGCTGCCGGCGATGGTACGCTTCAAGTCGCGTTGGGCGAAACGATCACAGTTAGCTACTTTGACTCAGATGATGGCAACGGTGGCTCGTTTACAACAACTGATACAGCAGAAATCGCCAACGTGACGCAGTACACTGCCACCGACACTCCACTCAATATTCCGGATAATAACGCGACCGGAATTACGTCAACAATTACGATCACAGATACTGGAACGTTGATCGATGCAGATTTGCAGCTTGATATCACCCACACTTGGGTCGGGGACTTGGATGCAACTCTAACTGCCCCTAACGGACAGACCTTTGTGCTTTTCGATCGTATCGGTAGCGACGGAGATGACTACGATAACACTTATTTTGATGACAGCGCAAGTCAGTCAATCAATAGCGGAACGGCTCCCTTTAGCGGAGCGTTTCAACCAGATGAATCGTTCACGTCGCTCAATGGTAATATTGATATAGCAGGTGATTGGACGTTGACGATTGTCGACAATGCTGGACAAGACATTGGAACGCTTAATTCGTGGTCATTGTTTCTGACGGTTGAGTCAACCACTAGTGCCGTTCTTACCGAAAGTCTGTTGTTCTACGGCGGCTCTTCTTTCTCGGCATCTGATCAATTTGATGCCGTTTCAATTGATAAGCAGCCTTTGTTGCCAGGTCAAACAGCGACCTTTGACAACTACACCAGTTACAGTCTCGGTATCAATGGAATTGCCCTGGAGGTTAACGATCTGAACACGGTGCCAACGCTCGCCAATGTTGGTGACTTCTTTGAGTTCCGAGTTGGCAACGACAACACACCTTCAGGCTGGGCAACGGCACCGGCTCCAATCGATGTTGTTTACCAAAGCGATGTTAATGGAGCAGGTACGGATCGCGTGTTCCTGGTTTGGGCCGACAATGCGATTGAAAATGAATGGCTTCAAGTCAACATGCTGGCCAATAGCACCACGGGCTTGGCAGCGCAGTCAACTTTCTATTATGGAAACCAGATTGGTGAGACTGGAAATGAAACCAACAGCACTCGAGTCAATCTCGTCGATGTTGGTTTGACGCGGACCAACCAAACAGGATTTACAGGGGCTGCGATTGACAACGTTTACGATTTCGATCGTGACGGCCGAGTGAACTTGGTTGATGTCGCGATCGCCAGGTCAAACCAAACAGGCTTTACGTCATTGGCTTTGATCTCGCCGCCAGCTGCCAGAGCAGCAGTTGACGGAGGAAAAGCTGACAACAGTTCGGTTGTTTCTTTCGATCAAAGCGTTGCCGAAGTTGCGACTCTGGACACTGCGTTTGCGTCGCAAAGAATCGACAGCCTGTTCAGCGCGACTCAGCTAGATCTTGGTTTAGCAGGAGCTGTTGCCGTGAGAGATGTTTCAAACACGGATTCTACGTCACACTCTGAGTCATTTTGTGTTCGCCAAGATGCGAGCGTCGAAGCGGTTGACGCAGCATTCGATGATCTTGAAACGCTGGTTCGCTAATTCTTGTGGACTATTTGAAAACTTCACGCCCTCGACTGAATCCGTTTTAGTCGAGGGTGTTTTTTGTAAATTTACTTTCGGTCCCAGTTGCAGAACGGATTGATCGAAAGCCTGGAATTGAAATACCTTGGATCACTTGTCACTTCTTCTCCGATCCAATCGGGCATCTCAAAACTTTGCGTTTCCGATTCAAGCTCTATTTCGGCAACAATCAAGCCTTCGTTGTCGCCAAGAAATTCATCGACTTCCCAAGCCATGCCGGCATGCTGAACAACACGACGATATTTTTCGATCGGCGGTTTTTCACATAGCTCCAACATCTCTTTGGCATCAACAAGTGGGACTTCGTATTCGAACTCCTGCCGACTGGCTCCGGTGCTGATTCCTTTGATCGTCAAGATTCCTTTTTCACCCGCGATACGAACACGAACCGTTCGTTCTCTGTCGCGATTCAAATAGCCCTGACAGTAATACGTTGAGTCGGCGGATTTCCATGAGTCCCCCGTTACAAGAAACTTGCGTTCGATTTCAGTGCCCATAGACGCTCTTGGGTGGGATGGATTTGGAAACGATGAACGGGATTTTAACTGATGTAGATGTGATCGCATAAGACGAACTTGTCCTTCAGGTATTCCGTGTGCTTCCAAGGTCTCGTTGCGTTTCCTTGATCGCGGGCGATTCCAATGCAGGGGATTTTTACCTGAAATTAGCTCTCTGAATTTTCAATTTCCCCGAGCAATCATCAGATCATCAAGTTTTCGAAAATGTTCTAATGGATTTGGGCCCGAGATGTACTTCAATCCACAAGCACCCAAAGGAAAGTACAACATCAAAGTCAAGTACTTTGGAACCGACAAAGAAACGCTGACTCATAAAACGGTGCAACTAAAGACAGTCAGCGAAAAGGAGTCGGTAATGGTGATCGGCGTAGAGTGATTCGCAAAGTCGACCATTTTCTAAGCGACGTGTGTTCAAAAAGCGACGTGCGTTCAAGAAACGACATGCGACAATTTTCGAGCCGCGAAAAACTGGCTATGCGAATAGCTTGTGCGAGAGAATTTGATTGAGGCGCAGACTTGGATTTGTTATCTTAAGTGTTTCATTCTCTTTTGCACTGCGAAAGCAAACATTGATTATTTTTGGCACTTACGAATGTGGTTCTGTTGATCGTATTGAGGGCGTTGGGCATGTTGCAACTTCATTTGCGCACGTCCAATTCATACCGTTGGTTCCAGTTCAGAGCAGGTTCTACAAGCATCTTGGCCAAGACGAGACGGGTTGCAAGATCGCAATGAACTTCCGGTCCATTGTCAAAGGGTATGGGCAAGCCGCGTTGGTAGTTCTTACGATCATTGCAGCAACGACTTGCTTTATGATAAAAGACGTGCAGACCGCAGCGATCTCGATTGGTTTCGTCTTGACGGGCGTTGTCGCTTTTTTCTTTTGGAATAAGGTCTGGCGCTACGCGACTTACGAACGCGCCAAGCGACATGTGGATGACGTTGGCTTCGACAAGGAAGTGAAGATTTTTGTCGACCTTCATTTCGAGAAAATCGATCAAGCGGAAGCTGACCGTCAAATTGATCAACACCAAGATGATGTTGCTTCCGGAAAAGCCATGCAAGATGCTTTGGATACCGCCAGATACATCCGTTAGTTTGCGTCGATGTGAATGCTTAGGCGTAGGCGGCGAAGTTAAGCAGGATGAAGCAGATCATGACGATGACTGCGACAAAGTTCGAACAAATCAGTGTTGGTTCTCGATGATGCTTTTGCGATTGCTCTTCGAGAATGTCGGTGATGAGAGTAGACATGGTTGGATTTCGTCAGCGGGTGTGAGATAAGAAGCCTACTGAACTTACGTTACATTGTCGTGACGAACTGCTACGGACTGAATAGCGTTCAAATTTTTGACAACGGGTTGCCGCACGCCGGGAATTGTGGCTTTTAGTCCGTCTAGGTTTTTTTCTGAACCCTGTTTTTTGCTAACTACGATGTGGTAACGATGACCGGGTTGTGCCGACTTTATGGCTATTGCAACTGTTTTTCGCGCTAACTTCGATCGGCTCGTCCCCAAGAAGTACTAAATGGCCGAATCCATTTAGAAAAATGCTACGCTTCGTTGCCTACCTTTGTCACAACGAAAACCACAGAGTCGATGAAGATGATCAACAAGAAATACAACAGCGAAAAAAAATCTCGCAACAAGAAGACCACCAAGCGTCAGTTCAGCGCTATGCGTTCTGGCAACGGCTATCAAGCTTTGGAAGACCGTCGAATGCTTGCTGTAACGGTTGTTCAAAATGCTGGTGTCGTCGACATCGTTGGTGACAGCCTGAGCAACACAGTCACCGTTGAACGTGTTGGTTCAGTTTTGCGAATCAATACCGGCCAGACTCACGACTTTGCCTACAGCTCTGTCTCGACGTTGCGGTTTTACGGAGGTAATGGCGATGATACTTTCACCAGCACGACGAGTTTAAACACCGTTGCCAGTGGTCAAGGCGGTGCGGATACGCTGACAACAGGTACGGGGAATGACTTTCTTTACGGTGGTGACGCATCCGACACGCTAGTTTCAACTGGCGGTACCAATACGCTGAGTGGAGGTAACGGACACGATATGATTACCGGCGGAGCCGGCCTTGATCGAATTTTCGGCGGCCAAGGCGATGACACACTGCACGGGCTTGGCGGCAACGACTTGTTCAATGCGGGAATCGGGAACGACAATGTCAATGGTGGAGCAGGAAGCGACACGGTGTTTGGCTATCTTGGCGACGATGTTATCGTGGGCGGAGCGGGCAACGACTTTTTGTATGGTCAGTTTGGTTCCAATGACATTCGTGGTGGCGACGGTAACGACGTTATTCGCGGCGGCGATCAAGCTGACTATCTTCGAGGTAACAGCGGCGACGATCGAATATTAGGCAATGAAGGCGTTGACGAATTGTTCGGCGACGATGGTCTTGATTCAATCTTTGCTGGTGACGGCAACGATATCGCTCGAGGTGGATCAGGTAACGACCGTATTTTTGGCGGTAACGGAGCTGACACAATTTTCGGTGACGACGGGAATGACAC
>CAZPBE010000071.1:15940-26293 GCA_964584615.1 uncultured Pirellulaceae bacterium | reverse complement strand
ACAATTCGAACCTGTCAAAAAAATAATTACACCCCCGTGCCGAACACTATTGGCTACCAGCATCCTGCTTAGGTAGGCGAGACATTCATTCAGAAGACAAACTCAATTTTTCGAAACGCCCCTATGAATCGAAACTTACTGTTTTCTATCTTCACAATTGTTTTCGTCATCTTGTTTGTTGGTCCAGCAGTCCTTGCCTCGCAAACGGATTCCATCGCTGAACCGGCTGGAAAGAATCTGGTTGAGAATTCATCATTCGAAAATGTTGACAATGATGCGTCGTCTGGATGGGTGCAAACAACTTGGAGCGGCGATCCAGTTTTCGAGATCGAGACAGCGTTCGCGCACTCTGGAAAAACGTGTGTGAAGATCCATTCGGACGAAGGGGCCGATGCCAGTTGGAGTATGCGACTGCAAGTGAAGCCTCGCACAAAATACTTTGTTTCTGCATGGGTCAAAACGGAAGATATTGAAGGAGAAGCTTATGGCGCTCAGTTCAATTTTCACGAAATCGGATTGCAGGGAAAAAGCGATTCGCTCAAAGGCACCAATGACTGGACTCTGATCAAACGCACCATCGATTCGGGCCCGCACGAAACTTTGTTGTTCAACATGCTCTTTGGTGGTTGGGGACGCTCCACAGGAACTGCCTGGTTCGACGACGTAAAAGTGATTGAGATCAAACGCCAAGTCGAAACGGTCGAAATGAGCGATGAAGAAGCGGCAGAATTTTTCGTTTCTACAATTCAACCGATTTTGGAAGAGAACTGCTTCGGGTGTCACGGTTCGGGTGAAAAAATTCGAGGCGAGTTTGTGATTACCAATCGCGAAGACTTGCTTGCCGGCGGCGAGTCAGGACCGGCCGTCGATTTGGAAGACCCGTTGGAAAGCCTGTTGCTCGAGGCAGTCAACTACGAAACGTATGAGATGCCGCCTAGCGGAAAACTTCCGCAAGCGGATATCGACAACATTCAAAAGTGGTTGATCTTGGGCGCGCCGTGGAAGGGTGACGGATTCAAGCCCGAAGTTGCCGAAGAAAAAGCAATGGCGCCCGCGGTCAACGCAGAATCAAAAAAATTCTGGTCATTCCAGCCACCCGTTCGTCCCGAATTGCCTGCCGTTGAAGGTGTCGAAAACAAAAGTCCAATTGATCAATTCGTCATTGCCGGTCTCCAACAAGCAGGATTGACTGCGAACCCACGCGCCGATCGTCGTTCACTTATCAGGCGGGCTTACTACGATTTGACCGGGTTGCCACCGACGCCCGAGCAAGTTGCCGCGTTTGTCTCGGATGAGTCTGACGAGGCATACGAGAATTTGATTGATGAGCTTTTAAGTTCAAAACACTACGGTGAAAAATGGGGCCGACATTGGTTGGATATCGTTCGTTACGGAGAATCCAACGGCTATGAACGTGATGGAACCAAGCCGTTTGTTTGGCGGTACCGCGACTATGTGATTCGATCGCTCAATGAAGACAAACCTTACGATGAATTCGTCAAGCAACAGTTGGCGGGTGATGAGATCGACCCGACCGTTCCAGACAACTTGATCGCGACTGGATACTATCGACTGGGCTTGTGGGACGACGAACCGGTTGATCACAAACAAGCCTGGTTCGATGACATGGACGATGTATTGAAAACGACTTCCGATTCGTTTCTTGGTTTGACCGTGGGCTGCGCGCGTTGTCACGACCACAAGATCGATCCAATACCGCAAGCAGATTACTATCGAATGCTGGCATTTTTCCAAGGCGTTCAGCGTTACGGAGTCCGATCGCATGAGACGGTTTTGAAGCAATCGACTCGTCCCATCTGTCCGCCTGAAGAAGTTGCCGAGTACGAGGTCGTGGCGGGCAAACACAAGAAGGCCACTGATGAACAAGTGGCAAGAATGAAAAAGGTCGAAGAGATCGTCAAGAAAGATTTTCAGTCGGTTGAGATCGAAGAGTTCTATAGCGAAATGAATCGCATTCCGTTGGTTAAGAAACGAGTTGGAAAGGAAATTGACGGCGTCGAATTCACGCAAAAGCAAGCCGACGAATTCATTGACGCGTTCAACAAATTCAAAGAGCTGAGAGAGAATCTGCCGAAACAGCTTGAGCTGGCGTTGTGTGTCACCGAGTCTGGTGCCAACGCCAAAGAGATGCACGTCATGATTCGAGGAAACGCTCATGCCAAGGGCGATAAAGTCGAGCCCGGATTCCCAACGGTGCTTTCGCCGCCGGAGCCTGCCATCGAAACACCTGCTGACAAAAATTCGACTGGCCGACGCTTGGCGTTGGCAAATTGGATCACCAGTCCGAGCAACCCGTTGACGGCACGCGTGATGGTAAACCGCATCTGGCAACATCACTTTGGGCGCGGCATCGTGCGCTCGACTAGCGACTTTGGCTTTCAGGGAACCACGCCGACACACCCAAAATTGCTTGACTGGCTGGCCGTCGACTTCATCGAAGGTGGCTGGAAACTGAAGCGGATGCACAAGCTGATCATGATGAGTGACGCCTATTGTATGTCGTCTGCCAACAACGAACACGCGCTTTCGGTTGATCCGCTTAACGATAAATTCTGGCGCTACAACATGCGGCGGCTAACTGCCGAGGAAGTTCGCGATTCTGTGTTGGCGGTTAACGGAACACTCAATAAAGACAAATTGTTTGGGCCCAGTATTTTTCCGAAACTGGCACCCGAAGTTTTGCACGGGCAATCTCGACCGGGTGAAAACTGGGGGGATTCTTTGGAAGAAGATCTCTGTCGCCGCAGCGTTTACATTCACATCAAACGTTCGTTGCCGGTGCCGATGATGGCGGCGTTCGATGTTGCCGACCCTGACACACCGTGTGCTGTCCGATTCAATACGGTCCAGCCTACGCAAGCATTGGCCATGCTCAACAGTGATTTCATCAACGAAGAAGCGGGGACGCTAGCCGATTTCGCACGCGCCAAGTCCGCCGAAGATGTAACCGGGCAGATCACCGCCGTGCTGGCGAGAGTGACCCAGCGTCAGCCGACCGACGGTGAAATTGAAAAAGGAACAGCGTTGGTCAAGTCGTTGCGCGAGTCAGGAACTGATGAGAAAAAGTCACTACAACTGTTTTGCGTCGTAGCACTGAACTTAAATGAATTCCTGTTTATCGATTGAGGTGATTGATGACACCAAGAAAAAACTTTTGCGGGCGAACGCGGCGCGAATTCATGTGGCAAGCCGGTGGAGGGTTTGCGGGAACGGCATTGTCAGGATTGTTAGGCAGTCAATTCTTTGCCAATCAAGCAGCCGCTGCAACGGGCGAGTTTGATGATACGCCTGCCTGGAAGAATCCACTGCTTCCCAAAGATCCTCATTTTGCGCCGAAAGCCAAGTCGGTGATATTCCTGTTCATGTACGGCGGTCCCAGCCACATCGACACGTTTGATTACAAACCCAAAATGATTGGGATGGACAACAAGACCATCGACGTAAAAACGTTTGGCAGAGGCGGACACAAGAACAAAGGCAGAATCGTTGAGCCGCGCTGGAAATTTAAGCAGCACGGCGAATGTGGAAAATGGGTTTCGTCGCTGTTTCCCAATGTCGCCGAACATGTTGATGATTTGGCGTTTATTCATTCGATGACGGCTGACTCGCCCATTCATGGTTCGGCGATGCTACAGATGAACAGTGGCGAAATCCTTAGTGGAAGCCCATGCTTGGGATCGTGGGTCAATTACGGATTGGGAACCGAAAACCAGAACTTGCCGGGTTTCGTTGTGATGCTGGACAAGCGGGGCGGTCCCATTAGCGGCCCGAAAAATTGGTCAGCTGGTTACATGCCGGCGACTTACCAAGCGACTTCGTTACGCAGTTCAGGTAACCCGATTTTAAATCTCGCGCCGAACAACATTGACAGCGCTACACAGCGCAAGATGATCGACACGATTCAGAAATTTAATCGGGATCACTTTGTTGATCGAGGCGACAATAGCAATCTCGCGGCGCGGATCGCCAGTTACGAATTGGCTTACAAGATGCAGTCCAGTGCGCCCGAAGCGGTCGACCTTTCCACCGAAACCGCAGCAACGAAAAAAATGTACGGGCTTGAAGGAAAAGAAACGAAGTACTTTGGTAAGCAATGTTTGCTGGCTCGTCGATTGGTTGAAAGAGGCGTGCGTTTTGTGCAAATCTATTCTGGCGGAAATCACAATGATGCGAACTGGGATGCTCACGGGGATTTGAAAGTCAACCATGACCTCCATGCATTGGAAACTGATCAGCCGATCGCGGCGTTGATCAAAGACCTCAAACAACGTGGTTTGTTCGACGAAACTCTGATTGTCTGGGGCGGCGAATTTGGCCGTCAACCAACAGCAGAATATGAAAAAGGAACGGGGCGTGACCACAATGCATACGGGTTCACGATGTGGATGTGCGGTGGAGGAATCAAAGGTGGCGTGTCGGTCGGAAAGACGGATGAGCTTGGCAGTGCGGCTGTCGAAGACCGTTTCCATGTGCGGCGACTACACGCAACGATTTTGCATCAGATGGGAATCGATTGTAATCGTTTGAGCTATTTCTTTGGTGGGCTTGATCGAAGGTTGGTGGGAGTGGAAGGTTCGGAGCCAATTCCGCAGTTGATTAGTTAACATCGGACTCAGTGCGTGAGGATGGGAAAAGCTGCCAGGGATAACGACGCTTGGAAGAACGACGCTTGGAAGAACGACGCTTGGGAAAGCGCTGTTTGGAAAAACGCTGTTTGGGAAAACAACACTCGTTACATGGCTCTGCCATGTAACGCAATGCCAAGGTGGCTCTGCCACCGTATCCAATCTTCGACGGAAGGAGTCCCGATGTCGCGAAGCCGCTACAAATTTTGTGAATCACACTATCCTCATTTCATGACATGCACCATCGTCGCTTGGCTGCCCGTGTTCGCAACGCCCAAGTTCGCGGACATCGTTTTCAATTCCTGGAGATTCTTACAGGCTGAGCGAGAGATCGACATCATTGCCTATGTCGTGCTTGAAAACCATCTTCATTGGATCGCGGTCGGACCGGAACTTGGCAAACGAGTCAATGAATTCAAATCATTCACAGCTCGGCGAATCATTGACTCGATGCAGCAGATGAAATATGAGACGTTGCTACAAGAGTTGGCGTTCTTCAAGAAGCGAGAAAAGCACGATCAAGAGTATCAGCTTTGGCAGCAAGGCAGCCATCCGCAGGTCATTGAAGATGAGAAAGTAATGATTCAGAAGATCGAGTACATTCACAACAACCCTGTCAAACGTGGCTATGTTGCTGATCCAGTTCACTGGCGGTATTCAAGTGCTCGGAATTATTCGGGTCTGGAGGGATTGTTGGATGTGTGCGATCAATGGTATTAGGTGATTGGGTAGCGGGAGTGTGATGACGGCAGAGCCGTCTAGGCATTGCGTACCATGGCCGAGCCATGGTACGAGGAGGACGAGCCACGGTACGAGGAGGAGGAGGTACGAGGGGGAGGAGGTGCGGTAGAGGTGAGGCGGAGGTTCGATACGGTTAAGGTTCTGGTAGGAATTTGATTCCCGCATTACGATATTTTGTCGCTGAAGTGGTTCGCGTCGAACATACACCTTGCAGGAGAGTCATTTGTTATTCTGGATATTCATCGTCTTGGCGGGATTGGCGGTGCTGGCGATCATTGGTGTCGGGCTCCATGACGTGACGCAAACGAAAGATCCAATTCTGCGAAATTATCCTGTCGTTGGGCACGGTCGACATGTGTTGGCTGAGTTGGGTCCAAAAATTAGACAGTACATCGTCGCTAACAACAATGAAGAACGCCCGTTCAGCCGCGACCAGCGTGATTGGGTTTACCGTTCAGCCGACAAGGGGAACAACTACTTCGGGTTCGGAACCGACAACGATCTTGAGCGATCACCGAGCTATTTGATTATCAAGCAGTCTGCTTTTCCGGTTGTTGTTGACTACTTGGCCGTTGACGAGAAAGACAAACATAAGATCCCTTGCGCGAAGGTTCTTGGCGGAGCACGCAATCGCGCAAAAGCGTTTCGTCCCGAATCGATCGTCAACATTTCTGCGATGAGCTACGGTAGTCTCAGCTCGGCGGCCGTCGAGGCCATCAATCGCGGCTGTAAGATTGCGGGTTGTCTACACAATACGGGCGAAGGAGGCATTGCGTCACATCACGATCACGGCGGTGGATTGATGTTTCAATTGGGAACCGGCTACTACGGGGCTCGTAAAGACGACGGACGATTTAACGAACAGATGTTCGTGGAGAACTGCGAAAAATATCAAGTTCAATCTGTTGAAGTCAAGCTTTCGCAAGGCGCTAAACCTGGCAAAGGCGGAATCTTGCCGGCAGCGAAAATCACGGCGGAGATTTCCAAGATCCGCGGCGTTCCGATGGGCAAGAGTTGTGTCAGCCCATCAGCGCACAAAGAGTTTGGCAGTGCCGACGAGATGTTGGATTTTGTGGAGCGGCTAGCCGAGGTGACGGGGGTTCCCGTTGGGATCAAGTCAGCGATCGGTGATCTTTCGTTTTGGCATGACTTGGTCAAGTTGATGCAGAACGATCCGAATCGCGGGATCGATTTTCTTGCCGTTGATGGTGGCGAAGGTGGAACCGGCGCAGCGCCGCTGGTTTTCTCTGATCACGTTTCGATGCCATTCAAGTTGGGCATGAGCCGAGTTTATCGAATTTTTGCTGAAGCTGGCTTGCACGAGAAAGTCGTCTTTATTGGATCCGGCAAACTTGGCTTTCCTGATGAAGCAACACTTGCGATGGCGATGGGTTGCGACATGATTAGCATCGGTCGTGAAGCCATGTTGGCGATTGGCTGCATCCAGGCTCAAATTTGTCATACCGGAAAATGTCCGACCGGTGTGGCAACACAAAATAAATGGCTGATGCGCGGGCTTGATCCGACTGACAAAGCTGCGCGTTTGGCGAATTATATCGTGACGCTCAGAAAAGAAATTCTTGAATTGTGTCACGCGTGCGGTGTTCATCATCCAGCGATGCTTGTGCCGGATCAGTTTGAAATGTTGCAGGACGGTTTTCGCTCTCAACCGATTGAAGAAGTCTTTAATCTGCACGGGATCACGATGACTCCGTCGCAAGCGGATATGACTGAGATCGAAGCGATGATGAAGGGGTGAGCCAGTGATCAAAGCTGGTTGAGTCTACTCAACCATCCAGTCCTTCTCTCGTTTTTCGCTTTTGGACTTTATGTTGAAGTTTGTTCGATAAAAATCAGAAGTCACTTTTTCACAGAGGCCTTGAAAGTCTAGAAACAATTCCGAAGCTGGCCGGTCGTCAGAAAAAATTCCATCAACATTCAACTTGGCTGCTTTTGCAATTCGCTCACGAGTGCAAGGGTGGCTGTGGAAAACACTTGTTTCAGCTTGTTGCAACTCTTTTTGCACCTCGCGTTTGAGATCCGAAGGTAATTTCTCCGCGCGCCTTGCGACGGATTTTGGAATGTTTTTGTTTTTCTTCTTTTCCATCAGGTTCATGATTGATTCGTAAATAACCGAATTGGCAGCGGCGGTGGAAATATGGATTTGTTGCGATGTCTCGGCAAAATTCTTGCTGCCGCATAACTTGGCTTCGAACTGGTCGGCATTGAATTCCATTTGCCTCAGAAGAGTGCAGCAGATGGCCTGGCTACCTAGGAAAAACAGGAGCAGGATAAACCGTGTTAAGTAGACGCACAAGATTGCGAACATGAACAACAGCGCAATGGCAAAGTGATCGTCCTCGCCGATATTGTCGCTTAGCCATTGGTCAATTTGATCTGGTTCTGTCGCGACTCGCGCAAACCAAGCGTTGATTCCGATCACGGTGTTGGTAAGTCGCATTCCAAGACCTTGAGAGAAGTGTCCGAACTCATGCGCAAGAACACCTGCGAACTGTTCGACCGTCAGTGTAGAGACAAGCGGCATGCCGAAATGAAGTGCGAGATCGGAACGTGAGAACATGCTCCAGAAACCAGTCCGAAATGAGGCAGCAGCATTGACGTCGCAGTCTACGTAAACTTTTGATGGCGTTGGAGAATTGACCGCAAAGCAAACTTTATCGATCAGCTTGAACAGCACCGGTTCTGATTCGCGGGTGATAAACCGGCGATGATATTTGTGAAAAGGCCGCGCGAAAATGGGCTTTATCAAAAAGATTACTACCAACGTGCCGCCAAAAATCGGCGCGATGTAAATCAGAGCTTTGAAAATCATGCCGTAAAATCCGCCGCCTCGAACGGTCATGATTCCTACGTGATTGGCGGCATGGTAAAAAACGGCGTACGCGGTTAACGCGATGAGTCCCAGGTAAACAAATGGCAAGATCAGCATCACCATCGAAACCAGTATTGCAGCAAGTTTGTACAACGGACTGGACTTGGATTTTCCGATCGAATCTTCACGAAACGACTTCGACAGCGCGGCGCTCATGACTTTGACTCGTTCTTTTCTCGTCAGCCGGTTTTGTTTCACCGGTTGGCGGCGTTCGGTCGAATCTTTTTCTGTACGGGCCTGAACCCGATTGCGAGCCAAAGGTTGCTTGAGTCGGTCGGCGGGTTTCGTTTTCACTGATGGAGTAGAAGGAGCAGCTGTTCTGGATGTTTTGCCGGGACTGGTAGCAGGTTTGATTGCGACGACAAACTTATTCTTGCAGTTGGGACAAGCAAGTTCTCGACCAAGCGCTTTTTGCGGTGCGACGAATGTCTTGTTGCAGTGGTTGCATTCAGTTCGAATCTTAGACATGCAACAATGTTAATCTGTTTCAAATCGTCTTTGGAGAAGTAGGAACATTTTTATATGCATTGGCCCGGTTTTCTAACGAATTTGATTTTGTTGGTGGGGAAGCCAGATTTGTTGGACCACTCCAAGTGAACCTATGAGCAATTGGAGTGTCCGACCGGCTCAGATCATTGCGCGCAACGGAATTTGAATGGAACGCATAAAAACCTGGTGGCGACAACCGTGTGGCGCGAAAGAACTGTTGGCAATCTCGTTGCCGTTGATCGCGTCCACGATTTCGTGGACTCTCATGCAGTTCTGTGATCGACTGTTTCTGACTTGGCACTCCAACGATGCACTTGCTGCAGTGTTACCGGCTGCAGCTTTGTCGTGGACGCTGACCAGCTTGCCGATGGGTGTCGGATTTTACTGCAGCACTTTCGTCGCTCAATATTTTGGTGCTGACCAAAAAGAAAAAATCGGAGCCATCGTTTGGCAAAGCATTTGGCTTGGCCTGCTTTGCGTTCCGGTTTACTTGTTGATTGGCTTGGGCGGCGAACGTATTTTTAGTGCGATTGGACATTCGCCTGAGCTTTGCCTGCTGGAACATCAATACTTTCTTGCATTGGCGTTCGGGGCCGGGGCCGTTGTGCTCGACGCAGGGATTAGTTCATTCTTCGTTGGGCAAGGCAAAACCGGAACGGTTATGTATGTCAACTTCTTTAGTGCGGCGCTCAACCTGGCTCTCGACTATTGGTTCATCTTTGGCGGATTTGGTTTGCCTGAGATGGGACTGTGGGGAGCCGGTTTGGCGACTTCGATTTCGATGTGGAGTAAAGTCCTGATTTTTGCATGGCTTTTCTTTTTGCCTCACAATGCCGAACTGGGAACGCGCTCGCAATGGCGGTTGGACTTGTCTCTGATGAGACGGTTCTTCCGGTTTGGGCTTCCCAACGGATTGCAGTTCCTGATCGAAGGATTGGCGATCACGTTTTTCTTTGTCGTCATTCCAGTGATCAGCGAGTCAGCCTCGGCTGCTGCATCGGTTGTCTTTAGTATCAACATGCTTGTCATCTATCCCGTGTTCGGACTGGGCATGGGGTGTTCGACTTTGGTCGGTCAAAAGATTGGCGAGCAGCAACCTGATCTTGCCAGTCGAGCGACTTGGAACGCACTCACGCTCGGACTGATTTATACAGCCGTCTTTGCCGCCGCCTACTTTGTCGCGCCAAACTTGTTTCTGTTTGCCCATGAGACCGAAGGTGGAGAATTCTTCAAGATAAAAGAAATCGTGATTTTGTATCTCAAGTTCGTTGCGGTCTACTGCATCTTCGATACGATTCAAATTGTATTCGTCAGTGCGATCAAGGGAGCCGGCGACACTCCCTTTGTTGTGATTGTCACGATCATCACTGCGTTGTTTTTTGTGATCGGCGGATCGCTGGGTGCTACGCAATTCAGTGAACCGATCGCGAAAGTAAATTGGTGGTGGATAAGCTTGACTGGCTGGTTGGTGATGTTGAGCATTGCCTATGGATTGAGGTTCCGGCAAGGTAAATGGAAGAGTATGTCGGTGATTGAACGAGGACCGGACGGGAGCCCTTAACATTTTCCCGTATCGAATTCTGC
>CAZPBE010000071.1:0-15840 GCA_964584615.1 uncultured Pirellulaceae bacterium | reverse complement strand
TGATTGAACGAGGACCGGACGGGAGCCCTTAACATTTTCCCGTATCGAATTCTGCGAGTGTTTTTGGGACGGCTAATAACCACTAATAAACGCTAATGAAGGGTAACGCTCCGAAGATTGCGTGGTCTTCGGAGCGTTACCTAATGAAGGAGTCTGTAATTAGCGTTCATTAGTGTCGATTAGTGGTAAAGACAGTTGTAATCAATCGTTGGTTGCAGATTTCGTGCTACGGGTATAACTTTCACTTTTCTGCATCAAGCAATCGTGCAATTAATTCTGGGTTGTCTGGAAATTTTCGCGCCGCTGGGCCAGAAGTATTTCCACGATGAATCAATTCATGAACGATGAGTCCATTCTTGATGTCGCAATGAACGCCGCTCGCGCAGGCGGTGTGACTACACAGAAGTACTTTGCCGATCTTGCAACGGCTGGCATCGAAAACAAATCAGTCAACGAAAAAGACGAAGGGCTGGTCACGCGAGCCGATATTGAAGCTGAGCAAGCCATCGTCGCAGAAATCAAAAAGTCATTTCCAGATCATCAAATTTTGGCCGAAGAAGAACACGCGAATGATTCAGGTAGCGCGATCGATGCAGATCATTTGTGGATCATCGATCCGCTGGATGGGACAAATAATTTTGCCAACGGAATGCCGCACTATGGAGTTTCGGTAGCGTACTACCAAAAAGGAGCCCCGTATTGCGGTGTCGTGCTTGCACCGGAAACGGATGACCTGTTCTCGGCGGTGCAGGACAGGGGAGCTTGGCACAACGGAAAACAAGTACACGTCAATGCGCAGAATGAACTATCGCAAGCCATGATTGGAGTTGGGTTTTATTATGACCGTGGTGAGATGATGCGTGATACGCTCGCGGCGATCGATAGTCTGTTTACGAAGAACATTATTGGGATCCGTAGAATGGGAACGGCTTCGCTGGACCTGGTTCAAGTTGGACTTGGTCGATTCGGTGGGTACTTTGAGTACACGCTCTCGCCATGGGACTTCGCGGCAGGGCGGTTGTTTGTGACTGAGGCTGGAGGGCAAGTCACAACGTGTGACGGAGGCGAAGTTCCAATCGCCAAGTCATCGATTCTGGCAACCAACGGATTGTTGCATGACAAGATGCTTGAGTGCATTCGTTATAGAAATCAATAGTCGTTCTCAATGAGTCGCTTGCTTAACGAAGTTCGTCACAAGTTCACCGCGACAATTCATTCGACGTCAATTCGTTCGGCGTCATTTCGTTCGTTAGGGGTGGTGGATTGCAAATCCCATAAAGAGCAAGCCGGCTGCATAGATGGCGACCGGTAATAGATAGATGGTTTTTGGGTCCGAGATCGTCTCTCTTTTTGAAAACAGGTCGCTGCTAAGTGAAAGTACTCCGATCAATTGAAAGAGATGAATCAAACAGCAAACAATGGCGATGCTTGTTTCATCGTCTTGGTCTTTGAACCAAACTCGCCGTGGTAAATTCGGATCGTACATGACGTCGACCGTCTTTACTTCTTCCTCACTGGCAATCATTTCCAAAGGGGCAACTTGCCAGGGGAGAATCGGGTCACTCGGCACTCTGCCAAACTTGAGATAAGTTTTGATCTTGTTCTTGTCAGGATCAAGGAAGTAAATGTTGACACGATAGTGCAAGGCATCGCGAAAACTGGATTCAGATACCGAGTCGACATCGGCAACGGTTACAACTGCCCGCTGCTTACCGAGAGAATTGCTGTAAAGTGTTGTCCCCGTCACCGCCATGTCCAGTAACAAAGACAGGATCAACATGGAGGCGACGGTGCGAGCGGACAGTGAAGTTGCTGTCGGAGGATTCGCGACGTTTCCGATTTGCCGGACGACTTCTTGCTGCTCTTGCTGCTCCTGCTGTTCCCGGGCGCGAAACATCCAACGCAGGACAAATGCGATCGCTGTGAAGTCACCAAGCCAAAACAGGATTTTCTGCCACCATTGCATTCGACCTAAATCGTAAATGATCATCGGCGACAACAACCATAAACCGGCAACAATCATTGCGATCAACAGACTGCCCACGAAGATCGGAAAGTCGGTCAATTTCTTTGGGCTGTTTTTGGGCGCCATCAATTTCGCCTGAAGCAGCGTTGAAGAAATTCGAATTGGAATTCGCTTAAGGTTGCCATTTGGTCTTCATCGATAACCGTCGTTGCCGTAATGTTCGCAGGCGATGTGACGTTTTCAGATTTGTCGACCAGGCAGAACGATGCACCGATCAAAGATGAACCGATCAAGCTGACTCCATCGAGATTGGCTCCAGCAAAGTTAGCTCCTTCGACATCGGTCCCATCGAAAGAAGCGTCTTGTAAGTTCGCGTTGCGGAACTTCGCGTTCGAAAGATTGGCTTGATCGAAGTTCGCGTTGACCAGCGAGCAATCGTCGAAGTTCGCGTCGCGAAGCAAAGCTGATTTGGCGATTAAGTTGTCAAGATTTCTGCCGCTGGCATCAATACTGCGCAAGTCGCGATCTGAAAAGTCCTTCGATTGAAGAAGCTGAGCCGCTTCACGCCGGTCGATGGTGGGCGACATGTAACGCTCTTCTTTCCAGGGATCGGCGCCGTTGTGATATCCCGTTTCGGCTTCCCAGTAACCTAGCTCGTCTTCCACCAGCAAATCGATTTTCTCCAACCACTTTACGCTCTTGTAAAAGTACTTGCCCGGAACGATGTTGCGAATCGGTCCACCATGGTCGGTTTCCAAAGGAGCACCATACGCGTTGAGCGTGATCAAACATTCATGGTTGATCGCTTCGCGGATCAGCAGTGATGATGAATGATTTCTCGACGATCGAGATTTGAATGAAATGAACTTGGGGTTAACTTTTTCAATTTCAAACGGTAAGTCGAGTAGCAAATCTTCCAGCAACACACCGCTGATGGGGACGTCGTATTTCGACCATCTTGTGACGCAATGGATGTCGATCGTCAGCTCGGTTTGCGGTAGCTGTCGCAGTTCATCGATTGACCAGGTGTGGGAAGAACCGGCAGCGGAAACAGTAAGTGACCACGGAGATTCGAGATGCGCCGGCGCACGTTCGCCGATAAATGGCCACTTGTGAGCGGCAACAAGTTGCTGATTGGGAGGTAAGCGAGGACGTTGATTCATGATTCGTTTGCAGTCAGATTGAGTGCGCAAGTGAGGCTGACTTGATACATAAGATTTGCCGATTTTACGGTGTCGATTAGCTTCGTGGGATGTTTAGGCAACAAAAAACAGTGTTAGACTGCATTCAAGGGCAGCAATCGCAATTGGCACAATCACTGCTTTAAAGGACGATAGCAATCATAGTACGCTCAGATTTGCTGGGCGTCGTGGCAATAAGTGATCCCCTCAGGAGTTAGATTATGAAAAAATTAGTAGCAATCGTCGCGGCTTTGACCGTCGTCGGAATATTCGCAGCTGAGTCACAGGCTCAGTATGGCGGATATGGTCACCGCGGTTACCGTGGCGGTGGACTCAACTCATTTAACCTTAGCGTAGGTAACGGATTCAATGGAATCGGCTACAGCAATTTTGGCCGTAGGTCAGGATTGAGTATTGGAATCGGTAACGGATTCGGTGGCTATGGAGGATTTGGTGGATTCGGCGGCGGTTTCGTACAGCCCGTTTATGCTCGCCCCGTTTATGCTCGTCCAGTTTTCGCAGCACCTGTCTACGGTGGCGGCGGATTTTACGGTGGAGGCGGATTTTACGGTGGCGGCTTCTATGGCGGACGCGGCTGCGGCGGTTGGTAGTTTCGACTTGGTGACTAACTTGCCGACTAAGTTAAAAAAAGAACCACTGCGAAATCAAGCAGTGGTTTTTTTGTACGTCCAACTCGATCGAGTTGAGCTAGTCTTCAAGCTGATCGAGATCAAGCGTCAACGGTTCCATCACTTTCGTGTTTCTCTCGATCGCCAATACTGTCGTTCGCCGCTGGGTGCCGTCTCGATTCGAAGCGACAATCGGAAGCACTTGCCGTTTGTCAGGCAAGTCCATCTTTAATACAAACGAACCGTCTCCTTCAATGCGAATCGGATCACCGGCAATCGTAACTTTGGCAGAAGGCGTCGTCGCGCCGTAAACGACCATATGCGCGTTGACGCTGAATGGAAACTCGGTGCGACTGGGGCTAATCGCTGAACCCAATCGTTGGAACACAGGAGCTTCCATTGGCTTACGTGCTTTCTCTTCGATGACGGCACGCAAATCTCCTGAGACCAGTGTATCGTCGTGTCCGCCGCTAAGCGTGTAAAAACGTTCGGCGTCGTTGGTGATGTCGGTCCAAGTGCAATCTTCTGCATCGCCCGCGCCGGGCATCATGATCTGGTTGCTTTTGGCGATCAAGTGAAAACGGTTTTCTTCTTCAACCAAATAGCCGATTGCCATGCGATACGATTTCGACCCATCGTTGACGCTAAGAAACCAATTGTTGACGCCACCGTGAATGATCACTTCCTGTGCGGTCGTCTCGACCGAATTCGTGTTGCCAGAACTGCTGACTTCGAGCAGCCTCAATGCTGGTTTGGCTCGATGCCAATTCTCCGCCAACGCTGCTTTGGCACGTTGCACCGATGCTCGTGTGATTTCCCAGTAAGCCTGTACCCAAAACGCGTCGCGGACGATCAGCACAATTCGATCTTGCTCAGGGATTCTGTCGACGTCGGATTGGTTGAACGCCAAGTTCTTGCGAGTCTCTTCTTGAACTCGGGCGGAACGAATTTTCTTGGCAATCGCTGATTCGACTTGAGGTTTGTTGGCGGCCCGGGAAGGTCGTTTTGGGGTTCGTGTCGAAGTTCCTGTTCGCGCCGATTCAATTCGAACTGTTTTGATTGGTTTGGCTTTCGCTTTCTCACGAGAACCAGCGATCGCTCTGGCCGATGTTTTGGCTTTTTGTTTTTCCTTGTCTTTGGCCAGCTTGACGAGTGCTCCTACCAGTTGAGCTTTCCTCATCGAATGCCAGCCAGGAATACCCTTCTTCTTTGCCAGTTGAGCCAAATCTTTGGAAGTTTGTGTCTTTAGAGATGCCGCAGTAATCAAGTTACTCTCCTCACGGCAAGGTTCTTGATATGCCGGTCTAATCGATAGTCGATGGATTACTCAAATCGATCCGATAGAACGCACGAACGCTTGCCAGTTATAAGCAGGAATCTGCTTTAAATTGACCACCAAGATTTCCAATCCCAATGGAAACTTCTTATTTGAGCCGAATCCCTCCCAGCTCTACAAACTTCTCGCTACGAGAAAAGAAGTCGGACCCCGCCCACGGCTAAATTGTTAATTTCCGTGAATTCCGACCCGCCGTCAAAACTAATTTTAACCTACGAACCACACCTAAACAAATTAAACCCCCTCTTATGGGTGGATAATTTGAAGTAATAGATTTTCATAAGCCTAACAAACATAACAGTTTACGTAGATTGCCGCGAAAGTGGGGCTGGGCTAATTGAAATCGGCTTGGTGGGCTCAAACAGCCATGTGGCTTTGAAAAGTTGCCAAACTGACCTGCGAAATATGGGTTCAAATGGCTGGGCATCGCCTGGTTAGTTGGAGCTCAACTTGCGCGGGAAGCCGGATCATGTTACCCAGTTTGCATCCTTGTGGACTGATTTGGTTTCAGTCGAAGCTACTTTGGGAAAAATTTCACAAAGTCAAAATCGGCGGGTTGTTGGTGCTTTGGGCCTGAGCTAAATTGTCCCGCATCGCAAAGCAGCAGGTCTCTGAAACAAGGCAATTCTGTGTCTAAAAGTGTCGATGACCGATCTCCGACGGCCAAGGCGCTGTCGAAGGTGACCGAGATCACCACGATTAGCTTGATGATGATCATCCCGGCCATCGTTGGCTACTTCATTGACCAGTATTTCGGGACTGTGATTCTGTTTACGGCGATCGGATTGGTGATGGGAATCGGGGCTGCGATTTGGCAGTTGATCGCATTTGTGTCGAGCCAGAAACAGTTGAGTAGTTCGGCTGCACGGAAACTGCGCCCGCTCGACGATTCGGATTTCGAGGACTCCGATGCTGACCAAGATGAGACGGAAGAGGAAGACGAGCCCAAGAAGGGTGGTTGGTAACCAGATTTTCTTGTTGGAATTCCGGTACCACCGGCCACTGACCAAACGATGACACAACCAAACTAAGACTATTAGACCATCAGGTGCTCCAATATCAGGCATTGTGAAAGCTCAATCAAACGACTCAGTCGAGCAAGCCAACACGATGGGGTTAATACCTCGTCTGTGCATTATCGCTGCTGTGATGATCGTGGTCGGCGCGATCGCAATTTGGGTCGCCGTCCACTTCGGTTTTCTCTCATTGCCGATGGCATTAGGAGCTTGGGCGGTCTGCGTCATTTCGTCACTGTTCGCACATGTTTTAGGAGAATATCCTAAGCACCCTGACTTATTCGCAGCACGGCTTGCCGGTAGTATGGCGGCTCGAACGGGCCCGCCGTTCCTGGCAGTGATCCTGGTGAAGGCAATTCCCAGTTTGACTTTCAAATCGGGCTTTGTCTTTTTGATCGTTTTGTTTTACCTTGTTGGGCTACTCGTTGACGTCAAACTGCAAGTTGGGCGTCTGAAATCGTCAGAATGAATTTATCACACTGTCGATTCGGCTGCTTTTGAACCAAAAAAAGATTCGCAATGTCATTCCCTTCCAATCCAATCGCTATTTCAACCAGCGAAATGAACGAGCGCGAAAGTGGTGATCAAGCCCACGGCGCTGAGGAACAAGAAGAGCACGATGATGCTCATGGAACAGACGGCCATGACGCGCACGACCACGCGGATGCCGAACATGCCGATGAAGACCATGGCGATCACGACCATGGCGATCACGACCACGGCCATGATGACCACGGCCATGATGACCACGATCACGCCCATGACGGTCATACCGAAGGCCATGCGCATGACGACCACGGACATGGCCCTGAGATTTCTGCAGAGGATTGGACGATGCAGAATTCGATGGACTGGTACCTCAGCCCAGATCACTTGATCGGCCACGTTCAAGACCAAACATTTTTTGAAGTCCCAACGCTGTTCGGTGAGAACGCGTTTAAGGAAACAACGCACGTTTCAATTCCCAATCCATTGGGCTACACACTTGAAGAGCCGATGATCTCGGTTCCCAAGAATGACTTCTTGGCTCCGGTCACGTTTCAGCCGACCAAGTTCATTGTGCTTGAATTGATGGCCGCGATTCTTGTCGCTGGCGTCTTTATTGCGTTGGGCAAAAAAGTCAAATCAGGAAAAGCCGTCAATGGCAAATTTTGGAACATGCTTGAAGCGGGATGCATCTACGTTCGCGATGAGATTGCTCGCCCTTCGATTGGCACCAAAGACGCAGAGCGATTTCTGCCTTTCCTTTGGTCCGTTTTCTTTTTCGTGTTGGCCATGAATTTGATCGGCATGATTCCAGGTTTGGGATCTGCGACAGGATCGATTTCGATTACCGCATCTTTGGCTTTGGTTGTGTTTGCGGTTGTTGTCATGACTGGTGCGAAAAAAATGGGCGCCGTTGGTTTCGTAAAAGCCCAGGCTCCTCACATTCATATAGATGGAGCTTTGGCTCCTTTAAAATACTTGTTGGTCCCCCTGATTTGGGCGATCGAAATGTTTGGCTTGTTTATCAAGCACGTTGTGTTGGCAGTTCGTCTGTTTGCCAATATGTTTGCGGGTCACCTCGTGTTAGCGGTTTTTGTCGCTTTCATCGGTGTGGCTTGGGGTACAGCTCTTGCTTGGGGTGTTGTGCCAGCTGTGATCGGTGCTTCGCTGGGAGTTTATATTCTCGAGCTGTTGGTGGCGTTCATTCAGGCTTATGTGTTTACTTTCTTAACTGCGTTGTTTATTGGGGCGGCGATTCACCCGCACTAATTTGAATATGCTTTTAAACTCAAAATAGAATTTTGGATTTGGAGATTTTTGATGGCTAGGCTTTTGTTTGCGATGATTTTTATGGCCGGTGGCTTTATGTTTTGCTCACCAACTTGGGCACAGGATTTAGGTTTGGGCGGTTTGCTTGGCCAGATGGATTCTGAAACAGCCAAGGCAGTGGCAACTTCTGGTGCCAGCCTGTACAAGGCGATTGGTGCCGGTATCGCAGTTGTCGGTGCAGGTCTTGGAATTGGCAAGATTGGTGCATCTGCTTGTGAAAGCATTGCACGTCAACCTGAGATGGCTGGTAACATCCAGACCGCAGGTATCATTTTTGCCGCCCTTATCGAAGGTGCTGCATTCGCTGGTATCCTTTTGTGTCTCGTATTCTAGTTTGCTCTGCCGCTACGTTGAATGTTCATCGCGGCGGTTGTTCGAGTTAGTTTCGTAGTTGCATTAACTGCATTCGCTGAACTGCATCGATAGGTGCGATTCGTATTGGTGAAATATATGTTTGAATCCTTGTATCAAATCAACTTGATTGCCGCAGGTGCCGCTAGGCCCCCGCTGGAACTCCGAGTCGATACGCTGATTTTTTCGCTGCTCATATTCTGCGGTCTGTTGTTCGTACTGATGAAGTACGCATGGAAGCCGATTATGGAAGGGCTTGCTCTTCGCGAAGAATCGATTGAAGGCAAAATCGCTGCGGCGGCAAAAATGGAAGAAGAAGCTCAAGCGAATCTTCGTCAATACGAAGACAAGCTGGCCAAGGCTCACGATGAAGCTGCTGCTGTGATGGCGGAAGCAAAATCGGATGCGGTGGCAGCCAAAGAGCGAATTCTTGCAGAAGCTAACGAAGAAGCCGTTCGTACACGTGATCGTGCTTTGGCCGAAATCACAGCGGCGAAAAACGAAGCGGTTCGTGAATTGGCCGAGTCAAGTGCTGACTCAGCCGTGCAGCTTGCCGGAAGCATCGTCGGTCGTTCGCTTAAAAAAGAAGATCACTCGAAATTGATTCAAGACGCCGTCAAACGCTTCTCCGGATCATAACCTGATTGATTTTTTGATCGACTCACAATTTGATCGACTCACTAAAACCCAGAAACAACTTTTGATCTGAAAAGTTACGATGGCAGAAAACACTGAACATCCAAATGTCTTTGACACCGACAAGCAACAGCTTGGCGACGTGTATGCCAAGGCGTTGCTGGGCTTCGCCAAGGAGTCGGGAAAAACTGACAAGTTGGTCGGTGAACTCGAACAGGTGGTCGACACACTTCGCAAGTTGCCGAAACTTCGGCTGGCATTAGAGTCGCCCCAAATCGATGCCGACGCGAAAAAGACTTTGATTGACAAAGCCTTTGGAGACCGGGCAAGCAAAAAGATGGTCAGGTTTCTCAAAGTCGTTTGTGACAAAGGTCGCTTGGATTGCCTTCCGGAAATCCAATTGGCTTCCGTCAAAATGTACGATGAGTTGGAGGGGCGCATTCAAGCCACTTTGACGACCGCTGAAAAAGTTGAAGATTCGCTTCGCAAAGACGTTGCCGATCGGTTGTCGAAAGTGCTTGGCAAAACCGTCAACCTGAAAACAAATGTCGATCCGGCCATCATTGGTGGCATGGTCGTCCGCGTTGGAGACACGGTTTACGACGGCAGCGTTGTAAATCAACTTGAGCAGGTTCGCACCAAAGCAGCCAAACGCGCGGCAGATGCGATTCGTGAAAAACTCGATCGCTTTGCGATTCCAGATTAGAACAAAACATGTTGGTCGAGCTTCAATGCCATATCGCTTCACTGCTTTATCGCCTTGTTGCAAGCGGCCACAAGAAATTTTATTGGTAACAAACTTCAGGTCGACGATTGGTCGCTTGAAGCAACTGAGAAACAATAGGAACTCCTATGAAGATTAGTGCTGACGAAATCGCGTCCGTGATTCAGCAGGAAATCGCGCAATACGAAAGCCAGATCGACGTCTCTGAAGTCGGTACGGTTCTCGAAGTCGGCGACGGTATTGCTCGTGTACACGGTTTGACCAATGTCGCTGCTGGTGAAATGGTCGAGTTTCCCGGTAACATCATCGGGCTGGCGTTTAACCTGGAAGAAAACAGCGTCGGTATCATCATTCTTGGTGACTACCTGAAAATTAAAGAAGGCGATCAAGTCAAATCGCTGGGCACGTTGTTGTCCGTTCCTGTCGGCGATGCCGTGATGGGACGCGTGCTTGATCCGCTAGGTAATCCGCTCGACGGAAAAGGGCCGGTCAATTCAAAAGAAAGCCGCCCCGTTGAAATCATTGCCGCCGGTGTTGCCGAGCGCAAGCCGGTGACCGAGCCGATGCAAACGGGCCTCAAAGCTGTCGACGCGATGACACCTGTTGGTCGTGGCCAACGTGAGCTGGTTATTGGCGACCGTAAAACCGGAAAGACCGCGATCGGTATCGATGCGATCATCAACCAAAAAGACACTGGTGTTAAATGTTTCTACATCGCCGTCGGTCAGAAAGACTCTTCGGTTGCGGGTGTGATTCAGGCGCTCGAAGAAAACGGCGCGATGGACTACACGACCGTGATCGTGTCTGGTGCTTCTTCACCGGCTCCGATGCAATACGTGGCGCCTTATGCCGGAACCGCGATGGCCGAACACTTTATGTACAACGGCGAGCACTGCTTGATCGTGTACGATGACCTTTCAAAACAAGCGGTTGCTTATCGCGAATTGTCACTGCTGATGCGTCGTCCTCCTGGACGTGAAGCCTATCCAGGTGACGTGTTTTATTGTCACTCTCGTTTGCTTGAGCGTTCGGTAAAACTTTCTGACGAGTTGGGCGGCGGTTCAATTTCCTCACTTCCAATTATTGAAACGCAGGAAGGCGAAGTTTCGGCTTACATTCCAACCAACGTGATTTCGATTACTGATGGTCAGATTTATCTGCAACCCGACCTGTTCTTTGCAGGTGTGCGTCCTGCGATGAATGCCGGTATTTCGGTTTCTCGTGTGGGTGGTAACGCTCAAGTTGCCGGTATGAAAAACGTTGCCGGTGGTTTGCGATTGCAGCTGGCTGCGTTCCGTGCGTTGGAAGCTTTTGCTCAGCTCGGTACCGACCTTGATGCTGCCACTCAAGCCAACCTTGATCGTGGATACCGCATGGTTGAATTGCTGAAACAGCCACAATACAAACCGCTTCATGTGGTCGACCAGATCATGGTGATCTATGCCGGTGTATCTGGTGGACTGGACGGAATTGAGGTCAACGATGTTCGTCGTTGGGAAGCCGACTTCCTTGAGTTCGTTCATACGAAAAAGCAAGACGTCTGGGACAACCTCGACGCTGCCAAAGACGAAGGCAAAACGATGAAAGAAGGCAAGGGCGATCCAAACGTTGAAGCCGTTCAGGGCATCATTGAAGAATTCAACAAGTCCTTCAAATAAGTCACTTATGAGAATTGAGTTTTAGTTAACTTCCGTATTACCTTTTCCGCATTTGAAAAATGGCCAACGCCAGAGCATTAGATAAACGACGCAAGTCCATTCGCAACATCAAGAAGATTACGCGAACGATGGAATTGATCGCCACCGCGCGCTTCAAAAAGGCGATGGATCGCGCAACGTCGGCTAATGATTATACGCAACGGATTACCGGTATTGTTTCCGATCTGGCGCGGGCAGGGCTTGAGGTTTCTCATCCGCTCCTGGAAGAACCTGACAAAACGGACAACGCCACTCTCTTGGTGTTGACCGGTAATCGCGGTTTGTGCGGCGGATACAACGGCAACTCGTTGCGCCTGGGCATCAAAACCCGGGAAGCATTGATGGCCGAAATTCCGAATGTTCGTTTGGAAGTCAGCGGCAAACGTGGAGTCACAGGTTTCAATTTTCGCGAAATCGAAGTCGACCAGTCGTATTTGCAATTCAACGATCAACCGCAATACGCGGAAGTCGAAGCAATCGCCGACAAGTACTTGCAGGAGTACGCTGCCGGAAAACTAAATCGTTTGGACGTGACATACACGAAATTCCATACGGTCGCCAAACAGCAAATCGTCAACGAAACATTGCTACCGCTGGGCAGTCTCGAAGGAGCCGACACACCGGTCGATCCGGAAGTTGCAGCGGGCAACAAAGAATCAATTTACGACTTCGTGCCTTCGGCCGAGAGTATTCTCGAAGAAGTCGTTCCATCAAGCTTCAAGATCAAACTGTTTAAGTGTTTTCTTGACGCGGCGGTCAGCGAGCAAGTGGCTCGGATGATTGCGATGAAGAGTGCGACAGAAGCTGCCAACGACATGATTAAAGACCTGTCACGGACTTACAATCGTGCTCGCCAGTCTCAGATTACCGGCGAGATCATGGAAGTCATCGGCGGTGTTGAGGCGTTGGAAGGATAATAGAAACCTTTTAACCAATTTCAAATCAGATAATTAACCAACCAGAAGCATAGAGAAAACCCATGGCTAACATCGGTAAAATCACACAGGTGATCGGTTCGACGTTTGACGCTGAATTCAGCGGTAAAGACTTGCCGCCAATTTACAACGCCGTCAAATGCGACATTGATGCCGGCGGTCAACAGCGAACCCTCTGGGGAGAGATCGCGAAGCACCTTGGTGGCGGACGCGTGCGTTGCGTTGCTCTCGGTTCGACCGAAGGTTTGCGTCGTGGTTCCGATTGTGTTGATACCGGCGGACCCGTTGAAGTTCCTGTCGGAGTCGAGACGCTTGGTCGTGTGTTCAACATGTTGGGCGAGCCAGTCGACGGTCGTGGCGATGTCGGGACGAAAGAAACCCGCACGATTCACCGTCAAGCTCCTGCTTTGGAAGACCTCTCAACATCGACGGAACTTTTTCCGACCGGTATCAAAGTTGTTGACCTTTTGACCCCGTTTGTTCGTGGTGGTAAAGCCGGACTGTTCGGTGGTGCTGGCCTTGGAAAAACAGTTATTCTGACCGAGTTGATTGCTCGTATCGCGTCCCAGCACGGTGGTTACTCAGTGTTCGCGGGTGTGGGTGAGCGTACTCGTGAAGGTACCGACCTGTGGCTTGAGATGCAGGAAACCAAGATCGGTGATACTGATCAATCGGTGATTGAAAAAACAGCGATGGTTTTTGGCCAGATGAACGAGCCGCCGGGTGCTCGTCTTCGTGTTGCGTTGTCAGCTTTGACGATGGCCGAACACTTTAGAGACTCAACCGGTGCTGACACGTTGTTGTTTGTCGATAACATCTTCCGTTTCTCACAAGCTGGTTCTGAAGTGTCCGCGCTTCTCGGACGGATGCCTTCTGCGGTGGGTTACCAACCGACATTGGCGACTGAGATGGGTGCTCTTCAAGAGCGGATTACTTCGACCAAATCTGGTGCGATCACTTCAGTACAAGCCGTTTACGTTCCTGCGGACGATCCGACCGATCCAGCTCCGGCGACTGCGTTCGGTCAGCTTGATGCGTTCCTTTATCTTGAGCGTTCGATTTCTGAAAAAGGTATTTATCCAGCGGTGGATCCACTGGCTTCATCGTCACGTATTCTTGATCCGGCTTACGTTGGTGATCGTCACTATGCGATTGCCCGTCGAGTTCAAACGACGTTGCAGCGATACCGTGAACTTCAAGATATTATCGCGATTCTTGGTGTCGACGAGTTGTCGGAAGAAGACAAAACGATTGTACATCGCGCTCGACGTATTGAGCGATTCCTGTCACAGCCGTTTTATGTTGCTCAGGTGTTCACCGGTAAAGAAGGTGAATTCACGACGCTTGAAGATACGATCCGCAGTTTTGAAGAATTGTGCGATGGTAAGTGGGATCACTTGCCAGAAGACGCCTTCATGTACGTCGGTGCCATCGAGCAAGCTGAAGAGCAAGCCAAGAAAATGGCTGCCAAGGCGTAGCGTAAATTATTTATTCCGAATTCCGCATTTGTTACCATGTCCAAACTCCAAGTCATCATCGTCACTCCTGAAGCGACCGCGCTTGATCAAAGTGCTGAGTCGGTTTCGTTGCCGCTTATCGATGGCGAAGCTGGTGTGCTTGCCGGTCATGCTCCGATGGTCGGCCGTCTTGGACCTGGAGAACTTCGCGTCGTTGATGGTGGAAGTCAGTCGAACTTTTACATTGATGGCGGAACGGTTCAAATCAAGGACGATGTTGTTTCGGTTCTAACGGGTCGCAGTTGCCCTGTCTCTGAAATCGATGTTGCCGCCGCGAAAGAGGCTTTGGAAAAAGCCGAATCAATGGAGGGCGGAACTGCAGCGCTTGCTGAAATCAAGAACAAAGCTCTCTCTCAAGCCCGCACGCAGTTGCGTTTGGCTCAGCGATAGATTTCGAAGATTCGCGTGGTTAGTTCGGTTTGTGTGTCGCCCTTCGGGCTGCAATGCACGTTGTGTAACTCGATCCAGTGGCTTATGCCACCGGCAGTTCTTGTATCGCCTCCGGGTTTCCGAGTTGACGGATTCCTGAAAAATATCGATCGACCGACCTGATGCAAACCCAAAATGAAATAAGGATTGCGCCTAGGCCGCGTTTTCAGTTCTTTTCGATAAAAAGTGGTCGCGCTGTTGTGAGCGCCTTGCCGCTCACGTCTATCATCGCGTTCTAGCCATCATCGGATGGTTCTTGCTAAGTCAGCTACTCGTGGACGTCGTCGGATTGTGACGGTTGCGCCAGAATTTCATTTCGGTTCCCCATCCACTCGCTTCATCAGCGAGATTTTGATCGAGAAACGTCTGTGTTTCTGTCCGTACAAACGTAGGTTTCCGGATGGAATCTTCGCTGATGTTGCTGTCGGCTGTGATTCATATTGCGAGACCGACGAACCTACGTAGACGATAGATGGGGAACGACGATGGACAACGTTAATACTTCTGAAGCAATCAGTAACCAGGCATCGACGCAAATTGAATTGGGCGAATTGATCGGAACGGTCAAAGCAGTCTCTGAAGGCAAGCAAATCGCAATTGTTGTTGCCGCGATACTTTTGCAAACGCCGCTGTGGTTTGTCGACGGGTTTCCCGCAATTGCGATCATCCCGATTGTTGGTGCGATTGTGCTTGGTGCCTACTTTGCCATGCGCAAGATTCCCTATTTCCGTTCATTCATGCATGTCCATTCAAATGGAATTGAGTTGGAGGCCAAAGGGCAATGCAAACAGTTCCTTTATGAGTCGATCGAGTCGTTCTGCTGCAAACAAACCGACCATAAGCAAAACGGTGGCTACATCGGCAGCAAAATGAATTTTACGTTTGATCTTTCGCATCCGAATTTTCAACAGCGATACTCGTGTGATTTTCGCATTGGCAGCGCCACGCATTCATTAATCGATGGAGTGATCGCAAGGATCAGCGAAGGCGTTCAAACGCGTCTGTGTGCGGAACTGGAAAGCAAAGGCGAGATTGTGTGGACCAACGGTGTCAGCTTGACGATGGAGGGGTTGAAGCGAGAAGATGCTCGTTTTGAAAACGGCCAAACGGTTCGCTTCGAAGAGATCGACGAATGGCGAGTTGAAGACAACCAGCTGAAGGTCTTTAAGAAAGACTCAGCGTTCCCGTGCTTCATGTTTGGCAACGACACACGCAACTTTATTCCAATGCTCGCACAGTTTTCTACCATGCTGGCGTATTTCAAAGCCGCCGATGAGAAAGTTTCCCAAGAGGAACAAGAACAGGTGATCGCCTAAGCGAGCTGCCGATCTTTTTAATAAGTTCTGAGAAACGACGAAGCACAGGGTCGCCTGGATCGGCAGCGACGCACACACGAAAAGCCCGGAGGGCGATACACGACCTACCGGTGGTGTAAGCCACCGGTAGGTTTACCACCGAGGACAGGGAGGAACACAGCGGATAGCGCGCATTGTCTCTGTGAACCTCTGTGCTCTCTGTGGTTGAAAAAGACGAATCGGAATTGCGGCAAAAATGCGCGGAAGGATTTACCACAGAGTACAGGGAGGAACACAGCGGATAGCGCGCATT
>CAZPBE010000070.1:0-27048 GCA_964584615.1 uncultured Pirellulaceae bacterium | reverse complement strand
TATTTTGAATTGCTTTGGTCGTAACAAAAAGCACCAGAAACAACCCCTATGAATCCTCGCAAGTTTGCCATCGAAATCACAAGTCGCTTACAAGAAGCTGGATACACAGCTTTGTTTGCCGGTGGCTGTGTGCGCGATGCTTTGCTTGATCGAAAACCAAAAGACTACGACGTAGCGACCAGCGCGACACCGGATCAAGTGCAACAGTTGTTTGGACGAAAGCGAACGTTGGCGATTGGAAAAGCGTTCGGAGTGATCACGGTTCTGGCCCCCAAAGGAGCCGATCCGATCGAAGTCGCGACGTTTCGGCGAGACAGTGGTTATAGCGATGGCAGGCGACCGGACTCGGTGGAGTTTACCGACGCCCGGGAAGACGCGATTCGAAGAGACTTTACGATCAACGGAATGTTTTACGATCCAATCGTCGAAGAAGTCATTGACTACGTTGGCGGTCAGGAAGATTTGGCGATGAAGGTTGTGCGGGCGATTGGCGACCCTGACGAGCGGATAGAAGAAGACAAGTTGCGGATGTTGCGCGGAATTCGGTTTGCAGCCACGTTCGGTTTCGATTTGGAATCCAACACGTTGGCCGCGATTCAAAAACGAGCCGGTGAAATATCGGTCGTTAGCCCCGAACGGATCGGCAACGAGCTGCGCCGCATGTTGGCTCATAACAACAAAGACCTGGCACTTGGACTACTTTGGAAGTCCAAGCTCTGGCGAGAGATTGTTCCGTCCAATGAAATGGTCAGCCAGACCAATTGGGATTTTCGAAAAGAGATGTTGCGCCGGCTTAATTCGAATGACTTTGCGACGGTGATCCACTTGTTGTTTAGTCATGTGTTGGCTGATTCGATCAAGGACCGAGGCCGTCCAAAGTTTCTTTCGCAATTGCAATCCGCGTGGCGACTGACCAACGATGAAGTTGACCGCGCCGAGTGGATCGCTCGCCACCACGCGCTGTTGACCAATGCTGATGAAAAACCCTGGTCGGAGATTCAACCGTTGTTGCTGTCACCGCACGTGAAGTTTGCGCTTGATGTTGCCGACGTGCTTTACCGTGATGCTGCAGGGATAAAGTTTTGTCGAGAGCGGTTGGGTTGGCCAGCGGAGAAACTGAATCCAACGCCGCTGACCGATGGGGGTACTTTAAAATCGCTGGGTATTACGCCGGGTCCGCAATTCAAAGAGCTGTTGTCAAAAGTTCGGGCGCTTCAGCTGGATGGAAAATTACAGACGGTCGAAGCTGCCAAAGAATGGCTGATTGCAAACAAATAATGCTGATTTGTTAGATCGGTCAAATCGATTTGGTAGCTTTTCAAAAACCGGTTAAAATTAACCGAAACGACTTCCGAATTTTTCACGTACAGGTTCACGATGCACTGGCGAAATAAGTTTGCATTTTGTATTTCCATGATGGTCGGTTTGACCATGTTGGTCGGATCGACCGCCTACGCGCAGTTGCCGACAATCGATGAGGCGCTTGATATCTCCAAAAAAACTGGAGCGCCGATTTTCGCGATGGCTGGCCGCGAGTCGTGACCGCCGTGCAAGGCACTGCAAAAGCGTTTGGAAACCGATCCAACACTTTCGCAGTTCGTGGGACGGTTCGTTCCACTGAAAGTCACTTCAACAGGTAAAGAGTGGCAGCAATGGGCTTCCAAGTACAAGAAAGAAGGGAAGACGATCCCGATCATCTACGTGGTTCGCGCCGATGGTGAGCAGCTTTATGGAAAGTCAGGTTCGTTGAAGGGCGATGCATTGTTGAAACTGCTGACCACTGCATCAGAGCAGTCGGGCAGGATTCTTAACGAAGCCGAATTTAATTTGCTCAGCAATTGCAACCTCGAAGCGAGCTCGGCGATTGCCAAGGGAGATTATGTAGCGGCCGCTGTAGCGCTTAAACCTGTTTCACAAATGGGCGTGCTGGGTGACTTGCAGTGCTATGCCGAAGCTGCGTTGAAAGCGGATATGCTTGCGACGCAAATTGGCTCCAACGTGACTTCGATTTTAAATATGGAAGTTGCTGACAAACTCAAGAACCCGAAGAAAGTGTTTGACGGAGTTCTCGAGTTGGCCAAAGCTGAACAAGTCTTTTACGATTTTCCCGGCGTTAAGCCTGCAACAGATCAGTTGATCAAGGAACTTAAGAAAGACAAAACGAATCGAGCTTATCTCAAACCAGCGACCGCTTTGGTCAAAGCTCGTGTGGTCGCGATGTCACCCAAGCCCTACGACAAAAAGCGCGCAGAGAAAGCTTACGGAAACATCATCAGCCGGTTTGGAGAATCGCCAGCCGCTGAGATTGCTCGCCAAGAGCTGAAGGTGCTTAATCCTGAATCAGAACGTTTGGACGAGGGGTTTGTGGCGACCGATGGCGAGGCAGCGGAAGAGACCGAGAGCAATTCGGATGACGACTTGGTTGCGGAGTCGGCTGAGCCCGAAGTCATCGACAAAGCGTATCGAGATTGGGGCAGCGCCAACGGGAAGTACTCGATCAAAGCCAAGCTGATCGAAACAGGCGACGAGTTTGTTGTCCTGAAAAAGCCGAATGGAAGTACGGTGAACGTTCCTTTGGAGAAACTGGACCAAGCGTCAAAGGATTTTTTGAAGAATCAGGATCAGTAAGGTTGCTGAGTAAGATGTTGCAGCTGACAAAATTGAACTTTAAATGATCATCCATATCGACATGGACGCTTTTTACGCGTCAGTTGAAATCCGTGACAACCCGGCGCTGCGCGGAAAGCCGGTCGTTGTCGGAGGCTCAACTTCAGGTCGGGGCGTGATCGCGGCGGCCAGTTACGAAGCGCGAAAGTTTGGCGTTTACAGCGCGATGCCTGCGAGTGTGGCGGTGCGTAAGTGTCCGAATCTTGTTTTCGTCAAATCGAGGATGGAGCACTACGCAGCGATTTCAAAACAGATACGCGAGATATTTTTTCGCTACACGTCGCTGGTCGAACCGTTGTCGCTGGACGAAGCTTTTTTGGATGTGACGGGTAGTGAGCGATTGTTTGGCGAAGCCCGAGAGGTCGCTCGCGAAATCAAACAAGCGATTCGAGAAGAAGTCGGCTTGGTTGCGTCGGCGGGCGTCGCACCCAATAAATTTCTGGCAAAGCTGGCCAGCGATCTTGAGAAGCCTGACGGTTTTACGTTTGTCGATCCCGATCATGTTCAAGGCTTTCTCGATCCGCTGGATGTGAAAAGAGTTTGGGGCGTTGGGCCGCAGACAGAAAAGAAGCTTCTTGCGTTGGGCGTAACAAAGATTCGTGACCTGCGCGAGCTGTCCAAGCCGACATTGAAGAGATCGTTTGGGCTGAACAGCGACCATTTTTGGCGGCTTTCCCGCGGGCTTGATACGCGTCCTGTCGTTCCCGATCGCAACGCGAAGTCGGTGTCACACGAAACAACGTTTTCGGAAGATTTGTTTGATCGCGAATCGATCGCGGCATGGCTGTTGGAGCTGACGGACCAAGTCGGACGTCGTTTGCGGCGTCATGCGATTTTTGGCAAGACGGTTAATTTGAAAGTTCGATTCAGCGATTTTCAAACGGTGACTCGTTCGCGTACGTTGGATGTTGTTACGCAATCGACGCACATGCTTGCCAAAGAAGCAAACCGTTTGTTGGAGATGTTGTTTGAAGAACCGCTTGCGCGCGGACGGTCGATTCGTCTGATCGGCATGGGAGTTTCGCAACTATCGCGCACCGACAAAGTGCAGCAAAGTTTGTTTGACCAAAACGAAGCGCAACGTGACAAACGGCTGGACGAAGCCGCCGACAAAATTCTTGACAAGTTCGGGACGGGGTCGGTGAGACGGGGTAGTAGTTTGAAACATGGTGTTGCGTTCCGGGCCGAACCGCGCGTGAATGACGATTGACGGGGACGTGGAGTGAATGTGAGGGAAGAGAGTGGCAGAGTAGTGGCAGAGTAGTGGCGATGAGGTGGCGGAGCCACAGATTCATTGCGTTCCACGGCAGAGCCATGGAACGAGGCGTGAATAGCGCCCACGACGACACGCAGCGCGCACGACGCACGCTGCGCGCACGGCTAACACACAGAGCACAGCACACGGCGCAGGAAACTCGCTCGTGGCTGGGCTCATCCCAGCCACGCAATGAATACGTGGCTCCGCCACGTAGATCCTTGGAAACGGGCATGAACGGTGCAACAAGGCAGAGCTTTGGACCGATTCGCACCTGCACCAAAAGTCTACCTGACAGCGCCGAAGTTAAACGGCCCATCTTTTCGCCCCCGTCCAGTTCGGTTTTTCACAGACCGTGAACGCCTGATTGCAGGTTACCGTAGTTAGAATGGTTGTTAAACTGGTACAAGTTGCCACATTTCATTTCGACTGGTGATACCAAGTGAACTTCATTGACAGGCGATCGACTTTCTCCGCACAGCTATCTTTTCTGATTGGCTGCGCGTTCGTTGGCTGTTTGCTGATGGGCTGTTCGCCCGAAAGGCGGAAGACGGACGACGAGATCATGGAGTCTTTTCGTGTCAACAAGAATGCTGGCCAGATTGCATTCCCAAACGTTCCACCGGAATTCAAAAAAGTCTCCGACACACTCTACGGAAAAAAACTGAATTCGCCCAAGCAGAATGAAATGCGGTTTGAGCGCGTGATGGATTCTGGGATCAAGTTCAAAAACACGTTGGCTCGCCACCGCACGTTTCGATACATCGAAACGGGAGCCGGAGTCGCGATGGGTGACTACGATGGCGACGGGTTAGTCGATATTTATTTTCTGGGCTCCGATGTTCCCAACAAGCTTTATCGAGGACTGGGAAATTTTAAATTTGAAGACGTAACGCATTCAGCGGGCGTTGAAGGGCTGGTACAAGGCAAAGCAACCTGGGCGTCCGGTGCAACGTTTGCGGATGTGGACAACGACGGTGACCTTGACTTGTTCGTCGCAAATTTAGCGGCGCCGAGTTTGATGTACATCAATCAAGGAGATGGAACGTTTCTCGAACAGGGACTTGCTCGCAAAGTCGGTTACGTTGGTGCCGGGAAAGTCGGTAACTTCTGCGACTACGATCGAGATGGAGATCTTGATTTCTATTTGCTGACCTATCAAGACATTTTTCCGGAAGACGAAATTTTTGAAACGGGCCCCGATGGCAAAAGAAGAACCCGCGCCGGATTTGAAGAATACTGGCAAGTTCAAGAGGTGACCATTCCAACAGGAGACAAAGACAGACCGTTTGTTACCAAACAAGTTGAAGTGCGTGCGGGCGAGAAAGATATCCTGTTTCGAAACGACGGCAATGGAGTCTTTGAAGATGTTTCTGCGTCAGCAGGAATTGGTGGGTTTGCGCCGGGCTTGTCTGCGACCTGGATGGACGTGGACAACGACGGCTGGATGGATTTGTATGTCGGCATTGACTACGGATTGCCGGATCACCTTTATCGAAACAATCAAAACGGAACGTTCACCGATGTGCTTGGCGACTATCTGAATCACACGCCGATGTTTTCGATGGGAGCCGACTCTGGCGACTTGAACAATGACGGCTTGGTCGACTTTATGATTGCCGACATGGCAGGAACAACTCACTTCAGCCAAAAACTTCGGATGGGTGGAATGGAGAACCTGGCTGATTTTCTTGAGTGGGGACATCCTCGCCAATGTATGCGTAACTCGCTGTACATTAACTCGGGTGTTGGGCGCTTTTTTGATGTCGCTTCGATGGCCCACATGTCACGAACCGATTGGACTTGGGCGACGCGGTTTGCGGATTTGGACAATGACGGATTGCTTGATGTCTTTGTAACCAACGGCCACGCTCGTGATTCATCCAACGCAGATATCGTTGATGACTTTACCGAAGCTCACGCTCGAAATGCGACGCCGGACGAGATTCATATGATCTATGAGAATATTCCGGAATTGAAAACTGAAAATCTGGCCTATCGAAATAAAGGCGGTCTTGAGTTTGAGTCGATTGGTGCCGACTGGAATTTGAACCACAACGGTGTCAGCCATGGAGCAGCGTTTGCGGACATCGATGCAGATGGTGACTTGGATATCGTTGTCAACAACTACTACGAAGAGGCGCTTGTCTATCGAAACAACTCGTCAGAAGGTAGTCGTGTCACGATTGAGTTACAAGCCAAACAGAACAACCGGTTTGGTTTTGGATCGAAAGTCGAAGTTTGGTCAGGCGACTATTACGCACAACGCTATTTGAATCCAACCCGCGGTTACGTTTCCTCTGACAATCCCGGCGTGCATTTTGGATTGGGCGATATTGCCAAACTGGATCGCGTCAAAATTACCTGGCCCGATGGAACGGCTCAAGAGTTAACCGATCTTGAAACCAACATGAGTTATTTGATTGTTGAGTCGGTGAATCGAGCGCAATCGCCCATCCCGAAAACGGAGCAGACTTTGTTTGTCGATGTATCGAAAGCCAGCGGTTTGGATTTTAAACACAAGGATGTTCGCTTTAACGACTATGATCGTGAGCCATTGCTTCCGCTACGCATGTCGGAGCTTGGATGCGGAGTTGTTTGGGGTGATGTGAACGGTGATGCAGAGCCCGATCTGTTTTGTGGTGGTGCGGCAGGTCAATCGGGAGAGCTTTTTGTCAACAAAGACGGGTCATTCAAAAAAGTCGATGGGCCGTGGCGTGAACACAAAGATCGAGAAGACTCGGCTTGTCTCTTTTTCGATGCTGATGGTGACGGAGATCAGGACTTGTACGTCGGCAGTGGCAGCAACGAATGGAATGAAGGAGACATTGAGTATCTTGATCGTTTGTATTTGAACGACGAAGGGCAGTTTTCGCTTGCCGAAGACGGAACGATACCGGATCACCGGGAGAGCACCGGTTGCGTTGCGGCGGCTGATTACGATGGCGACGGAGATCTGGATTTGTTTGTGGGTTCGCGTTCGATTCCGGGCCGCTATCCCGTCACACCGACCAGCCATCTATTGATCAACGACGGTGGGAAATTTTCCGAGGCATCGCCTGGGATTGCGGAAGGTCTTTCGGGAATTGGGTTGGTCACTGCGGCAACGTGGGTCGACTACAACGGCGATGGAGCCGACGATCTGATTGTCGCGCTCGAGTGGGGGCCGATGACAATTTTCGAAAACGTGGATGGAAAGTTAACCAACAAAACGGAATCGCTTGGTCTTGGCGGGCATCTTGGCTGGTGGCATGGCGTCTCGATGGCGGACCTTGATGGAGATGGTGATCTGGATTTTGTCGCAACGAATCAGGGTCGCAACACAAAGTACCATGCGGACTTCGAACATCCTCATCGAATCTACTATGACGATATCGATGGCAACGGAACCTGTGATTTGGTGGAAGCTGAATTTGAAGGGGATGTTGAGTATCCGGTACGAGGCCGCAGTTGCAGTTCACACGCGATGCCGTTTATCAAAGATAAGTTCAAATCGTATCGCGAGTTTGCGGGCGCTTCGCTGCTGGAAATTTATGAGCCGAAAATGAAAGAGCGGCCCAAGCGAGAAGTTAACTTTTTGGATTCAGCCGTGTTTTGGAATGACGGCGACAAATTTCGTATCGAGTCGTTGCCTTACCTTGCTCAAATCAGTCCTTCCTATGGCGTGTTAGCCAAAGATTTTGATCAGGACGGGCATGTCGATATTATGATGACGAATAACTTTTTCAGCTCCCAGCCCGAAACTGGCTACATGGATGGTGGGATGGGTTGGTTTTTAAGAGGCAACGGCGAGGGCAAATTTGAGCCGGTGTGGCCAAACAAAAGCGGAGTGGTTTTGCCATTCGATTCCGGCGTTGCAGGAGTTGTGGACTACGACAAAGACGGTGACTTGGATGTTGTGGTTGGCGTTTCCAACGGCAATGTTCAATTGTTGCAGAACCAGTCCCAGAGATAGAATGAGTCGATCGCACGCAAGCTAAACAAGGAACAGACGATGACAATATTTAATATTTCAACTTCGTTTCGCGACATCGGTTTCCTCGTCTGCCTTTCGGCAACGCTGGTGCTGTTTGTCGGTTGCTCAAAACCTGAGCCTGGGCCTCAAGCGAAAAACGATGGAGGCATCTTCCACAAAAAGACGCAAGACATTGGCGAGTTCGATCCAAACAATGCAGCGAATGTAACCGAAGACAATGGTGACAATGTGAATATCGTCACCGGTGCTCTCGGAGCTTACACGCCGACGATCAGCACGCTTGCCAAGTTGCAGATTCAGCAATCGGTTGAACTGTTTCGTGCGGAGCATGGCCGGTACCCTAAAGATCATGATGAGTTCATGTCAAAGATCATCAAGCAATACAATGTTCAGTTGCCTAAGCTTCCTGCGAAATATCAATATCAATACGATGTTGAGAATCACGAATTACTTCGGGTCGAAGTCGGTCAGGGCGCGGACGAAAACTCGGACAACTAATTTTTTTCTTGCCTCGCTGTTGAATTGTTAACTCGCCACGCTTCGAAAAATCTGCACGAAACTTCTTGATGGAATTCAAACTTACTGGCAATCTTGTAGATGTTCATCAAGGCGAGATCTATGCGGCAGAAATAACGGTTGATGACGGACGAATCAAAGCGATCGATCGAATTGACGAAGCGGTCGAAAATTTCCTGATGCCCGGGTTTGTCGATTCGCACATTCACATCGAAAGCTCGATGTTGTTGCCGGGTGAATTCGCTCGTGTTGCTGTGACTCATGGAACGGTTGCAACGGTTTCTGACCCGCATGAAATTGCCAACGTTTGCGGCATCGAGGGTGTCGAATTGATGTTGCGAAATGCGGCTGAGTCGGATTTCAAATTTTGTTTTGGCGCACCGGCTTGTGTTCCCGCGACGGAATTTGAAACGGCGGGAGCAAGTTTGGACGCTGTCGCGGTTGCGAAGTTGCTTGCCGACAAACGAATCGGTTATCTCAGTGAAATGATGGACTTCCCCGGAGTGCTCAATGGCGCTTCGGAAGTGATCGCGAAAATCAAATCGGCTCGCGACAATGGCAAGCCTGTCGATGGGCATGCTCCCGGTTTGCGCGGCGCCGAAGCAGCGGCTTACGTAGCGGCAGGCATCACGACCGATCACGAATGTTTCACACGTGAGGAAGCTGAAGACAAACTGGCTGCCGGATGCAAGATTGCGATTCGCGAAGGCTCGGCGGCTCGCAATTTTGATGCGCTTCAGTCTTTGATCGACGACTATCCAAAGTTGTGTATGCTTTGCAGTGACGACAAACATCCAGATGAATTGTTGCTTGGCCATATCGATCGACTGGTCGCGCGTGCTGTTGCTGCAGGTTCAAAGTTGTTCAATGTTTTACAAGTCGCGTGCGTGAATCCTGTTGAACATTACAGCCTCGATGTCGGACAATTGCGGGTTGGAGATCGGGCGGACTTAATTGTCGTCGAAGACTTGAGCGAATTTCGAGTATTGAAAACCTATCTCGACGGACGTCTCGTGGCTGAACAAGGTCAGAGCCTGCTCGCAGTATCGACGCCTGAAAAATTGAACCAATTTGCTGCCAGTCCAGTCGAAGCCCAACAACTCCGAGTCAACGCGGAATCGGAAACCATCCGTGTGATGGAAGCGATCGACGGGCAGTTGATTACGAATCATGTTAACCGGCCCTGTCGAATTGAAAATGGTTTTGCCGTCACTGATCTTGAAAATGATTTATTGAAAATTGTTGTGGTGAACCGTTATAAAAACGCACCACCGGCAATCGCGTTCGTTTCAGGATTCGGTTTGAAGGCAGGCGCTTTTGCTTCGTCGGTCGCTCACGATTCGCACAACATCGTCGCAGTCGGCGCTAACGATGATGACTTGGTGGCTGTAATTAATGCCGTGATCAAAGAGCAGGGCGGGCTTTCAATTTCGGCTGATGGAAAAACAGATGTGTTGCCGTTGCCGGTGGCTGGTTTGATGTCAACGGAGTCGTGTGAGTCGGTCGGAGCGGCTTATGGGAAGTTGGATCAACGATTGAAATCGGAGTTGGGGTCAAGCTTGAGGGCTCCGTACATGACGTTGTCGTTTATGGCACTGCTGGTGATTCCCGCGTTGAAGCTCAGCGACAAAGGGTTGTTCGACGGGGAGAAGTTTGAGTTTGTCTCGTTGTTCGTTGATCCGGCCACGTTGAAGTAGCATCGTCAAATTGAACTCGATCGATCTGTCGTGAGAAGCTCACTCGGGTTTCGTGGGTTGGCCGACAACCGCCAATTTTGTCCCGTCTGGACTGACCATCAAACGAGTTGCGCTGGCGACTCCATGAGAACTCAAATCAACCAGTTCTTTCCAACCTTCATCACGTTTGCCTGACCAAAGGTGCAAGACGGAGCCTTCGATCATCAAGATGGTTCCATTGGGAGTCCACCCATAATGTGAGTTGCTTCCAACGGTGGTGACCAAAGGGCGTATCGCCAAGGTCTCCGGGTCGAGCTCCTTGATGTAAACCGTTTCATCTCCTTGTCGATGGAGAAAACTGAACTTGTTGGTGCCAGGGATAATTTGAGGTGACGAGGGTACGGCGTCGCCAGAAACGTACTTGAAAATCTCTTTTGATTCATGGGCTAACCGAATCGAGAATCCGTACCGAGACCAGTAAACGATATAACCTGTCTCGTGGTTCCAGCTGTAATATCCAACCGGCTCACGTTCGGGCTGCGACTCAAGCAACCAGCTTGCCTTTACAGGATCGCTGCGCTGGATTTTCCAAACGCTTTGATTGGCGCCCTCACCGTCGGTTACAAACGAGATCGTCTGGTTGTCCGGTGAAGATTGAGGGGAGAACTCCATGTTTTTGGAGTCGGTGACTTGCTTCGTCTCGCCTGATTCCAAAAAGTACTCAAAGATGTCTGTTTGTTCTCCAGCCGATTGAACAAACAAAAACGACTTTCCGTCGGGCACGAAAAAGGGCTGGTTTTCGTAACCAGGTTTTGCGGTAACGTTCTTGCCGTTGGCAATGATTTCCTTTTTGGAATCGGCTGTGAGATCGAGGTCGAACAGGAAAATGTCGGACTCCGGAAATCCTGATTCGGATTTTTCGGCTTCCTCCTGTTTTGGTTCATGAGTCGTTGGTTGAGGCGACTGTGCACAACCAAGGCTGTTAGATTCGCCAAGGCAACAAATCAATATCGTGACGATCAACGCGAAAAGCTGGCTAGTGTTGTTCATGTTTTTAATCGTTGGTTAGTGCGTAATATAATTAATGCAGAAGGCTCTTTTGTACGTCCGTCATAAAATGATTGTATCGCTTCTGGCAGCCACGCGAATTGTCGGAGTGGCGGATGCAACTCAAAGTTTGGGACATTCTTGATCTTCCCGCAAAGTTTCAGTGTCGTTTCGTTTTTGCGCACGAAATTGCGTGCAGCACTTTTCACTTAAACGAAGCTGCCCCTAGTAAGAGCGTAAAGTGTTTGTCTAATCTTAATTTTCTCTTCATCGTTTCTTCTTTTTTAGACTGTATTCTGTCGCCCGTAACAACTTGTTGCTCGCTTCAAGACGGATGATGAAAAGACGATTTCGGAACCGTGGGTTCCTCACATCCATTAGCATTTTCGAACGGCAGACGCTGCACGATGCAGCCGCCGCCAAGTCTTCTTGGTCGCGCCGTTTGGAGCTGAGCTAACAAGTGTATTTTGAATGCAATTGCTACTTAAAGGAAAAACATGCTTTGCAAAGATACGCGTAATGGATTCACACTGGTCGAACTCTTGGTCGTGATTGCGATCATTGGCATTCTGATTGGAATGTTGCTTCCAGCGGTGCAACAAGTGCGAGCGGCTGCACGGCGAGTTCAGTGTCTCAACAACATGCGACAACTTGGACTGTCGCTTCACAACTACGAAAGCGGCCATATGGCGTTTCCACCCAGCCGCATGGAGCCTGATGATCAGTCGATTCCGTCGGGCTCGACCCATTCGAGCGGCGATACATCGTTCCAAAGCTGGACAACACTTCTGTTGCCTTACATTGAGCAAGGGAACCTGGCCAGCGGTTTCAACTTCAATGAAGCTTGGTACGACTCGACGAATTCAACAAACAACGAAGTCGTGGCGACGAAAGTCGAGACATTCAAATGCCCAGCATCGCCGGTCAGCGATGGAGTTGATCCTTTCCATTTCGTGGGTGCGGCCGCTGGTGATTACGGCTCGATCAACGAAGTCAAAAAGAAAGTCTACACGCAGGTTCTCAACATTCCTGCCCCGTCTTCGAGTGCTCGAGTCGGGTTGCTATCCAAGTTTCAAAAAAATCCAATCGCTCGAGTCACAGACGGAACCAGCAACACGCTTTATATCGCCGAATGTGCTGGCCAGCCAGAAGTCTTTGCTGGAGGTCGCCGCATGACAATGGATGACTTTGCAAACTACACCGATGACAAAGTGGTTGACTTCAATGGCACCCTCTGCCCGACCGATGGAACAGGTTGGGCCGACCCAGATTGCGGATTTAGCATTAACGGTGCGACCAGTGATGGATTGAACAAGTACGGTTCGACAATGATCAACGCGATCAACGTAAGCGAAGCCTACTCATTCCATACTGGTGGCGCCAACTTTGCGATGGCCGATGGTTCTGCTCATTTCATCGACGAAACGATTAGCGCTGAAGCCTTTGTTGCATTGTGCACGCGAGCGGGTGGCGAAATCGTCGAAGAATTCTAAAGACGTCTCTACGGGCCTGCCTGAATCTGCGCAGGCCCTTCTTTTTTCGTTCTTGGCCTCATAGTACCAGTGTTGGAGTTGTCATGATTTGTAAGCAAAAATGTTTGCGAAGTGTTTCTCATCTTGGGTTGTTATCGATTTGTCTGGTAGTAATTTTCAGCATGCTGAATGTTGCTGCAGTGGTCGCCGAAGACCCTGGCATGAATACAAAGAAGTCGGCATTGGCCGGTCAAGTCAGTTTGGTTGGAGTCGCTGAAATTTCTGGCGAAGCGATCGATTTGTCAGGTTTGAGTCAAACCCTGGTTCCCGAAATGGGAACGACGGATGATGAAATTTCTCCTGGGGCAAAATTTACCAACGACATGCTGGGTGGGATTTCCGCGATTGCTTGGGCTGGCGAAGGAGATCTGTATTGGTTCTTGCCCGATCGCGGTCCACTTGATGGCGCGGTCGACTGGTCTTGCCGCGTACATAAAGTTCGGATCACCGTTGGTGGCAGTTCGAAAGTGACTACGGAACTTGTAGAGACTGTGTTATTGAAAGACGATCGCAACATGGTATTCACCGGGCTTGCATCCGCTTACGAAGAGACCGAAACGCGGACGCGGCGACTTGACCCCGAAGGGATTCGAGTTGGCGCCGATGGAAACTTGTTTGTCTCGGACGAATACGGTCCGCGGTTGATTGAATTCAAGCCGACTGGTGACATGGTTCGCGAATTTGAAATCCCAAGCCGATACAAAATTGACAACCCTGGCGTCTCCAAGGCGACAGAGAATCCGATAAATCAATCTGGTCGTCAATGCAATCGTGGCATGGAGGGCCTGGCGATTTCCACTGATGGAAAACGACTCTTTGGTTTGATGCAAAGCCCACTTCTACAGGATTCGTTTCGGCAACAATTGATCGACAAGCCAGCTGGATTGAATTGTCGCATGCCTGTTTTTGACATGAAGGGCGACTGGCGCGGCGAATATCTTTATCGTCTTGATTCGGTTTCCAATAAGCTGAACGAAATTCTTGCCTTTGATCGAAACCAATTCATCACCATTGAACGAGACGGCAATGTGGGCACTGAAGCCCAATACAAGAAGTTGATGTTGATTGCGATTGATGAAGCTTCCGACACTTGCGATCAAGAAGAAATGCCCGCAACGGAGCAGCCGGAAGGAATCAAAGGTGTCGCCAAGGAAGTCCTGGTTGATCTGTTGGATCCCAAATGGAACTTGGCTGGCCAACGGATGCCGGAAAAGATCGAAAGCTTGGCTTTCGGTCCTGACTTTCCTAATGGCGATCGGCTACTGATCGTTGCGTCGGATAACGATTTTGTCAGCGAAAACGCGACTCAGTTGTTTGTCTTTCGAATTCCACAAGCTTTGCCGAAGGTTTCCGCTTTGTCAACGAAGTCTGCTGCGTCGTCTAACTAGAGGGTATTTCAAAACCTGTAGTGGACTTCGCCAGAAGTCCCAGCTCGCTTTCAAAACAAAGGGAATTCTGGCGAATCCCACTACGATGATCGCACGATTTTAGGTTTTGAAATGTCCTCTAGTTTGTAGTTTGTCAAACTCGAGGTTCCAGTATTGAACCCATCAACGACACCACTCAATAGATCTACTCCGCCGCCTGCGTACTTGATGGAGATCAACTGACGATTGAAATCACTCGTGATGACTCAACGCTGAATTGACTTTTTTCTCGCGTCTCGATATTTAAGCAACTGCGCGACAATGCTGATCGCGATTTCTGCAGGTTGGTTGGAGCCGATTTGCAATCCGATCGGACACAGAAATTTACCAGCAAGTTTCGGATCAACGCCGCTTTCTTTGAGCTCGCGAACCAAAGCCCCTTTCTTTGATTTGCTTCCAATGACGCCAAGGTAAGCCGGCTCGATCCTGTTTTTGAAAATGGATTCAAGAACCGGTCGGTCGGTAGAATGTCCCATTGTCATGCAGATCACAAAATCATTCGACGTGAGGGTTGTCGCGAATCGTGCGAGATCATCGGTACAAGTTTTCGTCAATCGTTTTCGGTCTTCAATTTTGTCCAGCCAAGGTTGTCGTGAATCGAGAACCGTCACACGACAATCAAGCGTCAACAACAACTCAACCAATGACTGCGCGACATGTCCAGCCCCAAAGACAACGACATGCCAGTCGTCCCGGTTGTAGACTTCAAAGAAAAGTTTCACCAACCCGCCACAAGTCATCCCGATGTCACGTTGAAGGTTCCAGTCGACCATTTCGCGATTTCGCGACGCATCGCCAATCATCTCTTTAGCGAACTCAATCGCCCGGTGTTCGACTTTCCCGCCACCCACGGTGCCATGCGCCAGACCTGTTTGATCGACCAGCATCTTCGTTCCGGCATCTTGCGGCGTGCTGCCAGTTGACTCAATCATCGTCACCGCAACAAAGGGCGAACCGGTAGCAGCGATTTTGGAGAGAGCTTCGATGTGGGTGAGTTTGTTCTTCAAGATGAATGTTCAAGCGATTAAGTCTTGCTTCTTTATTTGGAAATCGTGTTGACGTTCTTTTGCTGCCTCAATGAAACTCACGCAGAGCCGCCGAGTCGCGGAGAAGACTACAATAACGGGCTGTTGAGTTTTGAACTGTGAGAGCTATGGAAATCAACGATACAACTGCCTCAATCATCGAACATTCGATCAACATTCACAAGAAGCTGGGACCTGGATTGCTTGAGTCTGTCTATCAGTGGATCCTTGCGTACGAATTGAGGAAGGCTCAATTTGATGTCGAAACGGAAGTGCCAATTCCCGTTCAATGGGACGGACACGAAATCGACGATGGATTTCGAGCTGACTTAATGGTCAACAAGAGAGTGCTGATTGAGCTGAAATCAGTTGAATCCGTCAGCAAAATTCACAAGAAACAAACATTGACCTATTTGAAACTAACTGGTCTCCAAGTTGGGTTATTGATCAATTTTGGAGACCATTTGTTAAAACACGGTATTCACCGAATTGTGAATGGATTGCCAGAGTAACGAAAGACCATCCAAAACCAGAAACGCGCTGTCCCCATTCTGGGTAGATGTTTTCCTTTCACTCACTGCTCTGCGTCTCCGCGTCTCTGCGTGAGATCAATTACATGGAACAAACAAGACTGAGTTACTGGTCAGAAATACAACGCAATATCTCTTCACCCGTTGCCGGAAGTTTCAAACCCGGGTCCGAATCACCTGGTAGAAAAGTAAGTGCATTCTTGACCGCTGCCCAAGCTGCGATTCCAAGCAACAACGGCGGTTCACCAACGGCTTTGCTACGCCGCACGCAATGCAAATTATCTTCGTTGGGAAACATCTCGCAGCGGAAGTCGATCGGAAGATCCGTGATGGCCGGGATCTTATAGGTCGTTGGTGAGTGGGACAAAAGTTTGCCGGCTGCATCGTAAACAAGACATTCGGCGGTGACCCAGCCCATGCCTTGAATAAACCCGCCAGTGATTTGTCCCATATCGACTTTCGGGTTGATCGACTTGCCGATGTCCATGAGCAAGTCCACACGTGGAACGGTCAGCTCACCCGTGAAACGATCAATGGAAACTTCGGCGACTGCGGCACCTTGTGTGAAATATAGAAACGGATTGCCGCGTCCCGTTTCGCGATTGAAGTCCACACCAGGAGTCTTATAGAACCCTCGCGCACCCAAATCAATGCGCTCCATGCGAGCTTTCAACGTCAGCTCGGCGAACGACATTCCGCTTCCCGGCTGGCGACTATCGCTAACGATGCCATCGGCAAAAACAATGTGCTCAGGCGAAGGAATTAGTCCTTCTTCCGGCGCGGCAAACAATTCAGCAGCGAATTCCGCCAAACGTGTTTTGATAATTCGACATCCGTCAACTGCAGCCGCTCCATTGAGATCCGTTCCAGCCGAAGCCGCGGTCGGAGAAGTGTTGTTGTTCTTCTCCGTTGATGTCGCCATCACGATCACGTTGGGAAACGGAATGCCAAATTCGTCCGCAACCAGTTGTCTGATCTTGGTGTTAAGCCCTTGGCCCATTTCCGTTCCGCCGGTGGAGACCTGAACGGTCCCGTCGGTGTAGACGTTGATCAGTGCGTTACCTTGATTGAGGAACTTGGTCGTGAATGAAATCCCGAACTTGACCGGCGTCATCGAAATTCCGTGTAGCCGCAATTTGTCCGTTTCATTTTTTTGGGCCAACGCTCCGACGCGATCACGATACTCAGAAGTCTCGGCCAGCGTCGTCATGATCTCTGACAAGTGGTTGCCGGTATACAACTGTCCGTACGGAGTGATATTTCGGTCGTCGATGCCGTAAACATTTTTCAGCCGCAAGTCGAGCGAATCAATTTGTAACTGCTCGGCCACGCGTTCGACAATGTTCTCCATCGCGGCAACCGCTTGTGGACCACCAAAACCTCGAAATGCGGTGTTCGGAGGGACGTTCGTTTTGCAAACTTGTCCGTTGATTTCGATGTTTTCGATGTAGTAAGCATTTTCGGCGTGAAGCAACGTTCGCTCCATCACCGAAGTCGAAAGGTCAGCCGCGGCGCCGCCGTCGGAGAAAAAGTCATACTTCAACCCAACGATTGTTCCATCCGATTCGTAGCCAACTTTCCACTTGCAAAGATAAGCATGGCGCTTTCCGGTTACGCGCATGTCGGTATCTTTGTCGTAGACAATTCGCGCTGCGCGGCCCGTTCGCTGGGCGACGAGAGAAACCATCAGCGCGGGAATAACGGCTTGCGTTTCTTTTCCGCCAAACGCGCCGCCCATTCGCTTGCAAATGCAAACGACTTGATGCATCGACAGCCCCAACACTTCGGCGACCATCGTTTGAATTTCAGTCGTGTTCTGAGTCGACGAATGAACAATGAGTTGATCTTGCTCTGCCGGGAAAGCCATCGCGGCTTGCGACTCCAGATAAAACTGTTCCTGACCACCGATATAAAACTCGCCAGCCATCTGGTTGGCAGCCGAAGCAATGGCAGAATCCGAATCGCCCCGTTTGATTTGGCGGCGCGGCCCGATGAAGTGGTCGCCCGAGATCGCGTTGTTGATCGATAGAATTGGCTTCGACTCGTTGGCTTCAATCACGACAAGTCTTTTGGCGGTTTCCAGCTGCTGTTCTGTTTCCGCGGCGATCACGACAACGGGTTGACCGACGTACAACAGTTCTTTGTCTGCCAGAAAAGGTTCGTCGCAAAACAGCGGCCCGAAAATATTGTGCGGTCCAACGTCTTTGCAGGTGAGAACACATACAACGCCTTCCGATTCAGCGGCAGTCGAGATGTCGACGGATTTGATCGTGCCTGAAGCGACGGGTGATCCGACGAACCCAACAAACAGTTCGTCAACGCGGCGCGGCAGGTCATCGATGTACGGTGCGGTTCCGGTTACATGACCGATCGCCGAATCATGAGGAATGGATTTGCCAACCGAAGTTCCTCCAACGATTGCGTCGGCAGTTTTTGAAATTGAATATTCGTTCACGCCAGCGCTCCTTCTGGTCGAACTTCGTGTAAGAATTTCAACAACACGTTGCGAGCAAGTTGGAACCGATATTGATCACCACCCCGGACGTCGGTGATCGGCGTAATCTCGTTTACTGCGATGTCACCAGCTTGCTGCATGGTTTTCATGTTAAGTTCTTTGCCAACAAGAAACGATTCCGTTTTGGGTAGTCGCAACACAACCGGTCCTACCGCTCCGTAAGCAATCGACGCGCTTGCGATTTTGTCACCGTCGATCTTCATTCGAATCGCGCCGGTAAAAGTCGAAATGTCGAGATCCTTGCGGCGAGATATTTTGTACAGCCGCAACGTTTCATCTGAAGTTGGCAGCGGAATTCTGACTCCCGTCAATATCTCTCCCGGCTGCATGTCAAATTTCTTGTAGCCTTGATAGAAGTCGTTGATGTTGACTTCGCGTGAGCCTGATTTTCCCATGAGCTGAAGTTCAGCGTCGGCGACAAACATAAAAGGAAGTGAGTCTGCGATCGGTGACGCGTTAATGATGTTCCCACCGATCGTTCCCACGTTGCGGATTTGCGGTGAGCCGAATACAGAAACGATGTCGTAAAACTGTGGCAGCCGTTTTTCGACCAAGCGTTCGATCGCAGTCCAAGTTGTGCAGGCTCCCGCCACAATTGTGTCGTCGTCCAGCGATACGTTTTTTAATGACTCGATGCGATTCAGGTCCAGCCATTCATTTGACTGGCAATAGCCCTTGTTAAACTGGACGCCGACATCGGTTGCGCCTGCGACGATTTTCGCGTCTGGACTACCGGCGAGAAAATCAATGGCTTGGTCGACCGTGGTGGGGCTGTAAATCGTTTGCGAAACCTCGCCGGCGGCGTTTGTGATTTGGATTTCGTCGTTCGTTATTGCCTTCGTGGCCGCAATCATTGGGCCAGGCGGAAAACACTCGTTCATCTTTGGCGATGGGTTTTCGTTGCATTGAAGTCCGGCTTTGACGATCGGCGTATAGCCGGTACACCGGCAAAGATTTCCGGTCAGTCCGTGCCGCCATTGATGTTCCGTTGGCGTGTCGTTGTCTTCCAAAATTCCGGTCATCGCGACGACAAATCCGGGCGTGCAAAATCCGCATTGTGAACCGTGACAGTCGATCATCGCCTGCTGGACGTTGTTGAGTTGGCCTTTTTGTTTTTGATTGGATGCCAGGCCTTCGACCGTCACAATGTTGCAACCATCAAGCTGATACACAAACCGAATACAGGAATCGATCGGCGAGTATTTGAATATTGCATCAGTAGCTGTCGCGGCCGATGGATCTACCTTTCCACACAAAACTGAACACGAGCCGCAGTCGCCTTCCGAGCAAACAATTTTTGTTCCGCACAGGCTAAGCCGTTTTCTCAGGAAGTAGGACAGCGTCACGAACGCATCGGCACCGTCAACACGATTTTGCTGTCCGTTGACAAATAGTAAGATATAGTCTCGCATCGACGTCCTTTTTCTCGGAATTCACACACACCAATATAATGCTAACGCATCACGACGACGACACGTTTTGATGCTTTCTTTCCGCTCCGACTAATTCAACGAACTACGCCGTTTTCCATGCCATCATCCGATTCCAATTTGTTCATCCAAGACTCGATTGTCGGATCCGCAGCCGAGCGCGTCGTTGAGCGGTGCGGTTTATTGGCCACGTTCACGGATCAGCCTGGCGAAGTGACTCGGGTCTTTTGTTCGCCAGCGATGAAGATGGCGCACGAAACGATCAGCGGTTGGATGCAAGCCGCGGACATGAATTGCGAGCTTGATGCGGTCGGGAACTTGATCGGAAAATTTGGTAGTCACGAAAACGAACGACCGATCTTTGTGATCGGTTCGCACCTGGATACAGTGATCAATGCAGGTCGTTTTGACGGAACGCTAGGTGCGCTGTTGGGACTGGCGGTCGTCGAAGTGATTCGTGAAGCAAACATGGAATTGAATTTCGATGTGCATGTCGTTGGGTTTTCCGAAGAGGAAGGAGTTCGGTACTCATTTCCGTTTATTGGTTCGCTTGGAATTGTCGGTCAGCTTGACTCGACTGCTCTGAGTTGTGTTGATGCAGATCAAGTCTCAATGAAAGATGCACTCGCGCAATTCGGTTGCGATGTTGATCAGATCAACTCAGCGTCTTATCAAGATCGGCCGGTCGTTGGATTCATGGAAGCTCATATCGAGCAAGCCGACTTGCTTCAGGAATCGGACGTCTCTGTTGGAGTCGTTAGTGCCATCGCCGGACAGACCCGCGCGACAATCAAGTTGCTTGGCCAAGCCGGACATGCTGGAACGTTGTTGCACGATCGACGACGTGATGCGCTTGCCGGTGCAGCAGAGCTGATTCTGAAAATCGAGTCGATTGGCCAACAGACGCCGGGGTTATTTGCGACGGTCGGCAAAGTTGACGCGCAGCCGGGGCTTTCCAACGTCATTAGTGGGCAGACCGAGTTACGGTTGGATTTACGACATGAGTCAGATGAAATTCGCGAGTCGGCTTTTGATAAAATCAAATCCTCAATCAAATCGATTGCCAACAGCCGAAACTTGGAAGCTCACATTGAATCTGCGCATCACACTCCGGCGACTCCAATGAACGATGACCTGACCGAGCAAGTCAAACTTGCTGTTGGTGACGCCGGTCTGCCCGCAAAATCGATGGTCAGTGGGGCAGGTCACGATGCGATGATCATGGCGCGAATCGCTCCATCGTGTATGTTGTTTGTTCGGTGTCGTGACGGAATCAGTCATCATCCCGACGAATACGTTTCTCCAGAAGATATATTTGCAGTGCTCAAAGTAATGGTGCAATCGTTGATTCGAATTTCAAACCAGCACTCAACCGACAAAAGTTAGCAGGAAACATCGATGGACGTTTTTGGACATACGCGCAGCCGATACTCAGGCGACTACGCTTTGATTACTCCCGACACGCATGTGAACTCGACAATGGTCGGCTGGGAGAAAGCCACCGCTGTGTTCCACATCACTCCCGAGATGGGAGCGCGGTTCACGCAATATACCGCCACGATCGAAGCAGGCGGATCAAGCGGCTTGCCCGGTGAAAGTGTGCAACGATTCATCTACGTAAGATCGGGATCGTGCAAACTTCAGCTGGACGAGACGCATTCGCTATCCGTTGGCGGATTCGCTTTTATTCCTTGCGACACGCCGCATCAAATCAGCTGCAGTAGCGAAACAAAACTGGTTATGTTTGAGAAGGTTTTTAATCCGCATCCCGATCTCGACGATCCGAAACCGGTTGTCGGAGACGCCAGCGACGTTCAGGGCGAAGCTTTCATGGGCGACGAAGATGCTCAGCTTCAAACCTTGTTGCCCGTCGCGCCCGAGTTCGACATGGCAGTCAACATCTTTACCTATCAACCCGGCGCGACGTTACCGCAAGTCGAGATCCATGTCATGGAACACGGGTTGTTGATGCTCGCCGGCAAAGGCGTTTACCGGTTGTCCGACGATTATTTTCCAGTTGCTGAAAACGACATAATTTGGATGGCTTCGTATTGCCCCCAGTGGTTTGTTGCCATGGGAAAAACGCCAGCCAGTTATATCTACTATAAAGATGTAAATCGGGATCGGTTGACCGAAAAAGAACTGTAGTGCCTGGAGACTGCGACTTATCTATCCACCTCCCAATTATTGAATCACGAGAAAAAGAAAAGAAGAGAATGAGTATTTCATTAGCGAAACAATCGTATGGCAAATCGAAAGTTTGTTTGTCGTATGTCACGCGCGACGACGATCGGCATGACTTCGTGCAGCTCGTTGCCAATATTGCGCTCGAAGGTGAATTCGATTCAGCTTACGATGCGGGCGACAATAGCAAGGTGGTGCCGACGGACACGATGAAGAATTCAGTCTATGCGATCGCTCGGCTGCATGGAGTGGAAAGCATCGAAGCCTATGCGAATCACTTAGCGAATCACTTTTACGATAGCTTCGACCATGTCAGCCAAGCAACCGTTTCGGTAAGCGAACAGTTGTGGAATCGGATTGATCTCGACGGAGAAGCTCACGGTCATGCGTTTACCGGTGGTGGCAGCGAAGAGAATACCTGTACGGTAATTTCTTCTGGTGACGGAGTGTCGATGCGGTCTGGATTGCAAGGACTAAAAGTCTTGAAAACAACCAATTCAGGATTCGAGAATTTCCTCGAAGACAAATTTACGACGCTTACGCCAACGTCGGATCGGATTTTTGCAACGACGATTACTGCAGATTGGCAGTGTGGGGATGTCCATGGTGATTGGACAAGAACTCGCGCTGCGATTCGGCAGCTGTTGTTGGATGTGTTCGCGCATCGGTTTAGTCCTTCGGTTCAGAAAACACTTTATGAAATGGCGGAGTCGGTATTGGCGGCTTGTTCTGAGATCGATGAAATCTCTTTGGACATGCCGAACCAGCATCACTTGTTGGCGGACATTGCCAAACTAAAACTTGAAAACAAAAACGATATTTTTGTTCCTTCGCCCGAGCCGTTCGGTGTGATCACTGCGACCGTTCGACGCAACGGGTGATGTTGTGGCTCAAGCTGACGAAAAATTTCCGGCACTGTTTGCGATTGCCAGCTCGCGCGTCGTGACTTGCCGCGGAGAGGTTGCGGCGGCGATCGTCATCGAACATGGAATCATTCGTGACGTTTGTGATCGAGCAGAACTGCCTGCGGAAATTCCAGTCACGGATTTTGGCGACCTTGTGGTTTCGCCGGGAGTCGTCGATGCGCATGTCCATGTCAACGAGCCCGGTCGCACCGAATGGGAAGGCTTCGCGACGGCAACCGCTGCTGCAGCGATCGGTGGTGTGACAACGATCATCGACATGCCGCTGAACAGTACTCCGGTGACAACGACAGTTGAATCGCTCAACGCGAAACGATCGGCCGCGCAGGGAAAGTGCTGTGTTGATGTTGGGTTTTACGGCGGGCTGGTTCCCGGCAACGAATCGGAAATTGAGTCGTTGGTTGAAGCAGGCGTCTTGGGAATCAAAGCGTTTATGTGCGACTCGGGGTTGGATGAATTCCCTGCCGCCGGTGAGTCCGAGTTGCGGTTGGCGCTGGAAGCCCTCAAGTCATTCGGTATTCCGCTGCTCGCACACGCTGAAATCGTCGGTGCAGGACCACCGATCAAGGAAGTGACTTCGCACAATCAGTATTCCGATTCGCGACCGCAGCAATTTGAAACCGATGCCATTGAATTGCTGATTAAGCTTTGCCGCGAATATGATACGCCGGTTCATGTTGTTCATTTGGCGGCGTCCAATGGGATTGAACTGATTCGAGCTGCCAAACAATCCGGTTTACGATTGACCGTCGAAACATGTCCGCACTATTTGTTTTTTTCAACCGAAGAGATTGAAGACGGACAGACGCAATTCAAGTGCGCTCCACCGATTCGCAACGCTGCCAATCGCAAAGCGTTGTGTAGTGCTGTGAGCGAAGGCTTGATCGAAACGATTGGCTCGGATCATTCTCCCTGTCCACCTGAACTCAAGCATCTCGACGATGGCGATTTCACAAAAGCCTGGGGCGGGATCGCGGGTTTGCAGTTAACACTCAGCGCCATCGCCACTTTAGGGCGAGAGTTTGCGTGGACGCCATCGCTTTTAGCGGAGCGGCTTTCGGTCCGCCCGGCCGAAATTTTTGGGCTTGGAAAAAAGAAAGGGCGAATTAAAAAAGGTTACGACGCGGATCTGGTCGTTTGGGATCCCGAAGAAAGCTTCATCGTTTCCGGTCAACAACTTGCGCATCGGCATGATGTTACTCCTTACGAGGGTCGTGAACTGTTTGGCGTTGTGAAGCGTACATTCGTTCGTGGCCAGTTGGTTTCTCGAGATGGTGAGCTTGTCGGCAAGCCATGCGGAGACTTAATTCGAGGAATTCCAGCCAATTCGCTTGCGTTGTTGCTTAATCAAGTCCCTACCGACCAGTGTCGAAACACGCTAGAAACCTGTTGTGCATCACGGGCTTGGATCAATCGCATGATCGATGGCGGGGATTTCAAGTACGATGTTGATGTACTGAATCGAGCCAAAACGGCATGGGAAGGTGTTGGTGAAGACGGTTTGCTGGAAGCATTCTCGGCACATCCGCGCATCGGCGACGTTGATAGTTTGAGAGAAAAGTACGCCAACACGAAAGCGATTGCCGGCGGGGAACAGGCGGGTGTTAATTCTGCCAGTGAATCCACATTGCAACGTTTGGCGGACGCAAACGATGAGTACTTTGACAAGTTTGGATTTATCTTTATCGTTTGTGCGACGGGGAAGACTGCACAGGAGATGCTCAATACTCTCGAATCGCGACTGCCGAATGATCGAGCGACAGAACTGAGAATTGCTGCGGCGGAACAATTAAAAATTACAAAAATCAGATTGAGGAAGCTAATCTCATGAGTGGAATTACCTCACATGTACTCGACACGTCGCGCGGAATGCCGGCTGGAAATATCGAAGTACAACTGGAACTAAAGAAAGACAACAAATGGCATTCGATCGGTGGTGGAACGACTGACAAAGATGGTCGCGTTCCCGATTTAATCACCAGCGATCTTGTCGCCGGGCATTATCGAATTATTTTTTTGGTCGCCAACTACTTTGCGACGTTGAACAAGACATCATTTTATCCGGTGATCCGAATTGAGTTTTCGGTTGATGATCCAACCGAACATTATCACGTGCCGTTGTTGTTGAATCCGTTTGGTTACTCAACGTACCGAGGAAGTTGATGACGTCGACGGAGATTCCTTACTATCTCGACTACTTGCCGAAATCGCTTCTCGATCGTCTACAAACCGAAAGCGAGTCAGTGGATGGCGTTGACGGCTTGCGCGTTGCGACTGGATTGCAAAAATCTTTTCCAACGATCGAGACGGGTGAAGCTTTACAATTCGTTTGCGAGCTGTATCAGTCGGTGCGTCAACGACTGAATGAAGTTTTGAGCCAGCGCGCCATCGATCGGCAGTTTATTGACGAACAAACGGCTGAGTGCGCTCAGCAAAATTCGAATTGTGATTATTTGTCACCGGAATACCGAACGGTGGTTGGTCAAGCCGATGGATCGGGTCGTGTGGTCGTAGGGCCAGCCTCGTCACCCGCGAAAGTTCCGCCAGTTCGTGTGCCAGAATTTTTGGAAGGCTTTCAAGTCACTTTGTTTGGTCCGCCAGACACGGCAAAAATGGCGATCAACGCTATGAATGCGCTTAATCGTCGGTCGCCTGACGAACCGGTGATCGTGACCGAACTGGTGGAAGCGTCAGGGATGGTTCCACGCTGGGGCGCTGACAATGAAGATTCAAAAACGCCGGTGATGAAGAATTTCTTGAGCGCGTGTCAGAATCTGGTTGGCTGTTTTGATGGCTCGCTTTCTTTTGACGACCCAAACAACGGGAAAAGTTATCGTCTTGACGAAACAGGTCGTTCAATTCCGATCAAGCGGATTCCCGGATTGGCTCTACCTGATGGCAGTCATTTGCTGCATGAAAATCCATTGCCACTGCACCTGTTTGATTTTGCGATGCATTTGTTCCACAACTGGCAGCGCCCCGAAGCGTTAATGTTTTACATTCCGAAGCTGGAAAACGAATTCGAAGCGGGCTATCTGAAGGAAATGATCGAATTGGCGGAAAAGAAAATTCAATCGATTCATCCAGAATACGAACTGGGAACGGTGCGACTGTTTATCGTGTTTGAAAATCCGCGAGCCATTTTTCGCATCCGCGAAATTGCTGCGGAGCTTGCGCCGTATTTTCTGGGCGGCAGTTTGGGCTGGCATGATTTTCTGGGCTCGACCGCACGGCTGTTTAAGAACGATCCGAACTACCGCATTCCAGTGAAGGCGGATCCAAATATTGTGATCAATCACATTCGTGAGTCGCATCATCTGCTGGTTGATGCGTTGGCTCCTTCGGGCGCGATTCGTATCGGCGGCATGTATGGAGTGTTGTACGAGGACAATAATCCGGAGTCCTATCAAGTCTCGATGGTCGGCTATATCAAAGACGTGGTCACGCAACTGAAGCGTGGGCTGACCGGATTTTGGGTTGCCCATCCGGCATTTGTGCGACCGGGAATCGCGTTGGTCGAAGCATTTCAAAGACGTGGTAAAGATTCAAACGATGGCTCGATGGCTAGGTTGGTTCGAGCGTTGGTCCCCGATGAGTCCGAGTCCGGCCCGTTGTTAGAATTCATCGATGCAACGGATGTACCAGGTTTGGAAAAAGGCGATCCGCTCTACCAACGAGGTGTGTTGGCGGCCAGCATTGCGACTTCAGATGTGATCGCCAACGACGATCCTGAAGAAGTTCGCTACAACGTGTTTCAAGCGTTACAGTACATCACGGACTGGCTATGCGGAAACGGCTGTGTTGCTTTGCCCGCCACGATGGATAACGCGAAAGGCGAGAAAGTGTTTGTGCGAATCATGGACGACCTAGCCACCACCGAGCGTTCGCGCTGGGAGTTGTGGGCCGAAGTCAATCATGGTCGTGTCTCGGTGGAGTCCTTCGACGAAATCGTTGCCGAGGAGATGGCGTTTCTCAAGAACAATCAATCAACTGATACAAAACGCCCGCAAGTGATTTGGTCGGGAGATGCGGCTCGATGGTATCCGATTGCGGCACGGCTGCTTCGCCAGCTCGTCGTTTCTGAAACTCCGGTGGAGTTTGCGACGGAACTGTTGATGCCGTTCACGTTTGATGTCGTGCGAGAATCCAAAGACCCATGGGCGAAGGTCAATGAGCTTTGCCCAGGAAAGTACGCATAAGTACGCATAAGTACGCATAAGTACGTCCCGCTTGCCGAGCGGGACTTGCCTGTTCATCAGTTGTCTTGGTCGCAAAAGAGGCAACGCAACGATCCACAACGAAACGGCAGTTCCCCATGCTTGTTCCTTCCGGCAGAAGGAACCTA
>CAZPBE010000069.1:11044-27774 GCA_964584615.1 uncultured Pirellulaceae bacterium | reverse complement strand
TCAACGGATTGGTGGCATTAAAGATGGGCAATGAAAAAGGGGGAAGGCAAATAAAAGGGGTCAGGCTGGCTCTGTAGAAAAGTTGGGAGATTGTTTGCCCCGGTAGCGGTGTTTTGATCGTAACAGCTCTTGATGAGCATTACCAGTAAATCACCGGGCAAATAAAAGGGGGCAAATAAAAGGGCAAATAAAAGGGGTCAGGCAAATAAAAGGGGTCAGGCTACTTTAATGTAGACGATTGCTTTGCTAAAACTCCTTACATGCCTCGCAAACCGAGAATCTCTTTAGGAAACTACTGTTACCACGTTCTTAATCGTGGTAACGGACGCAACACCGTCTTCCACAAAGATGGTGACTACGCCGCGTTTCTGAAACTGATGAAAGAAGCAAGTGAGCGCACTGCGATGCGACTGCTTTCTTATTGCTTGATGCCAAATCATTTTCATCTTGTACTGTGGCCAGAACAAGACGGAGACCTCAGCAAATGGATGCAGTGGCTGACCACATCTCATGTACGAAGGTATCACCGGCACTACGATTCCAGCGGCCATGTCTGGCAAGGAAGGTTCAAGTCATTCCCGATCCAATCCGACAATCACTTGCTGACCGTCATGCGGTACGTGGAACGAAATCCGGTGCGGGCCAAAACGATTCCGGTTCGCAAAGTTCAAAACTGGCCATGGTCTTCGGTCGGACAGCCACCAAAAGATACCGTCGTTCCGGTCCTCGATCCCGGACCCGTGAAGCGCAGAAGAAACTGGATTGATTGGGTGAATCGCCCTTTGAACGAGCAAGAACGCAAAGCGATGGGTGTTTGTATCTCGCGCGGACAGCCGTTCGGTGAAGATGACTGGAAGTCAAAGACGGCCAAAAAGTTGAGCATTGAATCGTCGATGCGAGCACGAGGTCGGCCAAGGAAAATTAAGTAGATCGCGGTAGGGACGGTCGTTGCTGACCGCCCGGGCAGGCGTAGAGGGCAAAACGAGTAGGCTTGAGTGCTTGAGTAGGCCTGGTGGGGCCCAGACGTATTCACCACTTGAACGCGGCCAGGGTGGCACTGGCTCTGCCAGCGTAGAGTCAATCGCTAGAGTCGGATATTTTTTCGTGTACCCAAGTCCAAGCTGTATCCTGAAATTCAAAGATTAACTAGCTACATGAAAACACTGGCAAAGCCAGTGGCACCCAGGCGTCATCTGTTCCGAGATGGTGGTCATCAGTCCGGTTTCATCCCGGCACACCCTGACCCCTTTTTATTCTCTTACGCCATAATCTCCGGAATGATTTGGCCGCCAAACTGAGAAAGCTGTTTGTATCGTCCGCCGTGGAAGTACGTCAGCTTGTTGTCGTCCAAGCCAAACAGGTGTAGCAGCGACACGTGCACATCGCGAATCGGATGAACGACATCAACGGCTTCGGAACCAATTTCATCGGTTGCGCCGACCACACCAGGTTTGGTTCCGCCACCTGCGAAGAACATGCACATCGCTTTATTGTTGTGGTCTCTTCCGATCGCAGATTCACCGCCACGAACGGAATTGTCAGCCGTTCGGCCAAATTCTCCGGTCCACATAACAAGCGTCTCATCCAACATTCCGCGAGCTTTTAAGTCTTTGATCAAAGCCGCGACGGGTTTATCGATGGACTTGATCCGCTTCTGATGAGCTCGCTCAATGAAGTCATGCGAGTCCCAACCGCCAGAGAAGATTTGAATGTAACGGACGCCATTCTCGATTAACTTGCGAGCCAGCAAGCACTTCCGCGCGAACTCGCCGCAATCTGGATCGTCCAAACCATACATGTCACGAATGTGTTGCGGCTCATCTTTCAGGTTGATCACATCGGGAACAGCCATTTGCATTCGAAAGGCAAGTTCATAATTCTCGATCCGGGAGGCCAACGCATCGTGTTGTGGATGCTCCCGCAGTGAAGCCTCATTTAGCTTTTTCAGTACATCCAAGTTGGCACGCTGGTGTTCGCGCGACTTCCATTTCGGCGCACGAAGATCAAGAATCGGCGAACCCGATGATCGTAGCGGAGTACCTTGATAAGTAGCCGGCAGAAATCCGTTGGACCAGTTACCGCTGCCGCCTTGGGGAGCCGCCAACTCAGTCATCACAATGTAGCCAGGCAAGTTATCGTTGACACTTCCCAGACCGTAGTTCAACCACGCACCAATAGCCGGCTCACCTCCGAAACTACTTCCGGTGTTCATTTGATAAAGTGCCGTTGGGTGGTTAACCGTGTCGGCTTGGCAGCCACGATAGACACACATCTCATTCGCGACTTCTGGATCAGCCATGAACTTGAAATGCTCGTTCATCGATACCTTCGTGTCGCCGACTTCCCGAAATTTGAACGGGCTTTTGACATAAAACCGATTGCCGCTGGTCATGGCGGAAACCTGCTCGCTATTGTTGACGAACGGCTTCAAATGCAAATCATCGAGCGCCGGTTTCGGATCAAATGTATCGATGTGGCTAGGGCCACCTTCCATGAACAACATGATGCACGCTTTTGCTTTGGGCGCATGATGCGGTTTCTTGCCATCGGTTGCGACTTTCTCGTCAGCCGAAGCAGTTCGGGCCAGCATATCGCTCATCGCGACAGCGCCTAGCGAAGCACCGGTTCCGTACAAAAAATTTCGACGTGAAAGTGACATGGCAATTCTCTAGTAGATGTACACAAACTGATTGGAATTGAACAACAACAAACAAACGTCCGCCAACGCGCGCGTCTCCGGTGAAACGTCGGCAGGATCTGTGTCTGCGATGAAGTCTTCGTAGATATCAAGCCTCTCGACATAGTTCACCGCTTCCCCTGAAAGCTCTTCGACCACGGAGCGGTCCAACGTTTTTGGATACACGAACGGTTCTGGTTGAACACCTTGGTGATACTCGACCATTTTCTCGTAGTGTTGATGAAGCGTGTCGACAGTCTCATCATCCGCGACACGGCCGAGCGTGATTTCATAAGCCCGAGCAATTTGTGCGCGAGGGTCGTTCGCTTCTTTCTCAGCACGTTGCGCCATCGCGATGGAACGACTGGTCATGACGTCACTGTTGAGCAAAGCAAAAACTTGTGGCGAGACACTGGACTCGTCACGAAACTCGCAACTTTCGTCCGAGTTGGGCTTGTTGAAAACTTCGAGCATCGGATCAGGGAGTCCGCGTACACGGTAGGCATACAGCGATCGCCGGTGGCGTTGAGCAGGCGTGCGGTTGGGTTGATAGGTTGTCGCGAGAGTGAATTGAATCATCCGCGGCGCGAAAGCAACTTCCTTGTTAATTTCCGGTCGGCAGGGCAGGCCACCGCCATCGAGATTCAATTCGCCTGTACTGGCCAACATCGCATCACGCATCTCTTCAGCCGACATGCGTCGCGGTTGGAAATAGGCAATCAGTTCGTTGTTTGGATCGGCGTTCTTTAGATTCTCAATGTCAGGGTGATCCGTCGCCTGCATGTACGTGCTTGAGGTCATGATCAGCCGATGCATCTTTTTCAGTGACCAACCTTGTTCGACGAATTCTTTTGCCAGCCAATTAAGCAACTCGGGATGCGTCGGCTTCTTTCCCGTGGCCCCGAAGTTGTTGGGGTTGCCGGCAATCGCGCTGCCAAAATGGTAACCCCAAATTCGATTGACGATCGAACGTGTTGTGAGTGGATTTTTTTCGTCAGCAATCCAGCGAGCCAAAGTGATGCGCCGGTTGCTCATGGATTGCGGAACCGCATAAGGATCGTCATCACTTGCTGCCGGAGAAGGAAGCTTGAGACAACTCATGACTCCCGGTGTAACCTTCTCTCCTGTTACGAAGACGCTGCCTCCTTCATAGATAAATGACTCCGGCATGACGGCGTCTTTTTCTTTCTGTTTTTTGTTCTGGGGCGGTCGAAGCTTTTTGGAATTCTGCACCCACTGGCCACCGGTATAAACGGATTGCGCCAAGGGTTCGAATCGCTCCAATCGACGCGTCCAAATGCGCACATCTTGCTCGCGGACTTTTAAGACGCCTTCTTCCTGAGTCGTCAAACCGACAAACCGTCGTGGCTTGTTCGGGTTGTCTCCCATTTGGGTACGTTTTTGAAACGGGACATACTCATCGGGAATTCCCTTTTCTTCGTACCACTCCTTAGCGGCGGATTCCCGTTTTTCATGCAAAGCGTCCTGTTCCTGTTTCGCAAAATCCAACAACGCCTGAACGTGCTTTTTTTCTACATCGAAGTTTTCTGTTTTTTCTGCGGGCAAAAACTCGGCTGGCATCTCAGCGGAGTTCGTTGTCGCCAGCGACGAGTAAACTCGGTAATAGTCCTTTGTTGGAATCGGATCGAATTTATGATCATGACACTTGCAACAACGAAGCGGCGTCGAAAGAAACGTTTGGCCGACGGAGTTGGTGACGTCGTCGAGATAGATCTGCCGACTGACTTTTTCGGGAGTCATCGCGGTATGCTCCCACGGTCCCATCCTCAGAAACCCAATCGCAATTCTGGCCTCGGCTAACGTTAGATCAGAGCCGAATTCGGCCGCTAATGCTTTGTCGGTCTCTCGCTCGGCCACCAACTCGTCGCCGGCGATCTGTTCCACGATAAATCTGTTGTAAGGTTTATCCGAGTTGATCGATCGCACGACGTAGTCTCGGTATCGCCAGGCATTTGAGCGCTCGTAGTCGTTGGAAAAACCACTCGTATCGGCGTACCGGACCACGTCCAGCCAATGCTGCGCCCAGCGTTCGCCATACTGTGGAGTTTCCAAAAGCCGATCGATCAGTTCCGTCCAGGCCGTTTTTGAGTCATGCTCCCAAGCGGCGACGAATGCGTCGATCTCTTCTGGTTTGGGTGGCAGTCCGGTCAAATCGAACGAGGCTCGACGAATCAAAGTCCGGGGCGCAGCGGGTGAAGCGGGTTTAACATTCAGTTCTGCAGCCGCCATTTTCGCGGCGACGAATGCGTCGACGGGATGGTCAGCAAGCTCAGGCACTTCCGGTTTTTCAAATGACTGAAACGCCCAAACATCTTCCGGTTTGTAACGGCGGTAAGTCCATTCATCGCTTTGACCACCGCTGGTTTCGATCGCCAAACCATCGGCGCTGTCCACGTCATCCCAACTGGACTTCCGAATTTCGGCTTGCCGTTCTGGTGAAGGCCAGACCGCCCCGAGGTCGATCCACTCTCGCACGGCTTGAACTTGCTCTTCGGTTAGCCGGTCGTTTTCTTTGGGTGGCATTTCCAGATCCCGCCATTGGATCGCATTGACGATCAAGCTCGACTCGGCGTCGCCGATCACCATTCCATGTTCTTCGGATTCACCACCTTTGAGAATCGATTCAACAGAGCGGACATCGAAATCGCCCGCGATGTCATCTTCATCTTTGCCATGGCAGCCAAGACACTTCTCTTTGAGAATCGGCCCGACCTTCATCGTGAATAGCTTTTCCGCGACGGCGTTGTCTTCATCAGAGTCGACATCCTGAGCAAACACCGGGTAGCAATTGGCGAAGACGGCAAAAATGGCCACTGCCAAAATGATGTAACTCAAGCGTGTACAACTCAAGCGTGTACAACTCAAGCCATGACATCTCTGGAAAGTTGTGTTTAAGGTCTCGGACATATTTTTGTCGTGCTTGGTTTCATTCGAATGAGTTGAATCGATACTAAGAATGACAGTCTCGACTGAGGCGACGCCGCCACGCTCATTCTAAACGCATCCGAAGCGTCATAAATATTGAGCTTGAACTTTGTGATAAACCCGCCGTTACACTTCGACCCGCTCGTTCGGACGAAACGCTCTCTTACTTGTTCCAGAGATGGTGAAGAAAGTCCGGATTGTGGCCGCGCCGGGTTTTTCTGGCATCTCACTGGAAACTTTGGCGTCGATTCGAGCTTGCATTTTTGGAGCTGCAAAACCTTAAGAAATGCTGCGAAAGCTGGGTTTTTTTGATGTGAAGGGCTCAAATTGTGAAGTGTTTTCGCTTTAGGCAGCAAAGGCGTGACAACCGGCTGAAATGTAATTTGCGTCAAATGTCCCATTTGGAATAAGGGATGTTTGCAAGAATTTGGAGCCCCAACTACAACAGAAGTAGGGCTTTTTGCATGCGCAGTTCACGAAAACTCGCCATCTTGCCGCCATTCATTACTTCATCTGCTCCCAAGACCTTTACCGGGATACGGTTATGCTTCGATTTGTCCGCTCGATTTCCAACCCTGGCAATTTTCGCCACACTCAGGAACTCATTCAAAAGAAAAAGTCACGCAACACGCGCTCGCGTAAATCAGGGATCGGTTACGCGAACCTTGAAGATCGCAACTTGCTAGCCGGTATCTCGTTCAATCCTGCTTCAGGATTGGTATCGATCATTGGCACTGATCTCGTTGACTCCTCAACGGTCACCCAAACGGGAACTACTCTGAATGTTACCTACAATGGAACGTCGCAGACATTTGCGGCTTCGACCGTCAACAAAATCTTCTTTTTGGGTTTGGACGGTAACGATGTATTCGTAAATGATTCAGCGATCGAAAGTCAAGCCAACGCTGGGCCTGGAAACGATCGACTTTCTGGAGGTGCCGGCTTTGACAACTTTGTCGCTGGTCCCGGAAACGATGAAGTCGCTGGAAACGCCGGGAACGACGTGCTTCGCGGCAATGATGGCGAAGATGAAATTAATGGTGGCGCAGGCGATGACACCATCTACGGTGGAGCCAACAATGACATTATCTTTGGCGATGCTGGCAATGACTTGATCTACCTTGAAGAAGGGGACGACGAAGCAAACGGCGGCGCCGGTGAAGATGTGATCTACGGCTTTGATGGATTCGACACGATCAACGGCGACGCTGGAAATGACCAGCTGTTTGGTCAAACTGGAAACGATGTCATTGACGGCGGTGCAGGTGATGACTCGATTTTCGGCGGAAACGACAACGACAGAGTGCTTGGCGAAGCTGGCAATGACTCGATCAACCTTGGAGCAGGAAACGACGTAGCCAATGGCGGCGCTGGCGAAGATGTGCTTCGCGGTGGTGCTGGCGACGACATACTCAACGGCGGCGACGGCTTCTTTCCTGATCGCCTGCTTGGTGGAGCCGGCAACGATACTCTAGACGGAGGCGATGGTCACGACATACTCTTTGGTGGTGACGACGACGATATCCTTCGTGGAGACGGTGGCGACGACTTGCTTTACGGCGATGCCGGTAATGACGCTTTGCTCGGCGGCGATGGCGATGACCAGCTTGATGGTTTCGTTGGAGACGACGTCCTTGAAGGAGGAAACGGTGGCGACGCGCTTTTAGGTGGTGACGGCAATGATCGCCTGGCCGGTGACGCCGGCGATGACTTCCTCAACGGCAATCGTGGCAACGATGTTCTGCTTGGCGGATTTGGTGTTGATCGACTCGTTGGTGGAGTCGGTGCCGACTTCCTCGACGGCAACGAAGGCAACGACCGTTTGCTGGGCCAAGATGGCGCCGACACGCTTAACGGAAGCAGTGGCGAAGACGTCCTCTTCGGTGGCGAAGGGAATGACGAACTGCGAGGCGGTGACGACAAAGACATCCTCGTGGGCGATATTGGAAACGACTCGATCTACGGCGACGCTGGTGACGACTTCGTTTATGCGGGAGCCGGAAACGATACAGTGTTCGGTGGAACAGGAGCCGACGCCGTTTATGGACAACAAGGAAACGACACGCTCCATGGTCAGAATGGAGAAGATCGTCTGATCGGTGGCGACGGAAATGATATTGCCCACGGTGGAGCAGGAGACGACCTGCTTCGTGGTAACAATGGCAATGACCGCCTGTTCGGTGAATTGGGTGCTGACCGCCTGTTCGGTGACAACGGAATCGACGGACTCGTCGGTGGTGCCGGCGGAGGTGACATCTATATCGGCGGCGTTGGTGCAGACCGGTTCCTGACCTTTGAAGGTGACTTCATTATCGACATGGGCCCACGTGACGCGGAAATCGATTTCCGAAATGGATCGTCCAACTGGACGAACGTCGAGATCCAAACGATCGACGACACTTTTGCCAAGTTCCATGCGGAAACAACCAACACCCGTTTGCTACGCGATCCGTTCACTACTGAACCAATCGTATTCATCAAAGAGCTAACCGTTCCTACTTCGATTCATCTAACCCACAATGAATTAGTCACTGTAACAGAACAAGTTTTCAATCCGGCTACTGGATTTTCAACGGAAGTCTCCAAACTTGAACGACAATACTCGTTGGCAGATTGGGACGAAACGAATGCTGACCACAACCTGTATCGAGTGCTGGAATTGCCTCGTGATTTCGGGGTAACTTGGGGTTCTACCGAAGCGATTACCAGCGTGTTGCCATCCGAGCGAACTTTGTTTAACCAGTTCAAAGGCATCTCTGATTGGACTTCGGCTTTTGATGCAGATGGAAACCGAGTTGGGAACCCTGACGTGCGGTTCTACGAAGTCTCAACTGACAATCAGTGGTTCTTCTTGAAAGCCGCGACATTCGTAGATGAGTTGAGCAAATCCAACCCAACTGAAGACTTCGCAGCAACAATGCGACTTTACTTCACTCCAGGCAATGAAGCCGAAAAAGTTGCGGTTCTCAACAAGACCAACTTTGTCGTCTCGTTGTTGGACAAACTGGTCAACGTCACGTAGACCTTGCTTATCAATTGAAAAACAAAAGGCTCCCGTGCAATGCACTGGAGCCTTTTTTCGTTTTTGACTTCGACCCGGCTGGATCTGCCACGCGTGCAGCTAAATTCAAGCAAACTAATTCGCATCTACGCATGTTAACTTTTTAAGCATCGCTATTTGGCCCAAATGGTAATGCGCGTGTTCGGAAATACCTTGAAGGTTTCGATAATAAATTCCATGCTTGAGAAAGTCAGCGCCAAACTTTTCATCTGGAATGGCTTCGATACGAGTCGCGAATTTTTCTGCTTCGGACCAAACTCTCTCCAATAGTTCATTCCAGCCATCCTCGTCGTGCACCCTTGGGCAGTCGAAGCTCAGCTCGTCTTTGATTTCAAGATCACCACCTTCGAGAAACTGCAAAACGCCCACCACATAATAGTGGATGTGATACACAAGTTCGGCAATCGTATGCAATTCGTTGACTTGCTGAGTTGCCTGTTGCCAGGTTACATCAGCCAGCTGGTCTTTGAGATTGGAGGCGGTCCAGTTGCCACCAAAATAGACTTCACGAAAGTGCTTGGCGACTTCGTTTGAAATCTTCACAGTTGTTAGTCCTTAAGCTAATGGCGAAACCACCACACCGATCCTAACGTCGATTTGGCTTTCTACTGTTGGTTTCTTCTTTCGGCAATGAAACCGGCTTGCCGATGTCGTCTTTCAGTTCCAACTCAAGGAACTCAGGAAACACGGCCTCGCTTCCACGAATTTGAATTTCCATATTGCCACGACCTTCAAGGCTGGCCAACTCGCTCCGCTTCTGATTGTTCAAGTACGACGCGACTTGCTCATGAACGCGAACTTTTACCTCTCGGCAATTTTTCTGTTCGGTTGCCAAGAGCAACATTCGAATCACATCCAAAGCCATACTCTCGGCTGTCTTCACGTTTCCGCGACCAGAACAGCAAGGACATTCTTGATAAAGACTTCGCTTGAAACCAGGCTTGACGCGTTGGCGAGTCATTTCGATCAAGCCAAAGGGCGAGGTGCGAAGAATCTTTGTTCTCGCGCGATCTCGTTTCATCGCGTCACGAAGCGCTTTTTCAACGTTGCGACGATGCCGATCGCGACGCATATCAATAAAGTCATTCACAATGACGCCACCAAGATCTCGCAGTCGCAATTGTCGCGAAATCTCGCGGGCCGCACTCATGTTCAGCCGATAGGCTGTCTCTTCAGCGGAGTCATCGGTGCGGAAGCTTCCACTGTTGACGTCGATCGCGACGAGAGCCTCTGTCTGATCGATGACGATCGAGCCACCGCCAGGAAGTGCGACTTCGCGCGAGTGGATTTTTGCGATCTCTTGTTCAACTTTGTATTCGTGAAACAGCGGGTCCTTGCCTTTGTAAAGCTGGATCTTGCTCATCTGCCTCGGCATCACAAGTTTCAAAAACTGTTGGGCTCGGTTAAACGCATCCGGACAGTCGATATAAATATGATCGATATCGCTGGTCAACATATCGCGAATCGTGCGAATCATCATATCGCTTTCTTCGTAGATATCGACCGGCGCCGGCAAATCCTGGACGCGACGAACGATCGACTTCCACAACCGCAACAGGTATTCGAGGTCACGAGAAAGTTCATTACGTGATCGACCTGCTCCAGCCGTCCGGACAATGAAGCCCAATCCTTTTGGCGGATCGATATCGTAAAGAATATCCTTCAGACGACGACGCTCGTCTTCGTCTTCGATCTTTCTCGAAACGCCGACACGGCCCAGCGCCGGCATCAGTACGAGATAGCGGCCCGGTATGCTGACGTAAGTCGAAAGGGTTGGGCCTTTGTTGCCGATCCCTTCCTTGATCACTTGCACGAGCACTTCATCGCCACGCTGAAAGATCTCTTGAATGGGAGGTTTCACGCGCGGACGAAAGCCGCCGTGAGTTGGTGGATTCCGTTTACCGCCACGCTGAGCCTGGGCGGCTTTTTCTTTCCGCATCATTTCGTCAGGATCGTAGCCACCTTGCCGGAAGTAACTTGGCTCGACATCGCTGATGTGCAAAAATCCGTTTCGCCCTACACCGAAGTCGACAAAGACGGCCTGGATGCTGGGCTCAAGATTGACAATCTTCCCTTTGTAGACGTTGCCTACGTAGTTGTCTTGACTGGCTCGTTCGACATAAAGTTCTTCAAGTCGCGAGTCCTCGACGATTGCAATCCGACATTCCTCGGATTGCAAAGCGTTGATTAACATTTCTTTTTTCATACTGGTTTGATTTCTTGTTTTTGCAGCTGGCGACGCGATGTGATTGTCTTGGCTGCATTGGTTGATTCGTGTGGAATTCGTTTGCCGGTTTAACAAATAGACCGGTTCGCGATTCCGTTGATTGTGAGACCAAGCAGCGATCGGCGCAAATCGCGACGAAAGGGAGCTTCGGTCCGATGATTGATTGAACGACTGACCTGAAAAAATTTCCGAGATCACTTGGATCATGAACTGTTGCGAAAGCTACCGTAGAAGATGCGGGCGTCGCAAAAGAAAGAGGAGGTCGTTCGAATGTGCGTCCGAAACTGGATTCCATTCGGAACGCGTGAAGAATAATTCGCGCTGGATCTGACAGACGAGAGAAAAGCTCTTTCGCCGCAAATCTAATATCAGCTAAATTTAAAAATGACATGTGGTTTGCTCATTTGTTTGCAAACCGTGTCAACCAAATCCTCAATCCAATGTTTGAACATCTTTGACCGCGCCGAGCGCGAGTTGTCGATGTTCAATCTACTTGTTGCCAATTCAGGAACTACTCCTTGGAGTCTGATGCAGTTTCCGGGGCAGGAAATCCTGAATTAACGAGTTGGGCCAGTAAATCGATCGCCGCTTGAGCGTCGTCGCCAGTTGCTTCCAGCTGGATTTCTGTACCCTGAGTTGCTCCGAGCGTCAAAATATCGAGAACACTTTTCCCGTCGATCCGGACATCTCCCTTAATGAGATTGATCTGGCTCACAAATTTTGAAGCTGTTTCAGCGAACAGGTACGCCGGGCGCATGTGCAGACCCTGCGGATTACTGATCGTGACCGTTGTAGAACGGATACTGTCGGACATGTGGATATCGGTTGAACCGGTGAGTAACGAAACTACGAAGTGTTGCTTTTGAAATTCAAAGGCGAAAACTACGCAAACTGATTGTTATCAGCTTCTTCTAAAATTTGCTGAACGTCTTGAGCAGTCTTGGACTGTTTCAAGAATCGGCAAAAGGTTTCATCTTGAAGTTGTTTGGAAATGTTTTCCAACGCTTTCAAGTGCTCACTCTGCTTGTCCGGCGGAGAGATCAACATAAAGAACAGTTGAACTGGCTCTCCGTCGAGGCTCGAAAAATCAACTCCCGTTGAGCTGACTCCGACCGTACCGACTGGATTGTCGACACTGGCATGCTTGGTATGCGGAACGGCAATGCCGCGTCCGATTCCCGTGCTGCCCAATTCTTCTCGTTTAAGAACAGCTTGAACAATATTCTCTTGTTCGCCGCTCTTCAATTCGCCTGACTCTACCAAACCTCCAATCAACTCGCGAATCACAGCCTCTTTTTCAGTGGCTTCGATTTCGGCTTTGATGGATTTGGTTTTAACGAAATCAGAAAACTTCATAAAAATCCTCGTATGCTTAATGGGCCGAAACGGGCCATCAAAATCTGGCTTGCTAATGTTGGCAAACCTCTTTCAATGACGGTCTCGGTGGTCTGTTAGTTTTTGTTTGTGTTTTTTTAGCTGTTGTTCCATTTTGGCGATCGCTTTATCGAGCGCCACGATGACGTTGTTGCCCGTGTCAGAAGCAAAGAAATCGTTGGCTCCCTCCGCCGACAAGATGATCTCGACTTTGGGCTCGTGCTGCATGTCGGCGATTACTTGAACGCCGCTGGTTCGATCAAAAAATCTTGGCAGCTTCGAAAGCTTGCCATTCATCGTCTCTTTTACCGTCTCGCTCAACTCGCCATTCTTGGCGTTAATGTTGATATCCATTTTGCCCCAGACTCCAAAAAAGGGTCGGCCTGTTGTCTCAGACACATTCTATCGATTTGGCCTTTAAAAGCCAAGCAAACCCGCCATCCCGGAAAAGCCGATTGTAGCCTTTTCGAATTGGACCAACAAAGCCAAAATTCGGTTTCTACGGAACAATATGCCCGTATTGCGGAAACTAAGTTGGCCACAATTCCCTCGCTAGGTTGGGGAGAACGCCAGCATCAGGAATGAACCAGCCAAGGAATTCTCATTGACCACGAGCCCTTGCGCTGGACTTTCGAGAAGACGGAGCGTCGTACCATCGATGCGAGCCTGAAAATTCGCTTGGCAACTCAGACCGATTTCGCCTTTCGACGATAGCGAATGAATGAGTACGAAAATGAGTTTTTCTCATCTGATTCGAATCGCTTCCTGGATACTTCATCCCATTGATCCCAGTCGATGGGCGGCAGAAACGTATCCCCCTCGATTTCGCTATGAACCCGGGTTAGCTGGATCTCGTCAATCTGAGGCAAAGCCAAACGATAAATTTCCGCGCCGCCGACAATGAATGGACTTTCATCAGCGGTTGCCGCAATCGCGTCTTCCAGTCGCTGAACGACGATCGCGCCGTCAACGACAAAGTCAGATTGTCGCGTCAAGATGACAGTAGTCCTTCCCGGTAACAGCCGGCCAATCGATTCATAAGTCTTGCGACCCATGATAATCGCATGTCCCATCGTCAACTTTTTAAACCGTTTTAGATCAGCCGACAATCGCCATGGCATGTCACCGTCTCTTCCGATGACATCATTCTCCGATGCAGCAACGATCATCGAAATCGTTTTTGTGGGCGTTGCTTGTTTCGTCTCTTGATCGTTCATGTCAAACCGCAATCGGAGCTTTGATGCGCGGATGAGGATCGTATCCGACAACTTCAAAATCATCGATCTTGAAATCAAAGATTGATTGAACATCGGTGTTCAATTGAACCGTAGGAAGCGGTCGCGGCTCGCGCTGCAACTGGAGAATGGCTTGATCGACATGATTCGAGTACAAGTGAGCGTCGCCAAGCGTATGTATAAACTCACCTGGTTTCAGACCAGTAACTTGCGCCATCATCAGTAGCAGAAACGCATAGGAAGCAATATTAAAAGGCACGCCTAAAAACACGTCTGCACTGCGCTGATAAAGCTGACACGACAACTCTCCATTGGCGACATAAAACTGAAAGAACGCATGACATGGAGGAAGCTTCATCTTGGGAACTTCGGCCACGTTCCACGCACTAACGATCAAGCGCCGTGAATCAGGAGTCGTCTTGATCTGCTCAACGACTTGAGAAATCTGATCGATCGTTTCGCCGTCGGCTCCTTGCCACGAACGCCACTGCGATCCATAGACCGGACCTAGCTCGCCGTTTTCGTCGGCCCACTCGTCCCAGATCTTGACCCCGTTCTCTTTTAAGTAACCGATGTTAGTATCACCGCTGAGAAACCAAAGTAACTCGTGAATGATGCTGGGTAAGTGACACTTTTTGGTCGTCACCAACGGAAACCCACCCGCGCCGCCGGGCTGGCAATCGCGGAGATCGAAACGCATTTGATACCCAAACACACTTCGCGTCCCGGTTCCGGTACGATCGGCTCTGGTTACGCCTTGATCAAGGACGTGTTGCAATAAGTCGAGATATTGTCGCATGACGAATTTGTAAGAATAAACGGGCTCGCCGACAACCCGTACCATTTAGATCTTGGGTTTTGACGGGATACTACGACGTTTTCCGACCGGGCTCCATCCAAAATAACAAAGACAACCTTGACCAAAAAAGACCAACGTCAACCTCAACAGCACCAACCGAAAACATGGTGGGCCGATATCAACTTGCTGGGAGTTGTCTTGATTTGGGGCATCAACATTCCAGTCATGAAATACGGCGTCTCGGAAGTTGACCCCTTTGTCTTCAACGCGATTCGACAAACGATTTCAACCGTCGTCCTTGCTTGCTGCGCTTGGGTTGAGCGAAAGAACATCGACGGCAAGGCAGCAAACGCAACGACAACTTCCAACCAGAAAGCTGACCTTGATCGGCCAACGGGAGCGAGGCTTTATCTTTACGTCATCGCATTCGGACTGCTCGCCGGATTTGCCTATCAATACATTTTCCTTTGCGGAATCTTCCGAACGTCAAGCGGCAATACAGCCATCATCATGTCATCGGTTCCCATGTGGACCGCCGGCATTTCCTTTCTCCTGATTAACGAACGCTTGCAAAAATTAGCTTGGGTTGGATTGATGATCACGCTCGTTGGCACCATCATCGTCACCTTAGCCAAAGGCGACATCAACTCAGCCAACGCAACCTTTACCGGGAACATGTTGATCTTGCTGGCCGCGATTGCGTGGTCAACTGCTTCAGTCGTCAGCCGCCCCATCCTCAAATTGGTGACGCCGATCCAACTGGCGTTTTACGCAACCGTTTTGTCACTGCCACTCCACTGGCTGGTCTCGCTTCCCAACCTCTCAAGCGATTGGTCTTTGGCGTTTGCACCTTTGACCGCAGCAGCGATCGTGTACTCGGGTTTGTTTTCGACCGGCGTCGCCTATGCGATGTGGAATTTTGGCGTTCAACAATTGGGGGCTGCACACGCATCGGCTTATCAAAACCTCGTCCCGCTTGTCGCTCTATTGGGAGGCTGGATCCTGATCAGCGAAGTCCCAACCTCGATACAGATTTTTGGCGGAGTCATGATCATTGGCGGATTGCTCGTCATGCGTAAAAGCCAGGTAACAATCCTGCCCAATGAAGCTTTGACGGAACGCAAAACGCCAAACACCTAGGAACCGGCGTCGCTTCGGGTCTTGAGCCATGCGTGACAACTTGAACGAAGTTATACAGAAAGGAAGTTTTTCTGATGCTTTCAGCGTTACAAACGGCCCTCTCTAAAAATAGGTCGATTGACAGGTTCCTGCGATCCGAAAATCCTAATGCAAGATTCGCTTGTTCGTCCCCGTTGCGGGATAGGTGATCAAGCCAATTGTTTTTTCTCAACCTCTGACAAAATCGATTGCTCCACTCTCGGGCACTTTCACAAGCCCCATCCGTCACTGCTGCAATTTGCGGAACTAATATGCCCCGATTTTCAATACTCATTCCACTGGTTGGAAATGCGAGATTGTTCGACGACACCCTGGCATCGATCTTGAGAAATCGTCCATCGAATTGCCAAATCGTTATTGCACACGATGGTAGCTATCTCGATCCGTACCATCTCGACAACGAAGTGGAAATAGTCGCCACCTCCGGCCCGTCAAATCTTGCTAAATTGATCAATGCAGCGATGGAAGTCGCTACGCACGACTTGATTGCAGCCTTTCGTCCGGGCATCGAAGTCGGAGAGAATTGGCACAAGCCTATCGAACAAGCTTTCGCGGACAACCCAAAAACAGCCGCCGTGTCGCCGATCATCATTGCGGCTTCGCGAACCGACACTGCTATTGCCGCTGGGGTAAATTGTGACTTTGGATTGAATCGAAAATTAGTCGGAACAAAAAGCAAACTCGCTCGGCGAACGTTTGACAAAGCGGATCATCAGTTGATCGGCCCGACAAGCTGGGCAGCATTTTATCGGCGATCGGTTCTCGAGATGATTGGCCAGATCGACGAAAGCCTCGACTCGCTTTATGTGGATCTCGACATCGCGCTGTCGATCGAAGCACTTGGTTTTCAATCTCAGCTCGCACCCGATTGCGTAGTCGAAATTGAGCGGGCAAAAATGATCCTACAGGAATCAGAACAGCCCCACGGGCTGTCGGCTCAACGCGCGATCCGGCGACATGCAGACGAATCGTACGGCCGAGCCATTGTTTCGGCTGCATTGGAAATCATCTCGTCTCCAGTGAACGGCAGTCGCATCCAGCATGTGATTCAACGCTTGGGTGCCGGCAAGTTCCGTCGCAGCGACCGGGCATTCGCTGACCGCCTGGACGCCCAAGCCAAACACGCTGCTCACATCGAAGCTCTCGGCGTATCCGAGGAGCAAACGACTCTGCCGGTTCCGATCCGAAAAGCCGCGTAGTTTGTGCGACCGCTAACTTGTGCGACCGCTAAC
>CAZPBE010000069.1:0-10944 GCA_964584615.1 uncultured Pirellulaceae bacterium | reverse complement strand
TCCGATCCGAAAAGCCGCGTAGTTTGTGCGACCGCTAACTTGTGCGACCGCTAACGACTGCTTCTGCGCAGAACGCGCAGAACGCTCCTTAAACCAAACTCGCCGCCACTTCGATTTAGCGCGTGCGATGATTGTCTTCTGTCGCTATACTTTGTGTTTAGCATCGGCGGCCGCTGAGACGGGCCCGCCGCTGCCGGTTCTGGTCCTCACGAATTCGAAACGACAGAATGTATTTTCGTTTAGCAAAACGCATGCTCATGGAAACGGACAAGCGGCTTCTCTGGAAGCTTGCCTGGAACATGGGAATCAAAGGTCTACGAAGCGTTCAAGCGCACAAAAAACGACTTCGAAACGGAAAGTTCTTTCCGCCGTACCTTTACATTTCGATCATCAACAGTTGCAACCTGCGCTGCCAAGGCTGCTGGGTTGATGTTGCGGCCAAGCAACACAAAATCGAAGTCGACGCGATGAACCGGATGATCAACAAAGCCAAAGAAATGGGTAATTCCTTCTTTGGAATCCTCGGTGGCGAACCGTTCATGCACAAAGAACTGTTCGACGTTCTCGAAGCGCATCCCGACGTGTACTTTCAAGTCTTCACCAACGGCCACTTTATCACTGACGAAGTCGCCAAACGTTTGCGAAAATGCGGCAACGTCACGGCATTGGTGAGCGTTGAAGGTTCGGAGATCATTAGTGACGAACGACGTGGAAAAGCCGGCGTTCTTTCGGACACGATGCGAGGGATTCAGAACTGCTTAAACAACAAAGTGATGACGGGCGTTTGTACAAGCCTTTGTCAGACGAACTACGATGACTTGTTGACTGAAAAATGGGTAGACCGTTTGATCGACATGGGAGTCATGTACACCTGGTTCCACATCTACCGCCCGGTCGGCCCCGATTCCAATCCAGACCTCGCGCTCACGCCGCAACAACAACGACATGCCCGCCAGTTTGTCGTCGACATGCGGTGCAAAAAACCGATCATCTTTATCGACGCTTATTACGATGCCGACGGGCATGCCCTTTGTCCCGCAGCGACCGGATTTACGCACCACGTCAATCCATGGGGCGACATTGAGCCGTGTCCGATTATCCAGTTCGCCAAAGAATCGATCCACGACGAAAGACCTTTGGACGAAGTCTTCAACGAATCAGAATTCTTGACTGACTTCCGCAAGACAGCCGCCCAACACACAAAGGGCTGCATCGTCCTTGAGCGACCCGACTTGATTGAATCGTTGGCCGATCGACATGGCGCCAAAGATTCAACGGCGCGGAAAAAAGCTCTGGCTGAACTTCGCGCCGCAACACCTCATCCGTCGCAGTACTCACCGGACATGGAGCCTATACCGGAAAAGAGTTGGGCTTATCGCATCGCAAAAAAGATTGCGTATCACGACTATGGCGTCTACGGCGAGCACTTTGCCGAAGAGAACTGGATCGATCCTCGCGACAATCCAAATCAAGAAACCCAAAACGATCTCGTACAAATCAGTTAACGAACAATTGACTGAGTTTCAACTTCCAACACGAATGACGGTGGCGATCATGGCAACTCAAGAAAATACTCAAACAAAGCAAATAGAAAAGAAGAACACTTACGACAAAGGGTTTTTCACCAGAATGGGCGTCCTTTGTTCAATCTTGGTCGTCCTTGCAGCACTATTCGCGTACGACCGATTCGTTTTGCTCAAGAACGCCGATGCAGCGATCCAAAAAATAGAAAATGGTGAATTCGACGCTAATGGCGATCACCACGCTCAGGTAAGAGAAATCACCGGAATTGAACCCCATGAATCCAAGACGTTTCCCTACCACACCCTAGAAGAATATCATTTCAACCGTGTACTTCCTTTCATGCAGCCACGAACCGTGAGCGTACTATACATGAACTACACCAAAAACGTTGTCGATGTGGTGCGAGGTAGTTACCCGGAAAAAGAGGTTGCCAGACTGGCGACCATCAAGGGCGATCTTAGCGAAGAGACGTTTAGAAAGCTTGGCGGTTTCGTTATCGGCGGAGTTGCAGAATCGATGGAGAAAGACGACGCGACGAAGGCCGATGAAGAATCCGGTTCAGGTAAAAATTCATCAGAAGAAACAGAGCAGGGCGATGAAGAATCGAAACAGCCTGCCAGCGATGACGCGTCATAAGCGTTTTGTCTTGAGCACTGATTGACTTTCAATCTCGGTTATCGTTCAATTAGTTCATGGTTTTCGTAATCTTAGTCGTGGGCGCTTTATTGTTCGGTGGAGCGCTCCTCTATGCACATCACTTGGAGAAAGTCCGCAAAGAGACTTTGGAAAAGACCGCCGAAGAACTGGGGTTGGTATTCCAACCGGCAAGCGAGGAACTTCAGGCTCGATTTGCTCACTTCAAGCTATTCCAAACGGGGCACTCAAAAAAACTCTACAACGTCATCGTTGGCGATTCGGGTGAAGTCAGGATTTCCATTTTTGACTATCGATTCACGACCGGTCACGGCAAACACAAAAACACGTCTACGCAAACAGTCGCTGCGCTTCAGTCATCCTCGTTGCTTCCTTGCCCCAGTTTTCGCATGCGACCCGAAGGATTTCTGGATCGGATCGGTGGAGCACTCGGCTTTCAAGACATTGATTTCGAATCTCATCCCAACTACTCAAAGATGTTTGTGCTTCAAGGTGAAGATGAAGCTGCGATTCGACAATTTTTTCAGCCAAAGTTGCTGGAGTTTTTTGAAACAAAACTTGGCCATTCAGTCGAAGCCTCCGAAGACGCGATGTTCTTCTACCGCCCTAAAGTGAAAGCCAAACCGGAGATGATCAAAGACTTGCTTGCCGACGCTTACGAAGTATTCGGCCACATGGTTGATCAGGAATAGAGATCTTGCTCTCGCTTTGATACGTCTCAACTTCCGTAGAATCGTGCTCCGACCAGATCCAGGTGGAACGCCAGCCAATCCTTGCGCGTATATATCGCGTGTCCCGCCAGCTCTTTCGCCCAACCGTTCGCGTTGTCGTAGTCGACCAGCAACGTTGTTCCCTCTTCAGCGACACGCATTCCAAGTCGAAATCGTTGCAGGTAGTTTTTACGGGTTAACTCCGGAGCCAGAAACTCGTGAACTTTCTTTTCCGTTTCGCGAGTCGTTTCGGACAACAAGTAAGGCCAAAAATTCGAGCCGGTGATTCCAATCAACTGCGCCACATCACCTGCAATTCCATCTCCGGCAAGCGACAACGCAGGCGACAAATAGTCGGGAATCCCTGAAGACAATTTGTGGTGCACGACATGCATCAACTGGCTGTAGCCGCTGGTGTCCCAGCCATAACAAATCGGCGTCCCAAAATTTACCACGTCGATCTTGAGTCGCGACCGAATGGATTCGTCTTCGAGTGAATTTTGAACTTTGACGAGTTCGTTATTTTCTGCGCTGGGAAAAAATGGCCACATTAAATCGAAAAACTGGTTCCGCGCCCATTCATCGGCGCCCAACAAATTCGTGATCAGCGCTGAAACATTTCCGCCGTGACTGTGACTCCACAACAAAACCCGCGGTTCCGTTTCGATCCGCTCAAACAAAACGGCCAGCAGCTTGATGGCGGCTTGGCAGCGACCGGTATGCGTATTTTCGCCGGACCAGGTGAACTTTCGTGTTGGAATCTCCAATGGAAACAGTTCGAGAAAATCATCCATGAAGTTGCCCGAATCTTTTGTAATCGCATCGGTCAACTTCTTTCCCAACTCACGAAGCGGCGAACCGGAACTTGGAATCGAACGCTCGAATTGCGCTATCCAGCCAAGTGGATCGTTGCCGGCGAAGGTTCCATGCGAAAAATAGACCGCGTCTACTTTACCGAAGATCCGCTCGGCAAATTTTCCCGAAACGCTTTTGAATTCTGGCGATGACGGCGCTGAAGGAAGTTCTGCTTGAAGAATTGCGTAAGGAGCTTTCGGCGGCTGGTCAGAATGCGTTTGATGTTTGAAGTTGTTGCGCTTGGGCATCGTTGTTACCTAAACTCGAAAGTCAGTTGCAGCAATTCGTAGAGGCGAAAGCGCTACCCGTTGAATCGTTGAGTCATTTGTTCGCGCCAATTGTAGCTTTGCATTTGCTAAGTCAATCGCGACGATTCGAAATGGCCGAGACTCATTTGCGAACACGGGAGTTAGAGATAGATTCCACGCTGCCAAACAGAGTCGACTGTTTGGCAAGATAAAAGAAACGAATGGCGAGGACAAGCAGCGAAAATTGTTTTACCATTCGCGCAATTCAGATTTACTCGATACCTGTCGTTCAATGAAAGCGACAGGGTGAACGGCGACTCAATCAGACAGCCACTTCAACGGCTTCGCCGACCGTCCAATCGGTTGGCTCATCCGAATTGCGAATGACACGTCGATAGAGAGTGTCGCGCTCGATCGGATCACGACCCGCTTCGCGGATCAGCTCTTCCAGTCGTTCGACCGAAAGAAATTCCGGCGTCGTGGCTCCCGCATCGTGGTAGATCAACTCGTGGCGAACGGTGCCGTCGAGGTCGTCGGCTCCGTAAGCGAGCGCCGTTTGCGCTGTGCCGATACCCAGCATGATCCAATAAGCTTTCATGTGATCGATGTTGTCCAACATCAACCGGCTGATCGCCATCGTTCGCAAGTCTTCAACGGCAGTCGGCTTTTTGATGTGCGACAATCCGGTGTTCTCAGGATGAAACGCCAAAGGAATGAAGGTTTGAAAGCCGCCGGTTTCGTCTTGCAAGTCGCGCAAACGAATTAAGTGATCAACGCGATGTAGCGGTTCTTCGACGTGTCCGTAGAGCATGGTGCAGTTGGTGCGAATTCCCAATTGATGCGCGTTGCGATGGATGTCAATCCAGTTGTTACCATCGGCTTTGTGTTCACAGATCTGGTCGCGGACTTCCGGGTGAAAAATCTCAGCTCCACCACCAGGCATGCTGCCCAGACCAACATCTTTCAATTCTTGCAAAATCTCTCTGGTCGACTTCTTGGTCAAAAATTCGAACCAGTTAATCTCAACCGCTGTCCAGCCTTTCAGGTGAATCTTCGGATAATGATCATTAAGAATCTTGATCATGTTCTTGTACCATTCAAATTTTCGCTGATGGTGCAACCCGCCAACAACGTGCATTTCAGTACAACCGTTTTCGGTCGCTTCTTTTCCGCGGGCGATGATCTGCTCATCGTCCATGGCGTATCCTTTATCGCTGCGAAGGTCACTGCGAAAAGCACAGAACACACATCGGTATACGCAAATGTTGGTCGCGTTCAGGTGTGTGTTGATATTGTAATAAGCCGCGTTGCCGTTCTTTCGCTCACGAACCAAATTGGCAAGCTGTCCCAAATCGTTGACAGGAACTTCGGGATCGTACATCAGCAATCCGTCATCAAACGTAAGCCGTTCGTTGGCTTCGATTTTTTCCTGGATCGGTTTCAGTTTTGGGTGGACAGAGAAAATCATGTTTGTCTCAGCAGGTTGTTGGTCGAATGCAACTCAGTTTGAATCGGATGACTTGATAGCGTTACAGCGTGCGGCACATTGCGCAAGCTTGAAATCTTATTTTGGTGCCGAAACATCGTCTACGGCAACCATCGTTTTTCAACAAATTAACCGCGTTCGTTGTCATCAAATAACCAGCAAATCAACGATCCCAGCAACGAATAACCCCATACTCACAATCGCGTTAACATTGAAAAAGGCGACATTTACCCGGTTCAAATCGTCAGGTCGAACCAATGAGTGTTCGTAAATCAACAGGCCAGCAATGACGACAATCGCCAGCCAGTAAATCGCCCCTAAACCAAGATCAGGCCCGGCCCAGACATGCAAAATCGGCAACAGGACCAGCAGGCCAATCATGATCGCATGGCAGACCGCAGCCAGTCGCAATGCGCCGCCAATCCCCAAGCGAACCGGAATACTTTTCAAACCGGCTTCGACGTCAAACGCATGGTCTTGGCAAGCGTAGATCATGTCGAATCCAGCTACCCAAAACATCACGGCCAGCCCCAGAATTACCGACGGCAACAAATCGCTTGGCTGTTCAATCACCACCAATCCGCGAATCGCCACCCATGCGCAAATCGGAGCCAGCATCAAAGCCAGTCCCAACCAGAAATGTGCGAGTGATGTAAAACGTTTCGTGTAGGTGTAGCCTAGCAACACTCCGAGGACCGGAATCGAAAACAGGAGTGGTAACCAGTTAGGCAGGAACAACAAGTTGCCCAACAGGAAAACCAATATCGAGCCGATCGTAAAAATCGTCACGCTGGCAACAGAAAGTTCTCCAGCAGGAATGTGTCGACTTTTTGTGCGCGGGTTATCAGCATCAATAAATCGATCGGCAAGCCGATTGAATGCCATCGCGGCGCTGCGTGCGCCAACCATGCAGACCAAAATCCCAACCAAGTGCAACCAGTTGAATTCGACAGCAGGTCCGCCAACTTCACCGGTCGGAGCAACCCACGCCATCACGGCAGCCAACAGTGCAAACGGCAACGCGAAGATCGTATGGCTAAACCGAATCATCTCCAGTAGTTTGCGGATCTGCTTTAGCATATTGGGTTTGTTTTTTTCATATGACTTGATGATTTCCAAACGCGAAGCTTCTACTCTTCTTCGCCCCAACGTTTGATCAAATTGTGTTCGACGCCAATGTGATCCAAAATTCTCGCCACCACAAAATCAACCAGGTCATCTACGGTTTCGTATCCGTGATAAAAACCTGGCGATGCGGGCAACACGGTTGCTCCTGCGCGTGAGACGGTCGCCAAATTTTCGATTTGAATCAGCGACAACGGCGTCTCTCGCGGTACAAGAATCAACGGACGGCGTTCTTTCAAGTGAACATCTGCTGCCCGTTGGATCAAGTTCCTGCTGGCGGCGGTCGCGATGCCGCTGAGTGTACTTCCAGAACAAGGACAAACCACCATCGCCCGTGTTTTGGCTGATCCACTGGCGATCGGCGTCATGAAATCCTGATAGTGATAATAATTGACCAACGACTGTGCGGGTTCGCTGGATTCCGGGAGCAGGTCCGTCAATTCAAAACGCTTCAAGTCAATGTTGATACCAAGTTCATGAAGCAAAACCAATCGACCCGATTCACTGATCGTTAGCTGGACTTCGATTTGCGACTGAAGCAATAGTTCAAGCAACCGTCTTCCGTAAATAACGCCACTGGCCCCAGTGATCGCAAGGACGACCGGTTCATTGACCACGTTGGAATTGTTTGCTGGCGTCACATTCATTTGACACCCACGTATAACGTCGCGATCCCAAACGTGAGCGGATAGAATTTGGCTGAAGAAAGTCCAGCGTCAAGCATTCGCTCGGTAAGTTTTTCGTAGCAAGGAAACTCTCCAACACTATCCGGCAGATAGTTGTAAGCACTCGAATCATTTCGCGCGAGCATTTGACCAATACGAGGAAGCACATTCTTAAAGTACCAACCGTACATGCCTTTGATGGGCTGGTATCGTGGAATCGAAAATTCCAGAATGGCGACTTTTCCACCTGGTTTGCAAACCCGCGTCATCTCACGCAAACCTAAATCCGTATCGGCTACATTCCTTAAACCGAACGCAGCCGAAACGACTTGAAAATCGTTGTCGGCAAACGGCAAGTTTTGAGCATCCGACTCGATGAAGCTAATATCTCGTTTTGACTTTTCACATTTTTGCCGGCCAACATCCAACATCTCAAAACAAAAGTCAGTGCCAATCACTGGGACTTCACCGTTGGTGTATTTGTAAAACGCAATCGCAAGATCACCAGTACCCGAACAAACGTCGAGGATGGGATCCGTTCGATTGGGTGCAAGTTTGCGAACAGTTCGCCAACGCCAATAGTGATCGACGTTCATCGACAGAAGATGATTCATGCGATCATATTTTGGCGCAATCTCGCCAAACATTTTTCGCACGCGTTCGTTGGACTTGTCGACTGTCGTCATGGGCTGGGCAGGTTTTTCTTCAAGCAGATTCATGGTTTACGAAGGCTTCTTCAACCGGAAGAAGCAGGGCGTCGGTTCTGGTTGATGTTTTGCGTTTCGTTTTGTTTCAGTTGCTGCATTCTAGGAACTGGCAGTTCCACCCGGCAGGTGGGACGTGGGACGTACTTCGTTTGGGGACTCACTTTACATTTGACCGACTCTGGCACTCAATTGACCGAACCAAGCATGTTACCTTAACCGGTTCTTTTCGCCTCGAACTGCGGGAGTTCGTGTTTGCGTCGATCAAGACCGAATATTCGGCACACGCTATGATCACACCTGCGTCAGTTTGCCGCAATCACTATTACTCAATATCAGCCAGCCAACATGAATTCTGCAGTGAAAACAAATCCCATCCTCGATGTCGCATTCCTGCCTTCGTTGATTACACCGGAATCGCTCGCAGGCCAAACCGTTATCGTCGTCGACGTGCTTCGGGCAACGACAACAATCATTCACGCGATGACCAATGGATGCAAACAGGTTCTTCCCCAACCAAGCATTGAGTCGGCTCGAAAGTGCCACGCAGAACAAACGGAGCCTTCGCTACTGGGCGGTGAACGAAATGGAAAAATTGTCGACGGCTTTCATAACGGCAACTCACCCGTCGAGTACACACGCGATGTGATCGAAGACAAGACCTTAATCCTGGCGACAACCAATGGTACGGTCGCTATGGAAACGTGTCGGCAAGCCGATCGGGTGTTGATCGGAGCGATGGTGAACATTGATGCCTTAACAAAGGAAGTCCTGCACTCGGAACGCGTAACGGTTTTATGTTCCGGAACCGATCGCTTCATCACCAGCGAAGACGTGATTTTCGCCGGAGCCTTGATGGAATCGATCCTCAAGCACCGAACCTCATCTGAAGAAAACACTCAGCTTACTGACTCGGCGACCATCGCCATGAATCATTGGTTGGAAGTCTCACGCAGCGTAGCCAACGGGGAGCGACAGCTTGCTGACTTCTTTCGTAACGCGCGAGGCGGAATCAATCTGGTCCGAATCGGGCATGATCCGGATATCGTGTTCGCTTCCCAGATTGATAGTTTGCCGATCGTACCGGAGTTGGATCTAGCGAGCTGGACGATTCGGCAATTCGAACCAACCTCGACCTAGTTCCGATCTCGCACTAAAATGCGACCCTTACATCGAACAGCAATACTTGGAATCTTCCAACATGGATATGGACTCAATCGTTTCGCTTTGTAAACGACGTGGTTTTCTTTTTCAATCGAGCGAAATTTACGGCGGTCTGCAAGGGTTTTGGGACTACGGACCGCTTGGCGTAGAACTCAAACGCAACGTCAAAGAAGCGTGGTGGCGCGACATGGTCAGTTGTCATGATGACATGAATACGCTCAAAGGTGCGCCCACGCCTTATGCCATGGAAGGCCTCGACTGCACCATTATCATGCACCCACAAGTCTGGAAGTGCTCGGGCCACTACGATTTGTTTCACGATTACATGGTTGATTGTCGCGAAACCAAAAAACGTTATCGCCACGATCAACTGAACGGTCGATGGGTGGAAGCCAAAGGCAAGAAAGTTTTTGTGGTCGTTCCCGGTGGTGACGATGAACTTGAATTGATGACCAAGCGAGCACTCAAATTTTTCAATTTGCGAAACAAGAACATCGATGATCTCAAGTGGGATGGCGATTCCGTCTGCCTGACCGAAATCGACGATCTGACTCAAGTCCTTGGTCCCGATGCGAAAGAACTGGGAACACTGACCGAGCCGCGCGAATTTAATTTGATGTTCAAGACGATTGTCGGAGCGCTATCGGGCGACGAAGGCACGGCGTTTCTGCGACCGGAAACGGCTCAAGGCATTTTCGTGAACTTCAAAAACGTACTTGACTCAACGCGACACCGTTTGCCTTTGGGTATTGCGCAGATCGGAAAGAGTTTTCGAAACGAAATCACACCGCGGAATTTCACGTTCCGTTCGCGCGAATTTGAACAAATGGAAATCGAGTTCTTTTGTCATCCGGATTCATCGCAGGACTGGTACAAGTTTTGGCGCGATCGCCGAATGGCTTGGTATCAAGAAATGGGGCTTAATGGTGACAAGATGATTCTTCGCGAGCACGCCGATAAAGAGCTGGCTCACTATTCGATTGGTACAGCCGATATTGAGTATGCGTTTCCGTTTATGGCCGAAGGAGAATACGGCGAGCTCGAAGGTATTTCGCATCGCGGCGATTTCGATCTTCGCAGCCACATGGAAGGCAAGCTTGATGAGAAATCCTGTCCGTTGGAGTTGCAGCTTGGTGATGACGGGAAACCGAAATGGAAAGGTAGTGGCAAAGATCTTTCCTATCGAGATGATTTGACGAATGAGAAATATACGCCGCATGTCGTTGAACCTTCCGCAGGTGCTGACCGTGCCACATTGGCGTTTCTGTGTGATGCTTACACCGAAGACGAACAACCGGACGAAAAAGGAAAGATGCAAACGCGAACGGTCATGAAGCTGCATCCGCGTTTGGCTCCAATCAAGGCTGCCGTGTTCCCGCTGGTTAAAAAAGATGGCATGCCCGAAGTTGCCAAAGAGATTTATTTGGATTTGAAGAAGAATTTTAAAGTCTTCTACGATCAAAAAGGTGCTGTTGGCCGTCGCTATCGTCGGCAAGACGAAGCCGGTACGCCTTACTGCATCACCGTTGATGGCGAATCTCTAACCGATAAAACGGTGACCATCCGCGACCGCGACTCGCTTGAGCAAGTCCGCGTGAAGATCGATGAAATAGGTCAAGTGATTCAGGAACGGCTGAATCAGTAGAGTCCGCTTTTGCCGCGCCATTCTCGACCGACATGCCAGCCTTGAATCATGGAGCCGGTGGAGCATGGGATCCGTAGAGGACGCTGCCAGCGTCCTTATCTTGGATGCGGGCAGCCAATAGTGTTCGGCACGGGGGTGTAATTATTTTTTTGACAGGTTCGAAT
>CAZPBE010000068.1:0-29443 GCA_964584615.1 uncultured Pirellulaceae bacterium | reverse complement strand
TCTAGTCATTATTTTGCAATCGCATGTTCATTGACGGGTTTCGTTGGCTTTGCGGTCGCATGTTCAAACGGAAGAGATCTCACATAAGCAACCACAGCCCATGTCTCTTCGGCCGATAGAGCAGAACTGCTGGGCATGGGCGTCCCTTCAATTCCGTTGGCAATGCGAATATAAAGATCGTCCAGATGTCCTCCACCACGGTAAACGAACTCGCGCAAGTTTCGCGGCGGGATTGTCCGCGGCAACATCGCGCCGGCAGTCAGGAAATCCCGGAACGTTTCTTTGTCGAACGGATCGATCCCGCCACTGGACTTGATCCAGTCATTGGTCCATTCGTCAAAGTTAGAAGTCTGCCCATCGCCGTAAGCCGTGTCGCCATGACATTGGGCGCAGTTGCCTTTGGTGTAAAACAGGACACGACCTTGTTCGACAAGGTCCGAATGATCGGGATGCGAATCGTCCATCGCTACCGGTGGTTCGCCGACTTCCGTGATGGCATCTTCGGTGTCCAGCCATTTGCCGATGATGCCTTCGATTAATCCGTCACCAAAAACTTCGGCCATTCGATCGTCGTAATATTCTTGTTTGTCTTCGTCTGACATTTCGTCGTCATCAGAATCGTCCGAGGACGTTTCCTGCGTTGCGCCGTTATTCGCGGCGACGTTCATTGAGAAGTCAAGAATCGGTTCGCCTTCCATCGCGTTGACTTCGGAAATCAGAAACCTCTCGAACTGACCGCGGATCGTCAAGTATTTGACATAAGCGATCAGTGAATCGACTTCTTCTTGCGGCATCGTTCGAAATGACGGCATGGCGGTACCGGGAATTCCGTTGCGAAGGATTTCGGTTAAGTCTTCGTCGGTCGGACGTTGCCGCAGCGGCGTCTTCTTGAATTTAAACATCGACATTCGAAAATCACGTGGATATGGATTGAGGAATTCCGCGGTCGGCCCCGCTCCATCACCTGTGATTCCGTGACAGTGAGAACAGTGTTCTCGATACAGTCCCGACACAGGCTTTCCGGAATCGTCGTAGGCGACGGGTCCGGCGGCCAAACGAAGTTTCTCTATGTCGATGAACTCGTGAACCGGATTTGCTTCGCCGACTAGGAACGGGAACTTGGGATCGTTCGGCGTCCCGAAAGTCGCTGTCAGAATGCTTCCTATTTCATCAACGTATTTTGGGTCAAAACTATCTTCGTCACGAAGCGTTTTTTTCAGCTTGAGAAATTCGACCGAGTTGAATCGGAACTTTGGGTCCGGAGATTTTTCACAGCCTGACAACAGCGCAATCGCGATTCCGGTCAGGATGGTTAGCAAACAAAGTCGAAGACAGTGATGCGACACGAAACGTGTTCCGGAATTGTTGAAGAAATGTTGTTAGTCTATTCTCGACGATCAATTAATTGGTGCGACGGACAAATTGTCGCAACGAAAATTGAGCCAGATCGAAGGTAGAAGTTTAACCGGAATTAGAGTTCCTGGCTAACACCGAGCATTGAAGGCCTAGGGTTCGAATTCGCTCCAGTCGTAATCCGCCATCGCCGATTCGACTTTCTCGACACCATCTTCCGAGTAGGTAATTTGATCTGCTTTCGGAGATTGATGGCAACCAGCACAAATGAAAACGGTTGCAGCCAAAGCCAAAAACAAATGCCGCGGACCTGAGCAGCAAGTTTTTCTTTTTTCGATCTTCGATTTCATTTTGAAAATCATAAACCGGAATCCAGTTCCATGTCGAGCTTCATCGGGCAGCAACCCTTGCAGGTTGACCTAACGGCCGGACTTTCAGCCCTAAGTGACTATTTGCATTAGTACCCAGCCCTTCTGGCTGGGCTAGGCAAATTGCTGGGCCGTGGCCTGGGGTCGTGCGCAACGAGCACGAGCGCAAACACTTGTTGTTTACCAAGATGAACGTTGGCTACTAAAGTGTTTTTCTGCTACCCAGTATGCAGCACGACCACCAGCATCACATGACAATCTCTTGAGCAATGCTGGTGAGCGGTTAACGCTATGCAGCCTCTTTTGAGACTTCAGCTGCTGCGAGTTAGTCTTTAACCAATTCGTCGATCGCAATTGTCATCGCACCCAAATCGTTGGTTTCATCTTTGGCGATCGTAAGTTCGACTTCGCCTTTGCGACCAACCTTGAGCCCGTCACCAACATTCAGTTTTCGTAGATAGCCACCTTCTTTGTGCCAAAACTGAAATTTCCAATCACCGGCTGGGAGGTTCTCAATCGTGAACTTGCCTTCCGCGTCGGTCGTGGTCACGTATGGGTTGTCGCGAATCATGATCACAGAGTCCATCCATGCATGCAGGTCACAAGCGACTTTGCCAGGAATTTTGTCTTCGTTTTCCAGTACTAGTTCCACTTCGCCGTTGGCTGGAAGATTCAAGTTATGCTCATTGTTGAATGAAGTAATATGGCAGTTGTGTCCGACAGGATCTGAGTTTCTCAAAATCACTTTTTGGCCGGGGCGAACAAAAACTGCTTTGGGGACAAATCGGCATTTCACGTTGTCAATGACGACGGGCTCGGCTTTGGCTTCTTCGTAGTCCGGATGCGTCGGGACCGGTGTCGGTTTCTTTTGGTACATCATGACGTAGACGTCACGCAAGCCATTGCTTTCTTCATCCACGACCAAGTTGTCATCCAGTGGGATTTCACCGTCGACCAGGCAGACCGCTTTGTCGGCATGGTCGCCAACTGCTTCGGGCTTAAGGGCAGGGACTTCTCCTTCGACAATAATTTGTCCCGTCAAATGTCCCCATTCGCCTTCGGCGTCCTGAGCAATGGCTGGGTTAGAGCAAGCAGAACTCACTGTGGTTACGGCCGCGGCAAATAAAACAGCAAAAAGAAACTTCTTCATCTAAATCTTTCCAGGTGGATCGTGATCAATTTAACCTTAACCATCATAACAACGTTACGTTGGAAATCCGATTTTGTTTGCCAAACGTTGGTCTCGGAAAACCGTAATTGTGTGGAATTTCGTGTTGAATTCAGCGGGTGACAACAATCAGATTGGCGAATAGAATCTCCGCACACGTTGAGTCGGGGAAATCGTCAGAGGATGGTCCCACTATTAAACCAACAAATCTCGTATGTGATTCGAAACAAATGAAAGTTCTTGTCGTTGGTAGCGGTGGTCGTGAGCACGCAATCGCTTGGAAAATCGCTCAAAGCCCTCGCGTTGACCGGGTTTTTGTTGCTCCAGGAAATGCCGGAACGGCAAAAGATGCCGAAAACGTCGACATTGCGGCGACCGATATTGCTGGCTTGATCAAGTTCGCCAAATCCAATGATGTGAATCTTACCGTTGTTGGCCCGGAAGTTCCTTTGTGTGACGGACTCACCGATGCGTTCGAAAAAGAAGGCTTGCGAGTTTTCGGTCCCTCTAAAGAAGCGGCTCAGCTCGAAGGCAGCAAAGTTTTTTGCAAGAATGTTTTGCGAACAGCTGATGTGCCGACGGCGGACTTCCGTGAGTTTCGGGATGCTGAAAGCGCCGAACATTTTATCAAAGAGCGATACGTCGAAACGCCAGAAGATGTTCCAGTCGTCGTCAAAGCTGATGGGTTGGCGGCAGGAAAAGGAGCGATCGTTTGCAAGACTCGCGACGATGCGTTGATGGCAATCAACATCATTGCTCGCGAAAGAGAGTTTGGTGACGCGGGCAACAAGATGATTATCGAAGATCGAATGGAAGGCGTTGAAGCGTCAATCCTTGCGATCACTGATGGCAAAACGATTTTGACGTTGCCGCCTGCCGAAGATCACAAGCGAGCGTACGACGGAGATGCTGGCCCTAATACTGGCGGCATGGGAGCTTATTGTCCAACGCCTTCGATTGATGAAAAGATGTTGAGGTGGGTCGAGTCCAGTGTGCTCGTCCCGACGGTCCATACGATGAAACGGCAACGAACACCCTTTCGCGGAATTCTTTACGCTGGTCTGATGCTTACGCCACAAGGTCCGAAAGTGCTGGAGTACAACGTTCGATTCGGTGATCCCGAATGTCAGCCGATGTTGATGCGATTGAAAACTGACTTTGTTGATATCTTGGACGCGACGGTCGACCGGCGGCTAATTGAAATTGGTCAGCTTGAATGGGATCCTCGACCTAGTGTTTGTGTCGTGATGGCGTCGGAAGGCTATCCAGGCAAATACGAAACCGGAAAAGTTATCCGTGGACTCGACGAGGCAGCGCAGATTCCGGATGTCAAAGTCTTCCATGCCGGTACCAAGCTCGACGAAGATGGCAACGCGGTGACCAACGGAGGTCGAGTGCTTGGCGTAACGGCTGTCGGCGACTCGGTGGCGATGGCAAAGTTGCAAGCCTATAAAGCCGTGAAATGTATTCGCTGGGATGGAGCTTGGTGTCGCAAGGACATTGCCGACAAAGCGATGATCATGAGCTAAGTCGCCCACGTTAGATCATTGTTCAATGCGATAAGGGCACGACCGCTGATCAGATTAACGTTTGCGGCGGCGGAGCGCGGCTCCTGTTCCCATCGCCAAAAGCAGGCACATAGAGGACGGTTCTGGTACTGCGATGGGCAATGAGGAAATTCCAATCGCGATCCCTCCGGATGTTGCGGCGTCGACTTCAGCTGTGCTGTGCTCAAGCCAAACGGAAGGAGCATACGTAGTGACGTTGGACCCTGCGGCGACATCAAACCCGGGATCAATGGCTATTCGTTCCCACGAAGTGTCTCTGCCTTCAAAGCCATTGTTGGTAAAGCCGATCGCATCGGTCACGGTGTAGGTTCCAGCATCGAATTCGTAAATGGCGATTGAGTCATTGCCATCTGCATTCAACGAGCTCAGCGACCCTTGAAAGGCAAATGGAAAAATCTGCGATACAGGTCCCGGGCTAATGTTTAAGACTAGCACTTCTCCAGAAGCCATTGTGAGTCCTGAAAAGAACGTATCAAAAGCCGCGAATCCATCGGGCATTGTCGCCGACTTATAAGACTCGGTGTTCGCGTCAATCCAACTACCCAGAAACAAATCAGATGTAGAAAAATCGATTGCGTTGATACCAACGTTGACGAACTCAATGACGCGATCATCGTCACTGTTTTCGTAATACTGGGATATCAGGATTTGGCCGAAGCTTGCTTGGCTCGTGAATGCGAAGGCTACAAATAGCGCTATTTGGAAAACCCGATATGGACGGCCGATGGTATTCATGCTGTTGATTCATTCAATTTGTAAGACGGTGTGTTCTCCCTAGTTGTATATGTCCGTCCAGCTGCATTACTGCCTCTGAAAAACTGAGTTTGCCAAAATTTATTCAAAATTTGTTTTCCTGGGGAATGATTTTGGGGAAGCCTATTTAGGCTTGTGAAGTTGATTCCTCGCTATTTGTTGAGTGATGCAAATAGGGAAGAAAATTGCTCACAAAAAACTGAGAGTGTTTCCGGTTGATTGTTTCCCTACTACTTCGAAATAGCTTGCCGTCAAACGGGGGGTGGCTTGACGTTTCCCAACCAAGTTCGGTTTGATGTTGCACCGGCTTACGCCGATTCGATAGAGCATTTATTTCGACGCCGCATAGATTTAAATCTCGCCTGCAAACATATTTATCGCGCAAGACGATTCGCCGCGCAAAAGCGTTCGCGGCGCAAAAGCGTTCGTCGCGCGAAAGAAAGAGTGAGTTCAGATTGAGAATCACCTGAGCGACCGGTCGCCGATGGAGGCTGATTTTCAGGAGGATGATCTCCAGTTTTCGACACAGTTTCAACATTGGAACCGAATCTGCGACGTTCCTCATCACCCGGAATAGGTACTCGGGCCCTTGGGAAAACCCGAAAACGTTGGGATTCAGTGGTAGTTAAAGAAGGGCGGAAAGATTTCTTCATAACAGTGAGAATCTGTTGCTTCGCGTGCTGGTTAGGCTAAACTATTTACCACTGCACGCGTCGAACTATTTCGTCCTAACATTAGAAACACCTTGGAGTTCATCATGAAGCGGATTTTGTTTTTGTTTGTGTTAGCTTTGCTGCTTGCTGCCCCGCAAGTCAACGCTCAGACAGTTTTGGTATCAGACGACTTTAATGCCTATACGGACGGCGCACTGGTTCCTAATGGCGGCTGGACAAATCATAGCGGCACCGCGGGCACGTTGTTGGTTGCAGGCGGAGCTGTCACAGTCACCGAAGACGGTGGATCAGAAGACGCTCATCTTTTGTTTGCGTCACAAACGACTGGCGTGCTCACGGCAGCTTTTGACATCAATGTCTCTGCACCCGGCGCAATGACAGGAACCGACTTCGAGTACTTCGCTCACTTCATGGATAACAATGGTTCGTTCAACACACGTGTTGACGCTCAGACTCCTGTCGCGGGCGGTGACTACACACTGGGTGTTAGCGTTTCATCCGGAGTCGATGCAACACTAGGCGTTGACTTTTCGTTCGGCCAAACAGTCGGCGTAGTTATGTCGTATGACTTTGCAACTGGATTTTCTACTCTGACTGCTGGTGGTGCTTCTGCCATTACAACAAATGCCGGACCAGGAACAATCAGCCAGTTCGCACTTCGTCAATCGACTTCTTCAAGTGCGGAGACGATCACTGTTGATAACTTGGTTATCTCGACAAGCAACGCTGTTCCTGAGCCATCATCATTGGCTCTGTTGGGGCTAGCTGGATTTGGTTTGTTGGCACGTCGCCGACGTTAAATCAACGCTAAGCGGTAAAAAAGCGAAGCTCAGGTGTGAAACACTTGGGCTTTTTTTTATGCGCCGCCTGCAATCCGGGTATTTCGATCGGTTAGAATTTCGGCACGAGTCCCACCTTTGAATTTGAACAAACGAGGAAATGAAGATGCAAAAAAATCGACAACACCGAACGAAGTTCGAGTATCAAAAGCTTGAAGTCCGCAACTTGCTCGCCTCGGTGCAAGGAGACTTCAATGGAGATGGGTTCGATGATCTGGCGATCGGTTCGCCTCGCGACATCGTCGATGGAATTGCTGACGCGGGTGCTGTTTCCGTCATCTATGGAACAGCCTCTGGGCTGGCGGCTGCCGATAGCGAGTTATGGTCGCAAAACTCTGGGGGAATTCTTGGCGTTTCCGAAGAGGGGGATTTATTTGGTTCCGCATTAGCGATTGGTGACATCGACAACGATGGATTTGATGATCTCGTTGTCGGCGTGCCAGGTGAACAGTTTGCAGTTGGGACCGAGGAGACTGGATCGATCAACGTGATCTACGGTTCCGCTGGCGGATTAACACAAATCGGCGACCAGTTCTTTTCGCAAAGCGGAGCCATTATCGGTCAAAACAAAAACGGAGACCTGTTTGGTAGTGCCGTCGCCGTTGGTGACTTTGACAATGATGGGTTCGATGACGTCGCTGTTGGAATACCAGGAGAAGACGTTGGCGTAAGTAACGACGCTGGAGCGGTAACCATTATTTATGGCACAGGTTCCGGTTTAGTAACCACTGGTAACCTGCGGTTTACACAAAACACAAGCGGAGTCGGCGATGTCTCTCAGGCCGGCGATCAATTTGGATTCAGTTTGGCCGTTGGCGATTTCGACAACGATGGAGCCGATGATTTGGCGATCGGTGTTCCAATGGAGGACGTCTCCGCCAAAGTTCAAGCCGGGGGAGTCAATGTGCTTTACGGGGCATCCGGAGCGGGGTTGTCTGGAACGGGTAGTGATTTCTGGACACGCAACTCTCCCGGTGTTGCTGATTCAAGTCAGGCGATGGATCGATTTGGGTTTAGTCTTGCTGCAGGGGACTTCGACAACAGCGGTTCGGATGATTTGGCGATTGGTGTTCCTTTTGACGACGTCGGCAATGCTTGGGACGCGGGCTCGGTCAATGTTCTTTATTCAGATACCAATGGGCTGACCTCGGTCGGAGATTCACGCTGGAACCAATCGTTCAGTCAGATGGTAGATTCAGCTGAGACGCGAGATTTGTTTGGTTACAGTTTGGCAGCAGGCGACTTTGACGGCAGTGGTCGTGATGACTTGGCGATCGGTGTTCCGGGCGAAGATATCGGTGGCCTATTGGATACCGGCGCCGTGGCGGTGATGTACGGCCGCGCGACGGGGCTTCGTCTTTCTCAGAATCAGCTGTGGCATGAAGGAACGAACTTCATCAACTTCGTACCGGCAGAATTTGATCGTTACGGTGCGTCGCTAACAACCGGCGATTTTAACGGTGACGGTCGAAGCGACCTCTCGATTGGCGTTCCCATGCGAGATGTTGGAGCTTTGGTTAATTCAGGCGCCGTAGGCGTGATTCACGGCTCCGCGTCAAGACTTTCCGCAACGCTGATTCCTGATCAAGTCTGGCATCAAGGCTTTGCCGCCGTTGCAGGAACCGCAAGAACGGGTGAGCGGTTTGGCGACTTTGGCGACAACACCGTGTTCAGCAAATACGACATCGAAATCGTAATTACAGACACCAATATGTCGGAACAACAAATTGAAGTGTTCGATGAAGCATCGGAACGATGGAGCGAAGTCATCTTTGGTGACGTACCGGATGTTGCCAGCGTTCCCGGAATTGGATTCGTGGACGACTTGATTATCGAAGCCAACGCGCCGGTCATCGATGGTGTCGGTGGAATTCTTGGTTTCGCTGGCCCAACGTTTATTCGTACGTCTTCCAGCATTCCTGTGGCGGGTCAAATGAGTTTTGACATCGCAGATATTAACAACCTGGAAGCCAACGGAACGTTTGCTGGCGTCATCCTTCACGAAATGGGGCACGTTCTTGGGATGGGAACGATCTGGGACAACCTTGGTTTAGTAACGGGAGTCGGTGGGGCCAATCCAAGATACACAGGAGCAGGTGCGACTGCAGAGTACAACGACTTGTTTGGTAACACAGAAACAAGTGTTCCGGTTGCCAATACTGGCGGCGCCGGGACTCGCGATTCCCACTGGCGCGAGTCAGTGTTCCAGGAAGAGTTGATGACTGGTTTCGCTGAAAACTTTTTTATGCCAATGAGCCGAGTCACGACCGCTTCTCTGGGAGACATTGGATACGACGTCGATGTTGACGCGGCTGATCCGTTTTTCATTCCCATCGTCGGGATCAGTGCATCAAACAGTTCCAATAACACGCGAACCGTTACTGACAATACCCGGGAAGTTTCCAATGAAACGGCAGTCCCGTTTAAGCGAGCTGCTCCTATCCTGATGAGTTCGTTCGACGATGGCGATGATTCACGAGACCGAAAGCTCAATCGATCGCTTGAAGTCGACTTTGTCCCAGCCGATTACCTGAGAATTGACAAGGCGTTTGCCGATGCGTCGGATGACGATGCTGAAGCAGAATTCCGTTTTGATTGGCTTAAGTCAGAGATTGATCGCTTAAGAGGCTAACCAAGGCGAGCTGAGGGAGCCGTTCTGGTGTTGGCGTTATTCGAGTAAGTCTTCGCCATAGCCAGGCGGAAAGGGATTGAAGTCCTCATCTTCAATTCTCTTTAAATCTGTGTTGGCTTGATCATCGGTGTCTGGTTCTGGATTGTCTTCAGCGGCATCACCAGAGCTTGGATGGATTTCTTTTTCGATTGCGCTTACGTCGATCGAACCGAATTCCGCCAACAGTTCCTCTTGGTCGGATGCCGATAGTTGCGGACTGCGGTCGATTGCTTGATCGCTTTTTTCGACGCCTTTGGCATGGTTAGCGCCATTTGATTGCCGAGTGCCGATGGGTAAAGAATCGTACCAGACGTCGCTGTCGATCGCGGTTGCGCTTCGACGCGTGGCGGCAGTCTGCACTTCATGATCACTCGAGACCACTGTCAATCGCTTGGGATCGCTGTGAATCCGCAACAATTCTTTGATTAAAGAATCCGCATCAGAAAATTCTTTAGCGAATCGAATCGCAAAACCTTGTTCGACAAACTCGGCTTGATCGAATGCAATCTCGGTTTTCGCGTCGAAAACGATTAATACGGCGGTTCGATCGACCGATTCGATGCGATCTGCAAGTTCTCGGACCAGTCGCCGTCGCGCTTTTTCAAGGGCTGTCGGCGCAGACAAATTTTTCGCGTGCAGCCCACACTGGAAGATCAAGTTATAACCATCAATAATGATGCGGAACATTTTCTGTCATTCAAAAGATAGGCAGTTAACGAATCAAGGATGTTCGATTTCCAATAAAGTCGTTAGAAAGCCAGGTGATTCGCTTGAGTCCAAACTCTGCAGTTACAAACAATATTGCCCGTACCAAAATTGTAGCCACCCTTGGCCCAGCGAGTAACACAGAAGAAATGCTCGCCCATTTAATTCGCGAGGGTGTCGACGTGTTTCGGTTGAATATGGCGCACGGTGGTCGGGAACAGCATATCGAGGCTGTGGGCAATATCAGACGTGTTGCAAAACAGCTCGATGTATCGATCGGCATTCTCGTTGATTTGGCGGGACCTAAAATCCGCTTGGGAAAACTGGCGGCCGATCCATTGGTGATCGAAAACGGACAAACCATTTCATTTGTTCCAGGTGCCGAATCGAACAGTACCAGTGAGTTGGTCTGTTTGTACGAGCCGCTGATCCGCGAAGTCAATGTCGGCGATGCCATTGTTTTGGCCGACGGAATCGCGAGAGTCGAAGTCACAGAAAAATCTGCTGACCGTCTGACGTGTCGCGTGATCGATGGTGGGAAGATTCGCACGCGGCAAGGTGTTAACTTGCCATCAACGAATTTGAGCATTCCAGCGCTGGGCGAAGTTGATATCGATAACGCGCGATGGGCTGCTGGCATTGGTGCCGATTTTGTCAGCTTGAGTTTTGTTCGCAATGCAGACGAAGTCCACCAGCTTCGAGCCATTTTGCGTGAAAACCATTCAAGCGCGATGCTGATTTCCAAAATCGAAAAACGAGAAGCGCTCGATCAATTGGACTCGATCGTCGAAGCATCCGACGGAGTGATGGTTGCGCGCGGCGATTTGGGTGTTGAGATTGCCATTGAAAAAACGCCAATGGCTCAAAAGAAAATTATCGAAACCTGTTTCAAGTTTCGAAAACCAGTCATCGTCGCGACGCAGATGTTGGAAAGCATGCATACAACGGTGCAGCCGACGCGAGCAGAAGTCTCCGATGTCGCCAACGCGATTCTCGATGGTGCCGACGCGTGTATGTTGTCCGGTGAAACCGCGATCGGGGAGTATCCAGTTGAAGCAGTACGGATGATGAACAACATCATGTTGGAAGTCGAAGGGTCTTACACGCATGGGTTGCCACGGCCGATCGATGCCGAACTTGATTTGCAAAGTCCGATTTCACAAGCCATCGTTCACGCCGCGGCCGATGTGGCGAACCGGATTCGCGCGAAACTCGTGGTTATTGCCAGTAGCGACTACACGATTGCCGCGGCCAAGTCGAAACAAAGAAACTTTGTGCCAACGATTTGCCTGACCAACTGCGGCGCGATTGCCCAACAGATGAGTTTGTTGTGGGGCGTAACGCCAGTTGTCATCCCAGAAGATTTTGAAAAAAGAAAATTGCTTGCTCTGGTTCACCAGCTGGCCACACAGCACTGTCATGCAAAGACAGGCGATTCGATCGTAACCGTGACCGATACTGATCTAATCGAAGGAACCCATGACACGGTTCTGGTGTCACTGATCCAATAAAAAAGCCTGCTCAACAAATAGAGCAGGCTTTCTTGATTCGGCTGTAATCGCAAATGGGTTAGCCTTGCAAAGGCAAACCGTTGCCAGTCAACTTAGCTACGCTTACGACGCACAAAGAACATTCCAGTTGCCAAAGCAACCAAAACGCCAGTTGTAGGCTCAGGAACAGCAGCTGATTGACGGAACCCCAATGAGTAGTTGTTATTCAAGTCAGTCGTGTTGCTGGAGTACACAGAGAAAGTTGTGGCAGGCTGATCTGAAGTCCAGCGGAATCCAACTCCATTGCTTTCCAGCTGGTTGGTTTCCGAACCTGTGTAATCAACAAAGTAATTGTTGCCTGATTGACCCGCAGTGTAGTCGGGGTCCAAAGTCGAGATCAAAGTCCATGTCTCGCCTGCTGCCGCCAGCATCCCATCACGAGAAGCACTTCCGTTGGCAAAAGCTTCCGAGCCAAGATTGGATCCGTGCTGTACAAACGCGTCTACGTTGATTCCAGAAAAGGTGAACGTCGAAGATTGAGATTCGCTGACAGTCCAAAGATCGTTGGTGCTGCTCACGAAACCGTTGCTGACGTTGAGTGAGACTGAGTTGGCCGAAAGCCCAAGCAACCCGCTCACGTCAAATGAATTATTGACGGAATTGCTGCCGAGCCCCAGTCCGACATCAGAAGGAGCAATTTGAGTGAAAATTTGACCAAAGGAAACGCTGCATGACATAACGATTGCAGCAAACACGGTGAGTTGTAGTTTTTTCATCATTGTCTTTTCAATTCAGAGAGGTAGGTCGAAGTAACGGGATCTTTTGCTTGACCGACGGATTAGGCTTTGATCATCAAATGCACACAAAGCCCACAGATGGGAACATCGTTCTTTTACGATCGGGTTTTCACCCAAAAGAAATCAAACAGAAACGGTTACATGGTTGAAACAAAACGTATTAACGACGTTCGTTACTTGATCGGCAAAATCCGTATCGAAATTCCGGTAAATCTCAATGATTAAGGCACAGAATTGATCTGGTAGCATTGAATTGAAAGCAAGATTCTTGGCGATAGCTCTTTGATTGCCAGCAAAAACGAATGACCTGACTGGCAAACAAAAAGGGCTTCGTCAACTTGCAATGTTGACAAAGCCCTTATCTGTGAAAAGCTGGCGACGCTAAGTTCTAATTAGCTGTTCCAATGTTGTTGGTGTGCCTTAGATTCACAGTTGTTCGAGTTCAGTCAGACGACATCATGGAACAAATCAAAACAAAGCAACCACTGTGCCAAATAGCGTTGGCAAGCAACCAAAGTAAATCGAAATTTGAAATGACTTCGAAACACAAGGGTTTCGGTCTCTATCCGCGATGTAGATAGCTAGCGGAAGTCTCGTTTTCGATTCGCAAGCCAATCAATTTTGTAATTCTTACCGGTAGGCAATAACAATCGATGGGCGTTCAATCATGCTCGCTACGCCATTGGAGTGCATTACACCGAAACCGATTGAATCAGGCTTGTAGAAATCGCTTTGAAGACCATCGAAAGCTTGTCAAACTCGCGGTCTTCGCTTTGGTACCACAGGATCAACTTATATTCTTGTGTGTTGACGACTTGCAATTTGGTGTGAACCAGGAAGTCCAAACAGAAAAACAAAGCATCGACTGCAGGCTCATCGTTGGAAAAGTCTTGAGCTGCCGTCGAAACTTCCAAGTCTTCGTAGGTATCGCGAAGCGGAGCCAACGTTTGCTCCAAGATTTCATGCGAATCGCTATCGGCTGGATAGAGATGGACGGACCAAATCGCGCCACCATCGGGAGCTTCAAGGGTAATGGCTCGGGGCAAAGGTTCATCGGGTTGATCAGACAGTTTCCAGTTTTCTGGATACATGAACTTCAAACCCTGTCGTTCGTAGATTGCAGTCATTTTTCTGGGGCCGGACTCGGTTGTTTCGTTGAGTCAACATTCTACCGCGTGGCCCTGCGTTCATCTGCTAGCTATCCACTGGTTGGCGACGCTCCGTTTAAGCTTTCACGAATAAATCGAATGATGCGAACGCACCAGTTATACCGATATAGCTCTACATACGTTGGACTGTTAAAAGTCGTACGTTCTTGAAGTCGTGCGTCGGAGATACTCCCTCACGTCTTTTGATACACCGTTGGAAAGCAAGGAAGCTGCCCCGTTGAGTCGCTTTTATCATTCTGAAAATGCCCGCACAGTGCCGGGTCTTACTGGCAATGCGCCTGTTTTTTCGCGCTCGTGCGCCAGTGCAGGTCTCTTGCTCTTTGTCGTGACAGGACTAATCGCTTTGACGGGTTGCCATTCGATTCCAATGGCCAGCGGGAACAAATTTGCGTCATCCCGGCACGCGGTAAGCGATACCTTCTCCACTTCGCGAAATGGTTCGTTTGTAAAATCAAAATCGTTTTTCAACCGGACCGCAACCGAAGCACCGACCGATTACCGGATCGATGCCAATGTGGCTCGAACCCATTTTCAAAACGGCGAAATTGACCAAGCGATTGTACAGATGAAACGGGCGGTTGAGATGTCCGGTGGAGACTCGCAACTACATGTTGAGTTGGGCGAATATTATCTGGCATCTGGGTTATGGTTGCAGGCGCAACGACATGCGGAACTTGGATTGGAAAAGAATCATCGTTTGGCTTCGGCTTGGTTCCTGAAAGGGAAAACGAAAGCCGCGAAAAACGAATTACGCGAGGCTCTCGGCGATTACCAACGTGCACTTGGCTACGATGCAACTCGCCAGGACATTCAAATGGAAATCGCGCAAACATACGGGCGGATGAACCAGCCGATGAAGTCGTTGGCAGCGGTGGAACAACTGCTTAGTCAATATCCTCGGGACGAACAGCCAGAGAACGCCGTGTTGACCAAGAGCGTTGCGTTGATGAAGTTGCAACAGCTTGAACCGGCGATCGACATCCTCGAAGTCGCTTCGCGAAACCGAAACGCGACGAGCCAAACTTTTTTACGGCTTGGCCAAGCCCAGTTGATGGCGGGACAGGACTCGCAGGCGCGTTTGACTTTGGCTCGCGCACAACAGGCGTTTCCCGATCAACCATTTGAACAGTTGGCAGAACAGCTTCGCGACGCCAGCACGCGAGTCGCCGTGCTTGACCAGTAGCTGACGAAGACCCGTTTCCAGGTAGGGGACGTGGCGCAGCGGCGGTACACGGGAGCGAGCGATTGTTGGTTGCCAATCGAACCGGCCAGCGATGGAAGCCGGAGGCTTCGCAGCCATTAGCCCCGGGTTGAGCGAAGCGACACCCGGGGTTGGCTATCGAGAAGAGTCTGCATCCCGAGGGGATGCCAGCAAACGGCGAAGCGATACCTAAGAGAAGCCCAAAACAGAACCGCCTCAATCATCCATCCAAAAAGAAACCGGCTCGATTCGTGCGGGGCTGCTGCCTTCCCTTCGGGAAGGACCCTCTATGGAGACTGGTTCCGGGGGTATCGCTTCGCTTAACCCCCGGCTAATCGCTGGGAAGCCTCCGGCTTCCGGTTCGGCTGCACTCATGCGAGACAACTAGAGGGTATTTCAAAACCTGTAGTGGACTTCGCCAGAAGTCCCAGCTCGCTTTCAAAACAAAGGGAATTCTGGCGAATCCCACTACGATGATCGCACGATTTTAGGTTTTGAAATGTCCTCTAGAAACGGCGATGAAAGAAAGTATGTATCACCGACAGAATCAGTTGAACCGGCGTAACGCCCGTTTCGCTTTATTGGCTCTTCTTCTCGTAGCCCAGTGACTTGATGATATTTAGCAATTCTTCGTAAGACACGTATCGTCTTCGGTTTTCAAGTTTGTACTGATCGACTGCACGGCCAAGTTCTCCAGCGTCGGGCGAAAGGCTTGAGTGACCATCTGAGAATTGACGTCGTTCCATTCCATGGTTTTTTCCATGAGACGTAGACCGATCGCGGCGGTCCTGAAAGGCGGTTTGCAAGTCAGTTTTTTCAGTGCTCATAACGAATCCGGTTCGCGAAGTTGGCGATTCGACGATTTGAAATAGCGAATCAGTTTTGCTATTCAACGCCAGTTGGTCTAAAAGGCTGTGGAAATAAGATTCCACAAAACTCTATCTTTTTGTCGGACCGATTCAGCCTCAATCATGAAACGTTGGCGAGGACGACCGTTTATGCCTGCAGGGAGTAGAGGATGGACGGGTTGTACTGGTTGGATGGCGGCAAAGACGACGACATCATCTCGGGCGGTGCAGGCAATGACACAGCCCGCGGACGTAGCGGAGTCGACAAGTTGTATGGCAACGGCGGGTTTGACGTATTGTTTGGCCAACCGGCAGACACGATTCGTCCCAACAACGAATAAGAACTTTCTCGATGAGGCTACCGTCGTAGCGATCCGAGTTGTCCCTGGAGAATAGGGTTCGTTAGCTGGTCCATCGAAAGCGTTCCGATCGCGCGTCCCTGCCGGTTGACGACGCAGGCGATCGTTTCACGTTTGGATTGCATCTGCAACAGAGCTTCGCCGACCAGTTCACTTGCATTGATTTTGAGCAGTGGTCTAACATCATTGATTGGAACCGACGTATCGGGCGACATCAATACATCGATCGTTCGAACGTAACCAACCAAGTCTGCTTTGTTTTTGCCGTATATGGGTACATCGGGCTGTTGTTTTTTGCTTGCCAGTTTTTGCACTTCCGACTGCAGTGAATTTTTTGGCAGCGCGTTGACTCGGGAAAGCGGTGTGCAGGCTTGGCTAACCGGCGTCGATGAGAAAATGGAAAAGTGTTGCCCCAGTAACCGTTGCGACGGATGCAACAGTCCAAGCTCCTGACCTTCCTCGAAAACTCGTGCCAGTTCTTTTCTCGCCAACGTCAACTGAACTCGGTCTGGCGAATGGCCGAGAACTTTTTCAAGCAGCTGACTGAGCGCCCACAGTAGCGCGACCGCTGGAGAAAACAGGATCGAAAAGCAAAGAAAAATCGGTCCCGCAAGTCTTAGCAATCGATTCGGCGCTTGAAAGAATAGATTCTTCGGCAACAACTCTCCGTAAACAAACAGCAGCGGAGACATGACGACTGGGGCAATCATTTCGGCAAAGCTGGAATGGAAGATCGATTGAGTCAACAACACCATCGCCAGGCTGGTCACGTAGTTGGCAACATTGTTTCCAATGAGCGTCGTCGCAACGAACAGGGCAGGGTTGTTGATCAGCCACAGCAGGTACCGGGCGATCCGATCTCCTTCGAGATTCGCAATCACCAATCGAATTCGGCTTGCGCGATAAAACCCAGTCTCGCTACCACTGAAAAATGCGCTGAGAAAGACGCCGACAATCAGCAGGACCAATGAGAATACGATCATTCGTTGTCCTCCGTCGGTTCACTGTCTTCCTCGTTGAGGATAGAAAGTTCAATCAACATGTGACCCCGTTGTCCGGCTTCGACAATCGAAAGCTCGAACGGCCCCCACTTGCATTGGTCGCCCGTTTTTCCCAATCGCTGCAACGTTTCCTGAACGATACCACCAACTGTGACACAGGAAGTTTCCGGTATCTCCGCGTCGAGGTGTCGTGACAGTCGCCGCAAACTCATCATGCCGGGGACTCGCCATCTACCAGGTTCGATTTCCACAATCGGTTCCATGTCGAGAACCCGTTGGATGCGACTGGGTGAATAACTGAAAACTGACTCGAGGATGTCCTCGATGGTAAGGATGCCAATCGTGTCGCCGAACTCGTTGACAACAACTGTGACTTCCCGATTTCGGTGCGACATCTTTTCGAAAGCTTCAGCAACCGTTGAGCACCAAGGTAGATAAAGTACGCTCTCGCCCAATTTCTCAATGTTCTCGTCGGGCAATTCAAAAAGGTTGTCCAACCGAATTGCTTTCTCGATCTCCAGGCTGTCCGATTCCGTAACCAGTAAGTACCCTCCCGCCGGAATTCCGTGCTTGACTAAATATTCTCGCGAAACGGGAGGTTGGAATGTTTCGAACTGGGTTCTTGGCCGCATCCATTCGTCGACGCGAATGTTGGAGAGTTGCACGATATTCTGCAGGACGGTTTCTTCCTGCTTGAGCATCGCAACGTTGTCGGCTGAATGTTCAATCACGCTTTCGAGATCGTCTACATCCATATATGACTCAGGTTCGAACCCGGGCCAGATCAAACGTTGTGAGATGGTGTTGACACTGCGCAAAAACGGCATGATTGGCGAAACGACTTTGATCGCGAAAGAAAGTGGGATACTGAAAGCGCTGGCAAGTTTTCGTGGCTGGAGCACGGCAACATTTTTGGGCATCATTTCACTGAAGAAAATGATCGCCAAAAGCGAAACGATCGCGAACAAAATGGCGGACGATTGCCCCAGTCTCTCTTCGATGCGAATCGCACAGATCGAGCTGATCGTAAAGAACGCGATGTTGATCACCAAGTTCCAAAACAGAATCGCAGACAACAATCGATCGGGACGGTCCATCAGCTCGTTGGCGGCACGGTCGCCGGCCGAACCCGATTTCATGGCTTGGCGGTCACTGGGGCGAAGATAAAACAGAGCCGCCTCGCTGGCGGAGAAGAAACCGCTACAGGCCATCAAGGCGATCATGGCAAACAGCCATGGGGAAAGCTCTAGGAAACTATCCATCGTCGCCGGTCTTGGACCGTTCGCCGGAGACTAACCATTCGCTCAATCGCGGGATCATCATCGCAAACGTCGTAAATCCGTAAGCGCCAACGATCGCAATAAGCACCGCCAGATAGCTTTTTAGGAGAGCGCTAGTGATTGAGTAAAACATGACCAACGGTAATATTGCCGAAGCCACCACGAGTGCCGGAGACGGTGTGTTCTTTCCCAATGCCAAATAAAGTCCGATGGCACCTCCCACGAGGCAAGCCAAAAACGGAGCAAGTTGAGCTTCGACCGATCCAGTGAACGAGACCATCATGATCATACTTGTCACTACGCCAAGGAATAAAAAGAACACCGTTCCGAGGCTGACTCCAATCGCTTGTCGACTACCGCCGTAAGACATGCCGCAGTGAATTCCCAGGACAACGACAAAGGTGTTGAGCGTCAAGAAACCGATCATCAAATAAAACCAGTTCTCCGCTGTGACCAGTCCGTGAAACCACAGATAACCACACATCAACAACGGCAACAGAATCATATCCAGCGAGATTGTCAGGACTCCACCGATTTTACCGAAAAGGAATTCTTTTGGAGAAATGTCGGTCACTCTCAACAGGTCCAGTGCGCGACCGTCGCGTTCAGTCGTCACCGATGTGACGGCTAACGCGTTGACCATCACCAAACTCAACAACATAAATGGCGCCAGTGGCTTGGCGGTGATCGGAATCGAAACACCTGCATCAGCCGTGGTCTTCATCGCTTCGCCGGAGCTGACCATTGAGAACAAAGCAAAGAAAACGAAAGCAGCCAACAACCAATACGCACCGCGAATAAATAGAATCTTTTTCCCGTAAGCCCACGTCATGATCTCACGCCAGAGAATCGGATTGTCCCAGACGGTGCGGCTTTTCATGTCTTGTGTTCGAACGCGCGCGTCGACGTGGCCGGTGCGAAATTTTTCCGATTCGGCGACCGCGGACTTTCCCGTTCGGCCGGATTCGACGGTGTTATCACTCACGTCTCCATCTTCGATTCCCAGCACCTTGCCGGTAAACATGTCGACTTTCGCTTCTTCCGATTCTTCCTTTGATTGACCGACCCGCACGTCGCGGCTGGGGTTCCAGCGGCGAACTCGCAAGATTCCCAAAGAACAAAGCGAGACGGCGATCGCCGAAGCAACGACTAAAAAGGGAGCGACTTGTGTAGGCCACGTTGACGTCACCGTTGGGTGACTGGCGGCGATAATGGCGCGGAACGGATTGGCCGCTGTCGCGATTTGAGTGCCGGTGACTCCAAGCAGGTCAACATTGGCCAGCGCCAGTCCTTCGACCAAGCCAATCCAAAACACCATCGCCATGGCGACCAAGGCGAGTGTTTGAAAAGTTTTCTCGCGCCAGAACGCGGTCGTGGCACCAAGACTACCTGCCGCGATGGCCGTGGTCGCGGTAACCGCGTAAGTCCAAGCGACTTGCGCGAACGAGGTGCCGCCAAACAACACGATCAACATAAATATCGGTAGCGAGGTCATCAGCATCACGCCGATGTTGAGGAGGCTGGCAAAAAGTTTACCCAGCACTAGCTCGCTGTTGCTCATCCGGCTCATCAGCAACAGCAACAGTGTTTCGCGATCTTTCTCAATCGCAACATTACTCGCGGATTGAGTCGCCGCTAGAAACATGATCAACGCAAGCTGCAGCGGGGCGAGAATTTGAAATAGAATCGAACCGAATCTCGCCATGTCGCCAACGTTGCGAATGGCTTGCGTGTTGGTCAGAATCAACCAGGCTGTACAGATCAACAGCAACAATGAGATGGCGTAAACGACCCGCATGACAAAGTGCCGGGTTCGTCGCGGCGAAACGACCGCTTCACGCGTGAAAATTGGACCGATGAACAAGGTCGCTGGCTCCTGGATTTGGGTTGAATCGGCACGATCTTTCTCGAAGCCGAGTCACGATTACGATCAACCAATATAATCTTTCGAGACGAATTCTTCGAGTGAGATTGGCGAGATTCGAGCTGGCTTCTGAGTTCATTTACGTCTGTTCAATTGGTTGAAATCTGGCGAATCTCACGGCCATTTCCTACCAAAAAATCGGCGCTCACCGATCGTTTCTACGTCGAAATCGGCTCCCGGTTCACAGCGGATGGATAGCGGAGATACCCGCAAATAGCGGTTAAAAAAGGCTAATGTCCTGCACTTGGTCGAAAACTCAATAAATCTCGATACCCGCGCATCCATTGAGTGGTTGAAAATGATGCGACCGGGATATCGAATCTCCGGATTGCGAATCTCATAGATAACGAATCCCAAGATCGCATCATCGAAACTGAGTCCCTTTTATTTTATGGATGAGTCACAACCACTTGTGAACGAGACCAGTACGGATCCATTTGAATCTGCCTACCAACAGCACTCGCGCGCGTTGGAGCGATTTCTGATTGGTGTACTGCGTGATTCGGATCAAGTTGGCGACGTCATGCAGTCGACATTTGTGGTCATGATGGAAAAGGGCCAGTCCGTCAAAGATCTTGGTTCGGTCAAGTCCTGGCTGTTCCGCGTCGCTTTCAACGAAGCGATGTTGATTAAGCGACGGCAAACAACGTCCAAACGACACTCGGAGAAAGTTGCCTGGCGAATTGAGTTGAACAACAGACAACCAAAAAACCAGCTCGCTACCGTTCTCCAACTGGAACGCGCGGAGTTGGTTCAAGACGCGATTTCAGGGTTAAGTGTTGACCAACAAAAGATTGTGAAACTAAGAATTTACGAAGGATTGAAGTTTCGCGAAATCGCCGAGCAACTGGACATTCCATTGGGAACAGTGCTGGCTCGAATGCACTCAAGTTTGAAAAAGTTAAAACCTCTGTTTGACAACGACGACTTCCATACCGAATAAAACAAACGAAGAAAAAAGATGAGTTCACCCCAATCAAATTTTGACGACGACGGCTTTAGTGAGTCGATTGGCAACGACCAAGACTGGCGCGTGTTTCGCTATGTGGCTGGTGAGATGTCGCAAGACCAGCAGGACGCGATGGAAGCTGAATTGTCGGAAGACCAGTCGCTACGCGAATCGGTTGCGAGAATGGTCGGCGGGCTACAGTTGATTGACTCGGCTTTCGTTGAAAACAATGAATTGAATTCTGACCAGAAAGTCGGTGTGGCCGGTGCGATTGCCAAACCCAAGACTGTAGCTACATCCGGGTTCCGGAAAAGCGTTCTGATGGTGACTTCGGTCGTTGCCGTTTTGGCGTTACTGATGGGTGGCAGCCTGATGATTCCCGGCAGCGGCAACGGCTCTGATGTCAGCGAAGAAATGCTGGCTGAAGTATGGGTCGATTCGATCGGCTTGGCAAACGATTTCGACGAACATGATGGCGAGTTGGATATTGTTGACGGCGAATTTGAATTGATGGCGTCCAGTTGGTTGCTGGATGCGTTTGATGAATCCGACGGATGGGACGAAGCGCTTGACGACGCAAACGATGAGCCGCCCTTGGAAACTGAAAAAAGTGAAGCGAACAACGAGGAGGCGACACGTGCTTAACTCAAGAAACATTCGCAGGTGGTTTGTTGTCGTCTGCCTACTAACGCTGTCGGTACTGACGTTGCCTTTGTCGTCGCCGGCCCTTGCGCAAGAAGCCACTCCGGCTCAATCGGAAACTGAAACCAAGTCAGACGTAAAAACTGACTCAAAATCAGACCGGCCTGCTGAGAAGAAGCGACAAGCAAAAATGCAGCAAGAGCAGAAGCGTTTTGAGGGCCTTAGCGATGCTCGAAAAAAAGAGTTGCTTTTATTCGTGCGAGAGCACCATCCGCAGCTTGAGAAATTGTTGGATCGGTTGCGATCTAAGCGACCTCGACTGTTTCAAAAAGCGGTCAGTGCGTTGGACCGAGATGTCACGCGGCTGCAGGCCATCGAACAGCGCAGCGCCGAACGTCATGCGTTGGCGCTCAAAGAATGGAAAATCAAATCTCGCATCGAAGTCCTTTCGGCTCAATTGGCGTTCAAGGACTCTGAAGAGAAACGAGTCGCAGTGAGAACGATGATGGGCCAATTGCTCGATCTTAATATTCAACAGCGAGAGTTTGAGCGCAATCAACTGGCAAACCGATTGGAGACAGTGGACAAAAGAATTGCAGAAATGAAAAGCAATCGGGAGACGTCCATCGATCGGCGTATCAAGGCGATTGAGAAAAAGACAAGGGACTTGGTTCGCTCGTCTTCCATGAAGGCATCAAAGGCAACAGGATCGACCGAGTCAACATCGCAAGAAACCGAATCGGTTGAGAGAAACGACTGAGCCAATTCAAAAAATGAATGGTATGTTGGCGCGGGCAACGCCCATCGGCTGACCGATCCAAACCCGAAGTTTAACGATCGCTACCCGCATCAAATTCAAAGTCGATTTTCCAAGATGTTGGTGCCACCGCGGCGAATAACATCCGTAAATAGAAGAATTTTCAAGCCTTTGACAATTATTTCGGTTCTAACGCGAATAACCAACATGGGCAGTGATTTGCCGCGTCTGGGAACGATAATTGGTTTCACCGGCACATCTTTGCGCGACATCCAATCGTATTTATCGCTTTTTTGATACGATCTAACTCGATTTGTACTTTCGATGTGCGGACGCCGAGAAAAGAAATAGCCGATAGAGTCGGCGTCGATCCGCAAACCAAAAGCTCTCTCAAACTCGCCACGACCGACCCTCAGATCTTCACCATGAAACTAGGCAAAACAATTTCCGGCATCTTGCTGGTCGTGATCGCGGCAGTCGTCGGGTTCGCGCTGATCTGTTTGCCCAGTTGGATCATTTCAAACTACCAGGCGATCAACGCGTTTGGTTCCATCTGGGGGACGCTCTACCTCGTTGCCGTAGGACTGGGAGCTGTTTTGCTGCTGGGCAGTGCTGCTTGGACGATTTGGAAATTGTGGGGAGCGTCGATTGCAAAAAATCGGATGCGCGCCAGGCGAAACAAAAACCCAAGCGAGTTGTCTTATGGTCAACAGGAACGGGAAGTCGATGAGAATTTGCAGCAAGTCGAAACGCTTAAGGAGGCAGCAGGTGACGATCCGGAGTTGGCGAAACAGCTTGCTCCTCTGATCGAAGAGATAGAATACAAACGGGAAAGCCAAGAGCTTGAGATTGTTGCTTTCGGAACGATCTCCAGTGGCAAGTCATCGGTTCTGAATTTGTTGGCCGGTCAAGAAGTTTTCCAAACCGACATTCGGGGCGGAACGACGGTCACGCGAAACGAAATTCCCTGGCCCAACAATGACAAGGTGACTTTGGTAGACACGCCTGGGCTTGGTGAAGTCGATGGCGAATCCCATGTGCACATTGCGGCCGAGTCAGCTAAGGATGCGGATCTGGTTTTAGTGGTCGTCGATGGTCCGCTTCGCCAGAGCGAACATGACTTGTTGGACCAGCTTGGCAAAATGGAAAAGCGCGTCATCATCTGTTTGAACAAATCGGATTGGTACAGTCAGGAGGATCGCGACAAATTGATCAACCAGATTAATGATCAGACAGCCAGCTTCGTCAAGAAAGAAGACATCGTCGCGATCCAGGCGCAGGAAGGAAGCCGCATTCGCCGACGCGTGTTGGCTGATGGTTCGACAACCGAAGAGACAGTCACGATCGATCCGGACATTGATCCGTTGGCCAATCGAATGATCGAGATCGTGCGCCACGATGGTAAAGATCTGCTGATGTCCAATGTCCTGTTGCAGTCACGCGGCTTGGTTGAGAAAGCCCGGTTGCGCGTCAAAGCGCAGATCGATGAGAAAGCGTGGGACATTGTTGACAAGTACATGTGGGGAGCGGGCGGCGTGGCGGCGTTAAGTCCTTTCCCAGTTGTCGACTTGGTCGCAGGTTCGGCAATTTCAACAAAAATGATTCTCGATCTTGCCGACGTCTATAATCAAAAAGTCGATTTGGAAACGGCGTCGAAATGGCTTGGCGAGATGGGCAAGAACCTGATCGGCGTACTTGGTGCTCAAGGAGCCACCGTCGCGGTCACGGCAGTTGTTGCGTCGTTGATCAAAACGATTCCGTTTGCGGGCACGGTTGCTGGTGGAGTTCTACAGGGAGCCGTTCAAGCACTGATTACTAAATGGATTGGCTCTGTGTTTATTGAATATTTTCGCAACGAAATGCAACAGCCCGAAGGTGGACTTTCAGGTTTGGCGCGCAGGCATTGGGATAAAGTTACCGCCGTTGATGAATTGCGGAAGCTTGTCCAAACGGCCCGCGAAAAATTACAGGAAGATTGAACGGGACGAATTTGAACAAGCCTCAATCCATTGATGATCCGCAATACAAAGAAGCTGTTAAGTCGGTTGAGGAAACGCTTGCGCAGTTGAAAGGGTGTTCTGATTCGGAGAAAGAGAACCTCCAAAACGACATCGCTCAACTGACGGAGATGTACGAGAAAGTCACCACCGGCCGAATTGAGATCGTCATCTTTGGTGAAATCAGCACAGGCAAGTCTGCGATGATCAACGCCTTGATTGGTCGGGCGGTCGCCGAAGTCGACGTGCAAGGTGGTTGGACAAAACAGATTTGGGGAACCGAGTGGGATGGATCAGGCCACCGCATTCCGGGACTTGAGTCGTCGGAAGTTGTCTTGATCGATACGCCGGGCATCAACGAAGTCGGAGGTCAGGGCAGGGCCGAGCTTGCTGAAACGACGGCTCGCCGTGCGGACTTGATTCTCTACGTGACCGATTCGGATTTGAACGAAACGGAATACGCGGCATTGGTTGAACTGGCGGCGGTTCAGAAACCAATCATTCTTGTGTTCAACAAGGTCGATCTGTACGACGCGGAAGAGCAGGGCAAGCTTACTGATTTGTTGCAAGAGCGGCTAAAGGGTTTGATTCCTGCTGACCACTTCGTCAAAACGTGCGCCGACCCGCGTAAGATTGAGTATGTGATCGAACAGCCAGACGGATCGACCAAAACGGAATGGCGAAAACCGGAACCGCAAATCGAAGAGCTGAAGACGCTGATCTTGCAAACGTTGGAGAAGGAAGGTCTAGGGCTGATCGCGCTCAACGCGGCGCTCTACGCGGCTGACAAGACAGACATCATCTCGACGATGCGTATTGAGATGCGAAACAAGCAAGCCGATCAAGTCATCTGGACGATGGCGGCGACGAAGGCCGTTGTTGTGGCGGTCAATATGTTTCCTGTCTTCGACGTCATCGGCGGACTTGCGGTTGATGCGTTGATGGTCGTGACGCTGTCGAAAGTTTACGGTTTGAATTTCTCGATGGCTCAAGCACGTGGGTTGGCCAAGTCGGTGGGCGCGGCAGGCGGAGTCTATGCCCTTGGCGAGCTGACCAATTACGGAGCCAGTTTGTTTAAGGGGCTGACGCTCGGATTTGGTACGCCGCTGACGATTATCCCCCAAGGAGCCGCCGCCGGTTTCACGTCCTACATCATCGGCCGCGCCGCCAAGCACTATTTCGAGCAAGGCGGATCATGGGGCAGTGGGTCGGCAAAATCTGTCGTGGCCGACATTCTGGAAACCACCGATCGCGATTCAGTTCTCGATCATCTAAAAAGCGACATCCGGGCAAAGCTCGATTTGAACCGCCACGGAAAACGTAAGTCGTCGTGGTTCGGTGGTCAGTAGTAACGAGAGGGCATTTTAAGACCCATTGTAGGGCCGGTTCCTACCGGCCAAATGTCGTAAAAACCGCGGCCGGTGGAACCGGCCCTACGCCAAGTCGGTTTTGAAATACGCTCGAGTAACACAGAGCCGCGACGCGACTATTCTTCGGCTTCCGGCTCGGCCTCCGCTTCTGGTTCCAGCAACTCCAGACCGAATTCTTTTCCTTTGTTTACTGCCGGAACGCCGACCGCCATCCATTCAGGTTCCGGTGCGTCCATCAGATAGTGATCAAAAAACTGTTGCATTCGAACAGCGAAGTCGCGGCGATTGTAGTCGCCCATCACCCAGTGTGGATTGCCATTGTAGTTGAGCATCCACGCTTCCTTTTCCAGACGCCGCAGCGCGACAAACAACTCGATTCCCTGATACCAAGGCACCGCGCCGTCTTCGTCGTTATGAAGGATCAACAAAGGGGTTTCGATCTTGTCGGCAAAGAAGACGGGGGAGTTGGCAATGTACTTGTCACTTGCTGACCAAAGGTCCTCGCCGATTCGACTTTGCGTTCGCTCGTATTGGAACATTCGGCTCATTCCAGAACTCCAGCGAATTCCACCATAGGCACTGGTCATGTTGCTCACTGGCGCGCCCGATTCGGCACAGGCAAACATATTTGTTTGGGTGACGAGATACGCCGTTTGATATCCACCCCAACTATGTCCTTGCATGCCGACTTTCTTCTCGTCGACAAATCCAAGATCGATCAAGCTCTGAACACCAGGAAGAATAGCATTGGCTGCACTTGGACCGGGCTCGCCAGTCTTATACGGGATATCAGGAACAAAAACGAGGTAACCGCGACTGACGTAAAAGCTGTGGTTGATGATCGACCGGCCGGCTTCGGGAACATAGTAGCGGTGGAGGTTGTCTGAATTCCGTTCGTAGAAGTAAACCATCATGGGATACTTTTCGTCAGGATCAAAGCCATCGGGCTTGTACAGAATTCCGTCGAGTTTCTGCCCGTCGGTGGCGTCCCAATGCACCAGTTCGGCAGTTCCCCACGCATAGTTTTCCTGTTGCGGGTTGGCATCGCTCAGTCGGTGAATCTTTTTGAAATCAAGATCGCTTGCCCAGAGATCACCAAACATTCTGAACGTGCTGCGAGTAAAAACCACTTCACCCGACTCCTCGGCTTTGCTCAACCCAGATACGTTCTCGTCAAGCATGATGAGTTGTTTTAAGACCGCTGTGGTGCTGGTTTTCTTTTTCGACTTTTTCTTGCTGCGTTTTTTGGAAGTCTTGGCAGACTTGGTGCTCGTTTTCTTGTCCGTGTTTCCTTCGTTGTCGTTTTGATCGAGTGAATAAAAGCCACTTGCTTTGGTCAGGTTGTTGAACGCGGTAAGAATCAAGGCATTCTCAAGATCGATCGCTCGTTCCTTTGAATCCAGCCGGCGATAGCGAAAGCTGATTTCGTTTTCACGACCGAAACCATTGGTCAAGCAAACCGGTTTCTCTTTTCCTGTTGGGCTTAGTTTCCAGATGTCATAACGATCGTAAATCAGAAAGTACTCGTCATCGGTCGTCCAACCCGCCGAACCATAAGCTCTGGGAAGACTCGGCGTGTCATGCAATTCATTCTGTAAGGGGAACTTGATCCCTTTGCTGATCTCGACCGGCTTTCCGTTGATATCATTTGTTGATTTGGCATACCACTTTCGTTTTTCCGCATCGAACCACGTAATGAAGTTACCTTCTGAAGAGAGACGAGCGCTCCACTTAACGCGCTCAAGAACTTTTTCTCGTTTGCCTGTGTCGAGATTGACCAGAAAGGCGTCTTGGAATCCGGGTAAATCCCAGGACATCATTTTTCGGTAAGGCATGTTTGAGTTGGCGACTGCGATCGGCGACTTCCTCCGCATGTCGATACGGATATCTGGTACCTGAAGACTCGCCAGTTGCACAATCTTCCTCGACTTCAAATTGTAAGATGCCAGGTAGTCGCGATTTCTCTCGGCCTCAGCACGAATAAGTTGTTGCGGCTGAAGCTCCGGATCTTGCCAGTGCCAGATATCGAGCTTGGCTTTGTCGTCATCTTCATCTTCGGAAACGTCTTTACCGGCGGCTTCATCTTCTCGTTCTTTGATAACCAGTTCTGGGACCGGAGCCGTTTCAAAATAGAGTCGCTTGCTGTCTTCGGAAAACTGTTGTTGCGATTTGGGAGCGACCCACCATTGATCTGGAATTCCGGCGTCCCCTTCGATCGCGATCTTTTTGGATTCTTTCCATCGTTTTTTCCAGAGGTAAACCGCCCAAGTCGACGTCTTCGTTTGATAGTCATCTTTGTTTGTCAGAAATGCGAGTTGGGTTCCGGTTTCATTGAAAGCGAGATTCTTGAACTCACCGGTACCTGAAGCGATTCGAGTCAGTTTAAGTGTTTCCAGCTGAATCAGATAAACGCCATCGACCGGTTGTTCCTCAGTTTCTTCGACATCATTCTTCTTGGCATCCGCCTTTTTTGAATCCGTCTGGTCATTTGGTTTTTTGTTGTCCCCGGAATCATCGTCAGCAAGTTCGACGGAAGTTGTAAACGCAAACACCTTTCCGTTTTTGGAAAACTCGAAGTTGACGACATCGGGAAACGTTCGCTGCACGCCGGTGTCGAGGCTGATAAGCATTAACGGCGTGCCGGAGTCTTTTTCTTTCTTTTCATCATCTTTTTTATCTTTAGAATCAGATTCCTGCTCTGTATTCTCTTTCGCATTCTCTTTTTTGTTCGACGATTGTTTTTTCTTGGCCTTGCTTTTCTCGGTGCCTTCTTCAGAAGATTCCTCCTCTGTTTCCTCAGGCCCTTCCGAGTTTAACTGCTCCCGCTTTTTGAGTTTGAGAGGTTGCTTGGGGCGACGTAATCCTTCGGGAGTCACTTCATAAGTTTCATTCGTCTTCGATTTGTTTTCGTTCAGTTTGTCTGCGTCAGTCGAATCTTCCAACAGGCAGGCAACCCAATCTCCGTTCTCTTCTGGCAAAGAAAATGACTTCACTCGTTCAAGCGTCGTGAGCTCCCCCGATTCAAGTTCAAGCATTTGAAACCGCGGCTTGGGCATCGCGTCCGGTTTTGCTTTTTCCTTACGAAGCCTTTTCAGTTTTTTCTTTTCGGGTGTGATTCGATAGACTGCAAAACGGCTGTCGTGTGTGAAACGGGCTCCCGATCCTCGCGGGACCACGAACTCCTTTCCAGATTTCATGTTGCGAATCGTCAGTGTCGATTCGCCGTCGATCGCTCCGTTCTGGATATTGAACATGGCCCATTTGCCATCGCGCGACAAAGTCGTCGCTCCCAGCCTGTTCCAAACGTCGTAGTCCTTGTGCTCCAGCGGTCGCCGAGTCAGATCTTCCTGAGCTCCAGCGGTGGTCGAGAAAGTAGTGCTGAACACGCCAATGATCAACAAGAAAGAGCAAGCGCATGTTGCGCGATAAGAAGCACGATTGAATTTCATCGATGGCCAACCTGGTGAACTGCAAAATGAATTACTACCAGAGTAGTCGCCATTTCGCGTTCCGTGAACTTTGAAACGGCGAAACGGGGTGATTCAATACAATTCAATCAT
>CAZPBE010000067.1:27896-29980 GCA_964584615.1 uncultured Pirellulaceae bacterium | reverse complement strand
AGTGGAGGCGGCGGGGATCGAACCCGCGTCCCGCGATGCATCCAAAATAGCCTCTACGTGTGTAGTCGTTTATTTCTGGTTTTCGAGAATAAAACCGACAAGCGACAGCCTGAAAAATCCTCTAGACGAAAACTCAATTTAACTGAGAACGTGTTCGACGTGACTCACAGCGATCTGGAATTGATGACCAGCAGTTGAAGCTCTCCAGCGAAGCTTCTCAGCCGGGGCGTTCTATTTCTAGGCAGCCAATGCGAAAGAGTTATCTTTAGCAATTAAGGTTTTTGGTCGATTTTTACGTGGCCCATTCGACCAACCACGACACGCCACTATCTCTTCTTACAATCCGGTCGAATCCAATTCGCCCCCGATAGACCTTCCAGTCAACAACCTTGGTGTTTGAGAGGAGAACCGAAAAGGCAAACCAAATGACGCGATTCACTCGCTTTGGTTCGCCAAAATCGATGCTCTTCGAAAATCGATGCTTTTTCAAACCACGAATTTCCAACGCTTCAGCTATCTAGGACGGTACTTACTGTTTTCGACAATCCTCACATCCAAATTGAACAATTCAAATTGAATGTAACCCGAACCCGACCCATCGATCAGGTTGCCAGGCAATAGAAGCCGCAAACAGCATTCCCATTGTACGCAGTTGACCTGATTGGGGGTAGCTTTTATTGGTGTTCGCGATTGGAGCGCCCGGATTCGACCCTCTGAGTCCGATATCGCTTGAACCAGGCGTTCCTTGAATCAAACGTCCTCCACGGTGCGGATTCGAGTCGTTTGGGACTTATATGGGTCCTACAGGGGAATATCTGTGAATCCGGCAGATGGAGAACCAATTTTGTCCTAGCCAATACTTTGCGTTTTTGGCATAATCCGCGACTTACTAATGGAGCCCTCCAAGCCAATTGTTGACCTACGATGGTCCGGCTTGAATCTTAAGAGCTCCAACGCAATGCAAACTCCCGTCGAAACGTTCCAGCTCGATTTTCAGTTTTGAAAATTTGGAACCTTCCCGATTAGTCATTTGACGTTCTCTACGGACGTGGATGCAGCGGTGTTCTCCTTTGGAGATTGACCGTGGGTCCTTGATCCGAATCGGCGGGCTATCACGGAGATGAGATAAATATGTATAAGGTTATTAATCTTAAAGGGCTCGGAGTCGCTGGTCGACAAAACGAGTTGATCGAACTTGCTTTAACGCACAAATTTTCCGGCGTTGAAGTTGATATGAGTGATTTGCTTGGTCGCCACGACGCGCTCGGTAAAAATTTTGCATGTCAATTCTTGCAAAGTGCAAACATGGATTTGGGCACGTTTGATTTGCCGATCGAATTTGGAGCCAGCGATGCCGATTTCGCAACAGCCTGCGAGCAACTCGATACCGTAATCGACCTCGCGACCACGCTGAAAGCGTCACGTTGCCGCGTGCAAATCAGCCCCAACAGTGACGACACTGCTTTTCAAGAAAACTTCGACAAGCACTGTACTCGGATTAGCGAAGTTGCTGAAAAACTTGCACCAGCCAATATCAAAATTGGTTTGTCATTGCAGGCATCAAAAGCGCAAGAGGCTGACGGCAACTTCAAGTTTATCCAAACGGCTGAAGAAATCGTGACGCTCTGCAAATCGGTCGGTCATTCCAACGTGGGCATTTGCTTGGACTTGTTTGAGTGGCAGGTTGGCGGCGGCGGAATGGACCAGATTTCTGAGCTTGCTGCTGACACCGTCACAGAAGTCTGTATGGCCGACTTACCGGCTGACGCGGATCCGGCCACAGTCAAAGAAGCCGACCGCGCATTGCCTTGTGCCGGCGGTGATCATTTGTCGCTCAAAGTTGCTCAGCATTTGCTTTCGAATCAATACGCGGGAGCTTATTCGATCTCAACTGATTTGGCTACATTCGCAAACGGTTCGCGTCATCGTGTCGTTGCCGGCCTAAGCACGATGTTGGACAAACTTGGCTTGGGTGAAGACCCAACTCCTGTCGTTGAAAGCGAAGAAGATGGAGAAGAGTCGACCGAAGAAGGCGAAGGCACAACCGACGAAGCCAAATCGGATAAGCCAGCTGAAGCCAAATC
>CAZPBE010000067.1:23664-27796 GCA_964584615.1 uncultured Pirellulaceae bacterium | reverse complement strand
GAAGCCAAATCGGATAAGCCAGCTGAAGCCAAATCAGACAAGCCAGCTGCAGAAGGTGAGCCGGCGGTTGCATCAGAAAGCTAAACCCTGATGGATCCCTGAAAACAGAACAGCTCTCAAGTCCAAGTGGCTTGGGGGCTTTTTTTATGTTTGTCGCCGGGCAAAAATGCCGACCCAACATTGCGCTTTCAACAATCTGGCGCTTTCAACAATCTATAATCGCCTGTGATCTCAATACACCGGACGGCTTTTTGTTGAGTCGATTCGCGCGATTGAAATACTAATTCACAACGGAAGTCCAATCGAATGAACATGCACGAATTTTTGGATTGCAATTTTGGCGAAGATGGCGAACAAGTTCTAATTCAGCGAATCAAAGATGGCGAAGACCTCGAGGTGACGTTTGGCGAGCTTGAGGAAACACCGCTGCTGGTTGCAACTCGACGACGAAGGCTTGTCGCAATTCAACGGTTGATTGAGCACGGCGCTCAAATTGATGCGACCAACAAATTTGGCAAGACATCTTTCGCACTCGCGGCTCGACGACGGTTTTCTGAAGTTGCCGATTTTCTGGCGGAGCAGGGTGCCAACACGAACGTCTCGCCGGCTGATCAATTTGCGATTGCGGTCGTAGACGGAAAATTAGACGAAGCCCGAGCGATTTTGGCTTCCCATCCCGAGGTCGCCAAAACGGGCAACCCGGAAGAAGATCGCTTGCTGGCCGATGTCGCCGGTCGAAATGAAACCGAGCCGGTGAAACTACTCATCGATGCGGGCGCCGATTTGACGGCAACCGCACTCGACTCCGGAACACCGCTCCATCAAGCAGCCTGGTTTGGCCAACCCGAAAACGCGAAACTGCTCGTCGAAGCCGGTGCGCCGCTGGATCATTTTGAGCCAACCCACAACATGTCGCCTATCGGTTGGGCAGTTCATGGCGGTAAATTCTCTGGCGGTGCTGATGAACGCCCCGAGGTTTATGTCGAGCTGGTGAGGTTGCTATTGGATGCGGGGTCAAGTCTGGAATATCCGACATCGACTGGCGACGACTATTTCGAGACCCTGCTGCGTTTGGCAACACCACCGATCAAGCAGCTTTTGACGTCAGCCAGATAATTTGATTGGCTGCAACCAAAGTCCATCGCCCACGAAGCGGATGGACGATTTTCTGGCACGACAGCTTTTTCTCAGCCCGTGATCGTTTAAAACAGCTTTCTACAATTTCGTTTCCCGTTTTCGATCAGAACCTTTCGACCAACAAATTCATGGCAGAACCCACGCTAAACAAGTTTTCGTCCCGGATCACGCAACCTCGAATTCAAGGCGCCTCCCAAGCGATGTTGTATGGAACGGGACTGACTCCCGAGGATATGCAAAAGCCACAAGTCGGCATCGCCAGTGTTTGGTACGAAGGCAATACATGCAACATGCATCTAGATAAGCTGGCCCTTGAAGTTAAGAAAGGCGTGGTCGATGCGGGCATGGTGGGGATGCGATTTAACACAATCGGAGTCAGCGATGGCATCTCCATGGGAACCGAGGGAATGAGTTTTTCTCTCCAGTCGCGCGATGTCATTGCGGATTCGATTGAAACGATCATGAGCGCCCAATGGTACGACGCGTGTATCGCTCTACCCGGTTGTGACAAAAACATGCCCGGCTGTTTGATCGCGATGGGCCGGTTGAATCGACCCAGCATGATGGTTTACGGCGGAACCATCCGAGCGGGAAGACTTGGCGACCGTAAACTTGATATCGTTTCGGCGTTTCAATGCTTTGGCGAATACGTGGCTGGGTCGATTGACGACGAGACTCGGCAGGAGATCATTCGCAAATCATGTCCTGGCGCTGGAGCGTGCGGGGGAATGTATACCGCCAACACGATGGCCAGCGCAATCGAAGCCCTGGGAATGTCACTGCCTTTTTCAGCTTCGATCCCCGCGGAAGATCCCGGCAAAATCAACGAGTGCCATCGCGCTGGCGATACCATGCTGGAACTATTGAAACTGGATTTGAAACCACGCGACATCATGACACGGGCGGCTTTCGAGAATGCCATGGTTGTGACGATGGCGTTGGGCGGATCGACCAATGCTGTCTTGCACTTGATTGCGATCGCCCGGAGCGTCGATGTCGATTTGAAGCTGGCTGACTTTCAAAGCGTCAGCGATCGAATCCCGTTTCTTGCAGACCTTAAACCAAGCGGACGATTCGTGCAGGAAGACCTGCATGCTGTTGGTGGAACCCCGGCAGTGATGAAATTCCTGCTTGAAGCTGGATTGATGGACGGCTCATGCATGACGGTCACGGGAAAAACCTTAGCCGAGAACGTTGCCGAATTGCCAGGCCTGACCGCAGAACAAGAAGTCATCCGTCCGTTAAGCAACCCGATCAAAGCTTCGGGTCATATCCAAATCTTGACCGGCAATCTGGCTCCTGAAGGCTCCGTCGCTAAGATCACCGGTAAAGAAGGAGCTGTTTTCTCCGGCACGGCCAACGTGTTTGATTCAGAAGAATCGATGCTGGCTGCTCTGGAAGAAAAACAGATTCAAAAAGGGCAGGTCGTGATCATTCGATACGAAGGCCCCAAAGGTGGACCCGGAATGCCGGAAATGCTGACGCCGACATCGGCCATCATGGGTGCCGGGCTCGGTAACGATGTCGCTTTGTTGACAGACGGTCGATTTTCCGGTGGAAGCCATGGCTTCATCGTGGGTCACATCACACCCGAAGCCCAAGAAGGCGGCGCGATAGCGTTAGTTGAAAACGGTGATCAGATCACGATCGACTCCGACAAAAACACCATCAACGTTGACTTAAGTGAGCAGGAACTGGCAACTCGGCTGGCTCGCTGGTCGGCCCCGCCGTACAAGGTGAGCCGAGGCACACTCTATAAATACATCAAGACGGTCAAATCGGCTTCCGAAGGCTGCGTCACCGACGAGTAGTTCTGGGGAGGCAAAAGCTGCCGTCAGTATTTTCCCAAACCGCTTGTCAAAATAGGTTAACTGCGGGACATGCCCTGTTAACTTAGAGCGATTATTCCAATCAAGTGGGGGAACAAACCTGATAATTATGAACAATCAATACAACCTAACTGCCTGATTAAATTAGATCAGCCGATACAACAACTGCAGACCGGACTTCCGGAATCTGTGTATTCGTAGCGAGCAGTACGCAAAGTTGTACGCTGTAGACTTCATTCGCTAATTCCGAATACCCGACCGTAATTGAAGTTGTAGCGTAGTTAGGGTGGTCATGAATTGGATTCAAAACCGAGTGGCAATGATTTCGATGCTCGGCATCGGCGGCCTGATGTTGTTCGTTGCCTATCAATCGGGCTCAGATAAAGAATCAGCATCTTTCGAAGTTGCCAGCCAACAATCATTTGATTCGTTGAAACAACTTGACGGCTCCAACTTGCTGGATGCTGACCTAAGTTCGACGGCTGTGCCAGGCGTTGCAGAGACGGTTATGCCACTGGCGTCGTACCCTCAAGAGAACTTGGAAACTGAATTCCAGGATGAATTTTCTCTTCCTGCGGAGATCGACGGTTCGGTCCCCGAAGTCAATCCAGAATTCGCCGGTATCGTAGAACGCTACGAATCACTTGAAGAATCTTTTGAAGCAGCCGCTGACAAAGTCGTGGAAGTTGCTCAAGACATCGATGAATCGGAGCTTTATCTGACAGCTTCAGACGGAACGGTTTTTGAGTCAAATGATGTTCCTGTCATGGAATCCGAAAACGTTCCGCCAGCACTTAACGTACAGGAAAACGTTGAAGCGTTGCCGAAAGTTTCCGCACCTGAGAAAGGCGTTGTAACCAAGTATGTTGGCAAACGTGGATGGCAACGGAATCCGTTCATCGACGCGGAACCGGAGATTCAATCTCAGCCGGTGACAAGCGAGCCGTTCAACGTTTTTGAGTCAGCCGAATCAAGAATCGAAACATCTGTGTTCGAAAAAGACGAACCGGTCACGATGGTCAGTGGACAGCAAACACCGCCAACGCAAACACCTCCAATGCAAGCGCCGCAAATGCAGCAGCAGCCACAGCAACCGATGCACGCTCAACCCGTCCCCGTTTCAATGCACCCCGTCAGGCAACAGACGATGCCAACGTCGGCAACAC
>CAZPBE010000067.1:0-23564 GCA_964584615.1 uncultured Pirellulaceae bacterium | reverse complement strand
GTCCCCGTTTCAATGCACCCCGTCAGGCAACAGACGATGCCAACGTCGGCAACACGTCCTGCAGTGATGGTTGGAATATCGGCGTCTGCTGCACAGCGTGCAGTTCATCACGTTGAGTACGGCAAATCACTTGCTCGACGCAATGCGTCATTCGCCGCTCGCCAAGAGTTTTACTCAGCGTTAGGCGTGTTGGCTCAGTCGAACGACGAACAAAGTGGAACTCAGACTTACACCACTTCGCTACGCAATGCCGTTGTCGCGATGAACGAAGCAGAAGACTTCATGGTATCGGACACAGAGAGTCAATTGGGCATGAAGGTTGATGACATCACCGCCGGTCATGCGACTAAAATTATCGGCGAAACTCAAGCCCGACACATGAGTCCTTCACAGGCGCTACAACGCTACATGGCGTTCGCCGGACAGCAGCTTGAGATTGCTGGTGGACAAAATGTCGTATCAGCCGAAACGCTTTATTGCCTCGGCAAGTTGCACCAAGTTCTTTCGACGAAGAGTTTGGATCCAAATTCAATGGACGTGGCTAAGAGCATGGTCTACCAACGTGCTGCGTTGGGAGCCGACGAAACAAACGTCAACAGCGCTAATGAGTTGGCAGTCATGCTTGCGCAAAGTGGCAAGACCAAGGAAGCCAAATGGCTTTTGAAGCAAGGCTTGCTGGTTCGCCCGACGCCAGTCGCCTGGGCTAATCTGGCCAAACTTCACCAGCGAAATGGCGAACACGAACTGGCACAATTGGCGATGAACGAACGACAAATTGCGCTTAACTCACCCATCACGCCTGGCCCATCCAAGAAAATTTCCTGGGTCAGCAGTGAAGCCTTTATCGCGGCATCGGCTCCCGACGTCGAAGAGTACAGCCCTGTTGTTCAAGCTTCTGCAGTCGAAGGAGCACCCACTCCTGAAGCAATCGAAGTAGAGCCAGAGCGTAAGACGATCGCTGAGAAAATCAAAGACGTTATCAAACGATAATTAGTCGCAACACATTGATCACGAACAAAAACCCAGCGCGGCTTTTAGCCGCAAACATTTACTGAGGCACGGAAGCCATGACACGAAGTGGAATCGCAAAACTCATTTTCTTGTCCGCATTTTTGGTTGCGGCCTATTTCGTCTTTGATGACTCAAACGAGCTCTTAACGACGGAAGTTACCAACTCTGACCCGAACATCGTTTTGACTGGACATGCAGCAAATGACGACGACGGCGGAAAAGCCAAGCCGCTTCCGCAAGTCTCGCTGGCCGTCTTTGAGTCTGACTCAGCGGTAGTCAGCAACGATGGTTTGATCATTGACGATCAAATCCATCTATGCCAAGCATCCTGCTGCCCGACTTGCAGTTCAACTCAAGGGTGCGGATGCGATTCTGGCGTAGTGGTCGGAGCATCGTATGGCCCAACAATGAACTACGGAACCGACGTTGGCTATGCTGGCGGCGGAAATTACGGACGAAACATGCTGGCCGTTGATCAGAATTCAGGCGGCATCGGTCGCGAAGCTCGTTGGCGCGACAGCAGAATGATTCCATGGGAAGAATTTGCATACGGCGAATACATCGGACCGCACCGCACACCGCACGTGCCACAGTATCGCATTCGTGTTGGTGATCAACTGGAATTTGTTTACTTGCTGACTCGTGAACGTTCGGCAATGCCGTACCGTTTGTTTGTTGGAGACACGATTCAAATCAGCTCTTCAGGTGATGAAGCACTTAATCAAACTGAAATCTCAATCCTGTCGGACGGTACCGTATCGGTGGCTCTGATTGGTCAAGTCCGCGTTGCAGGAAAGACAGTCAAAGATGTTCAACGTGAGCTGAACGATCGTTATTCAAAGTTCGTCAAAAATCCGGCGATTGTCGTTTCAGTTACAACCAGCGAAACTCCACTTAATGATCTGCGCGACGCGGTTGACGCTCGACAAGGCGCAGGTGGTCAATCCCGCCAAGCACTTGTCTCTCCCGATGGCACCGTCCAGCTTCCGATGATCGGTAGTGTTCCTGCCGTTGGATTGACTTTGGAAGAGATCGGCCGAGAAATAAACGCTCGCTATGGAATGAAGATTCGCGGCATCGAAGTGACGCCAATCCTTCTTGAGCGTGCCGCCCGGTTCATCTACGTTGTTGGCGAAGTCAGCCAGCCGGGTCGATTTGAATTGGTCGGTCCGACAACAGCGATTCAATCGCTTGCGTTGGCACAAGGATTTTTGGAAGGTGGAAATTTGCGACAGATCGTTGTGCTACGACGAGACAGCAACTGGCGACTTGTGGCTACGAAAATCGATCTCGCGGGAGCCATGTATGGACGTCGTCCGATGCCTTCCGATGAAATCTGGTTGCGTCACGATGACATCGTGATTGTGCCCAAGAAACCAGTTCAACGTTTGTCCGAAGCGGTAAACCAGTATTTCACGCAAACGTTGTACGGCCTATTTCCTGCGCAACTTGGATCGTTCGATGCTGCACCGTTCATTCAATAAAAGATTCCCTAGGTCGAATCCTTGTGTCGGTTAGCAAGTCGTTGAAATTTGCGAATGGGCATTCCCCAGAATGGGCATTCCCCAACAACAAATTTCGATCCGAACAGGAATTACCAAAAAGCATCAAATAAGCCCGCGAAATCGTGGGCTTAATTTTTTTGCGCGCAGTCAATTCGAGTTTTCCGCAAATCTGGACTGCCTAAATTAACTGTCAGGTTCTTGATAGTTGCTTTGCAGCCAGCGTTCGAAAAGAAAACGCGAAACAAATTTGCATGTTAAATTTTCATTCGCAATAATGTGCTTTTCCCTACCGTTCTTCCGAGCTGCAGCATGGACCTTGGACAATTACGCTATTTCAGCAAGATCGTCGAACATCGTAGTTTCACGCGCGCCGCTGAAGACTGCTTTGTTTCTCAACCAGCGCTTAGTCAACAGATTGGCAAACTCGAACGAGAGCTTGGACAGCCTTTGTTCGAAAGACAAGGCCGCACGATTCGGCTCACTCCGGCTGGTCAAATGCTGCAAACGCATGCCGAGAAGATTTTGCATCTCGTCGAAGATGCCAAACGTCAGATTACTGACGATGGTGAAACAGGAAAAATTTTGTTGAGCGCCATCCCAACCGTTGCGCCGTACTTGCTGCCCGAGATCTTAACCAAAGCGGGGCAGCAGTTTCCCAAAGCAAGTATCGTGGTCTCGGAAGACACGACGGACAATTTGTTGAAGCGTTGTTCCAATGGAGAAATCGATTTTGGTTTTGTAGCCGTGCCGGCAAAATCAAAATACTTGACCGTCGAACCGCTGTTCGAAGAAGAACTGTTGCTGGCATTACCCGTCGATCATCCGCTGTGCCTCAAAGAACAGATTTCAATCGACGATGTACGTGACGAACAGTTTGTGTTGCTGGGCAAAACGCATTGCCTTTTGGAAACCGTTGAGAGCTTCTGCAACAACAATAATTTTCAACCGGTCGCTGGCACTCGAATTGAACAATTGGTGACCATTCAAAATCTGGTTGCGATGGGACACGGTCTTTCTTTCATTCCCAAAATGGCTACCGAGTTTGATATGGGTGGTCGTATCGTCTATCGCCAGATGGCTGAGAACACGCCCAAGCGAACGATTGCTGTTTGCTGGAATCCGTATCGATATCAAAGCCAGTTGCTGGGCAATTTTGTGAAAGCAGTCAGAGAGATTTGCGGAACGATTGATCCAGCCAGCTTGTCTGATGAAGACTCGAAGTCGCAGGTTTCTGCACCACTGAAACCAGTCAAGCAAAAGTGAGTCTCGACTTGGGATTCAATCGCAAGACGATCTAGCAACCATTTTAGTCGTTTCGATTGAGCAACAAACTGAGCGCTTCGTTCTTTGCCTGCTCGGGCTTCACGTTGACATCGGCCACTTTACCGTTGTAACCGACCAGCAACGTGTGCGGGAGAATCGAGGGGGGACATTGTTGGTAGATCGAATTTATTTGTCCGTCAGCATCGCGATGTTCAACGATTCGAATGCATGGTGCGCGCCGCTTGAAAAAACCCAGTTCCCGATTCGTTTCCTCATCGACGCAAACGGCCAACACTCGAATCGCTTTTGTCGTCAAATCGTAAGCGTTTTTGTCAAACTCTTTTAAAAACTTGACCGACTCAATATTGGAGGCCGACCAAAAAATGACCAGAACTGATTTCTCTTTAAAGTCTTTTGGATTGAGGGGGGTTCCGGCTGAGTCCACGCCTTCAAAGACAAAAGGCCGGCCCAACAACGAACCTCGCTGAATTCCGCCACTCGCCATCTTCAATGCAAATTGTCTGGATTCTGCGACAACATTTTTCTCGGCAGCTTCCAACATTGCTCCATAAACCTTGTTTGCATCTTCCTCATGTCCGTGCCGTTCCAACCAGGAAGCAACTTGATCGACACGTCCCATCAATAGCATTCCCAAGTTGTCTTTCTTAAGCAAGTCCAGCGAGACTTTCACCAACTCGCGTCGTCCAGCCGACCCGTACACCCAACGGTTTTCGTATTTGCTAATGTAGTCGACTTCACGCAGCAGAAATTTGTCACGCAAGTTTTGAAACAGTCGTCTTACGATTGCCGTAGGATTTTCGGTTTCCAAAAATTTTCGCTCGACATCGTTGAACAGTCGTTCGCAGAAGACTGGATCGATCAGGCTCAACGCATCGAAATGGAACTCGATCATCGAGGCAACGTGTTTGTCATCCGGAAATCGGGTAATGGTCTCAGCGAAAATCCCAGCCAAAGATTCTGTTTCGGTGTTGGCGCCACTTTTCAGATGATCGAAGGACTGATGGGTTACCAACGCGAGCCGCGAAGCCCGGTAAATCGATTGATCGGTGTCTTCAAGATAGGGCTCATAAACTTCTCTAAACCGCGCATCGACATTTGGAATTTTGAGCCTGGAACTGAAATCAATGCCATACAGTTTTGTGACAGCTTTGATCAAGTCACAAACGACAAGTTGCCTAACCTCGCCTGTTGGATTCTTTCGCAAAATCTCTTTGCCAACGGCAACCTGTGCTTCGGCGAATCTAGCCTTCTCTTTAAACGTTCGTCCAGCAATGTCACGCAGTCGAAGCAGCTCATCCAGAAGCTCCTCCATCGAGGCTGTTTCAACCTTGAACTTTTCAGTCTTATCACCATCATCATTGATGGCTGAAACAAGTTGATTCGCATCAGCATTCTTTTTCGCCTCGGACATCCGAGCGATACGATCTTTTTCGGCGATCCGTTTTCTAGCTTCTTCAGCTTTACCGTTGTCTCCAACCCCAAAAATCCCAAACACGATCAAAAGCGTCGTGATCATTCCCAGCACCAAAGCCAAAAAGCTTGTTTCGCCTTCGTCACCTTGCTCAAGCCGATTTGAAGACGCTCTTTTGGATGTTGATTTGCTGCTGCTACTCATGACTTGAGTTTTGAAGTGTGGAAGTTAACGTTCGTCGCTTTAGATTTGAATCCCATTACGGAATCTCAATGTTACTTGATTCCGTCGGCTCAACATTAGACGCTTGTTGGGATGCGGCAACATAAGCCATTCTTAATTGGTGCAAATTTTCGGTAACCAAGGCCTCTTCTTCGTCCGTCAAATTGCCTTTCGTTTTCTCCTCCAACACTGCAATCGTATCAACGAAGTGCTTTGCCATTGGCAAGTTGACATTTGGCTGGCCCGTCGATGGATCAGGCATCAACCCCATGGCCGAAATGGCTTGCGTTGCAATCGTGGCCATCAGCATACCAAACGATGCCTCCGGTATAGGCATTGATTCGGGATTCGCCTCAGACGCATCGTTGGGGCTCCCAGTTTCTGATTCCTTCCTCAGTTGATCTTTTTCTTTTTCGACTTGGGACTTCCAGTCTTCGTCCACGATGATCTTCGGTTCATCATTTTCGGACATCGCAGCTCTCCTCGATTTTCACGCTAAAAATTTGATTGACTGATTATAGATACGGATGCAGAACGGAGGCCTTCGCATTCTAAAACTGGCAACGAATTCCCGAAGCTTTTCACAGCCAGACTGCCTGAGCCGCAAACTCACCCCAAATTCCAGGGAATGCAATCACATTTGTCAGCAGGCAACACTTAATTGCTTAACTCGACTTCGACCAAGCTGTCTTTACCGGCACGATTGACTGCCGCGCGAACAAAACCAGCGAACAATGGATGAGCCTTCGTTGGTTTGGACTTGAACTCAGGATGATACTGGACCGAGACAAACCACGGATGGTCTTTGACCTCAACGACTTCGACCAGCGTTCCATTTTCACTGGTTGCCGCAATCACCAATCCATGTGCTTCCAGTTGTTGGCGATAGTTATTGTTGAATTCGTACCGATGTCGATGTCGCTCGTATACATCTGCTGACTGATAACAGTCTTCGGTAATCGTGCCAGGCACAATTTGCGAGTGTTGCGCTCCGAGTCGCATGGTCCCACCCATGTCGGTAATATTCTGTTGTTCATCAAGCAAACAAATCACAGGGTGTTTGGTGTTCTTGTCAAACTCGGTCGAATGAGCGCCTTCCAGTTTGGCGACGTTACGAGCGTATTCAATGACGGCGCATTGCATTCCAAGACAAATTCCCAGGAACGGAATGTTGCGCTCTCGCGCCCAACGAATGGCTTCGACTTTTCCTTCGATGCCGCGCTCACCAAATCCGCCGGGAACCAGAATTCCGTCATATCCTGCCAGCAATCGCTCGGGACCTTCTCGTTCAATTTCTTCGCTTTGAATGCTGCCGATGCGGATCTGTGCCTGATGGTGCATTCCTGCGTGATCGATCGACTCATAAATTGATTTGTAAGCATCTTTGTGTTCGGCATATTTCCCGACAACGGCGATGCTGATTTCAGCTTTTGGATTGCGAAGTCGGTGAAGCAAATCTCGCCAATCACCGATCTCAGGCTTTTTCGTAGGAAGCCCAAGCTTCTTCGCACAGAGCGCGTCGAGCCCATGTTCAACAAGGCTTAATGGAACTTCGTAAATCGAAAAGTCTTTGTCACGCTCTTCGATGACCGAGTCGTAAGGCATATTGCAAAATAGAGCAATCTTCTCTCGCTCTTCCTGCGGCAACTCTCGTTCGGTACGACAAATCAAGATATCGGGTTGAATACCAATCTGACGCAATTGACCAACTGAATGTTGTGTCGGTTTCGTCTTCAACTCGCCTGCAACTTTAAGATACGGAACCAACGTCAGGTGAATAAACAGACAGTTTTCTTTGCCATGTTGAAGCGGAAACTGCCGGATTGCTTCCAGGAAAGGCTGGCTTTCAATATCGCCGACGGTGCCGCCGATTTCAGTAATCACGACGTCAACGTCATCGCCACCAACACCCGCGATACACTCTTTGATTTCGTTGGTAATGTGAGGAATGACTTGTACCGTTTTGCCAAGAAATTCACCCCGGCGTTCTTTTTCAATCACGCTCAGATATATTTGGCCAGTCGTGTAATTCGACTTGCGCGTCAGCGGGCCGTTGGTAAACCGTTCGTAGTGACCAAGATCAAGATCGGTCTCGCTTCCGTCATCAAGCACATAGACTTCGCCATGCTGGTACGGGCTCATCGTTCCCGGATCAACATTGATGTACGGATCCAGCTTTTGCATTCGCACGCGCAGGCCGCGACGTTCAAGCAGCATTCCGATCGACGCGCTGGTAAGTCCTTTTCCAAGCGAGCTGACGACTCCGCCAGTTACAAAAATATGTTTAGTCATTTTGTTCAATTGCTTCCATGAATGAATCGTTCTGTCGATTGAGGCCAAACAATGACGGATCGTTACCGTGGATCAAGCCTGCTAAAACACGAAAGCCAATCCAAAATTCGAATATCGTATTTTAGCCGTTTTGGTAGCGACTGACAAACAGCTGATAGTCGTCCTGGGTGTCGATCCCGATGATTGGCTGGTCGATTTTCCCGACCCAGATTTCGTGACCCGCATGTAGCACTCGTAATTGTTCGAGCGATTCAACGGCTTCCATTGGAGCGGGCGGCAAATCTGAAAACTCCAACAAAAATTCTCTGCGATAAGCGTACAGGCCGACATGTTGAAAAAACTGTGGCGGATCGCTGGTCAACATGTCATCGCGCCAATTCCTGGGATGAGGGATCGGACTGCGGCTGAAGTAAAGAGCCTTCGAGTCTTGGTCCATCACGACCTTCACACATGACGGATCGTCGAGCAATTGTCTTTCGCGAATCGGCGTTGCCAAAGTCGCCAACTTAGCCGATGGATTGTCACGAAGAATGGAAATCGCCAAGTCGATCGCTGCGCCGGGAATCTCCGGTTCATCGCCTTGAACATTGACAACGATGTCATAATCTGGATGGCGTGAGGCGACTTCAGCAACACGGTCGGTTCCGCTCTGGTGTTCGACGGAAGTCATTTCGACGTTGCCGGAAAAAGACTCTACAGCCGAGAAAATTTCTGCATCATCAGTGGCGACAATGACTTCCGCTGCCAGTGAACTTTGGGCTGCAGAGTTGCAAGTATGCTCGATGAGCGTCTTGCCCGTCGCATCAAGCAACATCTTGCGAGCCAACCGAGTTGATTGAAGCCGCGCGGGAATGACGATTAACGATTTCAAAATGCAGTTCCAGAGCCAAAGCGTGTTGAGCGTATTGCACGAAGCGTTGAAGTCTTCGCTAGATTCGATTTTCGCTGGAGACATCGAGTTTAGCAACAGGCAAGGCCGCCGAAGGGAGCTTTGCGCCGGGAATCACTGAAGGGAGTCCTTCGTTGGCTGGGAATGATTCGTTGGCTGGGAATTGGATTGGCTGTAGAATTCCGACATCGAACTAACCGTTTCAAATTCTTTCCCGTTCACTGAACACCGCGCTGAACATTTCCTTCCATGCCCGACTTTCAATCAACCGCTGACCTTGAGACGCTTCGACAACGAGATGAGCTCGTGCGCAAGATTCGACATTTTTTCGAATCGCGAAACTTCTTGCATGTCGAAACGCCACTGTTGTCACACGACACAGTCGTTGATCGATATCTGGAACCCATCGGCATTCCACAGTCGGCTGTCTTTTCCAACCGGGGCAGAGAGGAGGAAAGACTTTGGCTGCAGACGTCACCTGAATTTGCGATGAAGCGGCTAGTCGCCAGCGGAGCCCGCAACATCTACCAGATTTGCAAAGCGTTTCGAAAAGGTGAACAGGGATCACGACACAACCCCGAGTTCACGATGCTGGAGTGGTATCGAGCCGGAGACAACTTGCAACAAGGAATGGACTTGCTCAGCGAGTTTGCCCAAGCCATTCTCGATTGCCAGCCCGCCGAACAAATCTCTTACCGAGACGCGTTCGTTCGCCACGCGGACGTTGACCCGTTCAACGATTCGATCACATCGCTTGCCGACGCGTGTCGCCAGCAACAAGTCGATGTTGCAGCTTTCGCTGATGTGAAGGACAGGGATGAATGGCTCAACCTGATCGTATCAGAGATTGTCGAGCCAAAACTTGGGCTCGACAGACCGACGATTGTTTTCAATTGGCCCGCCTCTCAAGCCGCACTTGCCGTTTTGCGAACCGGCGCAACCGGCATCGAAGTTGCCGAAAGGTTTGAGCTGTTTATTGGTGGAGTTGAACTGGCCAATGGATATCACGAATTGCTTTGCGCCGACGAGTTATTGCGCCGCAACGATTTAGTTAACGAGCAAAGGGTAACCGACGGAGCCGCTTCGCTGCCGAGAGAAAGTCGAATGCTCAACGCGATGCGTGCCGGATTGCCAGCGTGCGCTGGCGTCGCATTGGGCATCGATCGATTGGCGATGGTCGCGTTGGGCAAAGAGTCCATTGATCAGGTGATTCCATTTCCGATCGATCGAGCGTAGTGCTGGTGTCGGTCGGCGGATGTCACTCTCGTTCGCTCGGCTAAGGCCGCATCTGATAAAAGTGAGCGGTAGGGCTAGAGTCAAGAAGCTGACTTTTGCGATTCTTGACATCCAAGCTCCTCTCTCTCGTGAATTCAGCCAACGATCGATGGAACTGGATACCTATGAGGCCCAAATTCGCGTGGAGAAGGGAGCAAATTAGTTTGGTTGGATTCTCGCTATCCAAAAAACGCGGATCGGTTAAAATTTGTCCCTTTACGATTGGTAACAATTGCCCGCCTCCATTGGCCCACAAGCCATTCCTTGCGGTCACTCAACAAACTTAACCCAAGAAGACCATCATGCGACGCCCCTTGATTGCCGGAAACTGGAAAATGAACCTGACTCGTGACGAAGCCGTTGCATTGGCCAAGGGCATCGCAGAATCGGCAAGCTCATCAGGCGTGGACACCTTAATCTGTCCGACGTTTGTTCAGCTCGATGCCGTGATCGGCGCCGCTGGTTCGATCGCCGTTGGAGCTCAAGATGTTTACTTCGAAGGAAACGGAGCATTCACTGGCGAGACAAGCACCGCCATGCTGACGGATATCGGATGCAAGTATGTCATTCTTGGTCACAGCGAACGACGCAACGTCATCGGTGAATGCGATGGATTGATCAACAAGAAAGTGCACGCCGCTTTGGCGGCCGGGCTAACTCCTGTTTTGTGTGTCGGCGAACTACTCGAACAGCGTGAAGCCGGCGAGACGATGGCGGTCGTCAAATCGCAATTTGAAGGCTCGCTCGAAGGTGTGTCCGAAGACCAAATTCGCCAAACCGTCATCGCCTACGAGCCCGTTTGGGCGATTGGAACGGGAAAAACAGCCTCTCCGGAGCAGGCTCAGGAAGTTCACGCTGATCTTCGCAAATTGCTGGCCGACCGCTATAATCAAGGCGTCGCGGATGAAGTTCGAATTCTCTACGGTGGAAGCGTAAAACCGAACAACGCAGCGGAGTTGATGTCGCAAGCTGACATTGATGGTGCGCTCGTTGGTGGAGCTTCGTTGAAGGCCGATAGTTTTGCCGCCATCATCGCCGCAGCCCAAGAAACAGCATCTGCATAATTGAATCCCCGACAACCGCGTCGACAGCTTTCGCGTCGGTGCAAATCACAAATCCTCTGGTCCGTTGAATGCATCAATCGGATGATCACGGAACCAGTTTTTATTGACACGTTAACCAGTCGTTGATGAATCGAATCGGAATGAATCATTCGGAATTCACTTCAACTGGAAGGTAACCACATGAACGTTTTTAGTACATTGTTAATCGGTGAGTTTATAGTCGGTCTGGCAATTCTGCAGCTGATGCTATTTTTGGTTTCCCTTTTTCTGATCCTGTTGGTTTTGATCCAACGCGGAAAAGGTGGTGGACTGACAGGAGCACTAGGCGGCGGTGGAGGCGAAAGTGCTTTCGGATCCAAGTCGGGTGATGCGTTCACCAAGATCACGATCGGTACTGCGATCTTTTGGATCACGTTGTGCATGGTGACCATTGCTGCTTACAACGCTCCAGAAACGGCTTACGGAAAACGTGCCGCAGCAAAAGCGGCTGCCGAAGCTGAGCAACAAGCGGCTGAAGCTGGAAATGCAACGCTTCCTCCGATTGGTCCTTCAGGCTCAATCGGCGATCCGGCTGGCGAAGCTGAAGCAGGATCAGGCGAAGCTGGAGTTGGCGAAGCTGGAGTTGGCGCAGCAGAATCAAGCGAAGCTGGGATTGGTGAAGCCGAATCAGGTGAAGCAGAGTCTGGCGAAAGCTCATCGGGCGAAGACGGTTCTAACTGATTCGTCACTTCGATTCGAAAGGTAATTGACAGTGCTATTAAGCATGACGGGCCACGGACATGCTCGATTCCAAGACGAAGAAGTTGAAATCGTCTCTGAGATTCGCACTGTCAACAGCAGGTTCCTAAAACTCAACGTCTTCTCCGACTTGGACGCGGAGCACTCATCCAAATTGGAAACGCTGATCAAGAATCAACTTCAGCGGGGAACCGTTACGCTTCGGCTGAATGTCAAATCATCACTGAGCAATGCTTACGAACTGAACGAAGCTGCAGTTCGAGCTTACTGGTTGCAGCTTTCCGAAATCGCAGGCAGCAGCCAACCGGTCAACATTGAATCGTTGTTACGATTGCCAGGAGTCGTGAGTGAAAATTCAGCCTTCGACTACGAAGCTCTGTGGCCGAAGATCGAATCGGTCGCCCACGAGTCGTTAAAACGGCTTGCCGAAATGCGAGCCAAAGAAGGTGCGAGCATGCAGCAGGACATGCTGAGCAACTGTGATTCGATCGCCGATCATCTTGGCAAGATCGAAGCGCTGGCTCCGCAGATCGTCGAGAATTATTCCAAACGACTTACTGATCGGCTGAACGCGATTTTGGAAAAATACGACATCACCGTTCAACCTACCGATGTGATTCGCGAGATTGGGATCTTTTCCGAACGCGGTGATATCTCGGAGGAAATTGTTCGCCTGGGTACACATATTGATCACTTTCGCGAGATCATGGCCGACAAAGGCAGTAACGGTCGCAAGCTGGATTTCCTGATTCAAGAAATTCTTCGTGAGACCAACACGATCGGATCTAAAGCAAACGACTCGACAGTTGCCAATCACGTCGTCGAAATCAAAACGGCGATCGAACGCATGCGGGAGATGGTTCAGAACATTGAGTGATTCAAAAGAAAATCAAATCAACCCAAACGAGTCTGCGGGATCAACTGACGCGTCCAGAAAAGGTCACTTGGTGATTCTGTCAGGGCCCTCTGGCGTTGGCAAAACGACGATTTTGAAAGAGCTCCACGCGATCTGTCCACTTCCTTTGGAAGAAAGTGTCTCGGCCACGACGAGGGCTCAGCGACCCGGCGAAACCGAAGGCGTCAGCTATCGCTACATGACCAAAGACCAGTTTCAGGTTCATATCGCCAACGATGACTTCATTGAATACACCGAAGTCTTCAGTCGCGGGGACCTCTATGGGACGCTTCGCGAACCCGTCCTGACCGGAATTAGTCAAGGAAAGTGGATAATTTTGGAACTTGACGTTGTCGGCGCATTTAAGGTCCTTAAAATTCACCCCGACGCAATTACAATCTTTATCCACCCCGGCAGCCTTGAAGAGCTTGAAAAGCGGTTGCGTGGGAGAGGAACCGAGACCGAAGAGGCACTCAAACGGCGACTGGAAGTTGCCGACGGAGAGCTGGCTGCCTCGGAAAAATATCAACACATTGTTTTCAATCAATCGGTGCAGCAAACAGCGACCGAAATCAGCAGCTTGCTGCAACAAGCGGAGAATCACTGAGTATGTACGACGAACTTAAAGAAGAAGAAATCGTTCGAAAAGTCGGCGGACGTTTCAAACTTTCTACTTTGATCCAAAAGCGATTGGTTCAACTCAATCAAGGCGCACGTCCGTTGATCGAATCGAAAGACGACGACAAAATGGCGATTGTGTTGCAAGAGATTCTGCACGGGAAGATCTTCCTCAAATCCGATAACGAACTGGGCACGGAAGGTTCGCCTGACTTTGACGGAACCCCCGAGCTTAACTTGGACGACATGTAGTCGAATTGGACGTCAAATTTTTTGAGTCAAAGGCCGATCGGAACTCCGATCGGCATTTTTTTTGAAACGCATTTCAGGAACTCACATGCCAGAGATCATTGTCGCCGTCACAGGAGGCGTTGCCGCGTTCAAAGCAGCCGCGTTGACCAGCCAGCTTGTCCAGGACGGGATGGACGTTCGCGCCGTGATGACTAAGTCGGCTCAAAAGTTTATCGGACCTGCGACTTTCGCGGCGCTTACCGGACGACCGGTTGTCACCGACCTGTTTGATCCAGCTTATCCGCTGGGAGCTCATATTGAATTGGCGCGCTCGAGTGAATTGCTGTGCGTTGCTCCTGCGACGGCGAATTTTCTTGCCTCCGCCGCACTCGGACAATCCAACGATTTACTTTCAACTTTGTATCTCTGCTTCACCGGCCCGGTCATTGTTGCGCCAGCCATGAATTGTGAAATGTGGGACAAGGCAGCCGTGCAAAGAAACGTTGAACAACTCAAACAGGACGGTGTGAAGATCGTCGACCCACAAGAAGGATGGCTTAGCTGTCGTACAAAAGGACAAGGCAGGATGGCCGATCCGGACTTGATCGCCAAACTGATTAAGTCCGAGCTAAAATCCTAACGCAAGTTCGGAATCTCAAATCTCAAATCTCAAATCTCAAGGTTTTAGGATTAGGTTTCAAATCTTAAATCTCAAATTTCAAATCCTAAATCTGGTTCCTCGATAAAGAAAACCGTTCTAAAAAACTGCCCGCTCAATGTCTCATGTCTTAATCACCTCCGGCCCGACTCGCCAATACATTGACCCGGTGCGATACATCAGCAACGGCTCGAGTGGTCAAATGGGAAAATGCCTTGCCGAAGCAGCCCTTGCAGCTGGGCACCAAGTCACCATCGTCTCAGGACCAGTTGGTATTGCTTATCCGAAAGCTGCCAAGCTAATTCAAGTGACGACGACAGAAGAAATGCTGGCTGCCGCGATTGAGCAATTTCCGGACTGCCAAGGAGTGATCGCAGCAGCTGCTCCCTGCGACTATAAACCGGCTGAAATTTCCACATCGAAAATCAAGAAATCATCTGGTGACTTGACGATTCGATTTGTCGAAACACCCGATATTTTGGCTGCATTGGGACGCACGAAAAAACCCTCGCAGTGGTCGGTTGGGTTTGCGCTGGAAACGGAAAATGAAGTTGAGAACGCGAAAGGCAAACTCGAACGGAAAAACTGCGATCTCATTGTGCTCAATGACCCGAGTGCGATCGACTCCCCCGAAAACAGAATCCAGATCATCAGTGCCGACGGCTCAACATCTCCAGTTCACTCGGGAAGCAAAACCGAATTGGCCAAACTGATCGTTTCGATGATCGAGAATTTTGAGAGGTAATTAAGCGAGCCTCGCTATTCTCCATTTGGTCTTGCCTTCCTCTCTTCGGTTTCTCCTTCCTCCTTTCTCCTTTTTCTTTTCGGTCTCGCCTAGGATTCCGACTACTGACCTTGGAAAGTACCGCCGGCGCGAAATCTCAAATCTCAAATCTCAAATCTCAAGTTCATTTCTTCTGTTTCAAAAAACGGGCAAGTTCATCAACCCGTTTATCAATCTCAGCTTTCTCTTCGGAGCCCATCGTTTCCTTACCGAAGCGAACATCATTGAACCGATTCGTCACATGGAAAATCGTCGATTCGATTGACGACAGGGCAGGGTGGCTTTCAAAATTCGCGACCGCGAGTTGCGCAAACTCTCGATGAGTTTGATTGGGAACCCGTACCAGCTCATGCTCTTCCATCACATCGACAAACCGCGAGTAAAAGGCGGTTTTCTTATCAGGTCCGATGACCCATTCTCGTAGATCTGGAGAAATCAACCCGATGGCGTCAGCGAAAAACCGTTTCAAGCGCCCCACCGCATCGTCTGGAAGTTCTTCCTCGTAGTCAGCTTTCCGAATTAGAAATCGGACCATCGGAATCAGGAACAGCAATCCAAAACAGAATGTGAGTGTTGCTTTCGCGACAGGACTCATGCGATCAGCGGCTTCTTGAACCGACGTGCGAATATCGGATTTCACGACACTTTCAAAAATCATGAGGATCGATTCTGCGTACGACATATCTCCTCGCGCTTCTTCCTGGTCGAAGCCAAGCATGTAATCCTGCCAAACGTTGCGAGCCAATTCAATTGCGTCGGTGGCTCCAAGAGGATCGTCGTCAGCAGATATCCCGGGGGTCGGCTCGGCAATCAACCAAGCCCCTCCGGTCCATGCTTCGCCATTGGATCTCATTTCTTCGGTGCAGTCTTCGGGCCGCAGGTAGACTTCAACCCAGGCATGTGCGTGATCGGCGCGAACGACGTATTCGTTGGTCAACTCGTTGTAACTACCACCATGAAACCCCGTCACCAATCTTGCCGGAATTCCCTGACTGCGAAGCATGATGGTCATCGCCGACGCAAAAATCGTACAGTGCCCGAGACGAGTATTGGCCACGAAATCTTCGATCGGGTCCAAATCGGGATCCCATTCGACTTGGCGATAGTCCAGGTTGTATTCATAGATTCCTGAATCACAAAAGTGATTTTCGATACGCCGGACCAAATCCATTCGCGATCCATTGGACTGCTGGACGTTTCGGTTAAGTTCGTCGGCAATCGCAACCAACTTCGGATATCGCTCTAGGTCGACGACCGTCAAATAAGCCTGTTGCCCAGGATCCTCTGACATTGGAACACGGCGATAATTCCGCGTGTTGGATATATAGGGCCACGCTCGGGCAGCTGATCCTCGAGGCGTGATGACCGTTTGAAATTCGTACCGGTACGGTCGAAGACTGATCTCTACGTTTTCCCGACAACGCGTCATCGCGGATACTTCGTGGCAGAACTCAATCGAATTGGATGTTCGCTCGGTTCTGTAAATCGGCATCACTCCATACAACAACGACTCGGCAGTTTCTTCCATCATGACTTCGATGTTCGCCAAACGACGCTTGCCATTACTTCGAAGCGACGGAATGTATTGATAGGTCTCCGACTCAACCCGTTCGTAAGGAGGCTTCCAAGTCGTCTTGTTGTCCTTGATCACGAGACTCGACAATGCCAAGCCTCGAAAATACATCGGTGACGAAAGTCGCAGCGGTTCACCCGTCTTGTGATCGACCACACTGGCTCGGAAGATCGGGTTGTTCATTAACGTGACCCTGTTCTTCATGTCCAGGTTGTCTATCTCTTTTCGAATTCCTTTCGAAGGAACCGAGTTGACGATTGGACTGAACCAGGGACGATCCTGTCTCGGTGCCATAAAGAGCAACACCAACGTGAAGACGACAGATACCAAAAACAGAGAGACAAGGCTCAGCAGCAACCTGGTCGTCAAACCTCCATTGAATCCAGGCGCGTCTAGAATCGCCACCGGCGACCAAGCAGCTTTCGCCGACCGGTTGTCTTGTTGATTTTGCGTTGCCCTTTGCGTTTCCCATTGCGATAGAAATGAATCCCCCACCCCCAAATGAGATTGCAATCTTTTTGCGTTATCCTCGTTCGCGTCCTGAATATCAATGGAATCAGCGTAGACAGATTGCAGCGCCATTGTGCATCCGCCCAAAAGAAAATAGACCAGCAACAACCCGCTTCCTTCGAATTTCAAACTGAAAATCGAAGTGATCACAACTTGCAGCAAGCTCAATACCATGATCTGCCAATTTAACCGCGGTGTTTTGTCTTGAAACATCAATACGGTTTGCAAGTAAACGAGCAAGTTCGCAACCGATATCAACTTGCCGGCACTATCGCTTGGCAAAAAGTCTTTCATCGCCAAAACCAGAATGACAATCGAAACACAATTCGCCATCCATCCGTCGATGCGAAACTTCCCCCACAGATCGGCAATCAAAAACCCGGCTGTCGTACCAATCAACGCCACGGCAAGCAGCAAGTTGCTGCCAATACTCATCGAAAGCATCACACTGCTGGTGATAGCCAGCAGGTAAAGAAAGATGACGGTGATCCGTTTGGTTTTCAACATTTGATTTCAGGGTTCCGGAGTTCGCTACACTTGAGCCACAGCCCATTTTTCCGCCAACTCGCTGGCAGGACGCATGTCTTCTTCTTTGGTTGTAAACAAGGTACTGAATTCATCCGACGGAACTTCGATCCATCGCACGAGTTCTACGAGTGAAGACATCGATTGTCGTTGCGTTTTCGATTCGTGTTCATGTCCGTTATAAGAAAACCACTCCGGGGATTTCCGAGACGAGAAACAATAGACCGGTGTTCCCTGACTGACACAGTTCGCAAGCGTTGCAATGGAATCTCTGATCTGCGGATCTCGACCAGAAGCAGCGACCGCAAGTTCGCGCATGACGGTTCGATTGACTTCCTTACGATTGCGACCATAAAACTCCTGGCTTGTCTCACCACAGATGGCCACCGCTATTTGTCCTTGTACATCGTTGCCAATTTGCAACATCGCCGTCGCCGCAAAACTTAGAATCCTTTCGCAGTTTTCAAAACTATCCTCATCAAACGAACACAGGTCCAGCAACATTGCGAAATCACGGTTGTTTTGTTGATCAAACTGCTTCACCATCGGATAGCCAAACTTGGCACTGGTACGCCAATGAACATTTTTGAGATTGTCGCCTGAGCGCCATTTTCTCAAAGCGTAAAACTCGTCTTCTTCCATGCCACGACGACGCTCGATCGACTGGCTGCCAACGGCAATCGAAGCGACACGGCGTTCCCAGGTTGGATGAAGCTTGCCAATCGCTGGAGCAACATAGATTTGGCTTTTCTTCGGCTCGACTATCCGGCAGTTGACCAATCCAAAAGGATAGGACGTTGAGACTTCTGCCGGGCCGGCCTCGTACAAACCGCGTTGCGGAAAAAACGCACGATAAGAAGCCAACTCGGTCGATCTCGGACCTACCCGAACAAATCGAACTCGCCCCACGTCTTGCCCGGCAAACTTTCGGCGCAAGATCCAGCGATTTGCCCAACGGCCAACACCAGCCCTGATTTTTGAAAACCATCCACGCTTCTCATCCTGCGCCTCGCCAAAAGCGTTTGAATTGCAGCGAAGCACATCGTGAACCGTCACATTCCAGCCCGCCAATTCCTGACTGCGGTTTTCGCAATGCCAAGGAATACTAACCAGCTGCCCCGCATGGATTCGTTCAGGAGGAAGCCGTTTAACGCGAATGGTTTTAAGCCGCATGACGCCGGTGCGCCAATTGTAAATCAGCGGCGCTACCATCATGCCGGTCATCACGATCAACATGTTGATGTTGCGCAATACCGCGCCGACAGCGATAAAACTGAGAATAATGATATAGACCCAGCCTTCGGGAGTCAGCTTGGTCTGCTTAAGCTCATGTTGACGATCGTTTTTTTTCACGCGAAACCTAGAAAAATCGTTTCATCAGGTCGGCAGCGAATGTTGGCCGACGACTTCCAGAATCGCAGCATCGGATTCGTCTCGCCGGGCGCCCTGCTGTCCACCACGAAGCTGAGTTCGGTGGCTCAACACGTGCACCGCTAAACTTTTTGCATCATCGGGTAACGCGTAATCACGACTGTCGAGAAATGCCATTGCCTGCACTGCTCGGTGCCACGCCAACACGCCGCGAGTTGAAACACCTACATTAAATTCAGGCGATTCTCGCGTTGTATGAACAATGTTCATCATGTACTGGCCAATTGATTCTTCGACACTCACATCTTTGACAGCTTTCTGGATCGCCAACAAAGTCTCTCCGTCGCAGACGGATCCCAATTCGTCTACCGGTTCACCCAACTTGTGGCTGGCCAGGATCTGCGACTCAAACTCTCGATCAGGGTAGCCCATCGAAAGTCGCAGCAAAAAGCGATCAAGCTGACTCTCGGGGAGCACGTAAGTTCCTTCGAACTCAAATGGATTCTGAGTCGCGATCACCATAAACGGACGGGGAAGTTCATGCGTCGTACCATCGACACTGACTTGGTTGTCACTCATCGCTTCGAGCAATGCGCTTTGGGTCCGAGGCGGCGCGCGGTTGATCTCGTCCGCCAAAACAAAGCTGCTAAAAATGGCCCCACGATTGAATACGAACTCGCCAGCGTCCGCTTTAAAAACAGAACTGCCGAGAATATCACTGGGCAAAAGATCGGGCGTGAATTGAATTCGACTAAAACTGTTGCCGACACTTTTAGCAATCGCTTTCGCCATCAACGTCTTGCCGACTCCTGGAACATCTTCCAGTAAAACGTGTTCTCCAGCCAACAAGGCTACAAGACAAAGCCGCGCGACATCACGCTTTCCCAACACCACACTACTTGTGTTGTCCAGCAATTCAGTCGCGATGGATTGCAACTCGGATTTTGATCGGCGACTCGCATCCTCATCGATGTGGTCGGTACCTAACGTGTCCAAAATTGCCTCAAAAGAAAAACGCGTTCCGGGGTTTTCGACAATGCGGCAAACGCCGCCCACTCTTCAACTATCAGTGTAGCAAAAAAACGGACCGACCACGGGCTGAAAGGATGCAAAAATATGCTTGCTCGAGCTCCAGAATCCATCTGTTGGACAAAGCACATTCAGAGTCGACGCAACGACGAACGAATACCGAACAAACGTTACTCGTCGAAAGCACATTGCGCGTCAAAATCATCCAACGACAGTCGCTTGACTTGGCAGAAAGTCTTGGCGTCGAGTCTCGAAGACTAAAGTTCTCTCAACAGGAAAGCGCGTTGCTTCCAGATAAACTATCCTCGCAGTCGGCCTAGCTTTTTGGCGAGGGATCATTCGATCGTCATCGCAGGCAAACTAGTTGCCAATTTCAGAAGTGTTCCATGGTGCACCGAAGATCGGACCGAAATCGGTAAGTTTCCACAGCATCAGCATTACGGCGAGCGAGATAAAAACCAGCGAAATCAGCAGCATGGCATCGAAGACATTGAAAGCCAGATTTCGCTTCTTGTCAGAATCAAGAACCAAATCACCGTCGGTTTCCGCAGACGTCTGGCCGACTTGAGAAGTGTCATCTTCTGCCAATGCTTCGACAGAGGACTCTTCCGCAAAGTCATCTAGTTGTTCTTCGAATTCATTTGACATAGTCGCTCAGCAATTTCTAACAGAGTCCACAATATTCAGTGCGCCAACTTGGCCGTTACCACGATTATTTGAGACTACCTATCTGGGAAAACAACATGATCGCCGCTGTCAGCAGCATCACAAAAGATATGATCAGCATCACGCTGTAGATCGTGAACCCTTTTTTGAGAATGGGCGCAGCCGGAGTTGGAGCAGCTGGCATTTCCTCAGCTGCACCTTGTCCGTCGTACTCCATTGGGTCGCCAAAATCGCCGAAATCAGAGTTCGCTTGTGACATTGTCACCCTCCGCTACGGTGCCTTGCATGAATCCCTTTACAGTCTGGAGCACTGACAAGTTCGGTTGCACTTTCGTGATAACGCCCTTGCCGATGTATCGATCGTTGCGGTAGACATCAAGCTGATGACCTTCGCGAAGCCCATCGTCTGAGCCGACGCGAATCGCAAAGAACTCACCCGTTTCACCAACTTGGGCGACCACTGAGCTAATTCGTGGAACGATTCCATCAGTAAGTGATTGGTCACTAAGACCGTTGGTGTTCATCACTTTTGTTTTGATTGAGATACTTTCGTTGAGATCGCTCACCAACTCTTCAAGCGTCGTCAACTTTGTCTTTTGCTCGAAGTTCAAGTTGGTCAAGTCCTTCACACTTGAGTAAGTATTGGCAAGCTGATCAACCAGTTCGTTGTTACGTTTCTTGGTAGTCGCCAACTCAGCATCCTGAGAAGCCAATCGGGCTTCGGCTTGTTCAAGACGTGCCAAACGGTCCTGGCTGGCGATCGTCTCGCTACGCAACTCTTTTTCTTTCTCATTCAACTGGGCACGGAACACAGCGACCTGTGATTCCAGCTGAGAAAGCTGCAAAGCTCGAGCAGTCTTTTCAGACTCAAGCAGCTTTTGCTTTTGACCTGCTTTGCTCTTAGACGCTTGAAGCAAAGATGTTGCTGCTTCGGCTCGTTTTTGAAGTGCAGCGGCTTCCTGTTTCCAGTTTCGCTGTGCTGCACCAAGCATGATGGCGACAAAGAGAAAACAGACGCTCGCAATGAGGATTAGCAGCGTCAGGATTTTACCTATCAAGTTCATCGAGTTGCCCTTTTTGCCGAACTCAGAAAGAGTGACGTAAATCGTGTTCTAAATTTGTATTGTTAATTGTGTCAAAGATTGTTGCCAACATCTGACCACTGGTTTTGCTCGTTGATGACGCAGGCGATAACTCGGTCGCTGCAGTTGAACGGTTCTTACTCGATCAACGCGCGACCGGAAGCGTTTCCTTATTCAGGAAATCCCTCTGCGAGTCCCAACACCGCATCGAATAAGTATAGTTAAGGCCGATTTCAGTTCCAACAAAATCGTTGAAAACCGGGATCGCACCTCCTCAATCGTACCGTTTTTCATCGGTTAATGAACGCTTGCGTCTGAAGACCCGAATTTTCCCGTAGGGATAATCCGTTATTCTCGCACCGATAATTGGCGTTTTGCGGCTTGGCATCCCGCTGAGCCCGAAAATCCGCACAACCGGACAGCCTGTTTGGGCGATCCCAAATCGAACGATGGCTCGACTGGACATTGCGAAGCAGCCTTCGCCCACCGAGAAATTGTCCTATTCGATTTCACTATCGCGCTGCGGTGGAAAACACGTTCGAATACGCGTACATCAGATCTTCGGTCGCATCGAAGACGTGAACCAAAAGCGCCGCACGCACCCACATCCCATTTCGCGCCTGACGAAAATACATCGCCCGCGGGTCGGAATCGACCGATGTCGGAATCTCTTGCACGACGCCGTCGCGCGGGAAAGGATGCAAAATCGGAGAATAGGATTTCAACTTATTCACGCGATCCAACGTCAGTTGAAACGGGCTTAGATCAATTGCATCAAGCTCCGTCTCAGTAGAATCCGAATTGTGTTCCCGCTGAATTCGAGTCATGTACATGCAATCAACATGGTTCAACAGCGGCTGGCCCTCATGCTGTGCGTCAAGCGAGTTGAATTCGAAAACCTGAACGCCTTGTTGCTCCAATCTCGACCGCAGCTCTCCATCAAGCCGCAACTGGTCATGATCAGGCGTCACAAAAAACATACGTACGTTTTCGTATTGCGCAAGGACTGTCGCCAGCGACCGCACCGTTCGTCCACGCTTGATATCTCCACAAAAAGCAAACGTCTTGTTGGCAGGACCTGTCGTCAGAGCAGGATAGTCACGACGCAGTTCTTCCAATCTGGAACGCTTACTAACCGAGTTCTCATCGAAATCGAACGTGCGGAGGATGGTGTACATATCCAGCAAAGCCTGCGTCGGGTGCTCGTCACTGCCAGCTCCCGCATTGATAATCGGAACGGCTCGACGCTCCTGAGACTCCAGTTGGTTCATCATGTAAGCACACGTTTCGGCAAAGTCCGCGACTTGCGAGCGCATGATAATGATGTCGAAGTAACTACTAAACATACGAATCGAATCCGTTTTCGATTCACGTTTGACTTCCGACGACGTTTTGGGATCGCGAACTTCGTTACATGTGATACCAAGAATCTGGCATGCGGCCATGAACGACAAAAACGTGCGCGTCGACGGTTGGGTGAAATACAACATCGCTCGGCGATCGGCCAACAGGTTTCTCAGCTCTCGATTCCCCTCGGGGCGACGAGCCATGCGACGAATCATGTCGGCGGAACGGCAGAGTTTTTCCAAAGTCGGAATCGTCAGTTGGCTGCCGTAAATCAAATGCTTCAACCGTCCGTGTCGCTGAAACTCTTCCAGCTTTTCCTCAATACCGCGATCGAGCAAAGTTCGAAACTCAGGAAATTCGCTTGGCTGACTTTGACTCATTCAATTTTCTCGTTGCTCGTGTCCGACTAACCGGTTGGGCTCAGCCAATCGTAACCAGTTTCGTTCGTTTGAAAAGACCGCAACTAAATCGACACACAACATGACGACAAACTCACAAACCTGTAAACGCATCGGGTAGGAGGCGGGATTGCTCCCGCCGTCCTCCCACACCACCGTACGTACGGTTCCGTATACGGCGGTTCT